>NZ_RQIH01000007.1 GCF_003939025.1 Rhizobium sophoriradicis
GGCAAATCCGTCGTCGCCCGGCTGCGCGCCGATGCCGGCATCGCGCCGGGCCAGAACACCCGCCTTGCCTTCAATCTCGACAAGGCCGTGTTCTTCGATCCCGACAGCCAGATGCGGATCGCGTGATGGTCGTCAGGCGGCGGCTGTCACAGTGAGGGTCACGGGCGCGAAACGCGAGGAGACCGCTTCGACGGTGATCTCGCCGACCAGACCCGTCGCCTCCAGCCAGAAGCCAGCGGTGCCCCCCTGCAGCGGCACATTGACCGGGCCGACGATTTTTCCGGGTCCATGCACCTTCAGCGCAATGCTGTCGTTCATGAAGGGCAGGCGCTGGCCGCATTGGTCGAGGGCGCGGATGATGATACGGGTGCTGTCGCGTTCCCGGGCTTTCAGCGTGTGGGTGTCGGCGACGATTTCCAGCGTCGTCGGTAGAGGATCGGCGGCAAACGTCAGGCTCGCCACCGGCTCGCCGCCGATATAGCCGGTCAAGGTGCCGTCGATCCATTCCAGACCCCAGGTGCCGAGCTCGTCGGCAGTGAAGTGGCGATGATCGAGCACGACGGGCGGATGCGGCAGATGCGGATAATTCTCGCGGTCCGGGCCGATGCGCTTGCTGAGCCCGCCATATTGCAGTTCCACCTCGTCGCAATTGGTCAGGATGATCAGCGGCAGCACGCCGCCGATATTGCGCTCGCCGCGCGCCCAGAAGGTTGCCGGCTTCATGACGATCTCGTCGGACGGGTCGCACTGGCTGATATAGGCATAGGCGGCGAATTTCGGCTCGCGGAACATGTCCATGACGCCGTGATAGCAGATGCGGTCGCCGGAGCCGAAATCCTTGTGGGTGTTGTAATCGAACATGCACCAGCCGATCGCGCCCGAAATATCGGGGTCGCCATAGGCGGCATTCAGCACCTCCAGGTGACGGCGCACATGCTCGGCCTGGCGCTGCTCCTGGTCATAGATCTTCGTCGGGTGCATGTGGCCGTTGAACTCGGTGATGAGATACGGCACTTTCCGGGAAAGGCCGGTGTTCTCCTGCTGGCCGCGTAACACGGTTCGCGGGCGGTTGGCGCCCGGCAGCTCCTCGTTGCCGAGGATGAAGTCGTTCATCGTATAGACGTCTTCGAGCAGCTCGCTCTCGGTGATGTAACGCACGCCGCCGGTCTGGCGGGTGCTGTCGAGTTCGCGGGCGAGGCGATTGGTCTCGACATAGAAATCGTGACTATCCTGGGACTCGTTGATACGCACGCCCCAGATGATGATCGAGGGATGGTTCCAGTCGCGCTCGATCATGCGCCGGACGTTCTCGATCGATTCCTTCTGCCAGTCGGCATCGCCAATATGCTGCCAGCCGGGGATCTCTTCGAAGACCAGCAGGCCAATGGCGTCGCAGCGGTCGAGGAACCATTTCGACTGCGGATAATGCGAGGTGCGGACGATATTGCACTTCAGTACGCTCTTCATGATATCGGCGTCGCGTTCTTGGGCGGACCGGCCGGCGGCATAACCGACATAGGGGAAGGACTGATGACGGTTGAGGCCGCGCAGCTTCAGCGGCCTGCCGTTCAAGAGGAAACCTTCCGGCGTGAATTCGGCGGTGCGGAAACCGAAGCGGCTGGAGACACGGTCGGAGCCGTGCTCGGTCCGGAGCTCGACAGTGACTTCGTAGAGCGTGGGATCGGTAATCTCCCAGAGCGCGATGCCGGTAAGGCCGCCGAAGGAAAGCCTGGTGCGGTCGCCGATCGTCTCGGTTGCTGCGGTGGCGATCACCGTGCCGTCGGCCTGCTTCAGCGTGGCGGTGACGGTCGCCGAGAAGCTGCGGCCCTCCGGATTGGCGATATAGACGCGGACGGTTGCCGACTTTTCCAGGGCAAGGACGTCCGTGGTTTCGATCTTCAGATTGCGGATCGACACCGGGTCGGTGACCTTCAGCCAGACGTCGCGATAGATGCCGGCATAAGTGAGATAATCGATGCGGCCGCCGAAGGGTGGAATGGCAGGGTTTTCGCTGCCGTCGATCTTGACGGTAATGAGGTTCTCGCCCTTGAGGAGCTTGCCGGTGAGGCGGGCCTCGAAGGGGGTGTAGCCGTCCTTGTGGGCGATGATCTCTTCGCCGTTCAGATAGACAACGCTGTCGGCCATGGCGGCGTCGAAAACGAGCGAAACCTCGCGGCCCTCGAATTCGGGCAGCCAGCGCAGCACTTTCTGATAGGTGAAGGCGCGCTGATAGCTTTTCTCGTCGAAGTAGTTGAACGGCAGTTCGACGGCGGTATGGGGCAGGCTAACCGACTTGGCGGCGTCGAAGCTTTCGAGCAGACGCTGTCCGAAGCCCTCATGGAAACTCCAGCCTTCGTTGAAGGAAACGACGGAACGCATCTCAGGCTCTCCCGGTCATGGCATCAGAAGTGGTGCGCCGCCCTTCGGCGCGTGAAAATCGGGTCATCGGAACATCCCTTCTTGATGCAATGGATCTGCGGGCTGCCAGAACAGGATGTTGTCCGAAACGCTCACAGGTTTCTTGCCTCACGCTCTGAAGCACGCACATCGAATCTCATTCGTGTGACGCGCTTTAGCTTTTTTTATGCAAGTCGTCATCCCGGAACGGCGATCTTCAAGCCGGTCCTTGATCCTCACGGAAATTGGGCGCCGTTGGTCTTCGTATAGATCGAATAGACCGAGCGCGTCGCGGTGATGAAGAGCCGGTTTTTCTTGGGGCCGCCGAAGGTGAGGTTGGAGACCGTCTGCGGCACCCTGATCTTGCCGAGGAGCGTGCCGTCGGGCGAAAAGCAATGAACGCCGTCGCCGGCACTCGTCCAGAGATTGCCGCCGATGTCGAAGCGGAAGCCGTCGGGATTGCCGACATCGAGGCTGCAGAAATAGCGGCTGTTTGCGAGCCTCCTGCCGTCGACGACGTCGAAAACTCTTATATGGCGTGGCACGTCATGTTTTGCCGAGCCGGAATCGGCGATGTAGAATTTCGTCTCGTCGGGCGAGAAGGCAAGGCCGTTCGGCTGGATGAAATCCTCGACGACGGCCTCGATTGCGCCGCTTGAAGGGTCGATCCGGTAAACGTTTCGGGTCGGCTGCTCGGGCTCGGCCTTGTGGCCCTCGTAATCGGACAGGATGCCGTAGGTCGGATCGGTGAACCAGATCCCGCCATCGGAATGGACGACGACATCGTTCGGCGAGTTCAGCCGTTTGCCCTTGTAGCTGTCGGCGAGAACGGTGATGCTGCCGTCGATCTCGGTGCGGGTGACGCGGCGGCCGCCATGTTCGCAGGAGATAAGCCGGCCCTGCCGGTCACGGGTGTTGCCGTTCACGTAATTGGAAGGCGAGCGGAAGATCGAGACCGTGCCGTCGGGCGTCCAGCGCATCATGCGTTCGTTCGGGATATCGCTCCAGAGCAGGCAGTTGAGATCGGAAAACCAGACCGGCCCCTCCGTCCAGCGGCAGCCGCAATAGAGTTCCTCGAGCGCGGCGCTGCCGATGACCAGAGCGCCGAAACGTTCATCGCGGATGTCGTAAAGCGGATTGTCGGCCACGCCAGTTCCTCCTCAATGCTGCCATTTTCTTCCTAGCGGCAAATGCCGGGAGGTGCCAGAGCCCGGCGAGCGGAAATGCCGGGCTCCGGTTTTTCAGAGGGCGGAGACCGGATGCGGCGAGCCGTCATAAGCCCCCCAGATCGACTGGTCGAAGCAGATGACCGAGCCGGTCATCAGCCCGGATTCGGCTGACGACAGGTAAGCGCAGGCGCGCGCAACCTCATGCGGATCGACGAGGCGGCCGAAGGGCTGGCTGGCCGCCGCCTTCTCCAGCCAGTCGGCGGGGGCATCGTGATATTCGCGCTGGATGCGGTCCTCGCCTTCGGACGCCATCCAGCCGATATTGAGGCCGTTGACGCGGATTCGGTTGCGCAGCAGCGCATAGGCGGTGTTCTTCGTCAGCGTTTCGAGCGCGCCCTTGGAGGCGCAATAGGCGGCGATGAAGGGCTGGCCGGCTTTGGCCGACATCGAGCCGATATTGACGATAGTGCCTTCGGTCTTTTCGCGGCGCATGACCTTCAGCGTCTCCTGCATCAGGAAAAACGGCGCGCGCACATTGACGGCGAACATGGCGTCGAAGAGTTCAGGACTGGTATCGAGGATGGTGCCGCGATCGGTGATGGCGGCGGCATTGACCAGCGCGTCCACCCGGCCGAAGGCCTCGTCGCAGGCGTGCACGACATTCCGCGCGTCTTCGACCTTGCCGAGGTCGGCCTTGACATAGACGACTCGCACGCCGGTGGCGGCCGCAATCTCCGCGGCTTTCGCCTCGCCCTTGGTTTCATTGCGACCGCAGATGACGATGCCTTCCGCACCGCGCTCGGCGAAAAGACGGGCAATGGTGGCGCCCAGTCCTTGCGTGCCGCCGGTGACGATCGCAATCTTGCCGTCAAGGCGGCCGTGGTTCGTGCTCATGTGGTTCCTCCTCGGTGGTGATGGGCGAATGGCCCCCGCGGGTGCGGGAAGCGATTATGTCAACGTGTGTGGCCCCCTCAACCGGCTGCCGCCACCTTCTCCCCGAAGGAGAAAGTGCCCGCAGGGCGGATGAGGTGGCTCCAGTCTCCAAGTTCAGCTCAACTTCTTCCTCGCCTGCTCGGCAAGCGCTGCCGTAAAGGCCACTTCGCTCCAGCCTTCCCGCAACGCCTCGTGCATCAGCTGTGCCTGCGTCTTCGGCGCCAGGCCGCCGAGCGGCGGGTCGCGGTCGAGATTGGTCGGGAAGGAATAGCCTTCGGCGCAAGCGGCGACGGCGTTGGTGATTTCATCGGGCGTAAGCCTGCCCTGCAAGGTTTTCAACGCCGGAAAGAGCCTGGCGCTCATCCTCTCGCGATTGACGGTTTCCATGGCCCGGCCGAAGGCGGAGGAGACCTGCAGGAGGTTAGCGACGCGTTTGATGTCGGTCGAACGGTTGGTGCCGGCGGCATGGAAGAGGGCGGGATTGAAGAAGACGACGTCGCCCTTTTCGAGCGGCAGCTGCACGTGGCTGGCTTCGAAATAATCGCGGAACTCCTGGCGCTTCAGCGCGAGATAACCCGGCACATAGGTCTGGCTGTGCGGTAGGAAGAGCGTCGGGCCGCTTTCGAGCGGCATGTCGCAATGGGCGACCGCGCCCTGCAGCGTCAGCACCGGCGAAAGCCGGTGCACATGCGCTGGAAACTGCTCGATCACCTGAGACGACTGGAAGCCGAGATGATAGTCGCGATGGGCCGACTGTGCTGCGCCGCCCGGATTGACGCGGTTGACCTGCGCCGTCATCTGATAGCTCGGGCCGAGCCAGGCTTCGCTTGCCAGCGCGACGATGGCGTTGCCGTAATATTCGGCGAAATTTGCCGGATCGGCGATGCAATGTTTTTCCAATGAATTCCAGATCCGGTCGTTGGCGCCGGGCTTGGCGAAGTGATCGCCGCCGCCGGTCGAGGTGACGTGCTGCTCCTCGATGATCTGATTGAAGATCGCGCTGGCGCGGTCGATGATGCCGGTATCCTCGTAAGCATGTTTGAATACGATGACGCCGGGGCCCTCGCCGAAGGCCTCGCAGATTTCGGCCAGCACGGCGCGCCGGTCTTCAGCTACCGCCGCCATCACCTTGCGGCTTTCATAAATCAGGATGTTTTTCTCGACCGCTGACGCGGTGGGGTAATCGGCAAGCGCGGTCGTCTTTTCCGCAAGACGGCGAAAATCAGCAAGATCGCAGGCGTCTTCGGAGAGCCAGACACGGTCAGCGCGCAATTTCTGCTGGTTATCGGTTTTCATCCCAGGCTCCTCCCTGTTTTCGATGAGGCACTATACGCCGCGATGCGAGGTGATGTAGATCAGGAATCCATCAAAAACCCATTGCCTTGCTGTCGGCGGTTGAAATCATCACGCCCTACAACATGCCGGCCGGCGATTGAGCCAATCGGATTTCCATCGATGCCGGATTTGGGATAAAGCTTGATATGAGCGAGGTAAGCGGCATGGATTACAGCGACGTCAGCACGATTGCGGCCTGGGTTACGGAGCAGGGACTGAAGGGCGTTTCGGAAGCCGAACTCATGACTGGTTTTTGCGCGGCCTGCCGCAAGGCCGGCCTGCCGCTCGACCGCGGCCTGGCGCTGATGGATACACTGCACCCCGTGCATGAAGGCCGCGCCTTCCGCTGGGACAGTGTGGAGGAGATCCAAGCCGAATTCGAGTATGGTCCAACGAGTTCGGGCGAAGCGGCGGCGAATTGGCAGCGCTCGGCCTTCTACCATCTTTGGTCGGGCAACGAGCGGGAGGTGCGCCGACGTCTGGGCTTCGGCGATCCGATCGATTTCGCCATGCTCGACAAGATCGCCGAGGCCGGCCACACGGATTTCGTGGCGATGATGCATCGTTTCAGCGAAGCCGGCACGATCGGCGAGATGGATTGCTTCTTCTCGCATTTCGCAACCAAACATCCTGAGGGGTTTTCCGATCACGATCTCGCCATCCTGCGCAAGCTGGTGCCGGTCCTCGGTTTGGCGATCAAGTGCATCGCGCTCGGACGCATCGCCCGCACCATCGCGGAAGTCTATCTCGGCGAGGATGCGGCGCGCCAGGTGATGGAAGGCAAGATCAGCCGCGGCAAATCGGAGCGGATTTCGGCGGCCCTCTGGTTTTCCGATTTGTTGAACTACACCAAGATTTCCGATCGCGTGCCGCCGGAGGAAATCATCCCGCTGCTCAACGATTACAGCGAGGTAGCGATCTCGGCGATCCACGAGGCCGGCGGCAATGTGCTGAAGCTGATCGGCGACGGCGTGCTCGCCATATTCAAGGGCGAGGTGCCGGCCGAGACCTGCCGGGCGGCGCTCAGCGCCGAATCGCTGCTGCGGGAAAAGCTCGTCACCCTGAATGCCGCGCGCGCGGCGGATGGCAGGCCGACGACGGACGTCTATATTGGTCTGCATATCGGCGATGTCTTCTACGGCAATATCGGCAGCCAGGACCGGCTGGACTTCACCGTCATCGGCCCCGCCGTCAACGAAGTCAGCCGGATTGCCTCGATGTGCCGTTCGGTCGATCTCAACCTGTTGATCTCCTCCGATTTTGCTGCGGCCATTCCGGAGGAAGAGCGCGCCGCGCTCGCCTGCGTCGGGCGTTATGCGTTGCGCGGAGTGCAGCGTGCACAGGAACTCTACACCTTGGACAGCGCACGGCTGGCAGCCGACTGACCGTCTAACGACGCGCGGCTATCGCAGCAGGCCCTGGCCGCCGTCGATCCAGATCGGAGTGCCGGTAATGTGCCGGGCGCGCTCGGAGGCGAGGAAGAGGATGGTTTCGGCGACATCCTCGCTCTTGCCCGCCTTACCGCCAGCGATCGGGATATCGCCTTCCGGCCAGATGACCGGAACCTCGGTTTCTTCACGACCACGACTGGCGGTATTGGCGTTGATATTGGTTTCGATCTCGCCGGGGCAGACGGCATTGACGCGGATGTCGTGTCGCCCGAGTTCCAGAGCGAGTTGCTGGACCATCGCGACCTGGCCGGCCTTGGTGGCGGTGTAGGCGGTGGCGCCCGGCGTGGTAAAGGTGCGGGTCCCGTTGATCGAGGAGACGACGATAATCGAACCGCCGCGTTGCTTCAAATGCGGAACCGTCAGATGCAGGGTCAGATAGGTGCCGCGCAGATTGACGGCGATCGTTTTGTCCCACTCGTCCGGTTTCAGATCATCGATCGGTGCCCAGACGCCGTTGATCCCGGCATTGGCGACGACGATGTCCAGGCCCTCGAAGGTATTGGTGAGTTTCTGCACCGCGGCTCGCATTTGAGCCTCGTCGCTGGTATCGGCCGTCAGCGCGATCGCCTCTCCGCCGGCCGACTTGATCTCGGCGCAGGTCTTTTCGACTTCGTCTGCCGTCCGGCTCAGTGCAGCGACCTTCGCTCCCTCGGCAGCGAGCTTCAACGCGGCTGCCTTGCCGATGCCGGAACCGGCGCCGGTTACCAACGCGATCTTTCCCTTCAGCTCCATGGACGCTCTCCTTGACGTTCCGCCGTATGCCAATGTCCGGCGCAGCAGTTGGTTCCGGATGAGAGCGGGTTGTTCGCGCTTATCTGAGAAGCGTCTGCTTGAAGGCCCATTTCTCCGGTCCATGGACGGCGGCAAAGAGCAGGCCGGCGAGGAAGGTGAAATGATCGACGAAGAAGCCGAACTCGGCCTGGTTCTGCTGCCAATGGGACGGCCCGTGGAAGGCGAAGGCGAGAAAGATCACGTAGATGCCTGCGAGCAGGCTGGCCTCGCGGAAAAATGCGCCCGATATGAAGGCGAGGGCCAGCGCGATCTCGAAGAAGGCTGCGATCCAGGTCAGGAAGGTCGGCATCGGGAAACCGGCAGCGGCGATATAGCCGGAAGTCGCGCCGACATCGGCGAATTTGAAGCCGGCGGCCATGAAGAAGATAAAACTGAAGATGATGCGGGCGGCGAAAATTGCGATTGCTCTGGCCATGAAAACCTCCTCTTGGGCTTCCACTATGACGGATGAGCGGCCTGATCTCCGACACGGCGAATAAAAAAGGGCCGCTCGCGCGACCCTTTCCCTTTTACCATTCGGCAAAGCTGCCGTCGGCGTGGCGCCAGACCGGGTTGCGCCAGCGATGGCCCTCTTTGGCGCGTTCGATGACATAGGCTTCGTCGACGTCGATGCCGAGACCTGGGCCCTGCGGGATCGAGACGAAACCATCGGCATAGTGGAACACCTCCTTGTTGGAGATGTAATCGAGGATGTCGTTGCCGGTGTTGTAATGGATGCCGAGGCTCTGCTCCTGGATGAAGGCGTTGTAGCTGACGGCGTCGACCTGCAGGCAGGCGGCGAGCGCGATCGGGCCGAGCGGGCAATGCGGCGCCAGCGCCACGTCATAGGCTTCAGCCATGGCTGCGATCTTGCGGCATTCGGTGATGCCGCCGGCATGCGAAAGATCCGGCTGAATGATGTCGACGTAACCGTCGGAAAGCACCTGCTTGAAGTCCCAGCGGGAATAAAGCCGTTCGCCGAGCGCGATCGGTGTCGAGGTGTGGTTGACGATATCGCGCAGCGCTTCCTTGTTTTCGGAGAGCACCGGCTCTTCGATGAACATCAGCTTGTAAGGTTCGAGCTGCTTGGCGAGAACCTTGGCCATCGGCTTGTGGACGCGGCCGTGGAAATCGACGCCGATGCCGATATGCGGGCCGATCGCCTCGCGGATGGCGGCGATCGTCTCGACCGCGTTCTCCACCTTCTCATTGGTGTCGACGATCTGCATCTCCTCGCAGCCGTTGAGCTTGATCGCCTTGAAGCCGCGGACGACCACCTCCCTGGCATTGTTGGCGACATCGGCGGGACGGTCGCCGCCGATCCAGGAGTAGACCTTGATGCGGTCGCGCAGCTGGCCGCCGAGCAGCGAATGGATCGGCTGTCCAAGGGCCTTGCCTTTGATATCCCAGAGCGCCTGATCGATGCCGGAGATCGCGCTCATATGGGCGGCACCGCCGCGATAGAAGCCGCCGCGATACATCACCGTCCAGTGGTCCTCGATCAGGAAGGGATCCTTGCCAATCAGGTAGTCTTCGAGTTCGTGGACGGCGGCCTCGACGGTCAGCGCGCGGCCCTCGACGACCGGCTCACCCCAGCCGACGATACCTTCGTCCGTCTCGACCTTCAGAAACAGCCAGCGCGGCGGAACAATATAGGTAGTGAGTTTGGTGATCTTCATCGCGGTTCTTCAGCTTTTCCTGTGGTTGAGATCGGCGGCATTTCCGCAGAGGTGGGTGGGATCGATTACTTCGTTCTGCCGATCACCTTCTCGGCGGCGGCAAGGTCGCGTACCGCAAGGTCGAGCATGCGGTTGGCGCATTCGCGGGCGCCTGTCTTGTCCCGCATGCGCAAAGCCTCGACGAGTTCGCCGTGAACGAGCACAGCATCCTCCCGGTTTTCGACGGCGATGTTGGAGGCATGCAATGCATATTTCAGCGCCGCATGGATGGCGCTCGACAGGCGGCGGAACACCTGGTTATGGCTGGCGGTGAGCAGCACGGTGTGAAACATCACATCGGCATCGGTGAAGCTTTCCGGTTCGCCGGCGCTGTCGCGCATCTGCCGCCAGGCCCTGTCGAGATCGGCGATCTCCTGGGCGCTGGCGCGTTCGGCGGCATATTCGGCGGCTGCCGGCTCTATCGTGCGCCGGGCTTCGAGAATGCAGCCCAACAGGTCGAAGTCCTTGATGTAAGGCCCCATCCAGTCGAGCACCTCGGCGTCCAGGATATTCCACTCGTCCCTGTCGCAAACGGTCGTTCCGACCCGCGGCTTGCCGCGAACGAGCCCCTTGGACTCCAGCACTTTCAATGATTCGCGAATGACGGTGCGGCTGACGCCGTAGAGTTCGCAGAGATCATTCTCACGGGGCAGCGGTGAGCCCGAGGGATAGCGATCCGCACAGATATCCTGAGCGATCGCCGCCGTAACGTTACGGCGTACGCGCGGCCGGCGTTCGCTGCTTCTGGAGGTTTCCGCTCGGCTTTGTCCCTCAGATTCCAACTTCACCTCTCCGCAACTCTCTTCCGCGAAAGAAACCGAACCTCATTATCCGAATTCGATCGGCTTTGCGACGGGCCCTCCCGACTCTCGCTGTTATCCTATTATTTCAATCATCATACATTGGCAATTGACTGGTATGATGATTTAACATAATTCATTGGACACTGCCGGGGGGCAGTTGCTCGATTTCAGAGTTTAGGGAGAGAGACATGCGCTTGTTCAAAGCAGCCATCGTGGCTGGCGCTTTCGCCGTTTTGGCGGCCGGCTCGGCATTTTCCGCGGACGTGAAGATTGGCTTCATCGTCAAGCAGCCCGAGGAGCCGTGGTTCCAGGACGAGTGGAAATTCGCCGACCAGGCAGCAAAGGAAAAAGGCTTCACTGTCGTCAAGATCGGCGCTGAAGACGGCGAGAAGGTTCAGTCGGCGATCGACAATCTCGGCGCCCAGGGCGCGCAGGGCTTCATCATCTGCACGCCCGACGTCAAGCTCGGCCCGGGCATCGTCGCCAAGGCGGAAGCCAACCAATTGAAGCTGATGACGGTCGACGACCGCCTGGTCAGCGCCGACGGCAAGCCGTTGGAAGAGGTTCCGCATATGGGCATCTCGGCCACCAAGATCGGCGAGACCGTGGGTCAGGCCATCGTCGACGAAATCAAGAAGCGCGGCTGGGACATGAAGAATGTCGGCGCGATCCGGGTTTCTTACGATCAGCTGCCGACCGCGGTCGACCGCGTCGAGGGCGCGATTTCGGTGCTGAAGTCCGCCGGCTTCCCGGCCGAGAATATTTATGACGCGCCGCAGGCGAAGACCGATACGGAAGCGGCGCTCAATGCCGCGACCACGGTTCTCAACAAACATGCCGATGTGAAATACTGGGTTGCCTTCGGCCTCAACGACGAAGCCGTCCTCGGCGCCGTCCGTGCTTCCGAATCCGTCGGCATTCCGGCGGCGAACATCATCGGTGTCGGCATCGGCGGGGCGGAATCGGCGATTAACGAATTCAAGAAGCCGGCGGCGACGGGTTTCTTCGGCACGGTGATCATCTCGCCGAAGCCTCATGGCTACGAGACGGCGATCAACATGTACGACTGGATCGCCAACGGCAAGGAGCCGGCAAAGCTGACGCTGACCTCCGGCTCGCTGGCGTTGCGCGGCGACTACGAGAAGGTCCGCAAGGATCTTGGCATCGAGTGACCATCTCCAGATGATGTCAATCCGGCAGCACCCGAGCGCGCTGCCGGATCCTTCTCGGCGGAGCGGTGATGGCTTTCCTCGAATTCAACAATATCTCCAAGGGCTATCCCGGCGTGCAGGCGCTGGCGAATGTTTCCTTCACCGTCGAGAAAGGCGCCGTCCATGGCCTGATGGGCGAAAACGGCGCCGGCAAATCAACGCTGATCCGCGTGCTTTCCGGCGATCAGGCCGCCGATGACGGCAGCATCTTCATCGATGGCGAGGAGCAGAAATACGGCTCGGTGCGCGACGCCTTCCACGCCGGCATTGTCGTCATCCACCAGGAGCTGCAGCTTGTTCCGGAATTGACGATTGCCGAAAACCTCTGGCTCGGCCGCTTTCCGGCCAAGGGCGGCGTCATCCATTCGAAGACACTGATCGAGACGGTGCGCGCGAAGCTTGAGGAAATCGGCATCCACGTCGATCCTTCCGCCAAGGTCAGCTCGCTTTCGATCGGCGCGCGGCAGATGATCGAGATCGCCAAGGCCGTCATGCTCGACGCTCGGGTGATCGCGCTCGACGAGCCGACCTCCTCGCTTTCCTCGCGTGAAAGTGAAATCCTGTTTTCGCTTATCGACAGGCTGAAGGCAAAGGGGACGGTCATTCTCTACGTCTCGCATCGCCTCGACGAGATTTTTCGTCTTTGCGACAGCCTGACGGTGCTGCGCGACGGCAGGCTTGCTGCCCATCATCCCGCCATTTCCGAGACGACGCGCGAACAGATCATCTCGGAAATGGTCGGACGTGAGATCAGCGATATCTGGGCATGGCGCGAGCGTCCGCTCGGCGACATCAGGCTGGAGGTCAAGGGCCTGTCCGGGCCGAGACTGCGCACCCCTATCGGCTTTTCAGTCCGCCGAGGCGAGATCCTCGGCTTCTTCGGGCTGATCGGCGCCGGCCGCAGCGAGATGGCGCGGCTGCTTTACGGCGCCGATGCCAGACATCAAGGCCAAGTTACGATCGACGGCATTGCCGTCTCTCCTGACAATCCGAAAGCGGCGATCAAGGCCGGCATGGTGCTCTGCCCCGAGGATCGCAAGTTCGACGGCATCATCCAAGGTCGGTCGGTCGAAGAGAATATCGCCATTTCTTCACGCCGGCACTATTCATCCTTCGGCCTTTTGAAGCCGAAGATGGAGGCCGCACAGGCAGACCGATTTATCGCCAGGCTTCGAGTGCGCACACCGACGCGCCGGCAGGACATCGTCAATCTCTCCGGCGGCAATCAGCAGAAGGTCATTCTCGGGCGCTGGCTTTCCGAGCAGGGCATCAAGGTCCTCGTCATCGACGAGCCGACTCGCGGTATCGATGTCGGGGCGAAGTCGGAAATCTACGACATCCTCTATGAGCTGGCGGCCGACGGCATGGCGATCGTGGTGATATCAAGCGAGTTGCCCGAGGTCATGGGCATCTGCGATCGCATCATGGTGATGTGCCAGGGCAGGGTGGCGGCGAATGTCGCCCGGCCGGATTTCAACGAGCGCAGCATCCTGACGGCGGCACTGCCCGACAGGAATGCCGCCGGCACCACTTAGGATCAGGAATACGGACAATGAATGCCTTGAAAAAAACCCTTCTCGGCGAACAGGGGCTGGTAGTGATCTTCGCCGCCGCCTTCGTGATCGTCTCGCTCTTCGTCCCGAACTTCCTGACAGAGCGAAACATGCTAGGGCTTTTGCAGTCGGTCGTCACGATCGGCATCGTCGCCTGCACGATGATGTTCTGCCTGGCTTCGCGCGATTTCGATCTATCGGTCGGCTCGATTGTCGCCTTCTCCGGCATGATCGCCGTGATGGTCTCGAACGCCACGGGCTCCATTCCGGTCGGTCTGCTGGCCGCCCTACTGTGCGGCGCCATCGTCGGCTTCGTCAACGGGATTGTCATTGCCCGCTTTCGCGTCAATGCGCTGATCACCACGCTTGCGACGATGCAGATCGTGCGCGGGCTGGCGCTGATCGCCTCGGATGGCCGTGCCGTCGGCATTAACGATCCCGCCTTCTACCAGCTTGCCCTGTCGCGCTTCCTTACCGTGCCGACGCCGATTTGGATCATGCTCATCCTGTTCGTCGTCTTCGGCTTCGTGCTCAATCGCACCGTCTTCGGCAAGAACACGCTGGCGATCGGCGGCAATCCCGAGGCCTCGCGGCTTGCCGGCGTCAATGTTGTCAACACCCGCATCTGGATCTTTGCGCTGCAGGGCCTCATCTGTGGCATTGCCGGCATCCTGCTTGCCTCACGCATCACCTCCGGCCAGCCGAACGCGGCGACCGGGCTCGAGCTGTCGGTGATTTCCGCCTGCGTTCTTGGCGGGGTTTCGCTGGCCGGCGGCCGGGCGGCGATGAGCGGCGTCATTGTCGGCGTGCTGATCATGGGCATTGCCGAAAACGTTATGAATCTCCTCAATATCCAGGCATTCTATCAGTATGTCGTGCGCGGGCTGATCCTGCTGATCGCGGTGCTGCTCGACAATTTGCGGTCTTCGGCCGCGGGACGACGTGGATGAACCAGGAACGAGCCGGGAGCGACATTGAACTGGAGAACGGAGATGTCGCCGTCCGGGTCAGCTCCCGGGGTGCGGCGGTTGTCGCCGCGACGTTTCGAAATATACCCTTTCTCGTTCCGGCCGGAGGGCTGGACGGGACGTTCGCGAATTTTCCTATGGTTCCCTTCGGCAACCGCGTAAACGGCAACGCGATGTCCTTTGCCGGACGCGACTATGCCTTCCAGCCGAATACTGCCGAGCCGCTCTATCGGCACGGCGACGGCTGGCTCGGCCTCTGGCAGATTGAAGACCGCAGTCCAGCGCATGCGCAGTTTGCCTTTTCCCGCCGCGCCGATCGGATTTCCCCCTATGCCTATCTTGCCCGGCAGGAGGTTCGTCTCGCCGGCGATGCGCTGGTGCTGACGCTTTCGGTGGAAAACCGCGGCGAAGCGGCGCTTCCATTCGGTCTCGGTCAGCATCCCTTCTTCGTGCGGACGCCAGAGACGAGAATGACCATTGCGGCCGATCGCTATTGGAGCGAGCGGCCCGACCATCTGCCTGATGTGCTAGGCCCCGTGCCTGGCTATTTCGATTTCAGATCGGAAAGGCTGTTGCCGCAGAGATGGATGAACAATGCCTTCGAGGGCTGGAACGGGCGGGCGGCCATCACCTGGCCGGAGCTTGGAATTCAGGCGGCACTGCAAGCCGACGGCGCGCTCGACCGCTTTATGCTCTATATGCCGGCCGACCGGAGCGATTTCTTCTGCCTCGAGCCGATGAGCCATCTGCCGAACGGCCATCACCTGCCTGAGCTCGGAGGCCTCATACCGCTTTCGCCGGGTGAGATTCTTTCCGGCAAGGTCACGATCGAGCTGTCGGCGCTGCCGGTTCAGCCGGAGGGAAGATGATGAGCAACCGCCTGCAGGGCAAGAACATCCTGATAACGGGCGCTGCGCAAGGTATCGGCCTTGCGATCGCGAAGGCGTTCATCAGCGAAAATGCGGCCGTCTATCTCATTGACCGCGATGCGGCGCTGCTGGCTCGGGCAGCGGCGGATCTCGCGAGCACCGGCGCCCGGCTCGGTTATCTTCCAGCCGATATAACCGATGCCGGAACGATCACGCGGGTGGTCGCCGAGGCGAATGAGGAGATCGGTCCGCTGAATGCGCTCGTCAACAATGCAGGGGTCAATGTTTTTGCCGAGCCGCTCGCGACGAGCGACGACGAATGGAACCGCTGTTTCGATATCAACCTAAAGGGCGCTTGGAATTGCTGCAAGGCGGTGCTGCCGGGCCTGATCGAGCAGGGCGGCGGTGTCATTCTCAACATTGCCTCGACCCATGCCTTCACCATCATCCCGCACACATTTCCTTATCCGCTGGCAAAACATGCATTGCTGGGCATGACGAAATCGCTAGGCCTCGAATATGCGGCCTGCAATATCCGCGTCAACGCGCTGGCGCCGGGCTATGTCTCGACGCAGAAGGTGGTCGATTACTGGAACAGCTTCCCCGATCCGGAAGGCGCCAAGGCCGAGACGATGAAACTGCATCCGGGCGGGCGGATCGCCACACCGGAGGAGATCGCCATGGCGGCCGTCTTCATGATCTCCGACGAATGCCCGTTCATGAATGCCACCTGCCTGACGATCGATGGTGGCCTCAGCGTCCTACAGCATCCCGTCTGAACGCTTCAGGCGCGTCGATTTTTACAAGCCTGTCGTCTTCTCGAGATAGAGCATTATATTGCCCGTCGGGGGCTATCTGATCTCCCGCAGGCACGGAGCGGCGCCCTGCCGCTTGCTGAGAGCACAATCGAAAACAGGAGGACGGCATGCAGATCAATCGCACGGCTTCGGCTCATTGGAGCGGCGGTCTCAAGGATGGCAAAGGGCTGATCTCGACGCAGAGCGGCGCCCTGAAGGATTATCCATACGGCTTTGCCAGCCGCTTCGAAGGCATTCCCGGCACCAACCCGGAAGAACTGATCGGAGCTGCCCATGCCGGCTGCTTCACCATGGCGCTGTCCTTGATCCTTGGTGAAGCCGGTTTCACAGCCGAACATATGGAGACCTCCGCCAAGGTGACGCTCGAAAGCGTCGAGGGCGGCTTTGCCGTCACCGCCATCCATCTTTCGCTCTCCGGTCGCATCCCCGGCGCCGACGAGGCGACCTTTACCGAACTCGCCAATAAGGCGAAGGCCGGCTGCCCGATTTCCAAGGCGCTCGCCGCCGTTCCGATTACGCTTGACGTCAAGCTCGCCTAATTCCTCTACCGCCGACGAGGTGCCGCGCTCAGTTGTCGCGGCACTTTCCAATTTCCCGGCGCCGATCTTCACCCTTCCGAAACTTCGCTATGTTTGATGCAGCTTTGCTGCTCCCATGGCAGCCCTTCGCGCCGCATTCGCGTGCCCGCATGTTGACAAATGACGACTGATATTTTACGACTGACGAAATTCAAAAATCGTCATTCGTAATTCGGACGCCGAAAACCATGAACGACATCGCGGAAAATACGCTCGACGTCACGCGGCAGGAGAATGTCACGCGCATTCTCGATGCGGCCGAGCGGCTGTTTCGCCACTATGGCTACAGCAAGACTACGGTGGCCGACATTGCCCGCGATCTCGGCATGTCTCCGGCCAATATTTATCGGTTCTTCGCGTCGAAGGTGGAGATCCACCAGGCACTTTGCGGGCGCATGCTCGCGACCGCATATCAGATCGCCTACGACATCCGCCATCAGCCGGTCAGCGCCAGCGAGCGGCTGCGCCGTTATGTCAAGACCCAGCATCAGTTGACGCTCGATCTGATGCTCGACGAGATGAAGGTGCACGAGATGATTATCGTCGCGATCGAGCGCGACTGGCATGTCATCGAAAAACATATCGATCGCGTCCATGATCTCATTGCCGAAATCATTGCCGAAGGGATCGCTGCCGGTGAGTTTGCCGAGCAGGACCCGGTCGTTGCCTCGCGTTGCTTCGGTGCCGCGACGATCAATCTCGTCCACCCGCAGATGGTGGCGCAATGTCTTGCCAAAACCAACCGCGCGAGCGTCGACGAACTGATCGATTATGTGATCAGGGCGCTGAAGAAATAGTGGACGGCAGCCGCCGTCAAATCCCCGAAACGATCCAGGAGTGCGGAAGATGTTTTCGCTCAAGACCCTCAGCCACCGCATGCCGCCCGCCGCCGGCCTCGTGCTCGTCAGCGCCCTCGGCATCGGCCTTTCCGCCTGCTCGGAGGAGAAGGCCGAGGTGACAGAGGTCATCCGGCCGGTGAAGGTCGTCGAGATCGCCAGGGCCGGCGACACCCGCAAACTCGATTATTCCGGCTCGGTCAAGGCGCGCACGGAAATGAACCTCGGATTTCGGGTCGCCGGCAAGATCACCGAACGCCTCGTCGATATTGGCGATCGGGTGACGCCGGGTGACACTCTCGCCCGCATCGATGCCACGGACTACCAGCTGGCGGTCAAGACGGCGGAAGCCAATCTCGCCGCAGCCGAAAGGGGCGTTGAAACTGCCGATCTTGCCAACAAACGCGCCGAGCAGCTCTTCGACAAGAGCGTCGCTCCAAAGTCGCAGCTCGAACAGGCAGCCCTCAGCCATGACCAGGCAGTTTCGCAGCGCGATGCCGCGCTTTCGGCGCTCGATCAGGCGAAGAACCAGGTAAGCTATACCGATCTCAAGGCCGGCCAGAACGGCATCGTCACATCAATCAATGCCGACATCGGCCAGGTCGTCGGCTCCGGCACCGCCGTTATCACTGTTGCCGTCGATGGCGAGAAGGAAGTGCAGATCGCGGTTCCGGAAAATGACATCGCCCAATTCAAGCCCGGCAAGACGGTCAAGGCAAGCTTCTGGGCCGACGACGGGCTGGTGCTCGACGGCAAGGTGCGTGAAGTCTCAGGCAGCGCCGACCAGCAGTCGCGCACCTTTGCGGTTCGGGTGAGCCTGCCGAACGATCCGCGCGTGCTTCTCGGAATGACGGCGACGATCGAGGCCGATATCAGCAATGGCAACAGCTATGTCTCGATCCCGCTCAGCGCGCTTGCCGAGAAGGACGGCAAGCAGATGGTCTGGACCGTCGACCGCGACACGGCGACCGTGCATAGCCGCGACATCAAGGTCGCCGATTTCACCGGCGACGGTGTGCACGTGACCGAAGGCCTCGATACCGGCGATCTCGTCGTTGCCGCCGGCACGCAATTCATGAGCGAGAACCTGAAGGTGAAGGTGCCGGACCAGCAGTCGGCCCTGGCCGCCACGGACCAGACCGTCCGCTGATCGCGTCGTAAAGGGAACATGACCATGGACGCCAACACCACCGAAAAGCGGCCCTTCAATCTGTCGCGCTGGGCGATCGGCCATCCGAGCATCGCCCGCTTCCTCTTCGGCCTCATCATCATCACCGGTGTACTCGGCCTGATGCGTATGGGCCAGCGCGAGGATCCGGAATTCACCTTCCGCGTCATGGTCGTGCAGGCGATCTGGCCGGGTGCTTCCATCCAGGAGATGGAAGACCAGGTCGTCAACAAGATCGAGCGCAAACTGCAGGAAACCCCGCATATCGACTGGGTCAAGTCCTATACGCGGGCGGGTAGCGCGATCATCACCCTGCAGGTCAAGGGCGACACGAATTCGAAAGACGTGGCGGATGCCTTCTACCAAGTGCGCAAGAAGGTCGGCGACATCTCCAGCGAGCTGCCGCAGGGCCTGCTCGGCCCTTATTTCAACGACGAATTCGGCGATACTTTCATCACGCTGCACTCGATCAGCGGCGACGGTTATTCCTATCCGGAACTGAAGAAGTTCGCGATCCAGGCGCGCGACATGCTGCTGACGACGCCGGGCGTCGAGAAGGCCGTCATCATCGGCGACCAGCCGGAGAAGATCTATATCGACGTCTCGTCCAAGGCGCTCGCCGAGCGGGGCCTGACGATCCTCGACCTGCAGAATGCCGTCAAGGGCCAGAACAATGTCGATCCGGCCGGCTCCGTCGATACCGGCCTGCGCTCGGTCCGCATCTCCGTCGAGGGCGACGTCAAGAAGGCGACCGATATCCGCGAGCTGCGCCTTCGCGCCGGCGGCCAGGTGACGCGCCTCGGCGATATCGCCACCGTCAGTTCCGGCCTCGAGGACCCCTATCAGCGCAAGTACCGCTTCAACGGCCATGACAGCGTTCAGGTCGGCGTCGTGATGGCCAAGGGCTTCAACGTCACCGATGTCGGCAAGGATGTGGAGGCGACCTATCAGCGCTTCGAGGAGGCGCTGCCCTACGGCGTCGCCGTCGACCAGATCGCCAACCAGCCCGACGTGGTGACGGATGCGATCAGCGAATTCATGCATGCGCTCGGTGAAGCCCTGGTCATCGTGCTCGTCGTCTCATTTCTGTCGATCGGCTGGCGCTCGGGTCTCGTCATCGCCATCGCCATTCCGCTGGTGCTCGCCGCCACCTTCGCGCTGATGTACGAACTCGGCATCGACTTGCAGCGCATTTCGCTCGGGGCGCTGATCATCGCCCTCGGCCTGCTCGTCGACGATGCGATGATCGTCGTCGAGATGATGGAGCGAAAACTCGAGGAGGGGCTCGTCAAGATCGAAGCGGCAAGTTTTGCCTATTCCTCGACCGCCTTCCCGATGCTGACGGGAACGTTGATCACCACGGCCGGCTTCATTCCGGTCGGCTTCGCCGCATCGACGGCCGGCGAATATGTGCGTTCGCTGTTTTATGTCGTCGGCATCGCGCTGGTGACCTCGTGGTTCGTCGCGGTCTATTTCACGCCATGGCTCGGCTACATGATCCTCAAGCAGCGCCATCACGCCGGCGGCGAGCATCATGATGCCTTCGACACCGGCTTCTATCGCCGACTGCGCGGCACGGTCGGCTGGGCGGTTCGCCACCGGGTCATCGTGCTGGTCTTGACGCTCGGCACCTTCGCCACCAGCCTCTGGGCCTTCCAGTTCATTCCGCAGAATTTCTTCCCGCAATCCTCGCGGCCGGAAATCCTCGTCGATCTCTGGCTGCCCGAGGGCACCAGCATTAGGGAAGTCGAGGTGCAGGCAAAGGCGCTCGAAGCCAAGATGATGGATGATCCCGACAAGAAGTTCATCGCCACCTATATCGGCGAAGGCGCGCCGCGCTTCTTCCTGCCGCTCGACCAGCAGCTGCGCAATCCGAACTTCGCCCAGCTTCTCGTCATGGCCAATGACGAACCGGCGCGTGAACGGCTGATCGTCAAGCTGCGCACCATCCTTGCGGAAGATTTTCCTGACGTCCGCGGCAAGGTCGACCGCCTGTTCCTCGGGCCGCCAACGGGCTGGCCGGTGCAGATGCGCGTCATGGGGCCGGACCGCAAGGAAGTGCGTGAGATCGCCGATCAGGTGAAAGCGCGGTTCCAGGCCAATCCGATGCTCGGCGCCATTCATGACGACTGGCTGGAACAGGTGCCGGCGATGAAGCTGGTGATCGACCAGGACCGCGCCCGTGCGCTCGGCGTCACCTCGCAGCGTGTGCGCCAGATGCTGCAGACCGCCATGTCGGGTGCTGCGCTCGACGATTTCCGCGACGGCGAGGAGACGGTGTCGATCGTCGCCCGCGAGCCGGATGCCAACCGCTCGCTGCTGTCGGCGGTCAATTCGGTCTATGTTCCCACCGATTTCGGCGGTTTCGTGCCGGTCTCGCAGGTCGCTAAGGTCGTTCCTATCATGGAGCAGGGCATCGAATGGCGGCGCGATAGGCTGCCGACGATCACCGTGCGGGCGACGCTGCCCGATGGCGTCCAGCCGAACGACGTGGTGATGAAGATGTATGCCGACATGCAGGACCTGCGCGATAGCCTGCCGGCCGGTTACAAGGTCGAGATCCAGGGCGGCGCCGAGGATGCGGCGGAAAGCCAGATGTCGATCGCCGCCAAGGCGCCGATCATGCTGGCCGTCATCATCGTACTGCTGATGATACAGCTGCAGCATTTCGGCAAGGCGATGCTTGTGCTCGCCACCGGGCCGCTCGGCATTATCGGTGCGGCGGCCGCCTTGCTGATCAGCGGCGCGCCTTTCGGCTTCGTGGCGATCCTCGGCGTCATCGCGCTGCTCGGCATCATCATGCGCAACTCTATCATCCTGGTCGATCAGATCGACCAGGATATCAAGGCGGGCATGCACCGCCAGGAGGCGATCGTCGGTGCGGCCGTGCGGCGTTTCCGGCCGATCATGCTGACGGCGCTGACCGCGGTGCTGGCGCTGATCCCGATCTCGCGCGGCGTCTTCTGGGGCCCGCTCGCCTACGCGATGATGGGCGGCATTCTCGTTGCGACAGTGCTCACCATTCTGGTTCTGCCCGCCGGTTACGCGCTTTTCTTCGGCCGCGAGCCGAAGGCAAAGGATGAGCCAGGCCGGGATGCCGACGCCATCCAGGAAGAGGCGGATGACCGACATCCGCCGGCGTTGGCAGCCGAGTGAAGGCGGCGCGGCGAAAGCCGCGCCGTTTTCCTTTGCTGGTCGTAATCCTGTCAAATCTGGGGCGGTTCACGGAAACGCGGACCGCGGGTTCACGCCGCCTGAACGCAGCTATGCTTATGAGGCCGAGGCGGAACTGCCGGAGGCATTGAGGGACAAGATACGCGGCATCCAGGCCTGCATCTTGAGCGGCAATGTCGCCTCGCGCGCCCATTTCAACCGGCTGGTCTTTCCGCGTCTGCCGGCAATCGCCGAAGCGGCGTGGACGCCTCTGACGCGCAAGGATTGGGATCGGTTTGCAGCGATCGTGCGGATGTGGCCGGTACTTTAAAGAGCGGCTGCTTCAGCCTTCAGTCCCAGCAGCGCGGCGCCGATCAGGCCGGGTTCGATGCGGCATTGGCTGCGCACCACCAGCGGGCGATCGAACTTGCGCAGGATGCGGGCGCGCACGGCGTGGTCGAGTTCGGCAAGCAAGGGTTCGACATTGGACAGGCCGCCGCCGACCGGCACGATGGTCGCGCCGGTAATGTTGATTGTCAGCGCCAGGGGCGAGGCGACGAGATCGACATAGACGTCGATGGTCCGTGTCGCCTTTTCCTCGCCTTGCCGCCATTGGCCAATGATCTCTTCGCTGGAAAGGTCGAGGTCGTGCAGCGTCTTGTGCAGCCGCTCCAGACCGCGGGCGCCGCCGACGGTATCGACGCAGCCTTTCTGGCCGCAGCCGCAGGCATAGGCGGGAATGGCGACAGGCGGATTGCCGGCCGCGGACGCGATGATCGGGCCATGACCCCATTCGCCGGCAAAGCCGCCGGCTTCGTTGACGAGGCGCCCATCGGCAACCAGGCCGCCGCCGACGCCGGTGCCGAGGATGGCGCCGAAAACGATGCGGTGGCCAACGCCGGCGCCAAGCCCGGCCTCGGCCATTGCAAAACAGTCGGCGTCGTTGGCGATCAGAGCCGGCAGACCGAGATCGGCTTCAAGATCGGCGGCCAGCGTGCGGCCATGGATACAGGGAATGTTGGCGCAGATCAGCCGCTGCGTATCGGGATCGACGACGCCGGCGATGGACAGCGCAATGCGGCTCGGCGCTTCGCCGGTTTCGGCGATGATGGCGCGCAGGGTCTCGACAAAAGCGGTGAAATCGTTCTTGGGCGTCGGGCGGCGGCCGAGGGGAACGATGTCCGTCTCGGAGTGGGCGATGCCGCCCTTGATGGCGGAGCCGCCGATATCGAATGAAATGATCATTGCCACTCTGCCGTTTCTCTGGTCTTTGGTGCTCGCACTGTTGGCGGGGAATTACAAGCCTTCATTCCGCCGCCCGCCGTGCACTTGTTGCTAAAAGAGAAGCGGCATCGCCTCCAGCAGCTATTCGTCCCACAAGTCATTCAATTGGCATATTGCGCGGCCAAAATCAGAACCTGCACTTCCATCATTCACCGGTAACATGACCACCGAAAACGCCGATTCCGATAGACGCAGAAGACCACGTCCACCACGCCCCAAGGGTCGCCGCCTCTCAGCCGTCCTGCGGCAGCTGGCAGGCGACCGAGGCCGGGAATGGGTTTCGATCGGCGATCTGTTCGAGACAATGGGCGACAGGGCGATCAGCGCTCTGATGCTGATTTTTGCCCTGCCAAATGCGTTCCCGACGCCGCCCGGCACGTCTGCCGTGCTCGGTGCGCCATTGGTCTTCCTGGCGGTGCAGCTGACCTTCGGACTCAAACCCTGGCTGCCGAAGGCGATTGCAAACCGTTCGATGCGGCGGGAAGACTTCGAGACGATCGTCGGCCGCATCCACCGCTGGCTCGCCTGGGCGGAACGCATGCTGAAGCCGAGGCTTGCGATTTTCGCCGAGCCGCCGGCGGAATATTTCGCCGGCCTCGCCTGCCTGCTGCTTTCGATCGTGCTGGTGCTGCCGGTTCCGCTCGGCAACATCCTGCCGGCGATCACCATCTCGGTTTTCGCTTTCGGCATCATGGGGCGTGATGGGCTCTTCGCGCTTATCGGCTTTATCATGACAACCGTGTCGCTAGTCATCGCCGGCGGCGTAATTTACGGTCTCGCCAAGGCGTCGATCTTTTTCGTCATGCAATGGTTCGCTTGAGTGTCGGTCTCAACAGGCTCGACATTTTCGCGAATTTTGTTTTGATCTGGCGCGACAGAGACTCACATCGTGCCGGCGGCGGCAAGCCGGCTCATTTTGCGCGGTAGGCATCATATGGCAAAAAGATCCGAGACCCCTGCACGGCTCGACGATGCGGCCCGTGCCGGCTGGCTTTATTACGTCGCCGGGCGCACGCAGGATGAAATCGCCGCCGCAATGGGCATTTCGCGGCAGTCGGCGCAGCGGCTGGTGTCGCTTGCGGTTGCCGAGCGTCTGATCAAGGTGCGGCTCGATCATCCAATTGCCGCCTGCCTCGAGCTTGCCAATCAGCTGCGGCGAAAATTCGGGCTGAAACATGTGGAGGTCGTGCCGAGCGATGCGGGTTCCTCATCGACCACCGTCGGAATCGCCGAGGCAGCCGCAGCCGAGATCGAGCGCTGGCTGAAGCGGCCGGAACCAATAGTGCTTGCGGTCGGCACCGGCCGCACGCTGAAGGCGGCCGTCGACCAGCTTCCGGCGATCGAATGTCCCAATCACCGCATCGTTTCCTTGACCGGCAACATCGCGCCGGACGGCTCGGCCGCCTATTACAACGTCATCTTCAGCATGGCGGATGCGGTCAAGGCGCGGCATTTTCCGATGCCGCTGCCGGTGCTCGTCACCTCGGCCGAGGAGCGGGAAACGCTGCACGGGCAGCAGCTGGTGCGTTCGACCCTCGACATGAGCGCGCAGGCTGACGTCACCTTCGTCGGCATCGGCGAACTCGGCATAGACGGGCCGCTTTGCGTCGACGGTTTTCTCGAGAAGGACGAGATGATGGAGCTGATGCGCGGCGGCGCCGTCGGCGAGATCTGCGGCTGGATCTTCGATGTCGACGGCAAGCTGCTCGACAATCCGATCAACGAGCGCGTCGCCTCGGCGCCGATCCCGTCGCGCGAGGTTTCGATGGTCATCGGACTCGCCAAGGGCAAACGTAAATTCAAGGCGATCAAGGCTGCCGTCGTCGGCCACCAGATCAATGGATTGATCACTGACGAAGAGACCGCTGAGTTTTTGCTCAAGGGCTGAGCAAAAAATTCTTTTTCTAAATCAATTGGATAGGTAAGCTGTTCGGCATCGCAGCAACGATTGCCGATTGACATTTACTGCCTCTTGGTGAGTAATTGCTCATGAGCAAAGCGAATGCTCACATCTCGTCTTCTGGGAGGAAGATATGACATTGAGAACCTTTTTGCTGGGCGCCTGCTCAGTATTGGCGTTTGCCGGCATGGCTTCGGCCGAGACGCTGACAATCGCGACCGTCAACAACGGCGACATGATTCGGATGCAGAAGCTGACGGATGACTTCAAGGCGAAGAATCCTGGCATCGATCTCGAATGGGTCACCCTCGAAGAAAACGTGCTGCGCCAGAAGGTCACGACCGACATCGCGACCAAGGGCGGCCAGTACGATGTTCTGACGATCGGCACCTATGAAGTTCCGATCTGGGCAAAACAGGGCTGGCTGCTGCCGCTCGACAATCTCGGCGCCAATTACGACGTCGACGACCTGCTGCCGGCAATCCGCAGCGGCCTGACCATGGACGGCAAGCTCTATGCGGCGCCGTTCTACGGCGAAAGCTCGATGGTCATGTACCGCAAGGACCTGTTCGACGCCGCTGGCCTGAAGATGCCCGACGCTCCGACCTGGGATTTCATTGCCGACGCTGCCCGCAAGATCACCAACAAGGACAAGGAAGTCTACGGCATCTGCCTGCGCGGCAAGGCCGGCTGGGGTGAGAACATGGCCTTCCTGACGGCCATGTCCAACTCCTTCGGCGCCCGCTGGTTTGATGAAAGCTGGAAGCCGCAGTTCGATCAGCCCGAGTGGAAGGATACGCTCGATTTCTACGTCAAGCTGATGAAGGATGCCGGCCCTCCGGGCGCTTCTTCCAACGGCTTCAACGAGAACCTGGCGCTGTTCCAGACCGGCAAGTGCGGCATGTGGATCGATGCGACCGTTGCGGCGTCCTTCGTCAGCAACCCCAAGGAATCAACCGTCGCCGACAAGGTCGGCTTCGCGCTCGCCCCGGACAAGGGTCTTGGCAAACGCGGCAACTGGCTGTGGGCCTGGAGCCTCGCCATCCCGGCTGGTTCGCAGAAGGCAGAAGCTGCCGAGAAATTCGTCGCCTGGGCCACGAGCAAGGACTACACCAACCTCGTCGCTGAAAAGGAAGGCTGGCTGAATGCACCTCCCGGCACCCGCAGCTCGCTCTATGCGAATGCGGAGTACCAGAAGGCAGCGCCCTTCGCCAAGACGACGATCGACTCGATCAATGCGGCCGATCCGAGCAAGCCGACCGTCAAGCCGGTCCCCTATGTCGGCGTTCAGTTCGTGGCGATCCCGGAATTCCAGGGCATCGGCACTGCGGTGGGACAGCAGTTTTCGGCAGCGCTTGCCGGCCAGATTTCGGTCGATCAGGCGCTGAAGAGCGCACAGCAGCTGGCGACCCGGGAAATGACCAAGGCCGGTTACATCAAATAAAACCTCCTGAGAAGAGGCGGATCCTTGACAATCCGCCCCTCTGGCCGCCGATCGCCCGAACCGCATCGGCGGCCTCTTTTCCAGACAAAGCTTTCCTGCGGCCGCTCCCGCTTCAGACCAGATCGGTGATTGCTATGGCAACCTTGCACACTCGCTCTTCCGCGCGCCTGATGATTGCGCCCTCCGTGCTGTTCCTCTTTGCGTGGATGATCGTTCCGCTCGCGATGACGATCTATTTCTCGACGCTGAACTACAATCTGCTCAGCCCGGGCATGGAGAGCTTCGTCGGTCTGCTGAATTACGAATATTTCCTGTCCGATCCGGCCTTTGTCGCCGCGCTGATCAATACGCTGCTGCTTGTCGCCGGCGTTCTCGTCATCACCGTTATCGGCGGCATCGCCTTTGCGCTGCTGCTCGACCAGCCGATGTACGGACAGGGCATCGTGCGCATCCTTGTCATTGCGCCGTTCTTCATCATGCCAACGGTCGCCGCGCTCGTCTGGAAGAATATGTTCATGAACCCGGTCAACGGCCTCTTCGCGCATCTGGCCAAGGCGTTCGGCCTGCAGCCGATCGACTGGCTCGCCAATGCGCCGCTGTTGTCGGTCACTCTCATCGTCGCCTGGCAGTGGCTGCCGTTTGCCACCCTCATCCTCCTGACTGCGCTGCAGTCGCTCGACGAGGAGCAGAAGGAGGCGGCCGAGATGGACGGCGCCGGGGCGATCTCGAAATTCATCTATATCATCCTGCCGCACATGGCCCGCGCCATCACCGTGGTGATCCTGATCCAGACGATCTTCCTGCTTTCGGTCTTTGCCGAAATCCTCGTCACCACCAATGGCGGGCCGGGCACCGACAGTACCAACCTCACCTATCTCGTCTATGCGCAGGCGCTGTTGCAGTTCGATATCGGCGGCGCGTCGGCGGGCGGCATCGTCGCGGTCGTGCTTGCCAATATCGTCGCGATCTTCCTCGTGCGCCTCGTCGGCAAGAATCTGGAGGCTTGAGATGGCCAGAAAAGTCACAACGCAGCGCAAGGTCATCGTCACCGCGATTGCCTGGACGCTCGGCATCCTGATCTTCTTCCCGATCCTCTGGACCTTCCTGACGAGCTTCAAGTCGGAAGCCGACGCCATCGCTTCGCCGCCGCAGTTCCTGTTCTTCCACTGGACGACGGAGAACTATGCGGAGGTGCAGAGCCGGTCGAACTATCTCGGCCACTTCATGAATTCGGTGGTCATTTCCTTCGGCTCGACGCTGATCGGCCTGATCATCGCAATCCCGGCCGCCTGGGCGATGGCGTTTTCGCCGACCAAGCGGACCAAGGACGTGCTGATGTGGATGCTGTCGACCAAGATGATGCCGCCTGTGGGCGCGCTGATTCCGATCTACCTGATGTTCCGCAATTCCGGCCTGCTCGACACACGCACCGGGCTGGTGATCGTGCTGACGCTGATCAACCTGCCGATCATCGTCTGGATGCTTTACACCTATTTCAAGGAAATCCCCGGCGAGATCCTCGAAGCGGCGCGCATGGACGGAGCGTCGCTGATGAAGGAGATCATCTACGTGCTGACGCCGATGGCGGTGCCCGGCATTGCCTCGACGCTGCTCCTGAACATCATCCTTGCCTGGAACGAGGCTTTCTGGACGCTCAACCTCACCGCCTCCAAGGCGGCGCCGCTGACCGCCTTCATCGCCTCCTATTCCAGCCCGGAGGGCCTGTTCTACGCCAAGCTCTCGGCGGCATCGACCATGGCGATCGCGCCGATCCTGATCCTCGGCTGGTTCAGCCAGAAGCAACTCGTCCGCGGCCTGACCTTCGGCGCAGTGAAATAAGAAAAGGGAGACAAACATGGGCAGCATTACCCTTCAGAAGGTTTCCAAGGTCTTCGGCGAAGCCAAGGTCATCCCTTCGATCGATCTCGACATCAAGGACGGCGAGTTCGTCGTCTTCGTCGGCCCGTCGGGCTGCGGCAAGTCCACGCTGCTGAGATTGATCGCCGGTCTCGAGGATGTTTCCGGCGGCAAGATCGTCATCGACGGCAGGGACGCCACTGAAAAGGCGCCGTCGGAACGTGGCCTTGCCATGGTGTTTCAGTCCTACGCGCTCTATCCGCATATGAGCGTGCGCAACAACATCGCCTTCCCGCTGAAGATGGCGGGCGTCGACAAGGCCGAGATCGACCGCAAGGTGACGGATGCCGCCCGCGTGCTTAACCTCACTGACTATCTGGAGCGCAAGCCGCGCCAGCTTTCCGGCGGCCAGCGTCAGCGCGTCGCGATCGGCCGTGCCATTGTGCGCCAGCCTTCGGCCTTCCTTTTCGACGAGCCGCTGTCGAACCTCGACGCCGCACTGCGCGTCAACATGCGCCTTGAAATCAGCGAACTGCATCAGCAACTGAAGACGACGATGGTCTATGTTACCCACGACCAGGTCGAGGCGATGACCATGGCCGACAAAATCGTCGTCTTGAACCGCGGCAATATCGAACAGGTCGGCTCGCCGCTGGAGCTCTACAGCCGGCCGCGCAACCTGTTCGTCGCCGGCTTTATCGGATCGCCGAAGATGAATTTCATCAAGGGCCAGAACGCCGCCCAGCTCGGCGCCCATACGATCGGCATCCGTCCCGAACATTTGCTCTTGTCGATGGAGAGCGGTGACTGGAAGGGCAGGGTGGTGGTCGCCGAGCATCTCGGCTCCGACACCTTCCTGCATATCGATGTCGACGGCATCGGCATGGTGACGGCGCGCGGCAGCGGCGATTTTGCCGCCAAGGCCGGCGATACGGTCTATCTGACGCCGGACCGTTCACGCATTCATAAATTCAACGAGGGCGGCCTCGCCGTCTGAGGCAGGCAACCGGCTGGGGGCAGGCATGCGAGCCGGGCGATGGCGCCCGGCCGTTTCGGCAAGACCTTCAAGAGGACTGAAACATGACGTGCAAATTATCGCTGGCAACGCTTCCGGACGCGGCGCGCACTGCCGCCATCCCGGGATATGACAGGGCGTCGCTGAAAGCCGGCATCGTGCACTTCGGGGTCGGCAACTTCCACCGCGCCCACCAGGCGATCTATCTCGACGATCTCTTCAACGCGGGCACGGATCACGACTGGGCGATCGTCGGCGCCGGCGTGCTGCCGTCGGATGCCGCCATGCGGGAGAAGCTTGCGGCCCAGGATTTCCTGACGACGGTGGTCGAGCAGGACAACAACAAGACGGCGGCACGCGTCACCGCGCCGATGATCGATATCCTGCCGGTCGGCGATGCCGCCGCAATCATCGCCAGGCTTGCCGATCCTGAGATCCGCATCGTCTCGATGACGATCACCGAGGGCGGTTATTTCATCGACGCGTCGGGCACGTTCAATCCGGCCCATCCTGATATTGCCGCCGATGGGCAAAATCCCGGCGCGCCGAAGACGGTCTTCGGCCTGATTGTCGCCGGTCTGAAGGCGCGTAGGGAAAAGGGCGTCGGTCCGTTCACCGTCATGTCCTGCGACAATATTCCCCACAACGGCATCGTCACCGCCAATGCGGTGGTCGGCACGGCGGCACTTTCGGATCCGGCCTTCGCCAACTGGATCCGGGAAAACGTCGCCTTCCCGAATGCGATGGTCGACCGCATCACGCCGGCGACCGGCCAGCGGGAGGTCGATTTCCTCAGGGACAATTTCGACATCGAAGACAATTGGCCGGTCTATTGCGAAGAATTCAAGCAGTGGGTGCTCGAGGACAAGTTCACCGCCGGCCGTCCGGCGCTGGAAAAAGTCGGCGTGACCTTCGTACCCGATGTCACACCCTACGAGCATATGAAGATCCGAATCCTCAACGGCGGACATGCGGCGATCGCCTATCCGGCGGCGCTGATGGACATTCATTTCGTTCATGACTCCATGGAAGATCCGTTGATTCGCGCCTTCCTGGCCAAGCTCGAGAAAGATGAGATCATTCCGATCGTGCCGCCGGTGCCGAACACGTCGCTGACGGATTATTTCGCCCTGATCGAGCATCGCCTGCTCAATCCGAAGATTGCCGACACAATTCCGCGTCTGGCGCAGGACGGCTCGAACCGCCAGCCGAAATTTATCCTGCCGTCAACGCTCGACAATCTGCGTCAGGGCAGGGACGTCGTCGGCCTGGCGCTGGTCTCGGCACTCTGGTGCCGCTATTTCGCCGGCAAGACCGACAGCGGCAAGGATATCGTCTTCAACGACGCCAGCGCCGAGCGGCTGCATGCGGCGGCGCTGAAGGCCAAGGACGATCCGTCGGCCTTTCTCGTCTTCGACGATATTTTCGGCGAGGTGGCGAAATCCGAACTCTTCCGCAAGCGTTTCGCCCATGCACTCAAAACCTTGTGGGAAAAGGGCACGCGGGAGACGCTGCAACTCTATCTCGACGGCAAGCTGGCAGTGTAAGGGAAACTGGATGGCGGCATCTGCTGCGCGTCCGAATTGAACCCAGGTTGGATCTTCCATGGCTGATGCTGAACCACGGCTGGTCATCTTCGATTGCGACGGTGTGCTCGTCGACAGCGAGCCGATCTCGATCAGCGTCCTCGTCGGTGCGATGAACGATCTCGGCGTCTCGATCAACGAAGATCAGGCCTATGAGCGCTTTCTCGGCCGCAGTCTGTCGACGCTCATCGATACGCTGGAAACCGAATTCAACATCCATGCCAGCGAGGAATTCCTCGAACGAATCCGCACCGATCTCTACGCACGCTTCCGCACGGAATTGAAGCCGATCGACGGCATCGCCGCGACGATCGACGGGCTCGGCATTCCCTGTTGCGTCGCCTCGTCCAGCCAGATGGAGCGAATCCGGCTGTCGCTTTCGGTCACCGGCCTTCTCGACAGGCTGCCCGACATCTTCAGCGCAACGATGGTCAAGCGCGGCAAACCGGCGCCCGATCTCTTCCTGCATGCGGCGCGCGAGATGCAGGTCGAACCCCACTCCTGCGTGGTCGTCGAGGACAGTCCGGCCGGCATTGCCGCCGCCAAGGCGGCGGGTATGACTGTCTTTGCCTTCACCGGCGGATCGCACGCGAATTTCGCCGGATATCGTGCCGAACTCGACCGGCTTTCGCCGGAAGTGGTGTTTGACGCGATGCCGGATTTGATACACCTTGTCCGCAACCATAAGCTGGACGGGACCAAGATTTGATGCGTGATCATGTGGTTGCGGTCGATGTCGGCACCGGCAGCGCGCGCGCCGGTGTCTTCGATGCCGCCGGCCGTCTGCTCGCCAAGGCCGAACATCCGATTGCAATGAACCGGCCGCGCGAAAACCACGCCGAGTACGATTCCGAAAACATCTGGTCGGCCGCATGCACGGCGGTGCGCAGCGCGATGGCGCAATCCGGCATTGCCGCCGCCTCGATCGGCGCGATTGGTTTCGACGCCACCTGTTCGCTAGTCGTGCGCGACGTCGAGGGCCGGCAGATCAGCGTTTCCACCGGCGGCGAGCAGCGTTTCGATACGATCGTCTGGCTCGACCATCGGGCGCTGAAGGAAGCCGATTTCTGCACGGCGACGGAGCATGCGGTGCTTGAGCATTCCGGCCACGTGATGTCGCCGGAAATGGAAATGCCGAAGCTGATGTGGCTGAAGAAGAAGCTGCCCGCCACATGGGAAAAGGCCGGTTACTTCTTCGATCTCGCCGATTTCATGACATGGAAATCGACCGGATCGCCGGCTCGCTCGCGCTGCACGCTGACGGCAAAATGGAATTATCTCGCCCATCTCGAAAAGGGCTGGCAGCAAGATTTCCTGCAGCGCATCGGTCTCGAAGATCTTCAGGCGCGCGGGCGCCTGCCGGATGAGACGACGCCGGTCGGCGGCAGCGTCGGCCGGCTAACACCGGAGGCGGCGGCGGCCCTTGGGCTGACCACCGATTGCCACGTCTCGGCCGGGATGATCGACGCCTATGCCGGCGCGCTCGGCGCACTTGGCGGTTATGCGGCCGATCCCATCAAACGCGAGCATCAGCTGGCGCTGATCGCCGGTACGTCGAGCTGTATTGTCGCCTTTTCGCAGGACCGCAAACCGAGCCATGGCATGTGGGGTCCCTATTACGAAGTGGTCTTCCCGCAGTCCTGGCTGGTGGAGGCCGGACAATCGGCGACCGGGGCACTGCTCGACCATATGGTCCGCATGCATGCGGCGGGCGGCGAGCCGACAGCGGCGCTGCACCAGAGGATCGTCGCACGCATTGCCGAATTGCGGGCCGAGGAAGGCGATGCTTTCGGGGAGCGCATTTTCGTGCTGCCGGATTTTCACGGCAATCGTTCACCACGCGCCGATCCGCATGCGGTCGGCGCCATCAGCGGGCTGACGCTCGATACCTCCTTCGATGGGCTGTGTGCACTCTATTGGCGGTCGGCAGTGGCCATTGCGCTCGGCATTCGCCATATCCTGGAGAAGATGAAGGAATATGGCTATGTGCCCGATACACTGCATGTCGCCGGCGGGCATGTGAAAAACCCGGTGCTGATGGAACTCTATAGCGACGCCACCGGCTGCAAGGTCGTGGTGCCGAAGATGAATGAGGCGGTGCTGCTCGGCACTGCGATCGCCGCATCGGTCGCCTGCGGCCTGCACAAGGATTTGGCGGCAGCCGGCGAGGCGATGTATCCGGGCGGCCAGGAACGGCTGCCCGACAGGGCGAAGCAGGCGCTCTACGATCACGATTATCGCCGTCTTCTGGCGATGTATCGACACCGCGCGGAACTCGAAGCGATGCGCTAGAACAGGATGATTTTAGGCCCGGTCGGCCTAAAATCATCCTGTTCTAAATTAAAGAGTTAGAGCATGATGTCGTCCGAAAACCGCTCACACTTTTCGGCATCATGCTCTAGCCGCCGAAAGCGCAGTTTAAATCTGTATCAGTGGTTGGCTGTCTCGCCGAGGACGGTTGCGAATTCCAGCATGCGGCGGCGGCGAAGCGCGGCCTCTTCCCCGACTTCGAGGATGACCGACTCCGACAGGCAATCGAGCAAGGCGATCAGCGGCGGAAGATTGTCGAGATCGGGGGCGCGGGCGGGCGGCAGGGGCAGCATGACGTTGGATTGATCCGCCATCCAATCCGCCTGCTGCGGTGAAATCAGGACGACCTTGTAGCCGTAGCGCCGCGCGGTTCTGGCAAGAAGGCGCGCCTTGGCAAAGCGGCGACAGTCGATGATCACGAGCAGGGCGTCGTCGACCGCCGGCCGGGCAAAGAGGTCGGCAAAACGGTTGTCGGCGCCGTCGAGCGTGCGTACGCCGTCGCGGGCCTGTATCAGCCGCTGGCAGAAGTGATTGGCGAGGCTTGCAAGCCGCGCGTGGGTGGCGATCGAGACTTCACGAGCGGTACTGATCAGGCTGACAGCTTCGGACCAGTGCGGCTGCGCCGTCAGATGATAGATATGATGGAGCGCCTGGATCTGTTCGGCGACCAGCACGGCGAGCGGTTTGCCTTCCGCAGCATCCGCATGCAGTTCACTCATGGCGCTCTGCAACTGCGCCGGCGATGTCGTCACGGTCTCGCGGATCTCCACCTTGACGCTGTCCAGGCCCTGGTAACCGAGCGCGCGCAGGAAACGCCCGACGGTCATGGGCGACAGGTCCAGCCGGTCGGCAACCGACGCGGCCGTTTCAAACGGCAGGTCATTCAGGTGTTCGGAGAAATATTTCGCAATACGACGCTCGGCCGGTGTGCCGCTTTTAACGTATTGCCTGAGTTTGTGCACAAAATCTTCCACATCAGCCTCCCCCGTCTTCCCTCAGAGGCGTTCCGTGGATGCGCTATGGCGATCCCTTGTCTTTGCAACTATTTTCGGAAGCTGCTTCTCAGGCCCATGCTTAATTCTATGGGGCATAATATTATATTAGCACTTATATTGCGACAAGTTTCTATTACTGCCTGCAATTTTATTCTCTCTTGTCGGTGGCATTCGCCTTTCCTACATCTTCTGCGCAACTGGAGACGCTGAAGAAATGATCCTTGACGCCGCTCGACTATCGCTCGCCAACCTGTTCGCGCCGGAAACGCGTTCGGTCTTCTGGAAAGTGCTCGGCCTGACGATTCTGGTGCTGGTCGGTCTCTGGTTTGCATTGCGCGGGGTCTTCATGGCCTTCCTCTTTCCCTGGCTGACGAGTTTCTTTCCCGATATGCCGGACTGGGCGGGGTGGTTCGCGCTGATCTTCGCAATCCTTGCCGGCATCGGCCTTGCGCTGATGCTAGCGCTGCTGCTGTCGCCGGTAACGGCGCTGATCGCCGGTCTGTTTCTCGACGACGTCGCCGATGTCATCGAGAAGCGCGATTATCCCGCGGACGCGCCGGGCACCGCCATGCCGCTCGGTCCTGCCATGGCAAGCTCGATCAAGTTCCTCGGCGTCGTGATCCTCGGCAATATCGTCGCCTTGCTGCTGCTGTTCATCCCCGGCGTCAATCTGGTCGCCTTCTTTCTGGTGAACGGCTACCTGCTTGGACGGGAATTCTTCGAATTCGCCACCATGCGCTTCCGTCCGCCGCAGGAGGCGCGGCTTTTTCGCGCCAAGCATGCGCCCACCGTGTTTCTCGGCGGGCTGCTGATTGCACTGTTTCTGATGATCCCCTTCGTCAATCTGCTGACGCCGCTGTTTGCCGCCGGCATGATGGTGCATCTGCACAAGCTGATTGCGGCTCGCGACACCGGTTCGCGAGCCTGAGTCTCAGCCGGGCAGGGCGGAGGCGTCGTACATCGCGGCGAATTCCGCGCTCGGCGGGATCGGCTTGATGATGTCGATCAGCACGCCGTTGGGGTCAGCGGTGATGAAATGCCGCTGGCCGAAATCCTCATCGCGGATCTCTCTCAAAATCGGCAGGCCGGCGTTCCGGCAGGCCTCGTAGATACGATCGACATCCTCGACCTCGAAATTGAGCAGCAAGCCGCGAACCTCGCCACGCGCGGCGGCAGGGATGGTTTCGTGGCTGCCGTCGAGGATGGCGAGCGCGACATGCTCCGCCTCGGCCGATTGCAGGTGAACGTACCAGTCGCTTTCAAAAAGCGCCTTGAAGCCGAAGTGGGCGCAGTAGAAGGCGGCGGTGCCCTCAACGTCGCCCGTCATGATGACAGGATAATAGCTGGTCGATTTCATCTCTCTTGCTTCCCTCCTCTTACATACAGTCTGTATGTTTTTGCGTATTAACATACACGCAGTTTGTATGTAAAGAGACGGTATGAGCCGCACCAATCGCGAGAGAACCGAGCAGACAAGGCAGGCGCTAATCGACGCCGGGCGGCGCATCTTCGTCGAGAAAGGTTATGCCGAAACGGCGACGCCGGAGATCGTCGCGGCGGCAGGGGTGACGCGCGGGGCGCTGTACCATCATTTCGAAGACAAGAAGGCACTGTTTCAAGCGGTGATAAAGTGCGAGGCCCAGGACGTGGCCAAGGCAATCGAAGTGTCTTCGGCGCCGCAACAAGGACCGCGGGCTGCGCTGATCGCCGGCGCTTCGGCCTATTTCGCCGCAATGGGGCAGCCAGGACGAACACAGCTGCTGTTGATGGAGGCGCCTGCCGTCCTCGGATCGCCGGCGGCCGCCGCACTGGATGCGGAGAATGCGGAAAAGAGTTTACGCGAAGGACTTGCGGCGTTTCTGCCGGAGGCAGGCGCCTTGCTCGACCCGCTGACATCGCTGCTGTCGGCGGCTTTCGACCGCGCCGCGATCGCGATCAACGCCGGCGGGGACAGGCGGGATTACGAGCGGGCGATCGCCGTCTTACTCGACGGCCTCGCCGATCACCTGCGGCGGTAGCTCGACGAGCGGCGCCGGAATATCGGAACTTTTCTCCGGCGATTTGCAGATGTCGGCGATGACGCAGCGCTCGCATTCGGGGCGGCGTGCCTTGCAGGTGTAGCGGCCGTGCAGGATCAGCCAGTGATGAGCGTGATAGAGGTAGTGTTTCGGAACCACCTTCATCAGCCGCGCCTCGATCTCGTCGGGCGTCTTGCCGGGGGCGAGCTTGATGCGGTTGGCGATGCGGAAAATGTGGGTGTCGACCGCCATCGTCGCTTGGCCGAAGGCCATGGACAGCACGACATTGGCGGTCTTGCGCCCGACGCCGGGCAGGCGGACCAGTTCCTCGCGCGTTTCCGGTACTTTGCCCGCGAATTCGTCGACCAGCGTCTGCGAGAGCGCGATGACGTTTTTGGCCTTGTTGCGATAAAGGCCGATCGTCTTGATGTAGTCGCGGACCTTCTCTTCGCCGAGTTCGAGCATTTTCTGCGGCGTATCGGCGACCTTGAAGAGCGCTCGCGTCGCCTTGTTGACCCCGGCATCGGTGGCCTGGGCGGAGAGCGCCACGGCGACGACGAGGGTGAAGGGGTTGGTGTGCTCGAGTTCGCCCCTCGGTTCCGGCCGCTGCACCGAGAAACGGCGGAAGATCTCCTCGCGCTCAGCCACGGAATAGGCGGTTTTCACCGCCGCTGCCGGTTTGCGGTGGGTGATGACATTGGAGTTTTGCGACGGTTTGCCAACGGATTTGAGTTTCGGATTCGCCATGGAGAATCTATACTCAACCGCCATGATGGAAAGCAACGCCGACAGCTTCAACGAAAAGCCTGTTTTCGCAGCCGAACTCTTTCCCCACCGATCGCTCGGGCGCAAGGGCTTCAAGGTGCTGCTTTTTTTGTCGGCCGCCGTCTGCTTTCTCTACGGCATGTTCTTCACCGTGACCGGCGCCTGGCCGATCGGCTTCTTCTTCGGGCTGGATTTCCTCCTGCTTTACGGTGCTTTCTGGCTGAGTTACCGCTCCGGAAGGGCGCGCGAGCAAGTCACGGTGTCGCGCACCGACGTATCGGTGCGCAAGTTTGCGCCGTCGGGGCGGATGGTGGAGCATCATTTCAACCCGTTCTGGGCGCGTTTCCTCGTCCGCCGGCATCAGGAAATCGGCATCCTCTCCATGCATATTTTCGGCGAGGGCCGGCGCACGGATATCGGCTCCTTCCTGAACCCTGATGATCGCGAGAGTTTCGCCAAGGCTTTCAAAGGGGCGCTTGCCACGGTCAAGCAGCGTCTCTGAACCGATTGCCGGAGGCGCAAGAATCGGGTGGTTTGGCCGCCGGCCCTTGATTATCTCCTGTCTAAAGGAGAAAAACGATGAATATGATCGCGAAGCTCGACACAGATATCACCCCCGGCGGCCCCGACTACGATACCGTCCGTCGGGTCATCGAACTCATCAGCGAAGAATATCGCGACCAGCCCTCGCTGGAAGCGATCGCGGCGCGGCTGAACCAGTCCCCAACGCAGCTTCAGAAAACCTTCACCCGCTGGGCCGGCCTCTCTCCCAAGGCCTTTCTGCAAGCCGTCACGCTCGACCATGCCAAGCGGCTGCTGCGCAAGGAAGAGATGCCCTTGCTCGAAACCTCGATCGAGGTCGGGCTTTCCGGCCCGAGCCGCCTGCACGATCTCTTCGTCACCCATGAGGCGATGTCTCCGGGCGAATGGAAGGCGAAGGGCGGCGGACTGACGATCCGCTACGGCTTCCACAATTGCCCCTTCGGCGCGGCTCTCGTCATGGTCACGGATCGCGGCCTGGCGGGCCTCGCCTTCAGCGACAGCGGCGACGAAAAGGGTTGCCTGGAAGACATGACCTGCCGTTGGCCGAACGCGGAATACATCGAGGACCGGCAGGCGACAACTCCCTATGCCGATCGCATCTTCCAGCCGGGCCGCTGGACGTCGGACCAGCCGTTGCGGGTCGTCCTGATCGGCACGGATTTCCAAGTCAGCGTCTGGCAGAGCCTGCTGAAGATCCCGTTCGGGAAGGCGGTAACCTATAGCGATATCGCCAAGGATATCGGCCGGCCGACCGCCATGCGCGCTGTCGGCGCCGCCGTCGGAGCCAATCCGATTTCCTTCGTCGTGCCGTGCCATCGTGCGCTTGGCAAGAACGGCGCGCTGACGGGCTACCATTGGGGCCTCACTCGCAAGCGGGCCATGCTCGGCTGGGAATCGGCGCACGCCTGAGCGGGCGCAGGTCGTTCGTCGCCTATCGCTCCGCCAATTCCAGTAGCGCTCGCGCCGCGCTTTCGTCGGTGATCAGCGTGTTGCAGCCGATCCGCTTGATCGTGGCGCGGATGGCGACGGCGCGGTGGGCGCCGCCGGAGGAAAGCACGATGTGCTTGGCTTCCTTCAGCGTGTCGAGATCGACCGACATCACCCGGCGATTGATCGAGTGGTCGACCGAATTGCCATCTCTGTCGAGGAAGTTGAACATGGTGTCGCAGACGCAGCCCGCATCGATCAGTTCCTGCAGTTCCGCCTTCGATATCCAGCCTTCCGACAGCGAAGTCGAATGCGGGCCGATATCGCCGCAGCTGACGATCGCCAGGTCAAGATTTTCGGCGAGACGGTAGATCGTGTCCAAACCGCACTTCTCGATGAGATTGCGTTTGGTTTCGACGGAATCGACCAGAAGCGGCGCCAGGAACATATAACATTCGGCGCCGAGCTGATTTGCCAGCCGCCAAGTGTAATCGATCGGGTTCGTCTGGTGGACGGCGACGATGCCGCCGAGCAGCGAGACGACCTTGCAATTGGTCCGGCGCGGCGGCCGGAAGCTCGCCAGCGAGGCGGTCATCGTGCGGCCCCAGCCGACGCCGATCGTATAGTCATCGGGGATGGCTTCGGAGAGGAACTGGCCAAGCGCCAGACCGACATTCTTTGCCAGCGAATCGACGTCGCCCTGGATGGTCGCCGGGACGACGATCGCCTCGTCGAGGCCGTAGGCGCGCTCCAGCTTCACCGCGAGTTCGACGCAGTCGCCGATCGAATCGTTGATCCAGATCTGGACTTCACTGCGTTTCATCGCCTCGTCGAGCAGCCGGATGACGGTGGTGCGGCTGATGCCGAGTTGTTCGGCGACATCCTTCTGGGTCAGGCCCTCGTTGTAATAGAGCCATGCGGCTCGCAGCCGCAGCGAGGATGCCTCGGAAAAGGCCGTGTGCGTGCCGCGTTTGAGCTTGACCACTTCTCCTCCAGCCGAATTCCTGCCCTAAATCCCATCAGGGATGAACGGCTGTCGCGGCGCGTTTGTTGCCGGGATAATGACGGGTGTGACACTTATGTCAATTGAAATGCACAAATGTCCTTGACTTTTCATCGGGCGAATGGCGATAGTCCGGCCGACACGAAGTCGTTCTGTCCGTCCGAGGAGGATATAGTGCGGGCATGCCGAAAGTCACGACCGGCCTTCCGGCCGCAGGCGATATCGCTTGCGTTCGGCCTGCGGTTTGCCTGCGGGAACACGGCCACTGTCCTTGACGTTTATGAATCATCCGAGACGGATGTGCGCAATTTCGCCTGCAGCATGCAGACAACCTGTCGGTAGATCACCTTTGCCGGGCGGAACTCGCGCCGGTCGCAGCCCAAGTTCAACAAGGATTATTGACCATGACATCCAAGCTTGACCAACTCCGCGAGATTACCACGGTCGTCGCCGATACCGGCGACATCGAGGCCGTCGCGCGCCTGAAGCCGGTGGATTGCACGACGAATCCGAGCATCGTGCTGAAGGCGCTCGGCACGCCGATGTTCGCGGACGCCATCAAGGAAGCCGTCGCCTGGGGCAAGAATCAGGGCGGCAATCCCGAAGCCGTCTCCGCCGCCGTCGCCGATCGCCTCGCTATCTCGGTTGGCGCGGCACTGGTGAAGCTCGTCCCCGGCCGCGTCTCGACCGAGGTCGACGCCGATCTGTCTTTCGACACCGAGGCTTCACTGGCCAAGGCGCGCTCGATCATTGCCGCTTACAAGGATCGCGGCATCGAACGGGACCGCATTCTCATCAAGCTCGCTTCCACCTGGGAGGGCATCCGCGCCGCCGAAGTGCTGCAGAAGGAAGGCATCGACTGCAACCTGACGCTGCTCTTCAGCAAGGCCCAGGCGATCGCTTGCGCCGATGCCAAGGTCTTCCTGATCTCGCCCTTCGTCGGCCGCATTCTCGACTGGTACAAGAAATCGACGGGCAAGGACTATACCGCCGAGGAAGATCCGGGCGTCATCTCCGTCCGTGATATCTACAACTACTACAAGGCGAACGATATCAAGACGATCGTCATGGGCGCCTCCTTCCGTAATGCCGGTGAAATAGAAGCCCTTGCCGGCTGCGACCGGCTGACCATCAGCCCGGCCCTGCTCGACGAGCTTTCCAAGGATGAAGGCAAGCTGGAGCGCAAGCTCTCGCCGGAGAGCCGCAAGCCCGACGCCAAGGTTTCGGTTGACGAGAAGACCTTCCGCTGGATGATGAACGAAGATGCGATGGCGACGGAAAAGCTCGCCGAAGGCATCCGTGCCTTCGCCAAGGACCTGACGACGCTGCGCACCATGGTGCAGAAAGAACTGCAGCTCGCCGCCGCCTGATCGACGCGCGCAAACAATTGGAGGCGCGGAGGCCGGCTGGCCTCCGCGCCTTTTTCGTGCTGATATCAACGGCCTATGCGGCCGGAGGCGACGATAGTGCAAGAGGAGCGGGCAATTCCTTTGGCGACATTTTTCCGAAGACATGCAAGCTTCATCATCGCTTTCCTGGCTGGGCTGGCGGTCTTTTTGCTGATGACATCGCGTGAGGTCAGCGCCCGCAACATCCTGTTCGGATGGAATGCGAGCGCCGGCGTGTTTATCGTGCTCAGTTGGCGCAAGATGCTGCGGGCGACGGTCGAAAGCATTCGCGAACGCGCCGAAGATCTCGATTTTTCCGATACGGTTCTTTTGGCGCTTTCGATCGGCGCAGCCCTTGCGAGCATCGCCGGCATCGGCCTCGAGCTTCATTCGATCAAGGAGGCTACACCCGACGTGGCGCTCGCGCGGGCAGGCGGCGCGGTGCTGACGATCCTGATCTCCTGGGTTTTTCTGCACACGCTCTTCACCATTCACTATGCCCATTATTTCTATGGCGGGATGGACGAAGGGAGCGGCTTGAAGTTTCCCGACGGAATCGAAGAGCCCGGCTATTGGGACTTCCTCTATTTCTCATTCACCATCGGTGTTGCGGCGCAGACCGCGGATGTCGCCGTCGGGTCGACCGGCATGCGCAAGCTGACGCTGCTGCATGCCGTGCTGTCTTTCCTGTTCAATACGACGATCCTGGCGTTGGCGATAAATGTTGGCGCAAGCCTGCTATAATGCGCGTGTAGCAGCGGCTGCGAAAACCGGAGAACCGGCTGGGCCACGAGGAAAGAGCGGCTGGCCGATCGCCGCACCTCGACCGGAGGGAAAGATGGAAAGTGCCTCAGGCCGGCATTGGCCGGCCGATCTCATTCTTCTCCTGGGCAGGCTTCTGCTGTCGCTGATCTTCCTGCACGAGGGATTTTCGCTTGCGGCCAATCTCGCCGCGACGGTGGAAACCTTCGAAAAACTGGGTCTTTCGGCGCCGATTGCCTTTGCCACCATCGTCCTTCAGATCGGCGCCGGCCTTTGCATCGCGACCGGTTTCCTCAGCCGGCTCGGCGCCTTGGCGCTGGCGCTCTTTTGTCTGGCAACCGCCTTTCTCTTTCACACCGACTTGGCGAGCCAGAACGAACTCCTGCATTTCGAGAAGGATCTGGCGATTGCCGGCGGCATGTTCGTCCTGGTGGCTGCGGGCGCCGGATCGATATCGATCGGCCATCTGCTGAAAAAGGGGACGGAGCGTATGCCCCGCTGGCTAAGGGCGATAATATAGGGGGCGGGATCATGCCCGCTGCGATAGAAAGGCCGGCGTGGCTTCAGGGGGCGGCTTGCCAAATGCCGGGCCGCAAGCGCTTACAGAACTGCCTGCCCAGCCATCAGTGCAAGGACGAGGAAGATCAGGAAGATCACCAGGGCGATGCCGAACAGGACGCGGGCGATGGTCGCAGTGGCTGCGGAAACGCCGGAGAAACCGAAGAAGCCGGCGATGATCGAAATCACGAAAAATATCAGAGCCCATTTCAGCATGGCGTAATCCTTTGCTTTTGCATGAGAAGACGCGGCAGCCGGCAAATTGTTCCAGGTCGTCGCCAGGCGATCGGCCGGATGATGCTGGCGGAGTCTCGATGTTGCCGGACAATGTGTTTGCGCGGCGGCCGGCTATTGCGCAGCGTTCACAGCCAGGCCGCCCCGAGCCTCCCCTGCCTTCCGCCGTCAGCCGTGATTGATCATCACGTGGCGAACGGCGGTGTAGTCCTCCAGTGCATAGACCGACATGTCCTTGCCGTAGCCCGACTGTTTGACGCCGCCATGCGGCATCTCGTTGACCAGCATGAAATGCGTGTTGATCCAGGTGCAACCATATTGCAGCCGGGCGGCCGTCTTCATGCCGCGGCCGATATCCTTGGTCCAGACCGAGGAGGCGAGGCCATAATCGCTGTCGTTTGCCCAGGCGACGGCATCGTCGGCTTGGGAAAAGCGGGTGACCGAGACAACAGGGCCGAAGACCTCGCGGCGGACGATCTCGTCGTCCTGCAGGGCGCCGGCAACGACGGTCGGGGTGAAGAAGAAGCCCTTGTCGCCGGAGACTTTGCCGCCGGTGGTGATCTCCATGTGCTTGTGTTCGGAAGCGCGGGCGACGAAGCTTTCGACGCGGTCGCGCTGACGCCTGGAGATCAGCGGGCCGATTTCGTTTTCGGTATCGTCGGCCTGGTTGAAGCGAATGCTCGCGACGGCCGAGGAGAGATCTGCGACAAAATTGTCGTAGACCCTGGCATCGGCATAGATGCGGCAGGCGGCGGTGCAGTCCTGGCCGGCATTGTAATAGCCGAAGGTGCGGATGCCTGACACGACGGCATCGATATCGGCATCGTCGAAGACGATGACCGGGGCCTTGCCGCCGAGTTCCAGATGGGTGCGCTTGACCGTCTTGGCGGCGGCCTGCAGCACCTTCTTGCCGGTGGCGATATCGCCTGTTATCGAGATCATGCCGATCTTGGCATGATTGATCAGCGCGTTGCCGACGCTTTCGCCGCGGCCGAGGATGACGTTGACGACACCCTCGGGGAGAATTTCCGAGAGCAGCTTTGCCATCTTCAGCGACGTCAGCGGCGTCTGTTCCGATGGCTTGAAGACGACGGTGTTGCCGCCGGCGATGGCCGGCGCCAGCTTCCAGGCCATCATCATCAGAGGATAGTTCCACGGCGCGATCGAGCCGACAATGCCGATCGGATCGCGGCGGATCATCGAGGTATGTCCGGGCAGATATTCGCCGGCGGCAGGTGCGTGCAGATTGCGCACGGCGCCGGCGAAGAAACGGTAACAATCGACAATCGCCGGGATTTCGTCGTTCAGCACCGAATTGATCGGCTTGCCGCAGTTCAAAGCCTCCAGCGCAGCGAAGCCTGCGGCATCCTTCTCGATGGCGTCGGCGATCTTCAGGAGGTAGGCGGAGCGCTCGCCCGGTGTCGTCTGCGACCAGCCTGCGAAGGCTTTCTCGGCGGCATCGACGGCGGCGTCGATCTGGGACAGCGAGGCCTCGGGAAGGTCGATCACCGTCTCGCCGGTCTTCGGGTTCAGGATGTGCTCTTCCGTCTCCGTGCCGTTTTCGAAGCGGGAACCGATCAGCATCTGGGTATCCATGACGTTCTCCCTGTTATTTGCCGCCGCCGGCGATCTGGTCGCCGTCGCGGGTGAGGTAATAGGCTGCCAGAATCGGCAGGAAGGTGACGAGCACCACGACCATGGCGACCACATTGGTGACCGGGCGCTGGCGCGGGCGGATGAGTTCTTCGAGCATCCAGATCGGCAAGGTCGATTGCTGGCCGCCGGTGAAGGTGGTGACGATGACCTCGTCAAAGGAAAGCGCGAAAGCCAGCATGCCGCCGGCCAGAAGGGCGGTGCCGATATTGGGCAGGATGACATGGCGGAAGGTCTGGAACCCGTCGGCGCCAAGATCCATCGAGGCTTCGATCAGCGAGCCGGAAGTGCGGCGGAAGCGGGCGACGGCATTGTTGTAGACGACGACGACGCAGAAGGTGGCGTGGCCGAGCACGATGGTCCAGACCGAAAACGGGATGTCGAACAGACTGAAGGCGGAGCGCAGCGCAATGCCTGTGATGATGCCGGGAAGCGCAATCGGCAGGATGACCAGCAGCGAGATCGCCTCGCGGCCGAAGAACTTCGTCTGGCTGACGGCCGCCGCACAGAGCGTGCCAAGCACCAGCGCGATCGCGGTGGCGATGGCGGCGACCTGGACGGAAAGACCGAGCGCCGACCAGACATCCGGCCGATTCCAGGCGACGGCAAACCATTGCAGCGTCAGGCCGGGCGGCGGCCATTGATAGCTCTTTTCCTCCGTCGTGAAGGCATAGACGAAGATCAGCAGGATCGGCAGGTGCAGGAAGAGCAGTCCGCTGGCGGCGGCGATCTTCAAGGGCAGCGGCGATGTCTTAAGATCAGAGCGCATCGAAGGCTCCCAGCTTTTTGGCGAGCGACAGATAAAGTGCCATGATGACGATCGGCACGACGGAGAAGGCGGCGGCGAGCGGCACGTTGCCGGCCGTTCCCTGCTGGGCGTAGACGGCCTGGCCGATGAACAGCCTGGAGGAGCCGATGATCTGCGGAATGATGTAATCGCCCAATGTCAGCGAGAAGGTGAAGATCGAGCCGGCGACGATGCCGGGCAGCGCTAAAGGCAGCAGCACGGTGCGGAAGGTCTGGCGCGGCGTCGCGCCGAGATCCGCCGAGGCCTCGATCAGATTGCCGGGCACCCGCTCGAGGGCCGCCTGCGTCGGCAGGATCATATAGGGCAGCCAGATATAGACGAAGACGATGAAGGTGCCGATGTAGCTCACCGACAGCGAATTGCCGCCGACGACGGGCAGATTAAGGATGCCGTCGAGCAGCCAGGAGAGGGAGAGTTTCTCGAAGATCCAGGTGAGGATGCCTTCCTTGGCGAGGATCAGCTTCCAGGCGTAGATCTTGACGAGATAGCTCGACCAGAGCGGCAGCATGACGCCGAGATAGAAGAGCGCCTTCCATTTACCCTGCGCATAACGCGCCGCGTAATAGGCAATCGGGAAGGCAATCAGCGCGGAAGCGACGGTGACCAGCGCGGCCATGACGACGGTGCGGATGATGATGTCGAAATTTGTTGGGCTCAGAAGCTGGGCATAGGTCGCAAGGGTGAACTCGTAATTCACCAGGCCGGAAAAATCGTCGATCGAAAAGAAGCTCTGCAGCAGCAGGGCAATCAACGAGCCGATATAGATGATGCCGAGCCAGAGCAGCGGCGGCGTCAGCATCAGGAAGAGCAAGAGCTTCGGATGCCGCCAGAAGACATCCGAAAGCCGGCCGAAGAGCCCGCTGCGTCCCGGCAGGATCGATGTCTTGGCGCCGGATAGGGTGAGCGCCGTCATGCCGCATCGTCCATATAGTGGATATCGGCAGGCTGCCAGGCAAGGCGGATACCGGCGCCGACATCGGGCACGGGCGCGCCGGCCGGCAGCATCACATGCAGCCGGCTGCCGCGGAGATCGACGCCGAGACGGGTGGCGGCGCCGAGGAAGCTCGCATGTTCGACTGTGGCCTCGATGCCGTCGCCTGCCAGGTGGATCGCCTCGGGCCGCAGGCTCGCCCAGCGTTTCTGGCCGCCGAGCGCGGCCATCAGATCCGGCGCGATCACATTCGAGGAGCCTACGAAATCGGCGACGAAGCGGGTCCTCGGGCGGCGGTAAATATCCTGCGGCGTGCCTTGCTGGACGATGTTGCCGTCGTTGAAGACGGCAACGCGATCGGCCATGGACAATGCCTCGCCCTGATCATGCGTGACGAAGACGAAGGTGATGCCGAGCGCGCGCTGCAGGCTCTTCAATTCCTCCTGCATCTGCTCGCGCAGCTTCAGGTCGAGAGCGCCGAGCGGCTCGTCGAGCAGCAGCACCTTCGGCTTGTTGACGAGCGCGCGGGCGAGCGCCACGCGCTGCCGCTGGCCGCCGGACAGTTGTCCGGATCTGCGGGGGCCGTAGCCCGGCAGCTTGACGAGCTCCAGCGCATCGTTCGCCGCCTTCAGCCGTTCCGCCTTGCCGACGCCCCTGACCATCAGCCCGTAGGCGACGTTTTCGAGGATGTTCAGATGCGGGAAGAGCGCATAGTCCTGGAACACGGTGTTCACGTTGCGGCGATAGGGTGGAACGCCCTCGGCGGTCTCGCCGAAGATCTGGATATGTCCGGCGCTCGGCTGCTCGAAGCCGGCGATCAATCTCAGGCACGTCGTCTTGCCGGAGCCGGAGGGGCCGAGCATGGCGAAGAATTCGCCGGCCGCGATCTCAAGGTCGACGTCGTCGACGGCGCGAACCTGGCCGAAATAGCGCGATACCTGCTGGAAACGGACGGCTGAGGTCATTGGAGCTCCGGATATTGTCATCTGGCTTCTCCCTGGTAGGAGAGCTGAACGCCGAGGGAGTGCTGGGCTTTCCTCTTCTCCCCAGCGGGGAGAAGGTGGCCCGAAGGGTCGGATGAGGGGGACGGTGAGGCATGTACGACCTCGCTTGGCTCGGTCGTTCGCTCCTTCGTCGCTCACCCCCTCATCTGTCCTTCGGACATCTTCTCCCCGCTGGGGAGAAGGGGAATTAGCTCACCGCCCGCCAATCACGCCGATATAGTCCGAGACCCAGCGGTGGTACGGCACGCATTCACCCTGGGTCGTGCATTTAGCGACCGGGGTCTTCCAGAACTTGATCTTGTCGAAGTGATCGAAGCCGTTGTTGGCGCAGCCGGTTTCGCCCATGAGTTCGTTGCCCTTGCAGGCGGCGGGAACGGAGGGCACGGCGCCGAACCAGGCGGCTGCGTCACCCTGGACCTTGGCCTGGAGCGAGTGTTCCATCCACATATAGGCGCAGTTCGGATGTTCGCTGTCGACGTGCAGCATCGTCGTGTCTGCCCAGCCGGTGACGCCTTCTTCGGGGAAGGTGGAGGCGATCTTCTGCTTGTCTGCCTGCAGAAGGTTGACCTGGAAGGGCCAGGAGCCGGAGGCGACGACGCCTTCGTTCTTGAAGTCGTCGATCTGGATCATGGCGTCGTGCCAATAGCGCGAGACCAGTTTGCGCTGGCCGCGCAGCAGGTCGAGGGCGGCCTTGTACTGATCCTCGGTCAGCTCGTACGGGTCCTTGATGCCGAGATCCGGCTTGTGGGCCATCAGATACATGGCCGCATCGGCGATATAGATCGCGCCGTCATAGGCCTGGACGCGGCCCTTGTTCGATTTGCCATCCGGCAGGGTCTGCTCCTCGAAGACGACGTTCCAGCTGGTCGGCGCCTTGTCCTTGAAGGCATCGGTATTGTACATCAACACGTTCGGGCCCCAGAGATAGGGCACGCCGTAATGCACGCCGCCGACCGTGTACCACGGACCGTCCTGCAGGCGCTGGTCGACATTCTTGAAGCTCGGAATCAGGTCGGTGTTGATCGGCTGGACGCGCTTGCCGGCGATGAGGCGGAGCGATGCGTCGCCCGATGCAGTGACGAGATCGAAGCCACCCTCGTTCATCAGCGAGACCATTTCATCGGAGGTGGCGGCGGTCTTGACCGAGACTTTGCAGCCGGTCTCCTTTTCGAAGCCGGTGACCCAATCGTAATTCTTGTCGGTTTCGCCGCGTTCGATGTAGCCGGCCCAGGCGACGATGCTGACAGCGCCTTCACCCTTGCCCAAGGCCTTCAGCGGTTCGGCTCCGACCACCTGTGTCGCGAAGCTCATGCAGGCGAGCGCTGCCGTGCAGGATTTCAAGAGATTCGTCATCATCCGTCTCCCGGTTTGGTGCCACTTTTCGTGGCCGTTCGTTCCCGATTACGAAGGTGATCCGAAAAAGCCGCTTTCGCAAATTCATTTATCAGAAAGGCGATATCGGAAATTCCGATTTCAGCGCATGCGGCCGGAGCGCATGCTTTCGGCAATACCGACGAAATCCCGTGCCGCCTGCGGCAGGCTGGAGCCCTTGCGCCAGACCATGCCGACCTGCACGACCGGCAGCGAACCGGAGACGTCGCGGCTCTCGATGCGGTCGCCTTCCAGTGACCACGGGCGGTAGACGAGATCGGGAAGCAACGCCACGCCGGCGCCCGTTGCGACCAGGCTGCGCACCGCCTCCACCGAGCGGGTGCGGAAGGCGACATGCGGGCGGGCGCCGAGCGCCGAAAGTAGCTTGCCGGTATTTTCCTCGATTTCGTCGACCGTCAGCATGATCAGCGGTTCGCGGGCGATATCGGCGACCGAGATAATATCGGCCGAGACCAGCGGATGGCCCATCGGCAGCCATAGGCGATAGGGCGAGGTTTCGAGGATTTCCGCCTGCAGCGCCATGCGGTCGCGCAGGTTCGATATCACCATGACCGCGACATCGAGTTCGCCGCCTACCAGAAGGTGTTCGAGATAGCCGCCATTGTCCTCGATCGCACTGACCTCGACTCCAGGACAGGCGCGCCGGTATCGCGCCAGCAAATCGGAGAGGACGTAGCCGGCGACCAGCGAGGTGACGCCGATGTTCAAAGTGCCGGAAAGGGCGCTCTGCCGGCCGGAGAAGCTGGTGCGCGCGTCGGAAACCGAGGCTAGGATCTTCGTCGCGTGACGGAGGAACTGGTGTCCGTTGTGGGTGATCGTTAGGCCGCGCGGATGGCGCTCGAAGAGCTCGACGCCGAGGTCGGTTTCGAGCTCCTTCAGTGCCTCGGTCACCGAGGATTGCGAGATCGAAAGGTTCTGCGCGGCGCGTGTCACCGAACCTTGTTCGGCGACGGCGACAAAATATTGGATCTGGCGAAGCGTGAAGGCCATCAGCGTTTAGAGCATGGCGGAATGTGCAGTGGCAAGCGGTTGAAAAAGGCGGACCTTTTTTGGTGTTTTTTCAAAATGGGGCAGGCTTGGTATGCTCACTTAAACTTTCGGAAACGTCATTTCTCTAGCATTCCCAGCACCTGTCCTGCGTTGGAGTTTGAGATGGCGGAGCAGTTGGCGTGAAGGCCTTACTGCGCATATTCCGGCCTTCCCGGAAATTGGCAATCATCATCGGTGGAGTCGCTCTTCTCATGGGCGTTTCCGGCGGCGCAGCCGTCTATGTTGGCAAGGACAGGCTGATGGGTGCCGCCGGCGGCGGTTCCGGGCTCGAATGCTCCGACGTCAACCTGGTGACGATCAAGAAGCAGGATCACGTCTGGGTGCGGAAATACATCAAGACCGAACCGACCGACGGCATGACGCGTGTCAGGACCGCGCTGCGTGTCGCCCAGGCCGTTTATGCCGCGCAGAAACCGGATCTGGTACAGGTGGTGGTGCTCGACGAGAACGGCCCGACGCTGCGCGCCGATATTCGCGGCCGGGCAATCGGCGCCGACGTCGTCTATATCCCGCATCCCGACAAGACCGTTCCGGGCCTCGACGACAAACCCTATACGGCGCGCTACTACGACGGCAAGGCCAGCGAAAATGGGCTGTTCTTCGGCGAGCGCATCGACATGCCGGCCGACGAGATTGCCATGATCAGCGCTTCCTTCAAGGATCCGGAGGATTGCGTCGATCCGGTTGCCGTTGCCTCCACCAAGGGCGGAGAGAAGGCGAAGAAGGCCGAAGGCGGCGGGCATGGCGTAGCGCCAGCGGCCGAAACCGAAGCGGCGCCTGCCGCCGAAGGCGGCCACGGTGCCGACGCCCCAGCCGAAGCGCCGGCAGAAGAACCGCCGGCGGATGCCCCCAAGACACACTGAATCGGCGGCATGAAAAAAGCGGAGCTCCAGCCGGCACTCCGCTTTTATTTTTTCCGTGTTTCTGAGGGTCAGTCGGCCTTGCTGCGGCGGGCCGGGAAGAGAATGACGTCGCGGATCGACGGTGCATTGGTCAGCAGCATGATGAGGCGGTCGACGCCGATGCCGAGGCCGCCGGCCGGTGGCATGCCCTGGTCGATCGCATCGAGGAATTCCTCGTCCAGCTGCTTTCCCTTTTCGCCGCGGGCATGCGCCTGTTCGAGCTGCTCAACCATGCGGCGGCGCTGCTCTTCGGGATCGTTGAGTTCCGAGAAGGCGTTGCCGAGTTCCCAGGCGTTGCAATAGGTTTCGAAGCGCTCGACCAGGCGCGGCTCGCCCGGCACTTCCTTGGCGAAGGGCGAGATGTCCTTCGGGAAATGGATGACATGCGACGGCTGGATCAGCGTGGCTTCGACCTTTTCCTCGAAAATGGAGGCAAGGCATTCGCCCCAGGTCCAATCCTTTTCGACCGCGAAGCCGGCAGCCTTGGCGGCGGCGCGCGCTTCCTCGTCGGTCTTGATCGCCAGGAAATCGATGCCGGTCGCTTGTTTGACGGCATCGGGCATCGGCACGCGCTTGAACGGTCCCTTGAAGGACAACCGCTTGTCGCCGAAGTCGAATTCCGTCGTGCCGTGAATGGAGAGCGCCAGGGTCTCGAATAGCCGCTCGACGAGGTCCATCATGTCCTCGTAATCGGCATAGGCCCAGTAACACTCCATCATGGTGAATTCCGGATTGTGCCGGGTGGAGACGCCTTCGTTGCGGAAGTTGCGGTTGATCTCGAAGACCTTGTCGGTCAACCCTGAAACCAGCGTGCGCTTCAGGAACAGTTCCGGCGCGATGCGCAGATACATGTCGAGCTTCAGCGTGTTGTGATGCGTCTTGAACGGCTCGGCGGTTGCGCCGCCATAGATCGATTGCAGCATCGGCGTCTCGATTTCCATGAAGCCGTCATTTTCCATGAAACGGCGGATGCCGGAGACGATCTTCGAGCGCTGCTGGAAACGCAGCTTCGAATCCTCGTTGGTCATGATGTCGAGATGGCGCTTGCGATAACGCAGCTCGATGTCGGAAAGGCCATGCCACTTTTCCGGCATCGGCAGCAGCGACTTGGTCAGCATTTCGATCTTCTGGGCGTTGATCGTTAGCTCGCCGCGCTTGGTGCGGCGCACGACGCCGCTGACGCCGATGATGTCGCCGATGTCGATCATCGGCAGCAGGGCGCGGGCTTCCTCGCCGGTGACGTCCTTGTGCGAGAAGATCTGGATCTTGCCGGAGGCGTCATGGATATCCATGAACATGCCGGAATTGCGCGAGGAATAGACGCGGCCGGCGACGGTGACCACATCCTGCGTCTCGGCATCCGGCTCTAGGTTCTCGTATTTCGCAGTCAGCTCGGCATTGGTCATCGTCCGGTGGAAATGCGCCGGATAGACGTCGCCGATCTGTTCGCGCAGCAGCTTCAGCTTCTGGGCGCGCACTTCGGTCGCGTCGGAGGAAAGAGTGTTTTCGGTCTTGTTGTCAGCCACTGTCGAAATCCTCTGACTGTTCTTACTTCGAGCCGACGAGGGCGGCGACCGCCTGCGCGGCGAGCTTCAGGCGCTGGCGCACGACCGAGCGGCCGAGGATCGCCATGGAATCGAAGAGCGGCAGCGAGCGCGACGAACCGGAGACGGCGACGAAGAGCGGGGAGACCACGACCTTCAGCTTCTTGCCCATGCGGTCGGAGATGGCGCGCAGTTCCGCCTCGATCGTCTCGACATTCCATTCCAGAATCTTTTCGAGATCCGGCTGAACGGTGTTGAGGATCTCCAGAATCTCTTCCGGCGGCGATTTGATCTTGGCGAAGTCGGACGGCTGCAGGCCGAGATCGGATTTCAGCAGGAAGCCGGCGAGGTCGGGCAGTTCGCCGAGTTTGGAAATGCGGGTCTGTGACAGGCGCAGACCTTCCTTCAAACGCTCATTTTCCATGGCCCAGGTCAGCACGCGCGCCTGGAACTCCTCTTCGGAGAGCTTTTCGCGAATCCAGCGGCCGTTCAGCCAGTCGAGCTTCTGGATGTCGAAGATCGCGCCGGCCTTGGAGAGGTTGTCGGGGTCGAACTTTTCCGACAGCTCGTCCATGGTCAGCAGCTCTTCGCCTTCGGCGATCTGGATGAAGAACAGGCCGAGGAAGTTCATCAGCGCTTCCGGGATATAGCCGAGCGCGGAGTAATAGGAGATCGAGGTCGGGTTCTTGCGCTTCGACAGCTTCGACTTGTCGGCATTGCGCATCAGCGACAGATGCATGAAGACCGGCTGGTCCCAGCCGAAATAGCGATAGAGCAGGATGTGTTTCGGCACCGACGCCAGCCATTCCTCGCCGCGGGCCACATGGGTGATCTGCATCAGATGGTCGTCGATGACGTTGGCCATATGATAGGTCGGCATGCCATCGGCCTTGATCAGCACCTGCATGTCGACCGAATCCCAGGGGATGGAGACATCGCCGTAGACGCCGTCGGTGAAATCGCAGGAGCCTTCGGCCGGGATTTTCATGCGGATGACCGAGGCTTCGCCGGCAGCGGTGCGCGACGTCACTTCCTCCGCCGTCAGGCTGAGGCAGAGTCCATCATATTTCGGCGGCTTGCCGGCGGCGCGCTGCGCTTCGCGCATCTGCTCCAGCCGCGCGGGCGTGCAGAAACAGCGGAAGGCGTGGCCCTTGTCGAGGAGCTCCTGCGCGTAAGGCTGGTACATCGGCTTGCGGTCGGACTGACGATAGGGGCCATAGGGACCGCCGATATCGGGGCCTTCCTTCCATTCCAGCCCGCACCATTTCAGCGCGTCCAGCACCTTCGTCTCGAATTCAGGGGTCGAGCGCGTCGCATCGGTATCCTCGATGCGCAGGATGAACTCGCCGCCGTGCTTCTTGGCGAAAAGGTAGTTGAAGAGAGCGATGTAAGCGGTGCCGACATGCGGCTCGCCGGTCGGCGAGGGAGCGATGCGGACGCGAACGCCGGTAGCTGTGCCGGAAACTGTCATTGTGTGTGCCCGTCAATGAATGCCGGACTGCTTTCACGGGAAAGCGACGTTCGGCCGGAAGGATGCAGATATCTTCGGCAAACCGGCCGGAAAAAGGGCATGCGCCCGCACTATCCGCCGATCGTCCGTTCGGCTGGCCTTAGGCCATATTCAATTCGGCGCGTCAAGAAAAACCGCGCCCGCACCGGCCCGATGACGGCGAGGGAGGGTCGCGGCGATTGCGACGCGCCCTCCCAATCCCATTCTCAGTGAGCGCCTTCGCGTTTCCGCTTGCGGGCGTTGCGCGCGAACATGTTCAGCACCTCGACCAGCGCCGAGAAGGCCATGGCGACGTAGACGTAACCCTTGGGCACGTGGAAGCCCATACCTTCGGCGATCAGCGTCGTGCCGATCATCAGCAGGAAGGCGAGTGCCAGCATGACGATCGTCGGATTCCTCTCGATGAAGTTGGCGAGCGGAGTTGCCGCGACCAGCATCACGGTGACGGCGGCAATGACGGCGATCACCATGATCGGCAGATGCGGTGTCATGCCGACGGCGGTGATGATGCTGTCGACGGAGAAGACCAGGTCGAGCAGCAGGATCTGGCCGATGGCCGATGCAAAGCCTGTTGTGGCCGAGGTGGCGATAAAATCCTCCTCATGATCGATCGGATCGACGCTGTGGTGAATTTCCTTGGTGGCTTTCCAGACGAGGAACAGGCCGCCGGCGATCAGGATCAGGTCCTTCCAGGAGAAGCCGTGTCCGAAAGCCTCGAAAAGCGGTTCGGTCAGTTGCACGATCCAGGCGACGGTGCCCAGCAGCGCCAGGCGCATGATGAGGGCGAGACCGATGCCGATCTTGCGTGCCTTCTCCCGATGCTCGGGCGGCAGCTTATTGGTGAGGATGGAAATGAAGATCAGATTGTCGATGCCGAGAACGACTTCCATCACCACCAGCGTGATGAGCGCCACCCAGGCGGCCGGATCCTGAATGAGCGTCATAATTTCCTGCATCAGCGTATTTCCCCTTTGCGTCACATGAGCGATGACGCCCCGCAATGTAGTGTCGGCGGCTGGCCGCGCAAGCGCCGCAAGGGGATATACGAAATCGATGTGACTTTTATTCCCTAGAACGGGATGATTTAAGGCCGGGTCGGCCTTAAATTTGAATCCCGTTCTAAGTTAAAGAGTTAGAGCATGCTTTCGTCCGAAAACCGCTCACACTTTTCGGCATCATGCTCTGATCGGCAACCAGATTTCGGTGACGCCCGTGCCGCTATAGGGGTCGAAGCGCTCGTCGTAGCGTTCGAACATGTCCGGCGTCTCGCCGTGCTCCAGGCCGGAGGTCGGCCACCATGTGCCGAAAATCCGGTTCATCGTCGCGGAAATGCCGGAGACATGGCCGCGATGGTTGAAGACGACGTAGCGCTGGCCCGGCAGCTTGAGTGTGGCAAAATCCGCCGGCAGATCGCCGGCATCGGAGATCTCGACCGCGGCCATATAGCGGAATTTCTCCGCTTCGCCGTCGATATGTGTGCAGATGCCGTAAGCGACGTTGCCCTTCTGGCCTGATATATGGCCGAAATGGGCATTGAACTTCTGCCAGAGAGAGGGGATGGCGGCATTGCCGCCATAGGGATAGGTTTCCTCCAAGCCGGCAAGAAGCAGTGGTTGAAGGGTTTCGAAGCGGGGCGCTTCGAGGTCGCTGAGGTGGGCGGGGTCCATTCTGATCGGCTCCAGTAAGACGAGATTACGGGTGTGCCCCTGTCTGCGCACCGCATCCGGCGTCATGCCGAACTGGTCACGAAAGGCACGGGTGAAAGCTTCGTGGGAGCCGTAGCCCGCGCAAAGCGCAACCTCGAGGATGGTGGATGAGCCGCTGACCAAGTCGGGCACGGCGCGGCTGAGGCGCCGCCCCCTGATATAGCCGCTGATCGAGTGGCCGGTGACCAGCCCGAAGACGCGCGACAGATGGTAGCGCGACAATCCGGCTGCTTCCGATATCTCTTCCAGCGATATATCGCTTTCGAAATGGCTCTCTATGAACCAGATCGCCCGTGCGATGGCGCTCATCCCTTATCTCTCCTGATTGCGGCTTCCTTCTTAGAAAAAAGCTGCCGGCCGGGTTTGATCGTTGTTGCGGAGTTTTGGCCGATGGAGGGCGGCCGTCAACAAAGGGCGTCAGACGGTGGCGGGCCGGCGGGCGCCATAGGCCGCCATGAAGACCTTGATCGCACCGCGGATGACGCGGTCGATTTCTTCGCGGCTCGGCGGTTCTTCCATGCTGCCGAACAGGCGCAGCTTGAAGAAACTGCCGCTGGCAAGATCGAGAAATTGGCCGGCGGCGAGATCGATGTCATCGATCTCAAGTGTGCCCGCGGCGATGTGGCGTTCGAGAAAATCGCGCATTATGGTGCGAAGATTGACCGGCCCCTTGAAGAAGCGTTGACAGAGCGCAGGCATGCGGTCTCGAACGCCGAGAACGGTGCGCATGGCGGTGATGACCTTCTCGTCGGTCATATGGGTGACGAAGCTTATCCCGAATTCATACAGCCCGGATTCGGGGTCGTCGTGTTCGGCAAGCGCCGTGCGCACAGCGGCTACGAAGGCGGCGCGCTCGGTTTCGACCATCGCCGAAAACAGTTCTTCCTTGTTGGTGAAGTAGACGTAGAGCGTTCCCTTGGAAACTCCGGCCTCACGCGTCACATCGTTCATGCTGGCGGCATCGAAGCCCATTTTCATGAAGACGCGCTTGGCGCCGTCGAGGATCTGCTGGCGCTTGGCCGGATCTTCGCCTGCGGCAAACCGGCCTCCGGCAGCGGGAGGACTGAATACGGCGGCATTGTCGGATTTCAGCGTCATGTCTCCTTAACCGTGTTTACGGTTTCGCCTTTCCCTTAAAAGAAATCGAACCGATGGGTTCTATGCATCTTGATATGACGACAAAACAGGTTTATGTCAACTGAACCGAACCGTTCAGTTCGATCAATTACACCAAGATCGGTAATGGCCATGTCGAGCAATTCAAAAAGCAGCGTCGCGCGTATCGTCAGCGAAAACGCCGAAGCCGAAGAGGCAAAGGTCGCCGCCGTCGCGGAAGCTCCGACGGCTGAGGCACGCGAGGCGCCGCCTGCTCCCGCGCAGTCGGCGCCGGCTTCGGTCGCAACACCCGCGGCTGCCAAGAAGCGCCGCAGCCCAGTGCTGCCGATTGTCGTGCTCGCCATTCTCGCAGGCGGTGCCTGGTATGGTTACGAATGGTGGACGAACGGCCGCTTCATGGTGTCGACGGACGACGCCTATATCGAGGGCGATATCGCAACGATTTCGCCGAAGGTCACGGGCTACGTCGCGAAGGTGAACGTTGTCGCCAACCAGGAAGTCAAAGCAGGCGACGTGCTCGCCACGCTCGACAATGGCGACTACCAGAACGCGCTCGATCAGGCCCAGGCCCAGATCGCCACCGAAAAGCTTTCGTTGCAGCGTATCGATGCGCAGATCGAAGGCGCCGATGCGAGCCTCGCTCAAGCGCAGGCGCAGAAGGTGGCACTCGAAGCGGCCGTTCGCGGTGCCGAAATAACCCAGAAGCGCCAGAGCGAGCTTCAGGCAAAGTCGGTCGGCACTGCTGCCGATCTCGACAATGCCAATATCGCGCTCGACCAAGCCAAGGCCAATCTTGCTGCCGGTGACGCCAATATTGCCGCGGCGCAGGCCAACATCACCATCCTTCAGGCCCAGCGCAAGGAGGCGGAGGGTTCGGTCCGTTCGCTGGAAATTTCCCGGGACAAAGCCGCCCGTGATCTCTCCTTCACCGTGCTCAAGGCGCCTTATGATGGCATCGTCGGTAACCGGTCCGTGCAGGAAGGCGATCTCGTCTCGCCCGGCCAGCGCCTGATGGCGCTCGTTCCGGTGCGCCAGCTTTATATCGACGCCAATTTTAAGGAAACGCAGATCCAGCATCTCGTCCCGGGCTCGAAGGTCAACGTCCATGTCGATGCCTATGACGACCATCCCATCGTCGGCACCGTTGAATCGATTTCGCCGGCGTCCGGCTCGGTCTTTTCGCTGCTGCCGCCGGAAAATGCGACGGGCAATTTTACCAAGGTGATCCAGCGTGTGCCGGTGCGCATCGCGCTGCCGCAGGATGCGCTCGACAGCGGGCGGCTACGCGCGGGCCTCAGCGTCGTGGTCGACGTCGATACCCGCACGGCGCCCAGCAAGTAAGCCTTATAAAAGGCGGAGGTGGTCCCATGGCCGCAAGTGCGACAGCGACAGCGGGTTCGATCCCGGCAGCGCCTGCTCACGCCGAGGACCGCATGGATCCGAGGAAACTCATCGCCTTCTTCGCGATGGTGCTCGGCATGTTCATGTCGATCCTCGACATCCAGATCGTCTCGGCTTCGCTTGCTGAGATCCAGGCCGGCCTTTCGGCCGGTAGCGATGAGATCGGCTGGGTCCAGACATCCTATCTGATCGCCGAAGTGATCATGATCCCGCTCTCGGGTACGCTGGCGCGCATCATCTCGACACGTTATCTCTTCGCGATTTCAGCCGCGGGCTTCACCATGGCGAGCGCTCTTGCGGCAACGGCGACGAATATCGACCAGATGATCGTCTATCGCGCCATTCAGGGCTTCATTGGCGGCGGCATGATCCCCTCGGTTTTCGCGGCCGCCTTTACGATCTTCCCGCCTTCGAAGCGCAGCATCGTCTCGCCGATCATCGGCCTGATCGCGACACTTGCACCGACCATCGGCCCGACCGTCGGCGGCTATCTCAGCCACGCCTTCTCCTGGCATTGGCTGTTCCTCGTCAATATCATTCCAGGCATCGTCGTCACGATCGTCACCTGGAACTTCATCGATTTCGACAAGCCGGAACTGTCGCTCTTCAAAAAGTTCGACTGGTGGGGGCTGGTTTCGATGGGCGTCTTCCTCGGCGCCCTCGAATATGTGCTCGAAGAGGGCAATTCCAACGACTGGTTCAACGACAGTGCCATTGCCATTGCCGCGGTTGCCTCCGGCGCCGCAGCCATCGTGTTCTTCTATCGCGCCTTCACAGTGGATTTTCCGGTCGTCGACCTCAAGGCTTTCGCCAACCGAAATTTCTCCTTCGGATCGGTATTTTCCTTCGTCATGGGCATCGGCCTCTATGGCCTCACCTATATCTACCCGGTCTATCTCGGCCGCATCCGCGGCTATGACTCTTTGATGATCGGCGAGACGATGTTCGTTTCCGGCCTGGCAATGTTCTTCACCGCGCCGATCGCCGGCCGGTTGTCGACCAAGATGGACCTGCGCCTGATGATGGTGATCGGCTTCGTCAGCTTCGCCGCCGGCACCTATATCATGATGCACCTGACCGCGGACTGGGATTTCTACGAGCTTTTCATTCCGCAGATCCTGCGCGGTTTCGGACTGATGATGTGCATGGTGCCGATCAACAACATCGCGCTCGGCACGATGCCGCCCTCGCGCATTCGCGGTGCGTCCGGCCTGTTCAATCTGACGAGAAACCTTGGGGGCGCCGTCGGCCTTGCCGTCATCAATACCGTGCTCACCAACCGGCAGGACGTGCACTATGAGCGGCTGCGGGAGAACATGGACTGGGGCAACCCGGCGGCGATCGACCAGATGAACAATATGACTGCCAATTTCAACAGCTATGGCATGGACGGGGCGTCGGTCGCGATCAAGCAGATGGTCGGCCTTGCCACCGAACAGGCGGTCATCCTCTCCTTCAGTGACGTATTCCTGATCCTGACCGTGCTCTTTCTCGCAATGATCCTCGGTGTAGCAATGATCAAGAAACCCGCGCCGCAAGGCGGCGGTGGAGGTGGCGGCGGCCACTGACCTCCGGCCTCCGCTCCTCGAAAAGGCCCTCTCCGGAGGGCCTTTTTGTTTGCAGTTTTCCAGCCTCTATGCGATCAGCCAAAAATCGACCTGCTGACCGGCTCCAGGCCGGCGGCGATGCGGAAACGCAATGCGCGAGTCACCCCCTTCGATTTTTTGATTTACGTACATCAGAATTGGCGTTAATGGTCTCATCAGGAGGAATGATGAGGCCAACAGTTCACGATATCGCTGCCGCCGCCGGGGTCAGCCTTGCGACTGTCGACCGGGTGCTCAACCGGCGTCCGGGTGTGCGCCATGTGACGCGCGAAAAGGTCGAGACCGCGATTCGGCAGCTTGGTTACATCAGGGACGTGGCTGCCGCCAATCTTGCGAAGGGCCGCACCTATCCGCTGGTGTTCATCCTGCCGGCCAGCGACAATTCCTTCATGCACGGGCTCAACGGGGAAATCCGGCAAGCGATCCTCCGTTCGGCTGCCGAACGCACTGATATTCGCACCATCGAGGTGCCGGCCTTCGATCCGGCTGCTCTCGTCGCTATGCTCGAAGAGCTCTCTCGGGAAAAGCCTTGCGGCGTTGCCATGGTCGCCACCGATGCACCTGAGGTGTGCGCCACCGTCGACAAGCTGGTGCATGCGGGCTTTCCCATCGTCACCCTGGTGTCCGACCTCACGGGCTCGCTGCGCCACCATTATGCCGGCGTCGACAATATCGCGGCCGGCCGCACAGCGGCGCGTCTGCTCGGCCGCTTTCTCAGGCCGCGAAAGGGCGAGATCGCCGTGCTCGCCGGATCCATGCTGGTGCGCGACCATCGCGAGCGGCTGGAGGGCTTCACTGCAGTCATGGCCGAGGAATTTCCCGATCTGGCGATCCTGCCGGTGCTCGAAGGCCGTGACGATCCGGAGATCGCCCATATGCTCGTCGCCGACGCGCTTGCCAGGAATGCCGGCATTGTCGGCGTCTACAGCCTCGGCGCCGGCAATCGCGGCCTCATCCGGGCGCTGAAGGAGAAGGCCGTCGACAGGACGCTGACCGTCATCGCCCATGAACTGACCACCCATACGCGGGCGGCGCTGATCGACAATACGATCGATGCGATCCTCAATCAGGACGCCGGCCACGAAGTGCGCAGCGCGATCCGCGTGCTGAAAGCCAAGGCGGACGGGCTCCCAGTCATCGACGCGCAGGAGCGCATCCGTCTCGACATATTCCTGAAAGACAATCTGCCGTAACGGCAAAGGAGAATACCAGATGTATCTCGGTTTCGATCTCGGAACCTCCGGCGTCAAGGCGATGCTGATCGACGGCGATCAGACGATCGTCGGCTCGGCCAACGGTTCGCTCGACGTTTCGCGCCCGCATTCCGGCTGGTCGGAACAGGAGCCGGCCCATTGGGTGCGCGCCACGCAAGAGGCCCTCGCCGGTCTCAAGGCGAAACATCCGAAAGAGCTTGCCGCGGTGAGGGGTATCGGCCTTTCCGGCCAGATGCACGGCGCGACACTGATCGACGCCGCCGACAAGGTGCTGCGCCCCTGCATCCTCTGGAACGATACGCGCAGTCATGTCGAGGCCGCGGCGCTCGACGCCGATCCGCGTTTCCGCGCACTCACCGGCAATATCGTCTTCCCCGGCTTCACCGCGCCTAAACTCGCCTGGGTCAGGAAGCACGAGCCTGACGTTTTCGCAAAGGTGGCCAAGGTGTTGCTGCCGAAGGACTATCTGCGTCTTTGGCTGACCGGCGAATATATTTCCGAAATGTCGGATTCGGCCGGCACCTCCTGGCTCGACACCGGCAAGCGCGTCTGGTCGTCCGATCTGCTCGCCGCCACCGATCTTTCCGAGGAGCAGATGCCGACGCTCGTCGAAGGCACTGCACAGGCCGGCAAGCTGCGGGCGGAACTTGCGGCGCAATGGGGCATATCAGGGGATGTCGTCGTTGCCGGCGGCGCCGGCGACAACGCCGCTTCTGCCTGCGGCATGGGCACGGTCAGCGATGGTGCGGCCTTCGTCTCACTCGGCACGTCGGGCGTGCTTTTTGCCGCCAACGGCTCCTATCTGCCGAAGCCGGAAAGCGCCGTGCATGCTTTCTGCCACGCGCTGCCGAATACCTGGCACCAGATGGGCGTCATCCTGTCGGCGACCGATGCGCTCAACTGGCATTCCGGCGTGACCGGCAAGTCGGCCGCCGATCTCACCGGCGAACTCGGCGAGACGCTGAAGGCGCCGACCGGCGTCACCTTCCTGCCCTATCTCTCCGGCGAGCGTACGCCGCACAATGATGCGGTCATCCGCGGCGCCTTCATCGGGCTGGAACATGAAAGCAGCCGCGCCGTGCTGACCCAGGCCGTGCTCGAAGGTGTCGCCTTCGCCATCCGCGACAATCTCGAAGCGCTGCGGTCGGCCGGCACCGGCATCTCCCGCGTCACGGCGATCGGCGGCGGTTCACGCTCGCGCTACTGGCTGGCGTCGATCGCCACTGCGCTCGGTGTTCCGGTTGATCTGCCCGCCGACGGCGATTTCGGCGCGGCCTTCGGTGCCGCCCGCCTCGGCCTGATCGCGGCAACGGGTGCCGATCCGATTGCTGTCTGCACGCCGCCGGTGACATCAGACACGATCGAGCCGGTGGCTTCGCTGAGCGGCGCTTACGAGGATGCCTACACGCGCTACCGTGCACTCTATCCGGCGATCAAGTCGCTGGCGCATTGAAACTGGAGCCAGCGGCCCCTCATCCGCCTGCCGGCACCTTCTCCCCTGGGGGGTCCGAATGACGGGGCGAGACCCGCGGGTCGCCCCTGGCAAAGGTGGCCCGAAGGGTCGGATGAGGGGGCTGAACGGCACGAACGATCAAACTGAACTACGAGAACCCAAGGAGACCTGACATGAGCACCGGATTTTTCGGCGATATCCAGAAGATCAAATATGAAGGCCCCGACAGCACCAATCCGCTGGCCTTCCGCTATTACCAGCCGGACGAGATCGTTCTCGGCAAACGCATGGAAGACCATCTGCGTTTTGCGGTGGCCTATTGGCACACCTTCACCTGGCCGGGCGGCGATCCCTTCGGCGGCCAGACCTTCCTGCGCCCCTGGTTCGAAGACACGATGAAGGCTGCCAAGCTCAAGGCCGACGTCGCGTTTGAATTCTTCTCGCTGCTCGGCGCGCCCTATTACTGCTTCCACGACGCCGACGTGCGCCCTGAAGGCAAGAATTTTGCCGAAAACACCAGAAACCTCAACGAGATCGTCGATTATTTCGCCGAGAAGCAGGCTGCGACCGGCACCAAGCTGCTCTGGGGTACGGCCAACCTGTTCTCCAACCGGCGCTATATGTCGGGTGCGGCGACCAACCCGGATCCCGATGTCTTTGCTTTCGCAGCCGCGACGGTCAAGACCTGCATCGACGCCACGCAGAAGCTCGGCGGCGAGAACTACGTGCTCTGGGGCGGCCGCGAAGGTTACGAGACGCTGCTCAATACCGATCTCAAGCGCGAGCTCGACCAGCTCGGCCGCTTCCTCAACCTCGTCGTCGAGTACAAGCACAAGATCGGCTTCAAGGGCACGATCCTGATCGAGCCGAAGCCGCAGGAGCCGACCAAGCACCAGTATGACTATGACGTCGCGACCGTTTACGGCTTCCTCAAGAAGCACGGCCTTGAAAACGAGGTGAAGGTCAATATCGAGCAGGGGCATGCGATCCTCGCCGGCCACTCTTTCGAACATGAGCTGGCGCTCGCCAATGCGCTCGGTATCTTCGGCTCGATCGACATGAACCGCAACGACTACCAGTCCGGCTGGGACACCGACCAGTTCCCGAACAATGTTCCGGAAATGGCGCTTGCCTATTACCACGTTCTGGCCGGCGGCGGCTTCAAGACCGGCGGCACCAACTTCGACGCCAAGCTGCGCCGCCAGTCGCTCGATCCTGCGGACCTTTTGATCGGCCATATCGGCGGCATGGATTGCTGCGCCCGCGGCCTGAAGGCCGCCGCCAAGATGATCGAGGACAAGGCCCTGTCGCAGCCGCTCGCCGATCGTTATGCCGGCTGGGAAACGGCCGAGGCGCAGAAGCTCTTCCGCGGCGAATACTCGCTGGATGAGATCAACAACTGGGTCGAGACCAAGGACGTCAACCCGCAGCCGAGATCCGGCAAGCAGGAACTGCTCGAAAACGTCGTCAACCGTTACGTCTGATGGCAGACGCCGGCGGCCATCGGTCGCCGGCGCTACCTTTTTCGGTTGGCGTCAGCGTTTCAACCAATTGCGCGACGGCGCGGAGACGGAGTTTCGAACCACCAGATCCGGCCGCAGCAGGATTTCCGTCTCGGCCGGCCGACCATCGGACAAGAGCTCCAACAGCAGCGCCATCGCCTGTTTGCCGATCGCCGTTCGCGGCTGGCGGATCGTCGTCAGCGACGGGGATATGAAGACGGCCTGCGGCACGTCGTCGAAACCGGTCACCGAGAAATCGCGCGGAATGTCGTAGCCTCGCGCGCCGAGCCCGATCATCACGCCGATTGCCGTCTGATCGTTCACGCACATGAAGGCGGTCGGGAGCGTGTCGCGCATGAAGAGCTGTTCGACCGCATGCCGGCCGCTTTCGATCGTGCCGTCGCCTTCCAGCACGATCCTGAGATCCGGCGGGACGCCGGCGGCGTCGAGGCCGGCATCGTAACCCATGCGGCGCCTGACATAGGCAAGCCGGGTGCGCGAATCGCCGATGAAGGCGATCTTGCGATGGCCTTCGGCCAGCAGCAGATCCACCGCCTTTCGCGCGCCTTCGGTATCGTCGACGCCGACATAGGGAATGCCGCCGTTGAAGACGGGTTCGAAAACGCCGACGCTCGGCGGCAGCCGCGCGGTCATGGTCTGATGGCCGAAGGGCAGGATGCCGGTGAAAAGGATCAGCCCGGCCGCCTGGTTGGAGTTGAAGAATTTCAGATACTCCAGGCCGCGCTGGGCGTCGTTCTGCGTGTGGCCGATCAGGACGCCGTAACCGTGCGCCCGCGCCTCGTTCTCCAGGCCGACGAGGATATTGGAGAAATTGGGGTCGCCGATGTCGGGCGCCACCACGAGGATCATATTGGAGCGACCGAGCCTCAGGCTGCGCGCCATGGCATTGGTGGTGTAGCCGGTGACGGCGATTGCCTGGTTGACCTTGAGCCGTGTGGAGTTGGCGACCTTCTCCGGCGTGTGGATCGCCCGCGAAACCGTTGCGATGGAGACTTCGGCGATCCGGGCGACGTCTTCGATTGTTGCGGGTGTGGAATTCGACACTGAGCTCTGCCTTGGGGCTGTCTTCGCCGCGACACTACACAGACTTGTCGAGAGGTCAAAGGCAGGCTTCAACGGATCTGTGCTAATCCACGATGTAAACCTTTACATGGATGATGTAAAGGTTTACATAAGGTTCAAAGCGGACGGGAGCCGCCAGCGCAAACGCCGGAAAAGCGAAAGCTGTTTTCAGAAACGGAATCTGCGCTAGTTCAAAGTGATGGAGCGTTGCCGGTGCATTGCCAATTGCAAAGCGCTCTGGGGGAGGCATGATGACCGTGGAAATCGCCGACACCGCACCCGTGGTGCTGTCCGCCAGGCGCATATGCAAATCTTTCAGCGGCGTGCAGGTCCTGTTCAGCGTGAACTTCGATCTCCGCGCCGGCGAGATCCATGCCCTCATGGGTGAGAACGGTGCCGGCAAGTCCACCCTTGTCAAGGTGTTGTCGGGCTTCGAGCAGCCGAGTTCCGGTGAAATCCTGCTCGACGGCAAGCCTGTCGTGCTGCCGCCCAATGGCGCGGCGGAGGCGCTCGGCATTGTCATCATCCACCAGGAATTCAATCTTGCCGAACACCTGACCGTGACGGAGAGCCTCTTTCTCGGGCGTGAGGTGACGCGTTTCGGCGTGCTCGACCGCAAATACATGCGGTCGGAAACGCGCAAGGTCCTCGATGTGCTCGGCTCGCATGTCGACGAAAATGCGCTGATCAGCACGCTTTCCATCGCCGACAAGCAGATGGTCGAGATCGCCAAGGCAATCAGCCGCGACGCGCGTGTCGTGTTCATGGACGAACCGACGGCCGTGCTGTCGCGGGAAGAGACGAATATGCTCTTCAAGCAGGTCCGCAAGCTGCGCGACCAGGGCACCAGCTTCGTCTTCGTCTCCCACAAGCTCGACGAAGTGATGGAATTGACCGATCGGGTGACGGTGCTGCGCGACGGCCAGTGGGTCAAGACGTCACCGACATCAATCCTCGACGGGGAATCGATTGCGCAGCTGATGGTCGGCCGCGAGCTTTCCAGCCTCTATCCCGCCAAAGTCGAGCCGGATGTCGACGAGGAAATCGTCTTGAGCGTCTCCTCGGTGTCGACTGGTTATGTCAGGGATGCGAGCTTTGAGGTGCGCAAGGGCGAGATTATCGGCTTTTCCGGGATGATCGGCTCCGGCCGCACCGAATTGATGGAGGCGATCGCCGGCCTGCGAACCCGCCTTGAGGGGGAAGTGGTCATCAAGGGGCAAAACGTTCCCTCCGGTGATGTGCATGCGGCCAACCGCTGCGGGCTTGCCTACATGACCAAGGACCGCAAGTCGAAGGGCTTGCTGCTGCGCTCCGGCATGATGACCAATCTAACGCTGCAATCGCTCGGAAGGCATTCTCGCCACGGTTATCTCAGCCCCGGCAGTGAAGCGGCTGCGCTGGCGACGGCCAAGCGCCGCTTCGACATCAGGGTTCGCGACGGCAATATCATTGCCGGCCGCATGTCCGGCGGGAACCAGCAGAAGCTGCTCTTGGCGAAGGTCATGGAGACCGAGCCTGACATCATCATCATCGACGAGCCGACCCGCGGCATCGACGTCGGCACCAAGCAGCAGATCTATCATTTCATCTCGGCGCTCGCCCGCGACGGCCGATCGATCATCGTCGTTTCCTCGGAAATGCCCGAGGTCATCGGACTCTGCACCCGGGTGGTGGTGATGCGCGAGGGACATATCGTCGGCGTGCTCGAGGGAGACGAGATTTCCGAGCAGGAGATCATGCGCTACGCCGCCGGGCTCAAGAAGAAGGCGGCGGCCTAAATGCATGTCGCCCAACAGCATGCCGCGGGTTCGGAAGACGACAGCAGAGAATAAAGAGCTGAGAGCGGGCGGGACTTTGCCGACGCGGACAATAGATAAATGCCCAGGCAGTCTGGGACGGGAGGTTGGTTTTGGACATGAGTGTTAACGAGGAGACCAGGGAAATCCGGCGCAGGTCCTGGCGTGACGTTGATCTGCGCGCAGTTGCACCCTTTGCCGCTTTGGCCTTGCTTCTCATCGTCGGCGCGCTGGTCAATCCGAATTTCATCGGCATCACCAATCTTGCCAACGTCGCGACACGCTGCGCTTTCATCGCCATTATCGCTGTCGGCGCGACCTTCGTGATCTCGGCCGGAGATCTCGATCTTTCCGTCGGCGCGATGGTGGCCTTTGTCGCCAGTCTAATGATCCTGCTGATCAATTCGGGCGTCATTGCCGATCCGGTGCTGATGCTGACCGCGGCTGTGCTCTTCACAGTCATTGCGGGTGCTCTTTGCGGCCTCGCCAACGGGCTCATCACCACCGTCGGCAAAATCGAACCTTTCATCGCCACGCTCGGCACCATGGGCATTTATCGCGGCCTGACCACCTGGCTGTCGCAGGGCGGCGCGATCACGCTGCGCTCGAGCGACATCCAGACGCTCTACCGGCCGGCCTATTTCGGCAATATTCTCGGTCTTCCGGTTCCGATCGTGGTGATCCTCGTCGTGACCGCGATTGCGGCCTTTATCCTGTATCGCACGCGTTACGGCCGCCATGTCGTCGCTGTCGGTTCGAACAGTGACGTCGCGCGCTATTCGGGCATCGCGGTCAATCGCGTGCGCACCATTGCCTTTGTCATCCAGGGCCTCTGCGTGGCGATCGCCGTGCTGCTCTATGTGCCGCGTCTCGGCTCCACCTCGGCAACGACCGGCATTCTGTGGGAGCTGCAGGCCATTACCGCCGTCGTCGTCGGCGGCACGGCCCTCAAGGGTGGCGCCGGCCGCGTCTGGGGCACGATTTGCGGCGCCTTCATTCTCGAACTCGTCGGCAACATCATGCTGCTCTCGAACTTCATCAGCGAGTATCTGATCGGCGCGATCCAGGGTGCGATCATCATCATCGCCATGCTGGTGCAGCGGTCGCTGGTGCGCAAATCGTAAAGCAGGCGGTTCTCGGATTGGCCGGGCTTTACAGGGCACCCGGCTCGGATTGGAAAAGTCCCTGATATTTTTGGGAGGAAATAGCATGCGCAAGCTCATGTTGGGTCTGGCGGTTGCGGGGGTGGCTTTTGCCGGCGCAGCCTACGCCCAGGACAAGAACTACACGATCGGCGTATCCATTCCGGCGGCCGATCACGGCTGGACTTCCGGGGTCGTGTTCCATGCCGAGCGTATTGCCAAGAAGCTGATGGCCGAACATCCGGGTCTGAACGTCATCGTCAAGACTTCGCCGGATGCTGCGACGCAGGCCAATGCCGTGCAGGACCTCGATACGCAGGGCATCGATGCGCTCGTCATCCTGCCCTCGGATCCGGATCCGCTCGTCAACGCCATCAAGGAAGTCAAGGACAAGGGCAAGTTCGTGGCGCTGGTCGACCGTGCACCGTCGAACAACGACAACTCCGTACGCGACCTCTATGTCGCCGGCAACAATCCGGCGCTCGGCGAAGTCGCCGGCAAATACATTGCCGAAAAAACCCCGGAGGCTGAAGTCGTCGTCATCCGCGGCCTGCCGATCCCCATCGACCAGCAGCGCCAGGACGGTTTCGACAAGGGCATCGCCGGCTCGAAGGTCAAGGTTCTTGATCGCCAGTACGGCAACTGGAACCGCGACGACGCCTTCAAGGTCATGCAGGACTATCTGACCAAGTACCCGAAAATCGATGTCGTATGGTGCCAGGACGACGACATGGCCGTCGGCGTTCTTCAGGCGATCGAGCAGGCCAAGCGCACCGACATCCAGTATGTCGTCGCCGGTGCCGGTTCCAAGGACATGATCAAGAAGGTCATGGACGGCGACAAGCTGATCCCGGTTGACGTTCTTTATCCGCCGGCAATGGTCGGCACGGCGATGGAGCTGACGGCGGCTGCTCTCTACGACCAGGTTCCCGTCCACGGCAACTACATCCTCGACGCGACGCTCGTCACCAAGGAGAATGCCAAGGACTTCTACTTCCCGGATTCTCCGTTCTGATTGATCCGCTATGCAAGCGCGCCCATTCGTAAGGATGGGCGCATTTTTTTGCCGTCGTTTTGGCGAGCAGGCGAAAATGCTGCACGTACCTCTTGCCCGCCAATGCCCATCATGGTTAGTTCGCAGCCATACACCATCCGGCTCTGCGCCAAATACGACAGCAAGCAAGGAAGCGCCTTGCTCCCGCAAAATTGCGTGCTACAAGTTATCAGAAACGTTTACGGTCGATGTTCAGGGAGGAATCTGACATGAAGACGATCAAGGGCCCCGGCCTTTTCCTTGGCCAGTTCGCGGGCGATGCAGCGCCTTTCAATTCGTGGGACGCAATCACCAAATGGGCAGCCGATATCGGCTACAAGGGCGTTCAGGTGCCGACCTGGGCGAGCCAGCTGATCGATCTGAAGAAGGCTGCGACATCCAAGGATTATTGCGACGAGTTCGCCGGCAAGGCCCGTGAAAACGGCATCGAGATCACCGAACTTTCCACACATCTGCAGGGCCAGCTCGTTGCCGTTCACCCGGCCTATGACGAAGCATTCGATGGTTTCGCAGCGCCCGAAGTGCGGGGCAATCCGAAGGCCCGCCAGGAATGGGCGGTCGAGCAGGTCAAGATGGCGCTGACCGCGTCGAAGAATCTCGGCCTCAAGGCGCATGCGACCTTCTCCGGCGCGCTGGCCTGGCCGTTCATCTATCCCTGGCCGCAGCGTCCCGCCGGTCTGGTCGAGACCGCCTTCGACGAGCTTGCCCGCCGCTGGACGCCGATCCTCAACCATGCCGATGAAAACGGCATCGACGTATGCTACGAGATCCATCCGGGTGAAGACCTACATGACGGCATCACCTTCGAGATGTTCCTGGAGCGGGTGAAGAACCACCCGCGCGCCAACATGCTCTACGACCCCTCACATTACGTCCTGCAGTGCCTCGATTATCTCGAGAACATCGACATCTACAAGGACCGCATCAAGATGTTCCACGTCAAGGATGCGGAGTTCAATCCGACCGGGCGCCAGGGCGTTTATGGCGGCTATCAGGGCTGGGTGGAACGCGCCGGCCGCTTCCGTTCGCTCGGCGACGGCCAGGTCGATTTCGGCGCGGTCTTCTCGAAGATGACGGCCAATAATTTCGACGGCTGGGCCGTGGTCGAATGGGAATGCGCGCTGAAGCACCCGGAGGACGGCGCCCGCGAAGGCGCTGAATTCGTCGCCGCCCATATCATCCGCGTCACCGAAAAAGCCTTCGACGATTTTGCCGGCAGCGGTACGGATCAGGAGGCCAACCGGCGGATGCTGGGGCTCTGAGACTTCGGGCATGCATGGAGGCTGCCCCTCACCCTAACCCTCTCCCCGTTCTGACGGGGAGAGGGGACTTGCCTTGCGAGACGTTAGCGAGGGATGGAGAGGTCGCGGCATATCCCCTTCTCCCCGTCAGAACGGGGAGAAGGTGGCGGCAGCCGGATGAGGGGCGCATCCGCACAAGTTCAAATTTCAGGAGGACAAGAATGGCAATCGAAGCATCATCGGAACAGACCCGCGAGCCGCGCATCCGGCTCGGCATGGTGGGCGGCGGCGCCGGCGCGTTCATCGGTGCGGTGCACCGGATCGCGGCGCGCATCGACGATCAATACGATCTCATTGCCGGCGCACTGTCGTCGACGCCTGAAAAGGCCGTTCAGTCCGGCCGCGACCTCGGCCTCGATCCGTCCAGGACCTATTCCAGCTACCGCGAGATGGCCATCCGCGAGGCGAAGCTGAAGAACGGCATCGAGGCGGTGGCGATCGTCACGCCGAACCATGTGCATTATGATGCGGCCAAGGAATTCCTGAAGCGCGGCATTCACGTCATTTGCGACAAGCCGCTGACCTCGAACCTTGCCGATGCCAAGAAGCTGAAAAAGGTCGCCGACGAAAACGGCGCGCTGTTCATTCTGACGCATAATTACACCGGTTATCCGATGGTCCGCCAGGCGCGCGAGATGATCGCGAACGGCGAACTCGGCGATATCAGAGTCGTCCAGGCCGAATATCCGCAGGACTGGCTGACCGAAGCGGTCGAGCAGACCGGCCAGAAGCAGGCCGCCTGGCGCACCGATCCGGCCCAGTCCGGCGTCGGCGGCTCCACAGGCGATATCGGCACCCATGCCTATAACCTGGCCTCGTTCATATCGGGCCTGGAACTCGACAGCCTGGCCGCCGATCTCGACAGCTTCGTGCCCGGCCGCCGGCTGGACGACAATGCGCATGTCATGCTGCGTTTCAAGGCGAAGGGCTCGGAGAAGCCGGCCAAGGGCATGCTCTGGTGCAGCCAGGTCGCACCCGGCCATGAGAACGGCCTGATGGTCCGCGTCTACGGCAGCAAGGGCGGCCTGGAATGGACGCAGAAGGATCCGAATTACCTCTGGTACACGCCCTTCGGTGAACCGAAGCGGCTGATCACCCGTGGCGGCGCCGGCGCCGGAGCTGCTGCCGGCCGGGTTACGCGCGTGCCGTCAGGGCATCCGGAAGGTTATCTCGAGGCCTTCGCGACGATCTATACGGAAGCCGCGCATGCGATCAACGCCCGCAAGAAGGGCAAGGCGGTCGACAAGGCGGTAGTCTATCCCACAGTCGATGACGGCGTGAAGGGTGTCGCCTTCGTCGAAGCCTGTGTTGCCTCGTCGAAGAGAAACGGCGCCTGGGTCAAGCTCTGAGGCTTGGCGATCCGCGTGAAATTGGCGGAGCCCGCGAAAATGCCGAGGCGGCCATTGGCTGCCTCGGCCTGTCCGTCATTCGTCAGGCCGCAGCGCGGTTGCGCTTCGTCAAGCTGTCGACGCTGAGCGGCCCAGCGCCTGCCGCCACCAGATAAAGAAATACGAAGCAGAACAGGATCGCCGCGACGCCGCCATTCTGCGCGGGATAAAAGCTCTTTCCCGCATGGCCGATGAAATAAGCGAAGGCCATCAGGCCCGAAAGCACGAAGGCCGCGATGCGGGTCTGGAATCCGACCAGGACGAGGAAGCCGAGGGTGAGTTCGATCAGCCCGGCAATCCAGGAGAGCGAGCCCATCGGCGGCACGCTTGCCGCGGCGGGAAAATGCAGGATCTTCTGCGTGCCGTAGCTGAAAAGCACAAGCGAGGAGATGATGCGCAGCAGGCTCAGCAGATGCGGCTGCAGCAGATGGATCGAAGACAGCATTGGGTTCCTTTCATGTTTGCGATGTCTTCGCTGTGTAGTGATCGCCGCCTCGGCAGCAAGTCACGACTGCTGACATTCGCGTTATGAGATCCGTTGCGGTCGGAACGTGATGTCCGAAGCGATCAAATGATGCCGGTCATGGCCGTTCCGCTCTTCCTACTGCAACGTTGCAGCTTTTCTTGGCCGAGACCTGTACTTTGCTTTTCGGCTTGGCTAAATCCGGCCCAATGGCCAGTCCATATGCTCAGAGACGGGGATTAGAGATGATCGATGCCAAGACGCTTGCAAGCCGCTTTCCCGGTGACTTTACCTTCGGCGTTGCCACCGCCGCCTTCCAGATCGAAGGCGCGAGCAAGGCCGACGGCCGCAAGCCGTCTATCTGGGACGCTTTCTGCAACATGCCCGGCCGCGTCCATAACCGCGATAATGGCGAAATTGCCTGCGACCATTACAACAGGCTGGAGCAGGACCTTGATCTCATCAAGGAGATGGGTGTCGAAGCCTATCGCTTCTCCATCGCCTGGCCGCGCATCATCCCCGATGGCACAGGCCCGGTGAACGAAGCGGGCCTCGATTTCTACGACCGACTGGTCGACGGCTGCAAGGCGCGGGGGATCAAGACCTTTGCGACGCTCTACCATTGGGACCTGCCGTTGCTGCTTGCCGGTGATGGCGGCTGGACGGCGCGCTCGACGGCTTACGCCTTTCAGCGTTATGCCAAGACGGTGATGAGCCGCCTCGGCGACCGTCTCGACGCCGTCGCGACCTTCAACGAACCCTGGTGCATCGTCTGGCTGAGCCATCTCTATGGCATCCATGCTCCCGGCGAGCGCAACATGCAGGCTGCCCTTCACGCGATGCACACCATGAACCTCGCCCACGGCCTCGGGGTCGAGGCGATCCGCTCGGAAGCTTCGAACGTACCCGTCGGCCTGGTGCTCAATGCCGCCTCGATCATCCCGGGCTCGGACAGCCCGGCCGATCTTGCCGCCGCCGAACGCGCGCATCAGTTCCACAACGGCGCCTTCTTCGATCCCGTCTTCAAAGGCGAATATCCGAAGGAATTCGTCGAGGCGCTCGGCGACCGGATGCCTGTCATCGAGGAGGGCGACATGAAGCTGATCAGCCAGAAGCTCGACTGGTGGGGTCTGAATTACTACACGCCCGAGCGCGTCGCCGACGATGCTGACCGCAAGGGCGTTTTTCCGTGGACCGTGAAAGCGCCGCCGGCAACCGACGTCAAGACCGACATCGGCTGGGAAATCTATGCGCCGGGCCTGAAGCTCCTCGTCGAGGGTCTCTATCGCCGCTACGATCTGCCGGAATGCTACATCACCGAGAACGGTGCCTGCGACAATGCCGGTCTCGCCGATGGCGAGGTCAATGACACGATGCGCCTCGACTATCTTGGCGACCATCTTGACGTCGTCGCAGATCTCATCATGAACGGCTATCCGATGCGCGGCTATTTCGCCTGGAGCCTGATGGACAATTTCGAATGGGCGGAAGGCTACCGCATGCGCTTCGGCCTCGTCCATGTCGATTATGAGACGCAGCTGCGCACGGTGAAGAAGAGCGGCAAATGGTATCGCGACCTCGCGGAGCAATTTCCGAAAGGAAACCACAAGCCGGGTCAGCCGTTTGTCTGAGCGCGAATCCCGCCGGCAGCGGGGCAAAAAATGAACCGACAAGATCTGCAACAGCCGCGTGCTTAAACGTTTCTGAACCCTTGGCTGGCATAGTCCGATGGTCAGGGAGCGGTAATGCAGATACTCGGAAAATTGCAGCGCAAAGGCTCGGGAATAGGCCGTCACATCACCGTTACCGGCGTGCTGTTTTCCTTTGCGGTCATCGTTGCGGTCGCCACCATTATGGTGTTGACGGCAATCGAACGCGTCGCTCAAAATGCCAATGTCCTTGATGACGAGCGCTCGCGCGAAACAACGATCGGCGCGTTGAGGACCTTCGAGGATCAGCTCGGCGCGACGCTCGACGATTATGCCGCCTGGGACGACGCCGCCGCCAACGTCTACGCGCCAGATGGGATGGGGTGGACGATCAGCAACTACGGCGAGATGTCGGTCAACAGCTCGCTTTTCGACATGGCGATCGTCATCGATGATGCGAGGAATGCGATTATAGCCTATCGCGACGGCAAGCCGATGGAGGAGCCGCTCGCAGATTTCTTCGGGCCTTCGCTCTGGAAGCTGCTCGATACAGCGAAGGCGGCCGGCCCAGCCGACAGGCCTCAGGCCGTCGGTTTCATCAGCACCAAACGCGGGATTGCAGCTGCCGGCGTGGCGCTGGTGCGGCAGAAATCCGGGGCACTCGATGTGCCGGCCGGTCAACATCGCTATCTTATTTTCGCCCGGCATCTCGATGACGACAGGGTGAGCGCGCTCGGCCAGACCTATGTCATCGGTGGCCTGCGGCTGGCGCCGCCGACCTTCAACGCCGATTATCTCGTGCCCATCGTCGATCCGATGGGGGCCACGCTCGGCAAGCTGGTCTGGACCTCGCGCTCACCGGGGAATGTGGCCTATGCGCAGGTGCGGCCGATGGTCCTCGAGGCGCTCGGTCTGGTCGGCTTGTTTTTCGTGGTGCTGCTGGCCATCGGCTGGCTCGCCGGCCGCCGCTTGAAGGCGGAGGAAAACAGGGCCCGCGAGGAGGCGCTGCGCGACAGGCTGAGCGGGCTGTCCAATCGCGAGGGTCTCGGGCTGGCTGTGGACCGCTTTGTCGCCGAAGCCCGCCAGAGCAGGCGCAATGTGCTGCTCCTCTATCTCGACCTCGACGGTTTCAAGGAAGTCAATGACAGCTATGGACACGGCACCGGCGACCAGTTGATCCGCGCGGTCGCGGCCGGGCTCAAGGTGTTGATTCCACAAGGTGCGGTTCTCGCCCGCATCGGTGGCGATGAATTTGCGATCGCCTTTCTCTCCGACGGCGAGAATGCCGCGGCGCTGCAGCTTTCCGAGCAGATCCTCGATTTTCTGGTCGATCCGCTGGAGATCGGTCGCCGCGTCGTCGTCGTCGGGGCCAGCATAGGCATCGCCATGTCGCCTGCCGGCGCGATCGACCGCGAAGAGCTGGTGCGCCGTTCCGATCTTGCCATGTACAAGGCGAAGGAGGCCGGTCGCGCGCGCATGACGCTCTACGATCCGTCGATGGATGCGGACCGCGAGCAGCGCAATGCGCTGGAGCTCGATCTCAGGATCGCCATCGAAAGCGGCGACCTGACGCTCGCCTATCAGCCACTGGTCGATGCAACCACGCATGCGCTGAACGGCGTCGAAGCGCTGGTGCGCTGGAACCGCCCGGGCCACGGCCCTGTTTCGCCTGAAATATTCATTCCAATCGCCGAGACCAGCGGGCTGATCGAATCGCTCGGCCTGTTTGTGCTGCGCAAAGCCTGCGAGACGGCCAAGCAATGGCCGGAACTCAATGTCTCAGTCAACGTCTCGCCCGGCCAGTTCCGCAATCCCGCCTTCACCGACTATGTGCGCTACGTGTTGAAGCAGACGGAGATCGAGGCCAGCCGCATCACGCTGGAGATCACCGAAGGTTACATGATCCAGAATCCGCAGCGCACCCGCCAGTCGATCGAACGGCTGAAGGGGCTGGGAGTGAAAGTGGCGCTCGACGACTTCGGTTCCGGCTTCTCCTCGATAGGTTATCTGAGGCAGTTCGGCTTCGACCGCATCAAGATCGACCGCTCGCTGGTCATGGGGGTCAACGAGGACAAGCGCCAGCGCGAAATGCTGCAGGCGACGGTGGCGCTCGCCCGTTCGCTCGATATCCCGGTGACAGCTGAAGGCATCGAGACCGAAGGTCAGGCCGTCGCCATGCGCCTGTTCGGCTGCGACTGTCTGCAAGGTTACTTGTTCGGAAAGCCCATGGTGGCCGAGCGAATTACCGACATGCTCAACGAGCTTCGTGCTGCGGAGCCGTCGAACCGGCGCCGTCTCGGGGCCGCCTGACGGCGAATTCGCGGGCAGCAAACCCGTCCAACGGAACAGGCTCAGCTGCCGATATGCCGCTGGCCGCGTTTTCTTGCCAGCGCGATCTGGTGCTGCCGCTGACGGTAGCGCAGCCGGTCTTCCTCGGTGCGCGCGTGATAGCAGTGGCTGCAGGAAACGCCTTCCTCATAGAGCGGCGAGGTGATTTCCTCTGAAGTGATCGGATTGCGGCAGGCGTGGCACAGCTTGTGTTCGCCCTCCTTCAGCCCATGCTCGACGGAGACGCGTTCGTCGAAGACGAAGCAGGCGCCGTCCCAGAGGCTTTCTTCCGGCGGCACGTCCTCCAGATATTTCAGGATGCCGCCCCTGAGATGATAGACCTCGTCGAAGCCCTCAGCCTTCATGAAGGCCGTGGCCTTCTCGCAGCGTATGCCGCCGGTGCAGTACATGGCGATCTTCGGCTTGTTGTGCAGGCCGGAATTCTGACGCACCCAGTCCGGAAATTCGCGGAACGTCTTCGTCTTTGGGTCGAGCGCGCCGCGAAACGTGCCGATCGCCGTTTCATAATCGTTGCGCGTGTCAATGACGATCGTATCGGGGTCGGAAATCAGCGCGTTCCAGTCCTGAGGCGCCACATAGGTGCCGACCACCTTGTTGGGGTCGATGTCTTCGACGCCCATGGTAACGATTTCCTTCTTGAGCTTCACCTTCAGACGCAGGAAAGGCATTTTCGACGCGCGGCTTTCCTTGTGCTCCAGCCCCGCAAATTCCGGCTGGGCACGCAGGAAGGCGAGCACGGCGCCAATGCCGGCATCCGGTCCCGCGATCGTGCCGTTGATGCCCTCATGCGCCAGAAGCAGCGTTCCCTTGACGCCGTTCTCTTCGCAAAGCGCCTGCAGCGGCGCTTGCAGGCTGGCAAAGCGCGGTACGGAAACGAAATGGTAGAGCGCCGCTACGAGGAACGGGCCGGTGTGTGTCAGGCTGTCGGTCATGGCCGGGAAATACAGAAAATCGGCGGCTTGCGCAATTGCCTTCGCCGGTAGCGGCTTTGACGGTTACCGATTATGCTTTCGCCGTCCATTCCGAAAACGGCCGCACGCCGAAGCTTCGGTCGGGAGTGTCGTCGAGAATGCTGATGAACTCGATCGAGTGTCCATCCGGATCCTTGAAATAGATCGACAGGGCCGGCATCCAGCCGAGAACCACCGGCTCCGTCGCCGGCTCGCCGGTAAAGCCGAGAGGTTCAACACCCTTTGCCTTGAGAGCGGCGGGCGCCTGCAGCACACCTTCGACAGTCATGCGGAAGGCAATATGCAGCCGCATCCTCAGGGGTCCGGTTCCGGTTTCCCAAAGGCCGAGCATGCCAGTCTTCCTGTCGTCCACCCAGAGGAAAGCGACTTTGCGCTCCTCGAATGACGCCGCCGGTTCGAGTCCGACGACATCCCGGTAGAAATCCGTGGAGGTCTTGAGGTCGGCAACGGTCAGATGCGTCTCGTAGAGCCCGAGCAGCTTTGGCATAGCAGCATTTACGGCAATCATTGTTTCCTCGCAGTCAGGTCTGCTTGGTCGGTTGCCGGAGGGTAGGACCCCAAGTCTGGTTGAGGTCAATGGGCTTTCTTTCGACATTTACGAGGCGCTGGCGCAATCGCAATAATGACGTCGCCGCTCAGCCTGCGACCGTCAGCCAGAGGAGCTCGATGCGCTGTGCTTCCTCGTCGGGATCGTCGGCGAAAACGGCTTCTGCTTTGACAAGCGCCTGCCGCCGGTCCTCCTGCTGGCGGAAGATGATGGCGTCGAGCAGATGCGCCAGATCATCATTGCGGGTGAAGAGCTGCGGCTCGGCTTCCACCAGTTCGCAGAGCACGGCCAGGTTAATATAACCGAGATCCTCGACCAGTTCTTTGGCCACATCGCGCTTATCGCGCCCGGCCAGATGTCGCGCAAAAGAGCGTGATAGAGTCGATAATCGTAGGTGCGTTTGCGGAGATCGTGGAAATCGTCGGCCGCTGCCTGGCCATGGCAGGCGGCGAGCGCAGCCTTGGCCTTGCGCGCGGTGCGGCGCCAGCTGTTTGCCAGCTTGCGGGCATTCTTGCGGTGATCGCCATCAAATGAGACTGTAGCGAGGGTGGCAATCGCTTCTTCAGAACGTCAGAGGTTTCCGCGAGCCGTTGCTCCAGGCCGCTTTCGGCCGCCGCCATCCAATCACGCCGCCCTTCGAGAATAGTGACAATCCGGCCGAGCGCTTCGTTCTCATCCGGCTCACGGGCCGACTGCTGCAGATATTGCGCCGTGCCGATAAGAGCGGCTGCGTCGCGGATTGCCGACAGCGAGCGTGCGACATCGCGCAGCCCTGTATTTTCATGCTCTTGGAATTCCGGCGCCTCGCGCGCTACGAGCCGGCAGAGCGAGCGCAATCGCTTCAGGTTCTTGCGGGAGGAATGGATCGCCTCATGCGCGCCGTCCGGGTCGCTCCTCAAGAACCGTGATGGCGCTTTCCAGCTGCTCGGTCGCGACGCTCCGGAACGCCTCGGTGAAATCGGCGTCAGGCCGTATGCGATAGGCCATGCCTGTCGTGCCCATATTCCGTGGCAAGGGCTTGGTTGGAATAGCGGAAATCGCCGGTCACTTCGCGGCCAAGCCAGCTGGGCAGGGCCGGGTTGTCGGTTTCCGCCGCCATTTCCACCTCAGCGATGACAAGTCCGCGATGCTCGCCGGCAAAAACGTCGACCTCCCAGACGAAGCCCTGATGCGGAACGCGGTAGCGCGTTTTCTCGATGACGATGCCGACCGCGTTCTGCAACAGCTCCTCGGCATCGGCGATCGGAATGTCATATTCGAATTCGTCACGGGTGATGGCGCTGCGGCCGATCTTGATCGTCAGCTTCGCGTTCCTGCCGTCAAGGGTGCGCACCCGAACGGAACGGTCGTCCATCGAGGCGATGTAACCCTGCCTGAGAACGGACTTCGTTTCAACGGCGGACCGCCATCCATCGCTGCGTACCAGAAACTTCCGCTCGATCTCTTTCGCCATATCGGTGAACCTTTTGTGACGAGTGCGGCACGGTATCCCACTTTCCCGGTATTTCATACCCACCTTGTCATATGAATTGGTTTTATCTCGACAAGGTTCCGCAAGGGCGTTATTCGGGGTCGAATTCAATCGTTTCAAGGAAGTCGCACGGCCATGGGCGAGAAAACAGAGAAGCTCCTTTCCATCCTGAAACTCCAGCCGGTCGTACCGGTCCTGATCGTCGACGATGCCAAGTCGGCGGTGCCGCTGGCCCGCGCGCTCGTCGCAGGTGGCCTGAAGGCGATCGAGATCACCATGCGCACGCCGGCCGCCCTTGAAGCCGTGCGCGCCGTCGCCGCCGAGGTCGAAGGCGCCGAAGTCGGCGCCGGTACGATCCTCAATGCTGCCCATTGGGAAGCGGCCGTCGAGGCCGGTTCGAAGTTCATCGTCAGCCCGGGCACGACGCAGGAGCTGCTCAATGCCGCCGCCGATTCCGACGTGCCGCTGCTTCCGGGCGCTGCCACCGCCAGCGAAGTCATGGCGCTGCGCGAAGAAGGCTACCAGGTGCTGAAGTTCTTCCCGGCCGAGCAGGCCGGCGGCGCCGCCTTTCTCAAGGCGCTTTCCTCACCGCTTGCCGGCACGCTGTTCTGCCCGACCGGCGGTATTTCGCTGAAAAACGCCAATGATTACCTGTCGCTGTCGAACGTCATCTGCGTCGGCGGTTCCTGGGTGGCGCCGAAGGAACTAGTCGCCGCCGGCGATTGGGCAGGCATTACCAAGCTTGCGGCCGAGGCGGCAGCGCTGAAGGCCTGACATTGGATTTTCTTAGGGGTGCGCTTCTTGGCGAGCCCCATATTTGTATTTCAGCCGTCGCAAACCTATGTTCTCCTCCAGCCTCAACAGGGAGATGACGAGGAATGTTCGACGCGAAGAAGCTTCTCGACCAATTCTTGGGTTCGCAGGTGCCGGGTCTCGGCGGATCGGTCCGCGATAGGGCGGGCGATGCCGTGCAGACGGCAAAGAACAACCCGATGAAGACCGGTGCGATCGCCGCCGCACTTCTCGGCACCAAGACCGGCCGCAGTATTGCCGGCAATGCCCTGGCGATCGGCGGTCTTGCGGCCATTGCCGGCCTTGGCTACCAGGCCTACAAGAATTACCAGGCGGGGCAGGCGCCTGCAGCCCCCTCGGATGCACCCTCGGCAAACAATCCGGTTCTTCTGCCGCCGCCTGTCGAATCCGGTTTCGGGCCGGCGTCGCCTGCCGGCAGCAACGAATTCGTGCTGGTGCTGATCCGTGCGATGATCGCCGCCGCCAAGGCCGACGGCCATATCGACGATGCCGAACGCGCCCTCATCATGGACAAGGTCAAGGCCGCAGATGTCAGCGGCGAGGCTGCGGCCTTCATCGAGCATGAACTCGCTTCGCCGACGGATATCGATGCGCTCGTCGCAGCGGCAGTGACGGAAGAACAGCGGGTCGAACTCTACACCGCCTCGCGGCTCACCATCGAACCGGATTCGCGCGCTGAACGCGGCTACCTCGATCTGCTCGCCGGGAGGCTCGGCCTCGCCGACCAGCTGGTCGACCATATCGAGGCGACGGTGTCTTCCGCCAAGACGACCTTGTCACAGTGACACCTCGGCCGGTTGCCTTTATGGGGCGGCTGGCCTATCCCACTCCTACATAAGGGAGTGAACATGCGCGATCTTGCAAATTTCAAAGGCTGCCCGGCGCCGAAGCCGGTGATGCTGAAGGGCCGTTTCGTCACCGTCGAGCCCTATCAGCGTGCGGAGCATCTCGAAGCGCTGTGGGAAGGTCTCGGTGGCATGGGCATCAACCCGCTGCTGCTCTATTTCGCGCAGGACGATTTCTCCGGTATCGAGGATTTCGCCAACTGGCTGGAAGCCGTGAACACCAAGTCCGGCTGGCTCACCCATATTTTCCGCGACAACGCCACCGGCAAGATTGTCGGCATGGCGAACTATATGCGCGCCGACCCGGCAAACGGCGTCGTCGAGATCGGCGGGGTGGCGCATGGCGCCGACATGAAGCGGTCGCCGCTGTCCACCGAGGCGCATTACCTGATGGCCAAACACGTCTTCGAGGATCTCGGCTACCGTCGCTACGAATGGAAATGCGACAATAACAACGAGGCGAGCAAGACGACGGCGGTGCGGTACGGCTTCAGCTTCGAAGGCGTGTTCCGCCAGCACATGATTTCCAAACATCGCAACCGCGACACCGCTTGGTTCTCGATGATCGATGCCGAATGGCCGCTGATCAACGCTGCCTTCGAGGCTTGGCTTTCGCCGCATAATTTCGACGCCGCCGGCAACCAGATCCGGCGATTGCATGATATCCGCGCCGATCTGGAAAAGGAAAGGCTCGCGTGAATCAGGAGAGCCGCTCGCAGGCGATCGCCGCCGCCATCATTCTGCTCGGCGCCGGCCTCGTCATTTATTTTCTGCCGACCATCGTCTTATGGATCGGCAATTTCTCGCCGGTGCTGGGAATTGCCGTCGGCGTCTGCCTGATCATGGCGTTTTTCGCGGTCTTCTGGCTCAGGGCGCGTTACCAGCGCGGCCGAGAAAAATAAGGTCAGCCCTGCAGGGAGGCGCCGAGCAGCAAGACGCCCATCAGGATGACGAGAAGCGCGCCGAGGATTTCGATGGCGTGGCCGATCCAGATCGAGGCGGTCGAGCCGCGTCCGGAGAGGCGGACGGCAGCACCCTTGGCGGTGACGGCGAGGGTGGCAAGCACGGAAACGGTGATCGCGGTGCCGAGCGACATGGCGGCGACCGACAGCATGCCGCCGAGATAAAGCCCGTTCAGCAGCGAGAAGGTCATGACCAGGAGCGCGCCGGAGCAGGGGCGAAGGCCGACGGCAACGATCGCCGACCAGGCCTCGCGGGCGCTGAACTTGTCGCCGGCGAGCAGGGCCGGATCCGGCAGATGGGCATTGCCGCAGGTCTCGCAGACCATGCCGGGAACGAAGGTATGGCCGGCGCCGACGGCCTGCGCCTTGCCGTTGAAGGCATAGGCTTGGCGTTCGGACGCGTTGTCCTTCCAATTGAGCATCATGCTGACCGGGCCGGCGGATGTCGCCATCAGCCGGCGGCGCGGCAAATTGCCCGCCATGGAGCGCAGTTTGCGAAACAGCAGCCAGCCGCCGAAGAAGATGACCATGACGAAGCTGGCGATTTCCATCGCATGGGTCGCAGCCGTCAGCGTGATGCCTGTGCCGCGCAGCACCAGCCAGGCGCCGCCGACCAGGGCGACGGCGACGACGCCCTGGATGAACGCCGAAATGAAGGAAATCACCACGCCGCGCTTCAGCTCGACCTCGTTGGCGATCATGTATGAGGAGATGACCGCCTTGCCGTGGCCGGGGCCGGCGGCATGGAAGACGCCGTAGGCGAAGGAAAGACCGATCAGCGATGTCAGCTGCCACGGATCCTCGCGCATGCCCTTCAAGGCATCCGTCAGCGCCCGGTAAAAGGCCTGCTGCTCATAGTTCACATAGAGCAAAAGCGGTGCGAACGGTCCGCCAGTCGGTTGAAAACTCGGTTCGGCCGTGCCGATGCCGAGGGGCGATTGCGCATGGGCGAGGCTTGCCGCCATCACGAGCGCAAGAAGGGCTGCGGAAAGGATGAAGGACGGGCGTTTCGTCAGCATGTAACCTCCAGCCGGGTGGCGAAGAGTTTGGACATGTTGGTGCCGGTGGGATCGTTAAAAAAGGCATCGGTCAACGACTGCTTGTTTTCCGAGATCACCTGGTCGGCATCGGGCCTGACCACCTGGTGTTTGCACGCCTTGAAGCCGTCGCCGACGATTGAAAGTTCGGCGTCGGTCGGAAAGTCGATCGACGTATAGAGCGTCGGGTCGTAGACGCCGAAGCTCAGCCTGCCCTTGAGCGGCATCTTCTCCGCCGGCTTCACCGCGAAGAACATCAGCAGCTGGCCATCCTTGTAGTCGACATGGATGATGTCGGGCTGCTGGACGGTGACGTTTTTCCCGTTGACCGTCAGGTTCATGTAGTAATCGTAATCGGCAAGCGATTGCTTCACCGTTTTGCCGACCTGCGCGAGTTCGTTCGGCTCGAGCTTCAGATCGGTGTTCTTGTCGAAATCCATGACGACCGAGGAGGAGAAGACCTCGTCAAAGCGCCAGACATTGCGCAGTTCCTCGACGCTGCCGTCAGCGCCGGCAACGACTTCGAGCCGCGCCTCCACGAAGATGTGCGGATGCGCAAAGGCGGCGGCTGGCGCCAGCGAAAGAAGCGCGGTCATCAATGGTATGGATTTTTTCATGCGTCCCGCTGCCTTATTCGCTCGACCCGAGTTCTTGCCAGAAATTGGGACGGAATTGGGACGGCCTGCCGGCTGAACTTGCCCGGGATCACCCGATCGTCCGGCCGCGCGGATCATTTGGTGCAGCCTCACGGATGCTTCTTGAACCAGTTGTGCAGGTAGTCGACGAAGATCCTCACCTTGGCCGGCAGGTAGCGCCGGTGCGGATAGACGGCATAGATGCCGCGGTCGGTCGGGATGTAGTCGTTGAACAGCGTCACCAGTTCGCCGCTCTCGATCGGCTTGCGGGCGATGAAATCCGGAATGAAGGCAATACCGATGCCGGCAAGGGCCGCGCGCAATGTCGCATGCGGGCTGTTGACCTCTATCGGCCCGGAAACGGCGACCGCGAACGAGGTGTTGTCGGGATTGTAGAAGCGGATGCTCGCCTGACTGCGCGCGTTGGTGTCGACGATGAAAGGGACGTTGGAAATATCGCTCGGATGCTCGATGTTCGGATAGCGGGTGAGAAACTCCGGGGTGGCGCAGAGATGGATCCGGAAATCGGAGATCTTGCGGGCGATCATGCCGGAATCCTCGAGCTTGGTGATGCGGATCGCCACGTCGAAACCTTCCTCGATCAGATCGACGAAGCGGTCGTCGGCGGCGATCTCCAGCGAAACCTCGGGGTTCTCCCTGGCGAAATCGATCAGCGACTGGCCGACATCGGCGTCGACGTAGGTGCGCGGCACCGAGATGCGCAGCCGTCCTTTGAGCTGCGCATTGTTTTCGCGCACGAGATCGGCGAGGTTGTCGATCTCCTTGAGGATATCGGAGGCGGTGCGGTAGTAGGTATGGCCGGCCTCGGTCATCGAGAACTGCCGGGTGGTACGGTTGAGCAGCAGCGCGCCGAGCTCATCCTCCAGTTCGCGCACGTATTTGGAGAGCAGTGCCTTCGAGCGGCCGGTCCGGCGCGCGGCGGCGGAAAAGCCTTCGGCCTCGACGACATCGATGAAGGCGCGTATGCGGGTCAGAGTGTCCATGGCCTTCCCCCTTTCGAAACGTTGAACAAATTGGCCCGAGCTGTTCAATTATTTTTTTGACCCCAAGATCAAAAAAACGCTTGATTGTGAAGGCGAATATTCTTATTTCCACCTCAGCCCAAAGTCGCACGTGCCCATGGGTGTCCGCCGAACCCTCGAATTGGTGAGGAAATCGGTAAGGTACCTGGAATTAACCCCTCCAGTCGCTATTCCGGCCAACCGGAAAATGCGAGGACGCCTGAAGCAACGACGGTGCGGGCCTTTTTGTTCTCTCCCTGCTTTCCATCAGCGGGGGTTACTGAAGAGGCACACCATCATTGCCGGAAGTGCGGTTGGGATTCTCCCTCCAATCCATGGCAGACAAAGCCGAACTTACACCGCATCGCGGCGTTGGTTCACTATCCGCGCATCGAGCGCTTGCTATGGTTCCGGGGTCTCCACCGGCTGGTTCCAATGCGAGTTCTCGTATGCCCTTTGTCCTCCGGTTCATGCCGGAGCTCTGGAACTGGAAGAGGGAATCGATATGACCACCCAGCGCATCCGCGACTTTCTCGCAACCCGACGTCCCGACGGTCCCTGCCTCGTGGTTGACCTCGATGTCGTTCGCGACAATTTCCAGGCCTTCCGTCACGCCATGCCGGACAGCGCGATCTACTACGCCGTCAAGGCCAACCCGGCCCCTGAGGTGCTGAAGCTGCTCGCAGGTCTCGGCTCCAATTTCGATTGCGCATCCGTTGCCGAAATCGAAATGGCGCTCGACGCCGGTGCGACCGCTGCCCGCATCTCCTTCGGCAACACGATCAAGAAGGAGCGTGATGTCGCTCGCGCTCATGCGCTCGGCGTCAGCCTCTTTGCCGTCGACAGCCACGAGGAAGTCGAGAAGATCTCGCGCGCCGCTCCCGGCGCCCGTGTCTTCTGCCGGGTGCTGACCGATGGCGAAGGCGCCGAATGGCCGCTGTCGCGCAAGTTCGGCTGCGTTCCGCAGATGGCCGTCGACGTTCTCGTCTACGCCCACCAGCTCGGCCTGCAGTCCTACGGCGTCTCGTTCCATGTCGGTTCGCAGATGACCAAGGTCGATGCCTGGGATTCGGCACTCGCCGATGCGAAGCGCGTTTTCGTATCGCTTGCCAAGCAGGGCATTCACCTGCAGATGGTCAACATGGGCGGCGGCTTCCCGACGAAGTATCTGCGCGACGTTCCGTCGGCAGAGGCTTACGGCAAGTCGATCTACCAGGCGCTGCGCACGCATTTCGGCAACCAGATCCCGCAGACGATCATCGAGCCGGGCCGCGGCATGGTCGGCAATGCCGGTGTCATCAAGGCGGAAGTCGTGCTGATTTCGAAGAAGTCGGACAATGACGATGCCCGCTGGGTCTTCCTCGACATCGGCAAGTTCGGCGGTCTCGCCGAGACGATGGATGAAGCCATCCGCTATCCGATCCGCACGGAGCACGACGGCGACGAGATGGAACCCTGCGTCATCGCCGGCCCGACCTGCGATTCGGCCGACGTGCTCTACGAGAAGAAGCTCTATCCGCTGCCGATCTCCCTTTCGATCGGCGACGAGGTCCTGATCGAAGGCACCGGCGCCTACACGACGACCTATTCGGCGGTCGCTTTCAACGGCTTCGAGCCGCTGAAGGCCTACGTCATCTAAGGTTGTTTCCGCCGGCCCCGTAACCAGCCGGGGCGGCAACTTCACAATTTTCATTTATCGCCGCTGATAACGGTATTGGGTACGGGAGGCCAAGATGGCCGCTGTTCTTGATTCTGTCCGCGCATTCTTTGCGCCCACCACCTTCGCCATCGACGCCGAAAATCCCTCGGATGTCGTTGCCCGTGAAAACTTGCTCGACCGCGTCATGGGACCGGACCGCCGCAAGAAGTCGTCGGAGAAGATTCGCCGCAACCGTGTTCCGGCCGAGGGCCTGGCGCTGGTCGCGCGTGACCGCGACGGTCATGTCATCGGCACGGTGCGGCTCTGGAACGTCGAGGCCGGCGTCAACGATGCAGGCACGCCGATCAACGCGCTGCTGCTCGGTCCGCTCGCCGTCGATGGCCGTCACGGCGGCAAGGGCATTGGCGCGGCGCTGATGCGCGCGGCGATCCTGGAGGCGAAGAACCGTGGGCATGGCGCTATCCTGCTCGTCGGCGACGCCGCCTATTACGAGCGTTTCGGCTTCTTCGCCGAAAAGGCTCGCCATCTTGTCATGCCGGGTCCGTTCGAACGCTCGCGCTTTCTGGCGCTCGAGCTCACGGAAGGCTGGCTTGACGGCGCGGCCGGCATGATCGTCCCCTCGGGGCGCATGCTGACCGGCGCGCCGGTTCGCCGCGCCGCCTGAGGCTGTGCCGATCGGCTGGCCGGGGTGGAACGTCCTTACCCCGGCCGGCAATATCCGCGCCGTTTGATCATGGAGGCAGGCGGGCCTGCCGTGGTTGCGGCGCGGATTGTCCTTTTTGGCGGCCGACGCGGCGCATGATCACCGGCGCACGCGGCAACACAATCGCGTGAAAAGTGCCGCCGGCCCGCGAAGATATCGCTGAGATATCCTATCTTGCGCCGCATGCTCCGTGTTCTCTCCTTTCTGCTTCTTTTCTCTCTGCCGCTTGCCACAACGGCGCCGGCCACTGCCCAGAGCGTAGCCCGCGCCAGCACCGGGCTTGACCCGCGTCTCGATCAGGCGGCTGATGACCTGGCGATGCGGCCGCTCAAGGTGGTGATCGTCGCGCGCGGTGGGCGGGTGCTTGCCGAACGCGGTTTCCACGGTCATTCACCGGCAGAATCGACCAATATCAAATCCGCTTCGAAGTCGATCATTTCGGCGCTGGTCGGCATCGCTATCGACAAAGGCCTGCTGAAGGGGCCGGATCAGAAGATCGCACCGATCCTGAAGGCCGATCTGCCTGAAACACCCGATCCGCGCCTCAACGACATCACCATCGGCAATCTTCTCTCCATGCAGACTGGGCTCGATCGCATGTCGGGGCCGAATTACGGCCGCTGGGTCTCCTCGCGCAACTGGGTGCGTTTTGCCCTTTCGCAGCCTTTCGTCGATCAGCCCAGTGGAGAAATGCTCTATTCCACCGCATCCACGCATCTGCTGTCGGCCATTCTCACCAAGGTCAGCGGGCGGTCGACGCTGGCCCTGGCGCAGGAATGGCTGGGTCCGGTCGACGGTTTCCGCATCGGCGCATGGGAGCGCGATCCGCAGGGCATCTATCTCGGCGGCAACCAGATGGCGATGAGCGCCCGCTCCCTGCTTGCCTTCGGCGAACTCTATCGCAACGGCGGCAAGACCGCCGAAGGCCGCCAGGTCATCCCGGCCGACTGGATCTCCCGATCGTGGCAGCATCGCACCAACTCACGCTTTTCGGGCGACGAATATGGCTATGGCTGGTTCACGCGGCAGATCGGCGGCGAGCAGGTGCATTTCGCCTGGGGTTACGGCGGGCAGATGCTCTATATCGTGCCGTCGCTCGATCTGACGGTCGTCATGACTTCGGAAGAGAGCGGTCCGTCCGCCCGAAACGGCTACCGGGATCTGCTGCACGGTCTGTTGGCTGACATCATCGGCGCGGTGCGGGCCGCCTGATTAAAGCGCCCGTGCATCTTGGACAATCAGCAGGCCGCATAACGACCGAAGCACATTTCGGAAAGATCTAGATATTTTGATCCATGGTCTCGGCCGGGATTTCGTCGGCGCGGTGGATGCGCACGACGGTGGCCGGCACGCCGGCGACCGTACAATGTTCGGGAACCGGCTTCAGCACGACGCTGCCGGCGGCGATCTTGCTGAAGGCGCCGATTTCGATATTGCCGAGGATCTTGGCGCCGGCGCCGATCATGACGCCATGGCGGATCTTCGGGTGGCGGTCACCGGTTTCCTTGCCGGTGCCGCCGAGCGTGACGCCCTGCAGGATCGATACTTCGTCCTCGATCACGGCCGTTTCGCCGATGACGATTCCCGAGCCGTGGTCGAGCATGATGGAAGCGCCGATTCGTGCGGCCGGATGAATATCGGGGCCGAAGACCAGCGAGGCGAGATTGGCGAGCCAGGTGGCGATCTCCGGCCGGCCGGCGTTCCAGAGCGCGTGGGCGACGCGGTGCGTCTGCAGCGCATGAAAGCCCTTGAGGTTGAGGAGCGCGTGCAGAAATGTCGTGCAAGCGGGATCGCGCTGGCGCACGGCTGCGAGGTCTGCCTCGACCTTCCGCATGATGTCGTCGCTCAGGGTCGACAGTATAAGATCCAACAGATTGCCGGTTTCCACCTGCGTCACGGAAAGCCGGGCGGCGATTACCCGGGCAAGGATCTCATTATTGCCGATGGCATCCGTCACCTCTGCGGCAAGCAGCCGCTGCAATATCGGCTCTCGCGCCGCAAGCTCGGCTGCCTCGGCGCGGATGGCGTTCCAAACGGACGCATCGCCCAAAGGCGGCGGCTGTTGCTCGGCTACACCGAGGCCGGTTGATTTCGGCATTGGCATTTCCTCTGTCACCTACGCGCAGGAATACCTGCGTGATTTTTCATGTTTGGCCCATGCAAAGCATTTGGCAAGATGGATTCGGGGGCCTGGCGCGTGTCCTAGTCAGACGGGTTCAAGCAGGCGTCAGTTCGGAAAACCGGCGCCAATGATAAAGCACGTCAGGCTCCTTTTCCTCATTGTCGCTGCCATCTGTCTCTTCCTCGACGGAAAAACCGTGCCGCTCGTAGAAAGCGCGGGCGCCCCTGTTGCGCTGGAACGTCCAGAGCCTGATCTCGTCCATCTCTTCCTTGGCGCAGCCGAGGAGCAGGGAACCGATACCCTTCGCCTGGAAATCCGGGAGAACGTAAAGCTGCTCAATCCAGTCATCGCCATAGGCGACGACGCCGACAAGGTCAGTTCCCATGGCGGCGCCGAGGATGGTGCAATTCGGCAGGAGATGCATGCACCAATACTGCTCTTCTTCGTCAGGCGTGTGGATATCGAGCAGCCAGGGCAGGCGCTGCCACAGGGCGGCGCGCCGGATTCTTGCCGCCGCCCGCATATGCTCGGCGCCAAGCCCCACGATCTCCGGTTCCATCATGGCATCGTCCATGACCGGCAATAGGAGTTCACGCCGAAATATCGACAACGCCACAATCGCCGGCTTCGGAGGCGAAGGCGAGCAGCTTGCCGTTTGCGCTCCAGCTCATCGCCGTGATCGCGCCCTTGCCGGGGCGGCGCAGCAGCGCTTCCTTGCTGTCGGCAATGCGTACGGCCAGAATCATGCCGTCGATGAAGCCGATGGCAAGAATGTCTTCCAACGGGTGGAATCTCACCGAGGTCGCCATGATATTGGCGCGGGTGCCGAGTTCGAGCGGCGCCTTGCCCATCGGCCCGTCCTTGCCTTGGAAGGGCCAGACGATCGCTGCGGGCGCGCCCGATGAGGCGAGCCATTTGCCTTTGATCGACCAGGAAAGCGATTTCACCTTGGCGGGATAGCCCGTCATGCGCATATGCCGGGCCTCGGCACCGGGTTTGCTGTCGAGCTTCCAGCCATGCAGGGCATTTTCCTGCATCGAGGTGACGAGGAAATTGCCATCAGGCGAGAAGGTGACGCCGGTATGCGCGCCCTTCCATTCGAGATCGACCGGTTTGGCGCTCGTGCCGACCCAATGCAGCGACACGCCGTTGTATCGGGCGGCGGCGATGCGCAGGCCCTTCGGCGCGAAGGCGAGGCCTTCAACCGTGCGCTCCTCGGGGAATTCCTTGGTGGTGCCGTCGGCGAGGCGGACGAGCGAGCTCTTGCCGTAAGAATAGGCGACGGCGCCCTGCGGGCCGGCCGCGACTTGCGAGATCCACTTGCGTGGCGCCGTTGCAAGTTCGCTGACGCTGCCATCGGCGGCAATGCGCAGAACCTTGCCGTCCTCGCCGCCGGAGATCAGGCTGTCGCTATAAGGATCGCGGATGGCGGTGAGCATGCCCTGATGGGCTTCGCAAACCTTCTCGCCGCCGTCCAGCCGGTGAAACGTGCCGTTTGCGTTTGCGAAGAAGGGGATATCACCTAAAAATTCGACGGCCAGAACGTGGCCGTCGAGATCAAGTGGTGCAACTGTCGGCATCAGGCGGCTGCCTCGCAGGCCTTGAAGGAGGCCTCGAGCTTTTCGCGGTCGAGATCGCGGCCGATGAAGACGAGACGGCTTTCATGTCTCTCGCCGTCCTTCCAAGGCCGCTGATGATCGCCCTCGATGATCATGTGCACGCCCTGAACGACGTAACGCTCGGGATCGTCCTTGAAGGCGATGATGCCCTTGAGACGCAGAATATTCGGGCCCTGAACCTGGGTGATCTTCTGGATCCAGGGGAAGAAGCGCTCCGGGTTCATCTCACCGCCGCGCAGCGAAACCGACTGCACCGTCACATCATGGATCGCCGACATCGCGCCATGGTGATGATGGCCGTGATCGTGATCATGATGGTGATGATCGTGATCGCAGTCCGGGCCGCAGACATGGTCGTCATGGCCGTGCTCGAGGAAATGCGGATCGTTTTCGAGCGCCCGCTCCAGGTTGAAGGCGCCCTGGTCGAGCACGCGGGCGAGGTCGACGCCCGAGCGGCTGGTCTTGTAGACCCGGGCGGCCGGGTTGATGGCGCGGACAATGTCCTCGATCACGTCAAGTTCTTCCGCCGTCACCAGGTCGCTCTTGTTGATGACGACCACGTCGGCGAAGGCGATCTGGTCTTCGGCCTCGCGGCTGTCCTTCAGGCGCAGCGGCAGGTGCTTGGCGTCGACGAGAGCGATGACGGCGTCGAGCTCGGTCTTGGCGCGCACGTCGTCATCCATGAAGAAGGTCTGGGCGACCGGCACCGGATCGGCAAGGCCCGTCGTCTCGACGATGATGCCGTCGAAGCGGCCGGGGCGGCGCATCAGGCCTTCGACGACGCGGATCAGGTCGCCGCGCACGGTGCAACAGACGCAACCATTGTTCATCTCGTAGATTTCTTCGTCCGACTCGACGATCAGGTCGTTGTCGATGCCGATCTCGCCGAATTCATTGACGATGACCGCATACTTCTTGCCGTGGTTTTCCGACAGGATGCGGTTGAGCAGCGTCGTCTTGCCGGCGCCGAGATAACCGGTGAGCACGGTAACGGGAATGGGCTTTTGGGTGGCAATCGCGTCGGTCATGGGAACCTCTAGGATTAGGCGTGCGGCCGGGCGGCTTTGGATCGGCTGCTTGAAACGGTTGGTCTCATATAATGGCATGGGTGCGGCAGTTCAAAGGGTTTTATAATGTTATAAGATCACATCATCTGCGGGCGCGGATCGGTCGCCCTCACCGGAGCTCGCCGAGGTCGAAGGCATCGACATCCTCGAGCAATTCCATCAGCCCCTTCGCTGCATGGGCAATCAGCACCTCGCCCTTTTCGGCTGTCGCGGCCGCGGCGTTGCCCGCCGCGCCTTGCGAATTGAGATCCGACATTTTCCAGCCGAAAGCGTGCGGCCCGTAGGCGCGCAGATGTTTGAAGCGTTTGGCAAATTCCGTCTGTCGCGAAGGGAAATCTGCAGCCTTCGCCATATCAACCCTGTCAGGATGAAGCGCCAGCATCACCGAGGTCTCGATATCGCCGCCATGAATGCCGATCGCCTTTTCCACGGGAGGGATCACGCCATCCGGCAGGCCGAAGCGGGTCCAGCTCGTCGCCACGGCCAGCATGGCAAAGCGGACTCGCGCCTCCGTCGCGACGATCGTCATCAGCGGCGAGTTGCCGCCATGGGCGTTCAGCATCACCAACTTGCGGATATTCTGCTTGGCAAGGCCTTCGGCGATGCCGAGCCAGCGGTGGACGGCCTCGTCGAAGGTGAGCGTCTTCGTTCCTTCAACATCCATATGCTCTATGGAGTAGCCGACCGATTCGGCCGGTAGGAAGGTGACCGGCAGGCCGGCGGGCAGGGCCGCCTTCAACCGTCCGGCAATGCCTTCGGCAATCAGCGTGTCGGTTTCGAAGGGCAGGTGAGGGCCGTGCTGCTCATGCGCGCCCAGCGGCAGCACGGCGATCGGGCAGCGCCTGCCGGCGGCGGAGGCCGGGTCGCTGTCCTCGAAGCGTGGCGAAGGCGTCATCATCCGGTCGTTGCCTCTTGTTTATGACGAGATCATGGGCAATGTCATATCGCAGCGGCGTCGGTGCTTAAAGATCAAAGGGATGGCTATGGGAAAGAAGCGTAAGGACGGCAAGAAGAGCAAGTCCAAGAAGAAGGACCAGACGGAGTATACGCTCGTCGATCTCTCGCCGGCGCTGACCCAGGCGGCTCGTTCCATGCGTACGGTGCTCTCGCGCAACCTGTTCGAAAGCGGCCTTTATGCCGGCCAGGACGGCGTCATTCTCTCGCTCGCCGAGAGTGACGGCATGACGGCGGGCGCTCTTGCCCAGAAGCTCGGCGTCAAGGCGCCGACGATGACGCGCACGATCGGCCGCATGGAAGCGCAGGGCTTTCTCGAGCGCAAGCCCGACGCCGAGGATGCGCGCCTGACCAAGGTCTATCTCACTCCGCTCGGCCGCGACAGCGTGCAGGCGATCGAGATGGCGGCGTCCGCCTGCGACAGACTGGCGACACTGGAGTTTTCAGACAAGGAAATCCGCAATCTCGTGCGTCTGCTGAAGGCGATCGACGCCAATCTGCAGGCCGAAGCGCTTCCTCTGGAGGAACCGGACGAAGAGTGAAATTTCGCAAAAAAGACGAATTGCCTCCACCTGTTAAATCTTTTAATTAAACATTTTAAGGGGCCGCACCAGTTTTCCGACGCGGTCTGCTGTCTTGCGTGCTGCCTAGGGGAGGAGGACACGTGGTCCAGAAGATCAAGCTTTCGACAATCGCCGAAACGCTCGGCATCTCAACGGCGACCGTATCGCTTGCCCTGCGCGACAGTCCGCTCGTCGCCGGCAACACGCGGGAGAAGATCAAGGAACAGGCGCGCGCGCTCGGCTATATCTACAACCGCCGTGCCGCCAGCCTGCGCACCTCGCGCTCCGGCATTATCGGCGTCGTCGTGCACGACATCATGAACCCGTTCTACGGCGAGATCCTGAAGGCGATCGAAAGCGAGCTCGATCGCAGCCGTCACACCTTCATCCTGTCCAACCACTACGACAACGTCGAAAAGCAGCGCACCTTCATCGAGACGCTGCTGCAGCTCGGCGGCGACGGCGTCATCATGTCGCCGGCGATCGGCACGCCGCCGGAAGATCTGCAGCTGGCGGAGGAAAACGGCATGCCGGCAATCCTGGTCGCCCGCTCGATGGACGGTCTGGAGCTGCCGACCTATCGCGGCGACGACAGCTACGGCATTTCGCTCGCCACCAACCACCTGATCGGCCTCGGTCACCGCTCGATCGCGATGATCGGCGGCACGGACCAGACGTCCACCGGGCGCGACCGCTACCAGGGTTATGTCAATGCGCTGCGCAAGGCCGGCATCGAAGTCGATCCGAACCTGCGCATTCCCGGCCCTCGCTCGAAGCAGGGCGGTTTCGAGGCCGCGGTGCATTTCCTCTCGCTGCCGCAGCAGCCGACGGCGGCCGTCTGCTGGAACGATCTCGTTGCCATCGGCCTGATGAACGGCATTGCGCGCGCCGGGCTGGTGCCGGGGCGCGACATTTCCGTCACCGGTTATGACGACCTCGAGGAAGCCTCGATCGCCACGCCGGCACTGACAACCGTCTGGAACGGTCAGACCGAAGTCGGCCGCCTGGCGGCGCGCGCGCTTCTCGATCGTCTTGCCGGCAGCCACGAACCTGACGGCATGCATCTAATCAAGCCGGAGATGCGCATTCGCCAGTCGACCAGTCCCCATCGGCCCCGCGCCTGAACCAAAAGCCCATCCAAGAGGAAAAGCCATGTCTCGCATCGCCATTCTCGTTCCTGGGAAGATACACGAGCGTGTTCTCGAAAGACTGAAGGATCGTTTTGAGATCATCACCGTCGCCCGAGAGGAAAAGCTGGGGCTCGACGACGAGACTGCCGCCCGCATCCGCGGCGTCGCCGTCTCCGGCGCCTTTCCCGGCGCCTGGATGGATCAGCTGCCCGGTGTCGAGGTGATCGCCAGTTTCGGCGTCGGTTATGACGGTATGGACGTAAAGCGTGCAGCCGAAAAGGGTATCGTCGTCACCAATACGCCCGATGTCCTGAACGACGAGGTGGCCGATACGGCGATCGGCCTGCTTTTGAATACGATCCGCGAATTGCCGCGGGCCGAAGCATGGCTGCGCGCGGGCAACTGGAAGCGGGGCACGGCCTATCCGCTATCGCGTTTCTCGCTCAAAGGCCGCCATGTCGGCCTTTACGGCCTCGGCCGCATAGGCCTTGAAATCGCCAAGCGGCTGGAGCCCTTCAAGGTAAAGATCAGCTATCACACACGCTCGCGTCATGCCGATGCGCCCTATGATTATTACTCTTCATTGAGCGGGTTGGCCGAGGCGGTGGACACATTGATCGCCATCGTTCCGAAGACGCCGCAGACGCATAAGACGATCGATGCCGATATTCTGGCTTCTCTCGGTCCAAACGGTATTCTCGTCAATGTCGGCCGCGGCTGGACGGTTGATGAAGAGGCGCTGAGTGCCGCCCTTGCATCAGGCGCGCTCGGTGCGGCCGGTCTCGACGTCTTCTATGAAGAGCCGACCGTGCCGGCCACGCTGCTGGAACCGGCCAATGCCGTGCTGCTGCCCCATGTCGCCTCGGCCTCGGTGCCGACGCGCAACGCAATGGCCGATCTCGTCGCCGACAATCTGATCGCCTGGTTCGAGAAGGGATCGGCGCTGACGCCGGTGCCGGAGACGCCGCAAAAGGCCTGAGGACACGCAGCCTGCTGCCTCTTCAGGCGATTGCCTGTGCCGCGGTCGCTGGCAATTTCGCGGTGGCATAACTGCGGACGGCGTCGCCGAAGGCGGCAAACAGCCGGTTCGACATCTTGTCGGTTTCGGCCCAATATTCCGGATGCCATTGCACGCCGACGGCGAAGGCTTTGGCATCGATGACGGAAACGGCCTCCACAGTGCCGTCTTCGGCGGTGGCTTCCACCTGCAAGCGCGGCGCAGTCCTGGCGATCGCCTGGCGGTGCAGCGAGTTGACGCGGATATCACCGGGGCCGAGGATGCCGGCAATGCAGGAACCTTCCTTGACGTGGACGGTCTGGCGGATGGCGTACATGCCGTCACGGTCGACGCCTTCCGGCCGGCGGTGGTCCCAGATGCCGGGCTGTTCGTGGATCTCGCTTGCCAGCGAGCCGCCGAGAGCGACGTTCAGCTCCTGAATGCCGCGGCAGATGGCGAGCAGCGGGATGGCGCGGTCGATGGCGCGGCGGATGAGCGGCAGGCTTGTGGCGTCGCGGGCGGGATCGAAGGGGCCGTCCCTGTCGTTCGCCTCGGCGCCGTAAAGCGAAGGATGCACATTGCTGGCCGAGCCCGATACCAGCAGACCATCGACGCGGTCGAGGATTGCGTCGGTGTCGTAGCCCGCTTCGAAAGCCGGGATGACAAAGGCCATGACGCCGGCTGCATTCAATGCGGCACTGAGATATTGATGCTGCACGGCGTGCCAGGTCGCGCCGTCGAAGCTGCGAATATCGGCAGGAATGGCAACGATCGGTTTCGTCATGTTCGCCCCGGTGAAATCTTCTGCTTGTCGTTTTTGCCGCCAGAATGGCCGCGAAGTCAACGTTTGGCTGCAACTGGCGGCCGATTTCCGCCAGCGCCTTGCCGTGGCGTCTGGTCTCGCGGCTAAGCTGCTGATTTTGATGGGTGCCTGCCTGTTGCCTTATTGCCGACTTGATGCCAAAGGCTAATAGACTAAAGCTTGAATCGCGGCCCTCGCCATGCTTAGCTCTGCCCTCGCTGCGGGTAGGGGTGAAGATTGGCCGCGCAGTGCCATCTATACGGGAGGTTTTTGATGGATCGTCGTTCGTTTTTCAAGAAGGCGGGAACCGCCGGGGCCGGCGCGGTTGCCGCAACGGCATTGGCAGCGCCTGCGATCGCGCAGGAGAATCCGAAGATCGCGTGGCGCATGACGTCGTCGTTTCCGAAGAGCTTGGACACGATCTATGGCGGTGCCGAAGACATCGCCAAGCATGTCGCCGCCGCAACGGACGGCAATTTCACCATCCAGCCTTTCGCGGCCGGTGAAGTCGTGCCGGGACTTCAGGCCGTCGATGCGGTGGCTGCCGGTACGGTCGAGGCAGCCCACACCACCTCCTATTATTTCGTCGGAAAGGATCCGACCTACGCCATCGGAACGGCCATTCCGTTCGGGCTCAACAGCCGCCTGACCAATGCCTGGTTTAATGACGGCAACGGCAACAAGCTGATGAACGAGTTTTATGCCACGCAGGGCATGTATGCTTTGCCGGCCGGCAATACCGGTGCCCAGATGGGCGGCTGGTTCCGCAAGGAAATCAACACGCTCGACGACCTCAAGGGCGTCAAGATGCGCATCGCCGGCCTTGCCGGCCGCGTCATGGAGAAGGTCGGCGTCATCCCGCAGCAGATCGCCGGCGGCGACATCTATCCGGCGCTCGAAAAGGGCACGATCGATGCGGCGGAATTCGTCGGTCCCTATGACGATCTGAAGCTCGGCTTCCACAAGGTGGCGAAATATTACTATTATCCGGGCTGGTGGGAAGGCGGCCCGACGGTGCATGCGTTCTTCAACCTCGACAAATGGAGCAACCTGCCGAAGCACTACCAGGCAGCGCTCACCGACGCCTGCGCCTTCGCCAACACCAACATGCTGGCGAAATACGACACGAAGAACCCGACGGCGCTGAAGCAGCTCGTGGCCGAAGGCGCAACGCTGCGTCCGTTTAGCCAGGAAATCATGGAAGCCTGCTTCCAGGCGGCTATGGGCATTTACGGCGAAATCTCGGCCAACAACCAGTATTTCAAGAAGATCTACGACGATCAGACCGCCTTCAAGCGCGACGCCTATCTGTGGATGCAGCTTTCGGAATACACCTTCGATACGTTCATGATGATCCAGCAGCGGGCCGGCAAGCTCTGAGCGCTCCCATCCGCGCATCAAACGCATACGAAAACCCCCGATCGCTTGGTCCGGGGTTTTGTTTTGGCCCTGCTATTTGGGGTTATTTCGCAGGTGGCGGCGGGGCTCCCGGCAAGCCGAGCGGCGGCAGGTTCAGGCCTGGGATCTGTGGTGCGCCATTGCCGCCGCCGCCCACCGGCGGCAGGCCGAGCTGGCCGCCGAAGCCAGGCACTTCGATCTTGATCGAGTTCGGGTCGACCTTCGGGCCATGGTCCAGCCAGTAGGTGACCGATTGCGGCCAGAAGATCACGATCGCCACCAGGATCAGCTGCATGCCGACCCAGGGCAGCGCGCCCATGTAGATATCCGAGGTCTTGACCTCCTTGCCGGCGATCGAGCGCAGGTAGAAGAGCGCGAAGCCGAAGGGCGGATGCATGAAGCTTGTCTGCATGTTGACGCAGATCAGCACGCCGAACCAGATCAGGTCGATGCCGAGACTGGAGGCGACGGGGGCAAGCATCGGGATGACGATGAAGGCGATTTCGAAGAAATCGAGGAAGAAGGCCAGCACGAAGATGAAGATGTTGACGAAGATCAGGAAGCCGACCGGACCGCCCGGGATGCCCGACAACATGTGCTCGATCCAGCGCGAACCGTCCATGCCCTGAAAGACCAGGCTGAAACAGGTGGAGCCGATCAGGATCATCACTACCATCGAGGTGATGTGGGTGGTCGACGTCATCGCTTCGCGGATCAGCGGCCAGGTGAGACGTCGATTCATCGCGGCGAGCGCCATGGCGCCGACGACTCCGAGCGCGCCGGCTTCCGTCGGCGTCGCAAGGCCCATGAAGATCGTGCCGAGCACCAGGAAGATCAGCACGATCGAGGGCACCATGCCCATCAGTACTTTTGCCAGCAGCGCCCAGTTGAAGTCGCCGCGCACCTCCTTCGGCAGCGGCGGCATCGATTTTGGCCTGATGATCGACATCACCAGGATGAAGAGCACGAAGATCGACACCTGCAGGATCGAGGGGCCGATCGCGCCGAGATACATGTCGCCGACCGATCTGCCGAGCTGGTCGGCGAGGACGACGAGCACGAGCGAGGGCGGGATCACCTGGGTGATGGTGCCGGAGGCGGCGATGACGCCGGTGGCAAGGCGCGGGCTGTAGCCGTAGCGCAGCATGATCGGCAGCGAGATCACGCCCATGGTGATGACGGAGGCGGCCACCGTGCCAGTGATGGCGCCGAGCACGGCGCCGACCAGGATGACGGCATAGGCCAGACCGCCGGGAATGCCGCCAAAGAGCTTGCCGGTGCCTTCGAGCAGATCCTCGGCAAGGCCGCAGCGTTCCAGCACCGCGCCCATGAAGGTGAAGAAGGGAATGGCGAGCAGCAGGTCGTTGGAGACGATGCCGAAAAAGCGCAGCGGCAGCGCTTGCAGAAAGGCTTCGCTGAAATGGCCAGTGGCGATGCCGATGATGCCGAAGAACAGGCCGACGGCGGCGAGCGAAAAGGCGACCGGAAAGCCGTAGAGCATGAAGATGACCATGCCCAGGAACATGGCCGGCGGAATAATGCCGAAATCAAACAAATCCGTTCCTCCCGGGCGCTATTGCAGCGGCTTTTCGTATTTCGTGTCGATGCTGATCTGGCCGGTGAGGGCGGCGATCCGCTTGATCAGCTCGGAAACGCCCTGAAGGGACAGCAGTGCGAAGCCTGCGACCAGGATCAGCTTGACGGGCCAGCGGATCAGTCCGCCGGCGTTGCCCGATATTTCCCCCTGCGTGTAAGACAGCGCGAAGAATGGCCAGCAGAGCCAGGTGAGGAAGATGCAGACGGGGATGAGGAACAGGATGAGGCCGACGATGTCGATCCAGATCTTCGCCTTGTCTGACACGGCGCCGTAGATCAGGTCGACGCGGACATGCTCATTGTTGCGCAGCGCATGCGAGGCGCCGAGCATGACGACGAAGGCGAAGAGATACCACTGGATTTCCAGCCAGCCGTTCGAACTGTAGTTGAAGGCATAACGTACGATGGCATTTCCGGCGCTGATCAGACAACAGAACAGCACCATATATTCGGAAAGTTTGCCCATGATCCGGCTGAGCGAATCGATCAGCCGGCTTGCCGCCAGAAGTCCCGACATTCGTTTCCCTTATTCTTGTCCTGCCGTTATTTCGGCAGCTTTCCCTCTTTGAAGTCGGTGTAGACTACGGCCTTTGGAATTGGAAGGATAAATGCCGTGCATAGGCGCATAGTCGTACAGCGCTGCCCTCGTCCGCGCGCGCGCGGGGCTCGGGTTTTTCCGAAAACGATTCCGATTTTCGGCATCAAGATGGCCGGTCCGCATGATCGGCACATTTTCTGACAACCTAGGCGTGGATGATTTTTTCAAAAAACTCGCGATAAGGCTGCAATATCACCCCGTGGCTGTGATGCTCATCCTGGGGTTTTAGAAAATTTGCCCAAATGTTTGATTCGATTGAAATCAATTTTTAAAGGGTTGCCACTAGAATTCCCGCGCACAGGGAAAGTGTGGATGAAGCCAGATAGCCCGAACAGGGTCCCTTTAGATGTGTATCTGTCGTTTGTGAGTTCCCTTTCCGGGAACCGCATGACGCTTCTTGCTGGCGTAATCGTCCATGTGGCGACATGCCTTGCCGTCGCCGCCAAGACACAGTCTTCCGTCTACATTCTCCTCTCAGCCGCCTTCCTTCTGGTCTTCAACGTGCGCATGGCCATCTTCCGGCAGTTTGACCGCGTCGACAAGGAGAGGCTGTCGCACGCCGGAATCGAGCGTTGGGAGCGGATTCTGGTTGCCGGTGCTGCCTGCACCACAGCATTGCTCGGCATCGCCAGCGGCTACGCGATCTTCGTCGTACGCGATTCCTTTGCCGAGCTTGCCTGCATTGCCGTCACTATGGCAACCATGGTTTCGGTCGTCGGCCGCAACTACGGTTCGCGCCTCGCGGTCGACCTTCAGACGTTCTCCTGTTGCCTGCCGATGATAATCTGCAGCCTGTTGGCGCTGGATTTCTACCGCGGTCTACTGTCGATCTTCCTTATTCCCTTCTGGCTGACGACGCGGGCAATGGCGAATGGCGTGCGCGATTTCCTATACGAGAACGTGATTGCGCGTCGGGAAATCACCATGATCGCCGACCGTTTCGATACGGCGCTCAACAACATGCCGCACGGCTTGGTCATGGTGGATATGGAAAACCGCATTCAGGTCGTCAACCGCAAGGCCTGCGAGCTTTTGAAGATCGGTGCGCCGGAGCGGCTGAAGGACCGCGATCTCGGCGCCGTGCTGCGTTATGGCGCGCGTTACAGCTTTATGGATGCCTCGCAGCCGGAGCTCATCCTGCGCCAGCTCACCCAGGTCGCCGACGGCAACCTGTCACGTACGCTCATTCATTTCCCTGAGAACCTGTCGCTCGAATTCTCCGCCAGCCGCAGGGCCGACGGCGGCGCCGTTCTGATCTTCGAAGACGTGTCGAGCCGGGTGAAGGCGGAGCAGAAGATCATGCACATGGTCCGCTTCGATGCGCTGACCGGTCTGCCGAACCGCGAATATTTCGGGCAGCTGGTCCAGGAATATCTCGCCAGGCACCCGCGCAAATCAGGACCGCTCGGCTTCATGGTTCTCGATATCGACGAGTTCAAACATGTCAACGACATGCGTGGTCACGTCACCGGCGACCATCTGCTTTGCGCCATCGCCGCCCGTATCAAGCAGGCTTGCGGCAATGCCATCCTCGGCCGGTTGATGGGCGATCAGTTCATCCTGTTCTTCCCGCATGCGAAGGAGCCCACATCGCTCGAGCTCTCGATTCGCCGCGTGCACGCCGCGATCCAGGGCCATTACGAGGTCGACGAGCTGACCTTCCTCGTGTCGCTCAGCGCCGGCTACGCGGTCCTCGAAAGTTCGGCCTTTGCAATGGACGAGTGGAGCGTCAAGGCGGATCTTGCCCTGTTCGAAAGCAAGTCCCGCCTCAAGGGCGGCATTTCAGGATTCGAGCGGGAGATGGACGGGCGCTATATCGAGCAGCAAAAGCTGAAGGCTGACCTGCGCGAAGCGGTTTCGGCACAGGCGCTGCACCTCGTCTTCCAGCCGATGTTCCGGGCCGATGGCGCACGGATCGAATGCGCCGAAGCGCTGGCCCGCTGGGTGCATCCGGAGAAGGGCTCGATTCCGCCCGACGTATTCATCCGGCTTGCCGAAGAGATGGGCATTATCTCCGACATCACCCGTTTCGTCCTGTTCAAGGCCTGCAGCGAGTGCATGAGCTGGCCGGACCATATCGCCGTCTCGGTCAACCTCTCGGCGCGTGACTTGCGTGATGCCGATATTCTCTCGGTTGTCGCCGATGCGCTTGCTCATTCCGGTCTCGATGCGGCGCGGCTGCATCTCGAAGTCACCGAAAGCTGCCTGATCGACGAGCCGCAGGCCGTGCGCGCCATCCTGGCGGAACTGAGGGCCCGCGGCATCACCATCGCCATCGACGATTTCGGCACCGGTTTCTCCAGCCTCAGCTATCTCGACACGTTGCCGCTCGATATCGTCAAGATCGACCGTTCCTTCGTGCGCAACATCGTCGAGGATACCCGCCGTCTCAAGCTGTTGCGCGGCACAGTCCATCTCGCCCGCGAACTCGGCCTGAAGATCGTCATCGAGGGCGTCGAGACCGAGGAGCAGCTCGCGTTGCTCAACAAGCACCGCAGCACCGATCTGGTGCAGGGCTATGTTTTCTCGCAGCCGGTGCCCTCCCAAAACATCCCGCTGCTGCAGCAGGGCATCGGCCGCCGCCCTGTGCAACGTCGCCGCAATAAGGTCGCCTGAGCGCTCTGTGAGCGCCAATTCTACCACTGACAATCCCCCGCACCGTTAACCTTAATAGTTTATTTACCGCCCGAATTATCGGATTTCCTTGCCTAAATTTCACCGGCGTATGATTAATGATCCGTTAACGAGCGGATCGAGAGAATGTCAGAGACACTGTTCAAGCGTAATGATTTCAGCACGAAAATTTTGGATATTTTGGATCATGTCGAATATCGCCGCGTCGAAAGCAGCGAAGACATGGAACAGGTGGAACGCCTGCGTTACAAGGCTTACAAGGCCCATGACGTCCTGGCGCTCGCTCCGAAAGGGCTCCTTGATGACAGCGATTTCGACAGCCACGCCTATATTTTCGGGTTGTACTATTATGGTGAGCTGATCAGCACGATCCGAGTTCATTATGTGACACCCGAGCATCGTCTCAGCCAGTCCGGTGGCGCTTTTCCTGAGGCGATGGACGAACTCCTGGACGCCGGGCTGACGTTGATTGATCCGGCGCGTTTCGCAGCTGACCCGGAACTCACCGCGGATCTGCCCTGGGTTCCCTACCTGACGCTGAGACCCACCATCGTTGCGGCAGCTTATTTCCGCGCAGACCGCGTGCTTCAGTTTGTTCGACCGCCGCATGCGGCTTTCTATAAGCGGGTCTTCTATGCCGACACGATCGTCCCCGGCCGACTGGCGAAGAATTACGGGATCGACATGACGCTGATGGCGACGAATGTGGTCGAGGTCGGGCGCAAGCTGTTGACGCGCTATCCCTTCTTCATCTCCAGCGCCAGCGAGCAGCGCATGATGTTCTCGCGCAATCCCAACGACACGTTGCCGCCGCTCACCATTATTCCGACGGCGCGTTTCGTGCCGCCGGGTGAACTCGGCACTGACCTGCCGCTCTGATTTCTCCTGCCGCCGGACGGGGCGACATAGGGGCGATGACAAGATCCGCAGCCGATGTCCCGCCATGCTCTTCCTCCATGGGAGATGGGTGGTTTGGAACTGTGGCTGCGGCATTCTCATGCATTGCGCTTTCGCCTGTCATTGTGTAATTCCTGCAAGCAGGATTTCCCTCGGTCTAAGCGGGGGAATCAGGCAGCGCAGAGGCATTTCAGGGAGACGATATTAATGGCCGAACATCATACCGGACCGGTCGAGACCGGCGCGCCGATGGATTACAGGGAACATGAAAAAACCTACGACATGTTCATCGCGGCCACGAAGTACGGCTCGATGCTTCTGATCGTCCTCCTGCTTGCGATGACTGCCGGTTTCTTCGGCGGCGCCGGCCTTCTCGGCGGTCTCTTCGTCTTCATCATTCTTCTCGCTGCCGGCATCTTCCTGGTCCGCTGATTGCGGTAAGGGGAGGAGGGGGCTTTTCCGCAGCTTTGTGACTGAGGCGCGTCGCGATCGTTCAGATTCGCTCCTCGCGCTTCAGGTCTTTATTTTCTCGCACGTCGTTATCGCAGAACCGCCGTACAGTTTTGCGCGACATGCTTAGGTGCTTGGCCTGCGCAGGCGCGCCTGCGGCGGTCTGGCTGACCCGGAGGAGGGGGCAGTTGGGCAATATTATTTTCGTTGCAAGCGAAGTCACGGACGGGGAGACACGGGTCGCGGCTTCTGCCGAAACCGTGAAGAAAATGAAGAGTTTCGGCTTCGATGTGGTCGTCGAAGCCGGTGCCGGGGCGGCGTCACGTATTCCGGACGGAGAGTTCGAGGCTGCCGGCGCCAGGATCGGCAGTCTGGTCGATGCCGCTTCGGCAGACGTGGTGCTGAAGGTGCGCCGCCCGAGCGCGTCGGAAATCGCAGGCTATAAGAGCGGCGCGGTTGTGATCGCCATCATGGACCCCTATGGCAATGACGAGGCGATTGCGGCTCTCGCCAGCGCCGGGCTTTCGGCTTTTGCGATGGAGCTGATGCCCCGCATCACACGCGCCCAATCGATGGACGTGCTGTCGTCCCAAGCCAATCTCGCCGGTTACCAGGCCGTCATCGAAGCGGCGGCGGTTTATGACCGCGCCATGCCGATGATGATGACGGCCGCCGGCACCGTGCCGGCCGCCAAGGTCTTCGTCATGGGTGCCGGCGTCGCCGGCCTCCAGGCGATCGCCACCGCGCGCCGTCTCGGCGCGGCGGTTTCGGCCACCGACGTGCGCCCGGCCGCCAAGGAACAGGTCGCATCGCTCGGCGCCAAGTTCATCGCCGTCGAGGACGAGGAGTTCAAGGCGGCGGAAACGGCCGGCGGCTATGCCAAGGAAATGTCGGCCGACTATCAGGGCAAGCAGGCCGCACTCGTGGCCGAACATATCACCAAGCAGGATATCGTCATCACCACGGCGCTGATCCCTGGTCGCGCTGCGCCGCGTCTCGTCTCACGCGCCATGCTCGCCTCGATGAAGCCGGGTGCGGTCGCCGTCGACCTTGCCGTCGAGCGCGGCGGCAATATCGAGGGCGTCGTTGCCGGTGAAATCGCCGATGTCGAAGGCGTGAGCGTGATCGGTTTCGCCAACATGCCGGGCCGGGTTGCGGCCAGCGCCTCGGCGCTCTACGCCAAAAACCTCGTCACCTTCCTCGAGACCATGGTCAACAAGGAAACCGGGAGCGTGGTCGTCAATGTCGACGACGAACTCGTCAAGGCGACGATGCTGACCTATGCCGGCGACGTAGTTCATCCCGCCTTCGGCGGCGCGAAGAAGGGGGACATGTGATGGCCAGTGAAGCAATGGACAGAGCGCTTGAACAGCTCGACCAGGCGGTGACGGCCGTCGTTACGGCGGCGGCCCAGGCGCCGGAGGCGGCAAGTGCCGCGACCGGTGGGGCGATCGATCCCTTCGTCTTTCAATTCGCGATCTTCGTCTTGTCGATCTTCGTCGGTTATTATGTCGTGTGGTCGGTGACGCCGGCGCTGCATACGCCGCTGATGGCCGTCACCAATGCGATCTCCTCGGTCATTGTGGTCGGCGCGCTTCTGGCGGTCGGCATCTCCACAAGCGGACTTGCGACTGGCTTCGGCTTCGTCGCGCTGGTGCTCGTCTCGGTCAATATCTTCGGCGGCTTCCTCGTCACGCAGCGAATGCTTGCGATGTACCGCAAGAAGGACCGGTGAGGGACCGATGACCAATGTTGCAGCCTTCTTCTACCTCGTTTCCGGCGTTCTGTTCATCCTGGCGCTGCGCGGCCTGTCGCATCCGGCCACCAGCCGCAAAGGCAATCTCTACGGCATGGTCGGAATGGGGATCGCCATTCTGACGACGCTCGTGCTGGCGACGCCTAATTTCGGCGGCTTCGTGCTGATCATCCTCGGCCTTGCCATCGGCGGCAGCGTCGGCGCCTATGTCGCCCGCACCATCGCCATGACCTCGATGCCGCAGCTCGTCGCCGGCTTCCATTCGCTGGTCGGCCTTGCAGCCGTCCTGGTCGCCGCCTCGGCGCTCTATACGCCTGCTTCCTTCGGCATCGGCGAGATCGGCCATATCCACACCGAGGCGCGTATCGAGATGGCGCTCGGCGTGGCGATCGGAGCGCTCACCTTCACCGGCTCGATCATCGCCTTCCTGAAGCTCGACGGACGCATGTCCGGCAAACCGATCCTGCTGCCCTACCGGCATGTGATCAATGCGGCGCTGCTGGCGCTGATCATTCTCTTCATCATCGGGCTTGCCGCCACCGAAAGCCATTTTGATTTCTGGGCCGTCGTGGCGCTGTCGCTGGCGCTCGGCGTTCTTTTGATCGTGCCGATCGGCGGCGCCGATATGCCCGTCGTCGTTTCGATGCTGAATTCCTATTCAGGCTGGGCCGCGGCCGGAATCGGCTTCACGCTCGGCAATCTGGCGCTGATCATCACCGGCGCGCTCGTCGGCTCCTCCGGCGCGATCCTTTCCTACATCATGTGCAAGGGCATGAACCGCTCCTTCGTCTCCGTCATCCTCGGCGGTTTCGGCGGCGAGGCGGCCTCCGCCGGACCCGATACGTCGGACCGGACGGTCAAGCTCGGCTCGGCCGAGGATGCAGCCTATCTGATGGCTAACGCCTCGAAGGTGATCATCGTGCCGGGTTATGGCATGGCGGTGGCCCAGGCCCAGCATGCGCTACGCGAACTCGCCGACAATCTTAAGAAGAACGGCGTCGAGGTGAAATATGCGATCCATCCGGTCGCGGGCCGCATGCCGGGCCATATGAACGTGCTGCTTGCCGAAGCCAATGTCCCCTATGACGAGGTCTTCGAGCTCGAGGACATCAATTCGGAATTCGCTCAGGCCGACGTCGCCTATGTCATCGGCGCCAACGACGTCACCAATCCGGCCGCGCGCGACGACAAGACCTCGCCGATCTACGGCATGCCGATCCTCGACGTCGACCGGGCAAAGACCTGCCTTTTCGTCAAGCGCTCGCTCGGCTCCGGTTATGCCGGCATCGACAATACGCTGTTCTATAAGGACGGCACGATGATGCTGCTCGGCGATGCGAAGAAAATGACCGAGGATATCAACAAGGCGATTTCGCATTGATCGAGCGAGATGCAGCCGCCCATCGGGCGGCTGTTCGATTCATGCCGGCCGGTCTGTGCCATGCCGGCTCGGTGTCGCCTTGCCGCAAGCAAGTCTTCCGTCATACCTCGCCCGGCACCAGCGTCATCTTCTCGACCCCGATCGCCAGGTTCAGTCCTTCCTGAGCCTGGACGTTCAATGGCTGCAGCATGAAGGCTTTGTTTGTGCCGCCGGCGATCACCTTGGCGCCGGCGCCTGCACCGATGCTCGCATCCGCCCCGACACCGTAGTACTCGCCGGCCAGGGCATACTGCGGCATATCCGTGCCGGTTTTCGCAAGCACCTGCCAGATCATCACGCTCTTGCCGGTCTGGCCGATATCGAGGCCGAATTTCTCGATTTTGCCGGCGTAGACCGCCTTGGCGCCGCCGGATGCCGGCGTGTAGGTGCAGATCAGGTTCTTCTGCGACGTGATGATCAGACCCTGGCCGCCATCCGATCCGCAGACCAGGCGGCCAAGCGTGACATAGCTTTCGGCGCCTGCCGGGCTTGCCCAGGCCGCGGCCGTCAGAGCCACGGCTGCGATCATGGTTTGCTTGAACATGGTCTTTCTCCTTGGGAACGACCTGTTCGAAACGGGTGCCGGTGGCGATTGTTCCGGGAGGCTGAAGCCCGCCGCATCAAACGTGATGCATGGGATGCGTTCTCGCGCTTTGATTTCCCCGGAAACGCTCAGCCCTTGCGGGCGACATGCGTCAGGCCCGCTCCAGCGTGGCGCGTTGCGCCGTCAACACCCATAAGAGACCTTCAAGCCGGAAATCGATCTCAACAGTGCCGCGGAAGGCGGCGGCGGCATGGGCTTTGATAACGGTCGTGCCGAAGCCCGTGCGTGACGGCTCTACCACCGGCGGGCCGCCGCGCTCCTCCCAGGTGAAGCGGAGCAGGGCATCCGGCTTGTCTTCCTCCCTGACATCTCGCCATTCGAAGCGGACACGGCCTTGCGGAACGGAAAGTGCGCCGTATTTCACCGAATTGGTGGCCAACTCATGCAGCGCCAGACCGAGATTCTGCACCGCATCCGGCTTCAGGACGAAATCCTCACCTGTGATTTCGATCTGTTCGCGCGATTGCGGGAAGGCCTGCAGATGGATGTCGACGACCCGCCGAAGCGATACGCCTCCCCATTGCTCGCTGGTCAGGAGCTCGATCGAACGCACCAGCCCGTCGAGGCGATCGGCGACAGCGGACTGGAAGGTCTCGACGCTGTCGGCCTGCTTGGCGAGCTGGCGCATCATTGCCTGGGCGAGCGTCAGAAGATTTTTCGTGCGGTGGACGAGCTCGTGCATGACGAAACGCAGCCGGTCCTCGGTCTGGCTGCGGTCGAAGGAAGCATTCGACAGAGCGATCGCCACCTGGTTCGCCTCGATGACGCTGGTCTCGACCGGCGAGACAATGTGGCCGTCGCCCATACGCTTTGCCATTTCGGCGATATCGCGGATGGTGGTGCGCACCTGCCTTGCGACGGCATAGGCGGCGAGCACTGCGACGAGCACAAGCGCCACGCCGCCGATGATCAGGAAGCGCCAGGTGCTGAGGATCGAAGCCTGCGCGACCGGCCCCCAGATCACTGTTTTCCATGACCAGCCGGGGATCTGGGCATAACCGAGAAGCATGTGCGGCAGGATCGCCTCATCTTCGAAGACGCCGCGGGAGAAGCTCAGCGCCGGCAGGATGCGCGGATCAAAGGGCGTGCCGGGTTCCGGGGCTGCGGGGCCGGCAGCAACGACCACGTGACCGCTTTGATCGACGACGGCTGCCGACCAGCCGGGGGCAAGGCCCTGGGTCGTGACCAGCCTGCCGAGATCCTTGGCATCCTGCGTGATGATGAGGGCGGCGACCGGATCATCCGCCCGCGGGAGGGTGACATTATAGACCCATTCGCCGCTAGTTCTGCCGCGAAAAACATCCGAAGCCTCGATGCGGCCGGATTTCATTGCGGCATCGAGCGCGGCGATGTTTGCCGTCTTTTCGAGCGGCGTGCCGAAAGGCCGGCGCGTGTTCAGCAGTTGCTGACCGCTGCGGTCGACGGCGAGGACGTAGAGCGTATTGTTCCGCAGAGCCGTTTCCGTGCGCTCGTGGAAGGAGGCGAGATCGCCGTTTTCAAGCTCCGGCGAGCTCGACAGCAGCCGCAGCGTTGTCGCCATGTCCTGAAGCTGGCGGTCGATGATGCGTGAAAGGGCAAGCGCGTCCTGCGCCGTTTCGCGCTTCAGCGTCGAGCGCTGGTTATCCTCCAGCTGCAATAAAAGCAGCGCCACGAAGGCGAAAATCGGCAGCGCGATTGCCACCGCCATGGCGACGAGATAAGTGCCGATCGAAGCCTTTGGGAAGAACAGCGCGACGATCTTCATTGAATGTGCCGCGCCGCCTGTACCATCGCACAATCCATCAGGTCCACTCGAGCGAAGGATAAAATCGCGGGGCAGAGAACGTGGCCGTACCGCTGGCGCCGTTCGGCAGATGCGCGGCGCTGAGGCGGGCGCTGCCCGCAACAGTTTTCGCTCGCGGTCAGGAACGCAAAGATTCGCATCTCTCGCAAAACGCCCTCAACACGTTTTTCCATGCCCGACAGCGGGCCATCGAAGCAGCGACATGTTAGGGGGAGCATGAGCCGGTTGCAACATCGTATGACACGCCATCGACGATGACGGATGTTTTTTCCGCCTCTCTTTTCAAGGCGATGCGGCCGCCTTCATGACAGCGTCGTTGTCATCGGTGGCCGCGCCAATGCACATCCTTAGCCGGCTGGCGCGACGCCCACTCGGGCGAGTCCATCTCGGGCCGGCTGATATTTCGGATCAAGCCCGACTGCATGGCGGTAGGAGCGGGCAGCCTTCGCCTTATCGCCGCGGCGTTCGTAGACAAGCGCCTGGTTGGCCCAGGATTCGGCGATGTTACCGTTGAGTTCGATTGCATGGTTGAAATCGGCAAAGGCGTTGTCGTCGTCGTTCAGCGCGAAATAGGAAATGCCGCGGCCATTATAGGGCTCGGCCGAATTCGGCGCGAGCGAGATCGCCTTCGAGAAATCGTCGATCGCCTTATCCTGCTGATTGCGCTTCTGATAGATCAGCCCACGATTGTGGTAGGCGCGCCCGTCGGTGGTGCCGAGCTGGATTGCCTTGCTGAAGTCGTTGAAGGCCGCATCGTCCTGACCGGCCATGCGATAGACATTGCCGCGGCCGATATAAGCGACGTCGTAGCTTGGATTGATCTGCAGCGCGGCATTGTAGTCGGCAATCGCCTGCTGCTGTTGACCCATGTTGCGATAGACAAGGGCGCGGTTGGCATAGGCCTGGAAGAAGCGCGGATTGATTTGCAAAGCCGTGTTGAAATCGTTCAGCGCCTGGCGGAACTGACCGCCGCGGCCATAGGCGGAGCCGCGGACGTTGTAGCCCTCGGGATCCCTGGGGTTGGCGTTGATAACAGCCGTCAGCGACGCGATATTCTCTTCCGACCCTTGAGCCTTGTCGATGCGGATCACGGCGTCAGTGGTGTTGGTCGTCTCACAACCGGCGAGGCCGAACACGGCGGCCAATGCCACAGCGGGCAGCAATGCGGTTTTCTGCAAGCGCCAGGCGCGGGACAAATTGAAGGTGGTATCAGCCATTCGGGCTCGCTTTCCCCATGCGGCATATCCGAGACCGGGATATGCGATCTTCAGCGATAAACTAAAAAGGCGGCGGCGAACCAATCGCCCCCGCCACAATGCATCTGAAAACGTCGAAAAAACGACGGCAACGCTTAGCGTGCGACCAGGCCTTCGCGCTGGGCGCGCTTGCGGGCCAGCTTGCGAACGCGGCGAACAGCTTCGGCCTTTTCGCGAGCACGCTTCTGCGACGGCTTCTCGTAGTAGTCGCGCATCTTCATTTCGCGGAAAATGCCTTCGCGCTGCATCTTCTTCTTGAGAGCGCGGAGAGCCTGATCGACATTGTTATCGCGGACAAGTACCTGCACGAGAATCACGTTCCTTTGGTTTGGTTGATGCCTGAGGCGGCGCAGCGCCAGGGGCAAAAAATAACGTTCGCGCGGCCGCAGCCTTGCGATTGGTGATGCGAGATAGCAGATCGAGTAGGGGAAGTCCAGATGGATATGGGAAGCAGCCGGAAAAATCACACCTGACCGGCATCCTGTCTCGATCGCGCCGCCTCAGGCAAGGCCTCATCCAGAGCGGCAATCGCCTCCTTGAGCGCCGTTCTGACCCGAAGCCGGTCGGCAGGCTCCACCCGGCTCATATCCAGATGCAGGTCGAGGCCGGAGAGGTGTTCGCTCAGAACGCGGCTCTTATGGTCCGTGCCGAGCGTCAGCCCGTCCACGGCATAGGGCACGATCTCACGCTGTATGCCCTTCATCGTGATCGGCGGCAGCGGATGAGCGGCGACGATTTCGTTCACCAGCGCATAGGTTTCGTAGCTGATGACGATTTCTCCACCCTGGGCGATCGATTGCAGCCGGGCCGCCAGATTGGCCTCGGCGCCGATGATCGTGTAGTCCATGCGGTCGTTGCTGCCGAAATTGCCGACGTTGCAATAGCCGCTGTTGATGCCCATGCGCACGACGAAAGGCTCTTCGGTGCCGTTTCTGCGCCATCTGTCCTTGAGTTCGCCGAGGCGGCGCTGCATGTCGACGGCCATGCGCAGGCAGGCTTTCGCATCCTCCTCCGGCCCCTTCGTTTCCGGGTCGCCGAAGAAGACCAGCATGGCGTCGCCGATGAACTTGTCCACCGTGCCGCCATGCGCCAAGGCAATGTTCGACATCTCGGTGAGATATTCGTTGAGCATCTCCGTCAGCGCTTCCGGCTGTAGCCGCTCGGTGGTCGCGGTGAAATCCTTGATGTCGGAGAAGAAGATCGTCAGGCGCTTGCGCTCGGTATGGACCACCACGTCCTTCTGCCCACTGAAGATGCTCTTGTAGATCTGCGGCGAGAGGTAGCGTGAAATCTTCAGCGAGACGCTGGCGAGGAATTCGTTGGCCGCTTCCAGATCCTGGTTGGCGTTATGGTCGCGCGCGCCTGCTGCCGCTGCAGCAGAATGAAGCTGAGGCCGATGATGGCGACAAACAGAAAATAACAGAGCAGGTATTTGAAGGCGAAGACGTTACTCGCATAGGGCTGCCGGATGATCACTTCCTGGATGCCGCGCACATCGCCCACCTTCCAATCGGTCTTCGGGCTTTCCGGGTGGCTGTTGTGGCAGGCAACGCAGGCCTGCCCCATGACAACGGGCGTGATGAACCGCAGGGTATCAGTCAGTCCGACACGCGTGAGATCGTTCAGCGTCTGTTGCGGGTTGGCGCGCAACGCGGCAAGCGCTCGTCTCTCGAAATCGTCGAGCTCGTGGGACGCGCGGCTCTTGAACGGCAGGTCGGAGACGAAGCGGTAGGTGATATTGGCCTGCTGCTCCTTGATGACATCGCCGAGTTCCAGCGAGAGTGTCGCCGGCAGCGGAATGGCGCCTGGTATATTGGCGTAGTTGTGCGAAACGACCGTGACCGCCGTTGTGCCGCTGGCATGGGCGGCCAGGACGCGTCCTACGACATTGGCGGAATAGTAGGAGCGGATGCTCGATATCAGCGAGCTCATGTCGCGCGCCTGGCGTCTGAGGGTATTTCCGGAGAGATCGCTGATGTCGAGCCAGACGGCAAGCGGCAGTCCCGCAAGCATCGCCAGCACGACGACGATCAGCCAATAGCCGCTGCGGCGCACGGCGGTTTCGGAAATCACGGGAGCCCCCACTCTCTTATTTGAAAAGCATTCGCGCTTCGCTCGGTACAAGATCATTTCGCCGCGCTCGCGACAAGATCGAAGCCATGTCGTTAAAGCAAAGGCGTGGCCGAACTGACGGCGTTGTTGCGCTGATCGATGGAAAGCGGAGGGCGCGGAAGCAAAAGAACCGTCCGTAGCGTATGTGCGAATGGTGTTCGGACAGAAAGCGGCGTAGCCTGTCGGGCGGCAGGTGCGTGGCCGCTCGATCGGCCGTGGGAGGGAACGCCGGTTGAGATGATGACTCGCGTGCAGCAAATCGGTGTCATTATCGGCCTGGTGATCGTGGCCGCGCTGACGATGCTGCGGGCAGACGACCCCGGGATTTTCAAGCTGATCCGTGGCGTGACCTTCGACGAATATCAGCGTCTTCTTCCGAGAACCTTCGAGCCGATGCCGGTCCGTGTGATCGATATTGACGAGGCGTCGCTGCGCGAATTCGGCCAATGGCCTTGGCCACGAGACCGGTTGGCCCTGCTGGTGAACCGGCTTTCGGAGATGGGCGCTGCGGCCATTGCATTCGACATTCTCTTTTCCGAGCCGGATCGGCTGTCGCCGCGCAATGTCGTGCGCGAGGTCACCGGGGTCGATCGGTCCCTGGCCGAGAAACTTCCTGATAATGACGAGATATTTGCCCAGGCAATCTCTGGCAAGCCTGTCGTGCTCGGCTTCGGGCTTTCCAATGAGGGCAGTTACCGGCCGCCTGTCAAGGCGGGCTTTGCTTTCACCGGCGAAAGCCCTGTCTCGGCGCCGCCTCATCTTACCGCATCGACGCCGCTCAGACCACAATTGGAAGCCAACGCGGCAGGGCTCGGCCACATCAGCCTCAATCCCGGCAATCCTTCGCCGGTGGTGCGGACGGTGCCGTTGTTCCTGACCGATGGTGTGCAGCTCTACCCCAACCTCGCGGTCGAGGCGCTACGCGTCGCGCAGGGCGCTTCCACTTATGTATTGGCCGGCGCCCCCGATCGTGCCGGCGTAATGACATCGGCAAAGATCGGCGATTTCGTCGTGCCGCTGACGGCGGCGGGTGAATTCTGGCTCTATGTCAGCCCCGACCGGGCTGAGCGCTATATATCCGTCCGCCGGGTGCTCGCCGCCGAAGGCGCCTCTTCAGAGGTCTCTGCCGCCATTGGCGGCAGCATCGTCTTCATCGGCACCTCGGCGGCAGGCCTGCAGGACATCCGTGTCACGGCGCTCGGTGAGAATGTTCCCGGTGTTTCGATGCATGCGCAGGCCGTCGAGCAGATTCTCTCCGGCCGTTTCCTGTCGCGTCCCGATTGGGCCGATGGGCTGGAAATCCTTACGATCGCGGTGCTCGGATGCCTGCTCGTCTTAGTCACCACCTTCGTCAGTCCCGCCGTCGCACTGGTCTGCGGCCTGCTTATTACCGCAATGGCGCTCGTGGCCTCCTGGCTCTCCTTCCTCTATGCAGGGCTTCTCCTCGATCCGCTGGCTCCGATCGTCAGCGGATCGATCACCCATTTTGCCGCGACCTCGTTCCGCATTCTCGTGATCGATCGGGAAAGGCGCGAGGTGCGACGCGCCTTCGGCCATTATCTGTCTCCGTCGCTGCTCCATCGCATCGAGCATAACCGCGATGCATTGCGCCTCGGCGGCGACGACCGCGAGCTGACGGTCATGTTCGTCGACGTCAGGAACTTCACCGAGATGAGTGAACGGCTGGCGCCGACGGATGTCGTCGCCTTCCTGAACACATTGCTCGACGCGCTGAGCCGTCATGTCGTGGCCAATGAAGGCACACTCGACAAATTTATCGGCGATTCGATCATGGCGTTCTGGAACGCGCCGGTTGATGTTGCCGATCATGAAACCAAGGCGGTTCGCACAGCCCTCGCCATGCGCGAGACACTCGCCGAACTGAACGCCGGCGACGCCTTCGGCTTCGGTCCCGATCAGCAGGTCGACATCGGCATCGGCATCCATACCGGCATTGCCTGCGTCGGCAATATGGGCGCCAAGACCCGCTTCAACTATTCGGCCGTCGGAGATGCCGTCAACGTCGCCGCCCGCATCGAGTCGTCGTGCAAAGAAGTAGGCTTCGATATCCTCATCTCCGACAGTACTGCACGTTCAGTGGATGGAATGGCGCTGATCGACGCCGGCGCCATTCCACTGAAGGGAAAGAGCAGCCGCACCAAAATCCTTGCCGTCCTCGGCAATGAGCAGGTGGCGGCATCCCGGGAATTCGCCGCGCTCAATGCCGTTCACCGGCAATTGGTGCAGGCCCTGCATTCGCATTCAAGGAATACCCGCAAACTTATGGATACGGCAAAGCTCAGGGCGGATGACGTGGTGGGCGGTTTGGTGGAATTCTATCGGCGGATACCCAGCAGGACCGACCATTTTCGGGAATTGGCTGCGGGGATCGAAAAGAGGGCTGCCGATACCGAAAAGTAAAAGCGATTTTCGGAGTGCCCTTCTTGGGAAGGATATCACCTTCACTACCCGACACGCCGACAGTCCTCGCCGCCCTGCAATGCTCGTTGACGTACTACCTCATTGCGAGGCGGATATAGCGGTGCCGACGCCTTGACTTGCGAAGATCCCGAAAACAGCCTCACCGGCCGCGCTTGAAATCCCGATTTCTGTCGTGGTTTCGATCAATCTTATGATCGCGATCTCCATCATGGTGGCGCCCGTGCTCCCGATGATCCAGACCGTGATTTCCGGGCTTTCCGTCATCGTCATGGCGCCCATGGCCCTCATGCTTGTCGGGTCTATCCGGCTTGTCATGGTGGGGCTTATCATAGTGCGGCCGGTCGTGATGTGGCTTGTCGTGGTGCGGCCTGTCGTGATGAGGCTTATCGGGCTTGTTCGGTCGCTCTTTTTGCGGCTCGGCCTGTCTCTGTGGCGGATCCTGCCTCTGCGGAGCAGGTGCAACTGCCGGCGGAGGCCGTGTTCTGTCTTTTCTTTCCGGCATGACGGAGGCCATATTGCAGCCGCCGAGCATACCGATGCCGCCGGCAAGCCGCTGGTTGCCGGAGAGGAAGGGGAGGGCGCGGAGATTTCCAAGCGTATCGAGAACGCTGGGATCGACCCGGCGGGCCGGCGTCATATCGCCATTCGGCTTGGCGACAACGCAATCGCAGCGTTGCTGCAGCTGGCGACAGCCGCCGGGGCCGCAAAAGCTTGCCGCTCCGTTCAGGAGTACGACGGCGGTGGTGCCGTCCGGGCCGACATAGAAATCGAATGCGGTGCCGCGCACGCCGATTGTTCCGGCCGGAGTCAGGATCTGATAGGCTGACGATTTGGAATTGCCGCTGACCCAGCGGAAGGTCCCCTTGGCGGCTTTGATGGTGAGCTTTCTAACCGATTGCGTGTCGTCGAAGACATATTTGTCGATGACGACAGAGGAGCCCCAGCCGACCGCAAGTTTGGTGCCGTCACGAAACAGAAACTGGCCAAGCCCGGATGGCGATGTTCGGATACGCTCGTCGCGGTGAACGCTGGTATTGACCGCAATCGGTCCGGACTGTCCGGTGACTTCGGTCTTGATGAGGACAGCCTGACCAACCGGCTCGGCGGCGGGCGACGCCTGGGCGCTGCAAAACGCGATGAGAAGCGCGTGGAAGAATGGACGCCGACCCCACATGATACAAGAACCCTGGAAACAGGGGGAGAGTTAACATTTTAGTAACTGCTTGTCTTCTCGCCCTCTTGGGTGAGGGCTAGCCGGCGGCCGATCGATTGCTGGTTGTGCCAACTCCAGAGGAAACGGAGCGCGTGTCCTGGAGGCAGGGCGCTTTTCGACATCATGTCGCTCAGTGTCAAAACCAAAGCTCTCGCGCGTCGCAAAAGAGCCGTTGTGCCGCATTTGGATTTGCGATTTGTATGGGCACGGAGAATGGCCTTGCCCGAAGGAGAAGAAGGCGGATGCGGAAATATTCGGTTTTTGCCGTGGCGCGAGAGGCCCTTCGTGGCCACAGAGGCTGGGAGAAGCAATGGACGTCGCCGGAACCGCGCGCCGAATACGACGTCGTCATCATCGGCGCCGGCGGGCACGGCCTGGGCGCCGCCTATTATCTCGCCAAGGAGCATGGCATCACCAATGTGGCGGTGATCGAAAAGGGTTGGCTCGGCGGCGGCAATACCGGCCGCAACACCACCATCATCCGCTCGAACTATCTCTATGAAGAGAGCATGCACATTTACGAGCATTCGATGAAGCTCTGGGAGGGGCTTTCGCAGGAGCTCAATTACAATGTGATGTATTCGCCGCGCGGCGTGATGATGCTCTCGCACAATATTCACGACCAGCAGTCCTTCAAACGGCATATCCATGCCAACCGGCTCTACGGCATCGACAATGAATGGCTGACGCCGGAACAGGCGAAGGCCTATTGTCCGCCGCTCGATATCTCCGCCAGCGCCCGTTACCCGATCAACGGTGCGGCACTGCAACGGCGCGGCGGCACGGCGCGGCATGATGCGGTTGCCTGGGGTTATGCGCGCGCAGCATCGGACCGCGGTGTCCACATCATCCAGAATTGCGAAGTGACCGGCATCCGCCGTGCGCCCGATGGGCGCGTGACCGGCGTTGAGACGACGCGCGGTTTCATCGGCGCCAGAAAGATCGGCGTGTCGGCGGCCGGCCACACGACGACGATCATGAAGATGGCCGATGTACGGGTGCCGCTGCAGTCGAGCCCGCTGCAGGCGCTGGTTTCCGAGCCGCTGAAGCCGATCTTCCCCTGCGTTGTCATGTCGAACACCGTGCACGCCTATATCTCCCAGTCCGACAAGGGAGAGCTCGTCATCGGCGCCGGCACCGACCAGTATAATTCCTACTCACAGACCGGCGGGCTGCAGATCATCACCCATACGCTCGATGCCATCTGCGAACTCTTCCCGATGTTCCGGCGCGTCAAGATGATGCGCCAATGGGGCGGCATCGTCGACAATACGCCGGATCGTTCGGCGATCCAGTCGAAGACGCCGGTTCCGGGTCTTTACGTCAATTGCGGCTGGGGCACTGGCGGTTTCAAGGCGACGCCGGGTTCGGCCAATCTCTTCGCCCATCTGATCGCCCGCGACGAACCGCACAAGTTCAACGCCGGCCTGACGTTGGAGCGTTTCCGCAGCGGCCGACTGATTGACGAGGCTGCTGCGGCGGCGGTGGCGCACTGACGATGGGTGTTTTCGTGCTAACGCTCGCTCCTTTCGTCGCTCACCCCCTCATCCGTCTTTCAGGCACCTTCTCCCCGCTGGGGAGAAGAGGAGGAGAAGGAAATCCTACATGCTGCTGATCCATTGCCCTTACTGCCAGGAAGAGCGCTCCGAGCTCGAATTCCGCGGCGCGGGTGACGCGCATATTGCGCGGCCCGCCGATATTGCCTCGATCTCGGACGAGGAATTCGAAGCCTATTTCTTTCTGCGCGACAATCCGAAGGGGCTGATATTCGAACGCTGGCGGCACATCCATGGCTGCGGACGGTTCTTCAATGCAGTCCGCGACACGGTGAGCGACAAGTTCCTCATGACCTATAAGGCCGGTGAGCCAAAGCCCGTGGTCGGCGCTGCTGCCGAGAAGCACGCGCCTGTCGAGACATATGAAGCCCTGGAAGGAGAGGCGCAATGAGCGGCGTCAACCGTATCGCCGGCAAGGGGCGCCTGACGCCGGCCAAAACCGCGCGCTTCAGCTTCGACGGCAAGAGCTACACGGGGCTGGAAGGCGATAGCGTCGCCTCGGCGCTGATCGCCCACGGCGTGCATCTTCTGGGACGTTCGTTCAAATATCACCGGCCGCGCGGCATTCTTTCAGCCGGCGCGGAGGAACCGAACGCCCTGATCGACGTCGCTCGGGATGCAGCACGCAAGCAGCCGAACGTGCGCGCCACTGTGCAGGAAGTCTTCGACGGCATGATCGTCAGCTCGCAGAATCGCTGGCCCTCGCTTGCCCGCGATGTCGGGGCGATCAACAATCTGATGTCGCCGTTCTTTGCGGCCGGCTTCTACTACAAGACCTTCATGTGGCCGCGTGCCGCCTGGAAGCACGTCTATGAACCGCTCATCCGTCGCGCCGCCGGCCTCGGTGTTGCGCCGACGGAAGGCGATCCGGACCATTATGCCAGCCGTTACGCGCATTGCGACGTGCTGGTGGTCGGCGGCGGCGTTGCCGGGCTTTCGGCGGCGCTGGCCGCGGCCCGGACCGGCGTCAAGGTGATCCTCTGCGACGAGCAGCCGGAAGCGGGCGGTGCGCTGCGCTATGATGCCGGCGCCAAGATCGACGGGCAGGACGGCTTCACCTGGGCGCAGAAGACCGTGGCGCAGCTGAAGGCGATGGACAATGTCCAAGTGCTGCTGCGCACGACGGCTTTCGGCTACTACAACCACAATTTCGTCGGCCTTGCAGAGCGCGTCACCGACCATCTCGCCAATCCCCCCCATGATCTGCCGCGCGAACGGCTCTGGCAGGTCCGCGCCAAGCGGGTGATCCTCGCCAACGGCGCGATCGAACGGCACATGGTGTTTCCGAACAACGACCGGCCGGGCATCATGCTGGCCTCGGCGGCGCGGACCTATCTCAACCATTACGGCGTCGCCGTCGGCAAGAATGTCGGCATCTACACGGCGCATGACTCCGCCTATGAAGCGGCCTTCGATCTGAAACGAGCAGGTGTCTCGATCGCTGCGATCGTCGATTGCCGGCAGGCGCCGGGTGCGGCGGTATTGGCGGAGGCACGTGCGCTCGGCATCGACGTGCTGGCTGGCCAGTCGGTCATCAATACCGCCGGGCGGCTGCGCATCTCGTCGATGACGGTGGCACGCAACGGCGGCGGTTCGCCGCGCAAGATCGCCGTCGATGCGCTGCTGGTTTCGGCCGGCTGGACACCGTCCGTGCATCTGTTCTCGCAGTCGCGCGGCAAAGTGGCCTTCGACGCTGAGAGCCAGCGTTTCCTGCCCGGCTCCTACGCGCAGGACTGCCTGTCGGTCGGCGCCTGCAACGGCACCGACGACCTGCAGCAGACGATCGAGGAATCGCTTGCCGCCGGCGAGCTGATGGCGCAGGCCACCGGCGGAAGCAGCGGCGAGAAGATCGCAATGTCGGCCGAGCAGGCGTTTGAATGGACAGGCGGCATGATCGGTGCCGCCGAAGGCGCCGGGCCGAAAACCAACGCCAAGGCTTTCATCGACTTCCAGCACGATGTCTGTGCCAAGGATATCCGCCTTGCCGTGCGCGAGGGCATGCATTCGATCGAGCACATCAAGCGCTTTACGACCAACGGCATGGCCTCGGACCAGGGCAAGCTTTCCAACATGCATGGCCTGGCGATCGCCGCCGAAATGCTCGGCAAGGAAATTCCGCAGGTCGGTCTCACCACCTTCCGCGCCCCCTACACGCCGGTCACTTACGGCACGCTGGTCGGCCATTCGCGCGGAGAGTTGTTCGATCCCACGCGCAAGACGCCGCTGCATGGCTGGGAAGAAGCCCACGGCGCCGTTTTTGAAGATGTCGGCAACTGGAAACGCGCCTGGTTCTATCCGCGTGCCGGCGAGAACATGCATCAGGCGGTCGCGCGCGAATGCCGCACAGCCCGAGAGTCGGCCGGTATTTTCGACGCTTCGACACTTGGCAAGATCGAGGTAGTGGGGCCGGATGCGGCGAAGTTCCTCAACCTCATCTACACCAATGCCTGGGATACACTGAAGCCGGGCAAGGCCCGCTACGGCATCATGACCCGCGAAGACGGCTTCGTTTATGACGACGGTGTCGTCGGGCGACTGGCCGAGGACCGTTTCCATGTCACGACGACGACCGGCGGAGCGCCGCGCGTTCTTCACCACATGGAAGATTACCTGCAGACGGAATTCCCGGACCTGAAGGTATGGCTGACCTCGGTCACCGAGCAATGGGCCGTCATTGCCGTGCAGGGACCGAAGGCGCGCGCGATCGTCGAGCCGCTGGTCGAAGGGGTCGACCTTTCAAACGAGGCCTTCCCGCATATGAGCGTTGCCGAATGCACGGTCTGCGGTGTGCCGGCGCGGCTCTTCCGCGTCTCCTTCACCGGCGAAATCGGCTTCGAAATCAACGTGCCGGCCGATTATGGCCAGTCGGTGCTCGAAGCCATCTGGGCCAATGCCGAGCCGCTCGGCGCCTGCGTCTACGGTACCGAGACGATGCACGTTCTGCGCGCCGAAAAGGGCTACATCATCGTCGGCCAGGATACTGACGGGACGGTTACTCCCGACGATGCGGGTGTTGCCTGGGCCGTTTCGAAGAAGAAGAAGGACTTTGTCGGCATTCGCGGCCTGCAGCGGCCGGACCTCGTAAAGGAGGGACGCAAGCAGCTTGTCGGGCTTATCACCAAGGATCCGAAGCTGGTGCTTGAGGAAGGCGCGCAGGTCGTCGCGAACCCGAACGAGCCGAAGCCGATGACGATGCTCGGCCACGTCACCTCGGCCTACTGGTCGGAAAACTGCGGCCGGTCGATTGCCTTCGCGCTCGTCGCCGGCGGCCGGGCGCGGATGGGTGAGACGCTCTACGTGCCGATGCCGGACCGGACGATCGCCGTCGAGGTGACGGATCTGGTGTTCTTTGACAAGGAAGGAGGCCGCATCCATGGCTGATGTTGCAATTCGCAAGCCGGCGCTGGCCGGCCGTCTCGGCGGCTCCGCCACCGTGCGCCTGACGGTCGCACCGGCCGCGACCCGCGTGGCGCTACGCGCGCCGGCGCAATCGCTCGCAGCACTTTCTTTGGCTCTCGGCCTGTCCGTACCGACCACGCCGAAAACATCCGGCCGCGCCGGTGCACGATCGGCGCTCTGGCTTGGGCCGGACGAGTGGCTGTTGATCGACGAGGCGGGCGGCGATTTGATGGCGGCGTGTTCAAGCGCCGGCGCGCTGCATTCGGCGACCGACGTTTCCCACCGCAATGTGGCAATCATCGTTTCGGGACCGGGCGCGGAGCTGACGCTGGCGGCCGGCTGCCCGCAGGACCTGTCGCTTTCGTCCTTTCCGGTCGGCGCCGCTTCGCGGACCATTTTCGGCAAGGCCGAGATCGTGCTTCTGCGCACCGATGAAGAGACGTTCCGGGTAGAATGCTGGCGGTCATTTTCCGACTTCGTCTTTGGCCTGCTCAACGAGGCGGCCCATGATGCCGGCCATTGAGCGGGACCAATCCTGACTGCATAGGGCGCCCATCCGAGGGAGGGCGAATGCTGCATCATGCCTTCCTCGGCGTTTCCGATATAGAGCGGTCGGCGGCATTTTACGATGCCGCCCTCGGCGCGCTCGGCTATGTCAGGGTCTGGGATGACATCAGGCCTGGCCAGACGGGACAGGCGGTCGGCTACGGCCTTCCCGGCGGCGGAGACAAACTGGCGATCAAACATCGGCCAGAGGGCCAGCCCCCGGCCGGCCCCGGATTTCATCTGGCCTTTGCCGCCCTGAGCCGTGCGGCGGTCGATGCGTTTCATGCCGCGGCAATCGCGCATGGCGGCCGTGACAATGGCGGTCCCGGTCTTCGACCCCATTATGGCGAGCATTATTATGCCGCCTTCGTCATCGATCCGGACGGCCACGCTCTTGAAGCGGTTCTTAATTCCGCGGAATCATAGCCGCATCCGGGCTTACACGTCCTCGGGACGATCCTTCGGGTCGAACTGGATGATGGTGATCCACTTGGCCGTCAGCGCCGGCTTCTTCTCGTTTTCGATTTCGATGGTGACGTCGTAGGTGGTCATCAGCATGCCGCCGCCGCGGAAGCGGGCGTCGGAGAGCAGGAAACGGCCGCGCACGCGGGCGCCGCTTTTGACCGGCGTCATGAAGCGGACGCGATCGAAGCCGTAATTGATGCCCATGGTCTGCTCTCGCACTTTGGGCAGGCAGTTGTAATTCATCGCCGAGAGCAGGGACAGTGTCAGGAAGCCATGGGCGATAGTGCCGCCGAAAGGGCTCTCGGCGGCGGCGCGCTCCGGATCGACATGAATGAACTGGTGGTCATCCGTTGCCCCCGCAAAGGCGTCGATCATCGTCTGGTCGACGGTGATCCAATCCGACAGGCCCGTTTCCATGCCGATCAATCCCCGCACGTCGGAGAGTGAAATTTCCGTGCCCATGCATTTCCTCGTCAGATAAGCCCGCCGCGCCAAAGCCTTATCGTGCATTTATGACGATTGCGACAAGGATTTGCGCCAATGGGAGGCGCCGGTCATTTTTCTATGAAAAAGGCGACGGAGCGTGGCTCGACGGTGACTCGGGGGCCGGCCTTCTTCGCACCGGCCGGCGTCAATTGACGCCAGGACGCTTCGCCTTCCAACGGAAGCGTAAAGAGCTCGCGGCTTTCGGAACGATTGAAGAGCACGGCGAGCCGGGTCCGCCTGCCGCCTGAGGCGCGGTCGCCGGTTGCCAGCAGCATGCCAAGGGTCGGGAGCGACGGCGTCTCCCATTCGGCGACTGTCATCGGTTCGCCCGATACCGAGATCCATTCGACGTCGCCATTTCCCGACAGGAAACCCGTTTCTGAAAAGACGGTGAAGCGGCGGCGCAGTCCGGCGACGAAGGCGGTATGGGCGATGAGATCCTCATCCAATGCCTTCCAGTCGAGCCAGGTGATTTCGTTGTCCTGGCAATAGGCATTGTTGTTGCCGCGCTGGCTGCGTCCGCCTTCGTCGCCGGCGGTCAGCATAATGCTGCCGCGGCTGGCAAAGAGCGTTGATATCAGCGCCATGACATCCTTTATCCGGCGCTTGCGGATCGAGGGGTAGAGCGTTTCGCCTTCGACGCCGTTGTTCCAGGAGTGGTTTTCATTGTGACCGTCACGATTGTGCTCGCCATTGGCGTCGTTGTGCTTCCCGGCATAGGAGACGAGGTCGATCAGCGTGAAGCCGTCATGGGCGGCAAGGAAATTGACGCTGCGCGTCGCTTTGCCGTCGTGACGGGAGAAGATGTCGGAAGAGCCGGCAAGCGCGGTTGCCAGCGCGCCGGTCTTCCACTGGTCGCCGCGCCAGTAACAGCGCAGGTCGTCGCGGACGCGGTCGTTCCATTCGAGGAAGGGCGGCGGGAAGTTGCCGAGCTGGTAACCGCCCGGGCCGATATCCCAGGGTTCGGCGATCATGATCCGGTCGGCAAGCACGGTGTCGGCCAGAATGGCGGCAAGTGTTCCCCCATCGCGCTCGAAGCCTGTCGTGGTTCGGCCGAGCACCGGGGCGAGATCGAAACGAAAACCGTCGACGCCTGAATTGAGCACGAAATGGCGCAGGCTGTCGATGACGAGACGGCGAACTTCAGGATGGTCGCAGGCAAGCGTGTTGCCGGTTCCCGTATCGTTGACCAGTTCGCCCGGGCAATTCTGGACATGGCGGAAATAATGCAGGTTGTCGAGGCCGCGCAGCGACAGCGTCGTGCCGTAACGATCGCTCTCGCCGGTATGGTTGAAGACCAGGTCGAGGATGACGGCGATGCCCTCGGCATGCAGGGCGGCAACGGTCTCGCGCAGCTCCGCCATGCCGCCCGGGGCGAGCCGCGGATCGAGCGCCATGAAGGCGACAGGATTGTAGCCCCAGCCGTTGGTGAGGCCGAGCGGCGGCAGGTGGCGTTCGTCGATCCAGGCGGTGATCGGCATCAATTCGACGGCATCGACGCCGATCCGCTTCAGATGGGCGACGACGGAGGGATGGGCTAGGGCGGCGATGGTGCCGCGCTGGGCCTCCGGTATGTCGGGATGGAGGATGGTAAAGGGCCGCACCGCTACTTCGTAAATGAAGCCGCCCGGTTTGAAGAGTGGCTTGGCGATGACGGCGCGCGTATCTGAGGTGACGATCGCCTTCGGCATCAGGTCCTGGCTGTCTTCGCCATAGACGCCGAGGCGGGGATCGTAGCGGAACGGTCGGTCAATCTCCTTGGCGTAGGGGTCGATCAGCAATTTGGAAGGATCGAACCAGAGGCCGTTGTCGGGCGCATAGATGCCGTCGGCGCGATAGCCGTAACGCGCGCCTGCCTTCAGCCCGTCGACAAAGAGACGATGGATGTGGTTGCTGTCGCGCGCCATCGGCAGGCGCGCGAATTCTCTGGCGCCGTCATCTTCGAAAAGGCAGAGTTCGATCTGTGCGGCATGATGCGACCACACGGCAAATTCGACGCCGGTTTCGAAGACGATTGCTCCGGCCTGCGCCGCATTGTTCCCGCGCATGTTTCCCCCGGATCAGGTGATCACGGTTGGCGCGTCGCGTCCCGTGCGTTCCCGAATGCTGGCCACGCTGTCGGCGGCGGTAATCAGATCGGCGAGCGCTTCCTGCGTTTCGATGTTGTGGCGAGTCGAATCCGGCTCGTAACGCTCGATATAGACACGCAAGGTTGCGCCAGACGTGCCGGTACCGGAGAGACGGAAGACGACACGGGAGCCGCCCTCGAAGAGGATACGGATGCCCTGGTGCTCGCTCACCGATTTGTCGACCGGATCGTGATAGGCGAAATCGTCGGCTTTCTCGACCTTCAGGCTGCCGAAGCTCTTGCCGGGCAGGGTGGAAAGCTGGCTGCGGAGGTTGTCCATAAGCCCGTTCGCAGCATCGGTGTCGAGGCCTTCGTAATCGTGGCGTGAATAATAGTTGCGGCCGTAGGTCTGCCAGTGCTGGGTGACGACATCGGCGACGCTCTCGCCGCGCACGGCAAGAATATTCAACCACAGCAGCACCGCCCAGAGGCCATCCTTTTCGCGGACGTGGCTCGATCCGGTGCCGGAGCTTTCCTCGCCGCAAATCGTCGCCATGCCGGCGTCGAGCAGGTTTCCGAAGAACTTCCAGCCGGTCGGCGTCTCATACATGCCGATGCCGCGCTTTTCGGCGACACGGTCGGCCGCACCTGAGGTCGGCATCGAGCGGGCGATGCCAGCGAGGCCGCCGGAATAGCCGGGAGCGAGATTGGCGTTGGCGGCGAGGATCGCCAGGCTGTCGGAGGGAGTGACGAAGATGCCCCGGCCGATGATCAGGTTGCGGTCGCCGTCGCCGTCGGAAGCGGCGCCAAAATCAGGCGCGTCGTCGCTCATCATCTCATCGAAGAGTTCTTTGCAATGAACCGGGTTCGGATCCGGATGATGACCGCCGAAATCCGGCAGCGGCATGAAGTTGCGCACAGAGCCCGAGGGGGCGCCGAGGCGATTTTCGAAGATTTCCTTGGCATAGGGGCCGGTGACGGCACTCATCCCATCGAAGGCGATGCGGAAGCCGAGGCTGATCAGATTGCGGATAGCGCCGAAATCGAACAATTCCTCCATCAGTGCGGCATAGTCCTCGACCGGGTCGATGACGGAGAGGATCATGCCGCCGGGAAGTTCGTCCTTGCCGATGCGATCGAGGTTGACGTCGGCGAAATCGGCGATCTTGTAGCTGTCGATCGTCTTAGAACGGGCATAGATCGCGTCGGTGATCTTTTCCGGGGCCGGACCGCCGTTGTTGATGTTGTATTTGATGCCGAAATCTTCGGTCGGGCCGCCGGGATTGTGGCTTGCAGACAGAATGATGCCGCCGAAGGCCTTGTACTTGCGGATGATGTGAGAGGCGGCCGGCGTCGACAGGATGCCGCCCTTGCCGACCATCACTTTGCCGAAGCCGTTGGCGGCGGCCATCTTGACCGCCTTCTGAATGACTTCGCGATTGTAATAGCGTCCGTCGCCGCCGATGACGAGGCACTTGCCCTGGTAGCCTTCCAGCGAATCGAAGATCGACTGGATGAAGTTCTCCGCATAATTCGGCTGCTGGAAGACCGGAACCTTCTTGCGCAGGCCTGACGTGCCGGGCTTCTGGTCCAGGTAGGGCGTGGTGGGTACGGACTTGATCATTTTAGGTCACATGCCTTTCGAGACGAGGCTTGAATAGAGGGCAGCGTAGCGTTCGGCGCTCTTCTCCCAGGAGACATCCGATTTCATGCCCTGCTTTTGCAATTGGGTCCAGAGTTTTCGGTCCGCGTAAAAGTGCATTGCACGGCGGATTGCCTGCAGCATGCCCGTTTCCGTCACGGGTGAGAATTGTATGCCGGTTGCCACTTTCGCTGCAAGCGCGGCGTGATTGGCATCGATCACCGTGTCATTCAACCCGCCTGTGCGGGCGACGATCGGCACGCAGCCATAGCGCAGAGCGTAAAGCTGGGTCAGGCCGCACGGCTCGAAGCGCGAGGGAATGATGATCGCGTCACAGCCGGCCTGCATCAGATGCGACATCGGCTCGTTATAGCCGATCGAGACGCCGATGCGGCCGGGATGACGGCTGGCGGATGCGAGCAGCGCGCCTTCCAGCGCGGCTTCACCGGAACCGAGCACGACGAGCTTGCCGCCCATGCCGACGATTTCGTCGGCGACATTGGCGACGATATCCATGCCCTTCTGCCAGGTGAGACGGCTGATGACGCAGAAGATCGGGGCATCGTCATTGTCGAGATGGAAGAACTCGGCGATCGAGCGGCGGTTCTCGTCGCGGTTCTTCAGCGTCGTCGGGCCGTAATGGGTGTGGACGACGGGATCGGTTGCCGGGTTCCAGATATCGGTATCGATGCCGTTGACGATGCCGTGCAGATCGTCGATGCGGGTGGCGATGACGCCTTCGAGTCCCATGCCGAATTCCGGCGTCAGGATCTCATCGGCATAGGTGGGGCTGACAGTGGTGATCGCATGCGCGGTTTGCAGGCCGCCCTTCAGAAAGCCGGTCGTGCCGTAATATTCGACGCCGTCGATGGCAAAGGCATGATCGGGCAGGCGCAGGCCGGGAAAGATCTCGGAGCCGAACTGGCCCTGGAAGGCGATGTTGTGGATCGTCAGCACGCTCGGCAGTTCCGGCGTCGGATAATAGCGCATGTAGACGGATGTCAGCGCCGCTTGCCAATCGTGCGAATGGACCAGATCCGGCCGCCAGCCGGGCAGCAGACCGGCGGCGATCTCGGAGGCGGCGAGCGACAGGGCGGCGAAACGGCGCCAATTGTCCGGATAGTCCTTGCCGAGCGGATCGAGATAGGGGCCGCCCGGCCTGTCGTAATAGGCCGGGGCATGGAGGACGAGCAGATCGAGGCCCTCGTGCTGGACCTCGAGCACGGTCGCCTTTTCTCCGAGCAGGTCAGCGAATTCGAGCCTGACGACAGGGTCGCGAATGACCTTCATGACGGCGGGATAGCCGGGCAGGAGAGTCTTGGTTTCGACCCCGAAGGCGTTCAGGGCAATCGGCAGGGCGCCTGACACATCGGCCAGGCCCCCTGTCTTGATCAAAGGGAAGACTTCGGACGAAACCGAAAGAACTTTCATACGTCAGATATCCAGCTTGTCGATCATCGGTTGCGTGATCAGGCAAATGCCGCTTTCCGTCCGCCGGAAGCGTTTGGCGTCGAGTTCGGCATCCTCGCCGACAACAAGACCTTCCGGAATGACGACGCCGTGGTCGATCACCACATTCTTGAGCTGCGCGCGGCGTCCGATCTTCACATTCGGCAGGATGACCGCCCCTTCCAGCTTGGAGAAGGAGTTGGCCCTGACACCGGTGAAGAGCAAGCTCTTGTTGAGGCTGGCGCCGGAGATGATGCAGTCGCCCGACACGACGGAAGACGTGGCCGAGCCGCGGCGATCCTCGTCGTCATGGACGAATTTTGCCGGCGGGGTGATCTCGGCATAGGTCCAGATCGGCCAGGACTTGTCGTAGATATCGAGCTCCGGCACGATCGCCGTCAGGTCGATATTGGCCTGCCAATAGGCATCGATCGTGCCGACGTCGCGCCAATAGGGTTCATGCTCGAAATCGGAGCGGACGCAGGACTTGGCGAAGCGGTGAGCGACCGCCTTCCCGTGCTGGACAATATAGGGGATGATGTCCTTACCGAAATCGCGGCTCGAATTCGGGTCGGCGGCGTCGCGGCGCAGCGCATCGAGCAGGAACTTGGTGTGGAAGACATAGATGCCCATCGAGGCGAGAGCGAAATCCGGCTTGTCGGGAATGGGCGGCGGATCGGCCGGCTTCTCGACGAAGGCGATGATCTCGTCCTTTTCGTTGACATGCATGACGCCGAAGCCCACCGCTTCCATGCGCGGCACTTCCAGGCAGCCGATGGTGACGTCGGCGCCGGAATCGACGTGCTGCTGCAGCATCCACTCATAGTCCATCTTGTAGACGTGGTCGCCCGCCAGAATGACCATGTATTCGACACCGTAATCCTCGATGATGTCGATGTTCTGATAGACGGCGTCGGCGGTGCCTTCATACCATTGCGTTTCCGAAACGCGCTGGCTGGCCGGCAGGATGTCGAAACTCTCATTGCGCTCCGGGCGGAAGAAGTTCCAGCCGCGTTGCATATGGCGGATCAGCGAATGCGCCTTATATTGCGTCGCGACGCCGATGCGGCGGATGCCTGAATTCAGGGCATTAGACAGGGCGAAATCGATGATGCGGGCCTTGCCGCCGAAATAGACGGCGGGCTTGGCACGCCGGTCGGTGAGTTCCTTGAGACGGCTCCCCCTGCCGCCCGCCAGAACATAGGCCATTGCATCGCGGGCAAGTGGCTGAATACGCTTTTCTACCATTTTCTCCTCCCACCAGTCTTAATTTTCAGGTTCAAGCATGATCGTTGCCAAAGGCGGCAGCGTAATCGAGCAGGTGATGTTGCCGCCGGCATCGACGGCCTGCACGCGCCCGCCATTGCCCTTGCCGCTGCCGCCGTAGATATCGGCATCGGTATTCAGAATCTCCCGCCAGCGGCCCGCCAGGGGCAGGCGGATGGAATAATTCTCGCGATAGACGGGCGTGAAGTTGGTTATGACGGCGACCGGCTTCTGGCCCGGCGCCTTGCGCAACCAGGCGAAGACGGAATTCTCGCGGTCGTCGGCGACCAGCCATTCGAAGCCGTCGCCCTCGCAGTCACGCTCATGCAGCGCCGGCTTGCTGCGGTAGGTGAAATTCAGATCACGCACCAGACGGCGCATGCCTTCATGCATACGGTATTGCAACAGGTTCCAGTCGAGCGACTTCGCCTCGCTCCATTCGCTCCACTGGGCGAATTCCTGCCCCATGAACAACAGCTTTTTGCCGGGATAGCCCCACATATAGGCGTAATAAGCGCGCAGATTGGCGAATTTCTGCCAATCGTCACCCGGCATCTTGGCAATCAGCGAGCCTTTTCCATGGACGACCTCGTCATGCGATAGCGGCAGGACGAAATTTTCCGAATAGGCATAGAGCAGGCCGAAGGTGAGCTCGTTGTGATGGTGCCGGCGGTGTACCGGATCGCGTTTCATGTAGCTCAGCGTGTCGTGCATGAAGCCCATGTTCCACTTGAAGCCGAAGCCGAGGCCGCCTTCGTGGACGGGCTGCGAGACCTTCGGCCATGAGGTCGATTCCTCGGCGATGGTCATGACATTGGGATGCTGGCCATAGATGCGGATATTGAGGTCCTGCAGAAAGCGGACAGCTTCGAGGTTCTCGTTGCCGCCATATTCGTTCGGGATCCATTCGCCGTGTTTGCGGGAATAATCGAGATAGAGCATCGACGCGACGGCATCGACGCGCAGGCCGTCGAGATGGAACTTCTCGGCCCAATAGAGGGCGTTGTTGACGAGATAGGAAACGACCTCGGTGCGGCCGAAATTATAGATTGCCGTGTTCCAGTCGGGATGGAAGCCCTTGCGCGGGTCTTCGTGCTCGTAGAGCGCCGTGCCGTCGAACCAGCCGAGGCCATGCTCGTCGGTCGGGAAATGCGCCGGCACCCAGTCGAGGATGACGCCGATGCCGACCTTGTGGCAGCCGTTGACGAAACGGGCAAAACCCTCCGGCTCGCCGAAGCGGGCGGTCGGTGCGTAGAGGCCGGTCGTCTGGTAGCCCCAGGAGGGATCGTAGGGATGCTCGGTGATCGGCAGGAATTCGATATGGGTGAAGCCCATGTCGACGCAATAGGGAATGAGGCTCGAGGCGAGCTCGTCCCAGGAAAGCATGGTGCCGTCCTGCCGGCGCTGCCAGGAGGCGGCATGCACTTCATAGATCGAGATCGGCTGGCGGCGCTTGTCGGTCTCGCGCCAATGCTTCAGATGGGCCTCGTCCTCCCAAACCTGCTCCAGTTCGGCGGCGGCGACCGAGGCGGTCTTCGGCCTCAGCTCGCTACGCCGGGCGAACGGATCGGCTTTCAGCGGCAGCAAGACGCCGTCATGGCCGCGGATCTCGAATTTGTAGGCGACGCCGATCGGCACATCAGGGGCAAAGATCTCCCAGATGCCGCTGTCGGCGCGCAGCCGCATGACGTGCTGGCGACCGTCCCAATTGTTGAAATCGCCAACGACCGAGACGCGCTGCGCATTCGGGGCCCAGACGGCGAAGTGTATGCCTTGGGCGCCGTCGTGGCGAATGAGGTGGGCGCCCATCTTGTCGAACAGACGCAGGTGCGAGCCTTCGCGGGCGAAATAATCGTCCATCGGCCCGAGCACCGGCCCGAAGCTGTAGGGGTCGGTGACGGCCCATTCGGCATCGCCGCGCCGGGCGCGGTAGCGCACCGGCTGCAGCCTGGTCAATGAGACCGGGCCGGCGAAGAAGCCGTCAGCATGCAGCTGCTTCAGTTCGCCGATGACGCCGCCGTCGAGCGTCATGGCGGTCACGTCTTCGGCGCCCGGGATGAAGCAGCGGGCGACCAAGGCGTCGCCGGCCTGGTGCACGCCTAGAACGGCAAAGGGATTGGAATGCGAGCCGGCCAGGATCGCCTTGATTTCATCTGCCGAAATTTCCCAGGAAAGCTTTACTTCAGGGAGTGTTTTCGGCGTTTTCATCCAGCTCTCCAGATTTCGTCTGCATATTGCCTGATCGTGCGGTCGGAAGAGAACCAGCCCATCCGCGCCGTATTGTTGATCGTCTTGGTGTACCAGGCGGACTGATTGATCCAGATCTGGTCGACGTCGCGCTGAGCCTGGGCATAGGCGTCGAAATCGGCGGCGACCATGAACCAGTCGTGCGAATAGATGCCGTCGATCAGCGCCGCGTAGCGGTTGCGGTCGTCGGGCGAGAAGACGCCGGAGCCGATGGCGGCAAGCGCCTGCGAAAGTTCGCGAGAGCCCTCGATGATGGCGCGGGGATTGTGGCCGTCGCTGCGGACCTTGGCGACCTCGTCGGCCCTGAGGCCGAAGATGACGATGTTGTCTTCGCCGACATTGTCGCGCATCTCGACATTGGCGCCGTCGAGCGTGCCGATCGTCAGCGCCCCGTTGAGGCCGAACTTCATGTTGCCGGTGCCGGATGCCTCCATGCCGGCGGTCGAGATCTGCTCGGAGAGATCGGCGGCCGGAACCATGACCTCGGCGAGCGAGACGTTGTAGTTCGGCACGAAGACGACCTTAAGTAGGCCGCGCACCGATGGATCGTTGTTGATGGTGCGGGCGACGTCGTTGATCAGCTTGATGATGAGCTTGGCGTTGTAGTAGCTTGGCGCCGCCTTGCCGGCGAAGAGTTTGACGCGCGGCACCCAGTCCATTTCAGGATGCGAGCGGATCTGGTCATAGAGCGCGACGGCTTCGATGATGTTCAGAAGTTGGCGCTTATATTCGTGGATGCGCTTGATCTGGATGTCGAACATGGCCGACGGATCGAGCTTTACGCCCATGCGGCTGGCGACGAGATTGGAGAGCGCCACCTTGTTGGCCCGCTTTATCGCTGCGAACTTCTGCTGAAAGCCCGGATCGGAAGCATGCGCCTCGAGCGGGCGCAGCTTTTCGGCATCATCGAGGAACTCGTCGCCGATTGCCTCGCGGATCAGGCCGGTGAGGCCGGGATTGCACTGCTGCAGCCAGCGGCGCGGCGTGATGCCGTTGGTCTTGTTGTTGATGCGGTCGGGATAGAGCTTGTGCAGGTCGGCAAAGACCGTGACCTTCATCAGATCGGTGTGCAGCGCCGAGACGCCGTTGATAGAATGGGAGCCGATGAATGCGAGATTGCCCATGCGCACGCGCCGTTCGCCGCTTTCCTCGATCAGCGAGATCGAGCGGATTTCGCTGTCGGAAAAGTTCTTGGTCTTGCGCACATCAAGCAGGATCTTGGCGTTGATCGCATAAACGATTTGCATATGGCGCGGCAGCAGGCGCTCGAACAGCGGCACCGGCCAGCTTTCCAGCGCTTCGGGCAGAAGCGTGTGATTGGTATAGGAGAAAGTGTGGCGGGTGATCTCCCAGGCCTGTTCGAAATCCATGCCGTGCACGTCGCAGAGCAGACGCACGAGTTCGGCGACGGAGACGGCCGGATGGGTGTCGTTCAGCTGGATTGCCACCTTATCCGGCAGCGAGGTGAAATCATCATATTGCTGCAGGTGGCGGCGCAGGATGTCTTGCAGCGAAGCGGAGGAGAAGAAAAATTCCTGACGCAGGCGCAATTCCTGACCGGCTGGCGTCGCGTCGGCCGGATAGAGAACCCGGGTCAGGCTTTCGGCCTTGTTGCTTTCGCGCAGCGCGCCGATGTGGTCGCCGGCGTTGAAGGCATCGAGCAGGATCGGATCGATCGGCTGCGCCGACCACAGGCGCAGCGTGTTGACGCGTTTGCCGCGCCAGCCGACCGCCGGCGTGTCGAAGGCTGCGGCGATAACGCGCTCGGCCGGCTTCCAGACGTAGCGCGGCTGGTCGTCATGGGTGGTGATGAATTCGACGGAACCGCCAAAGCCGATTTCATAAGAGCTCTCGCGGCGCTCGAACTCCCACGGGTTGCCGTGGGCAAGCCAGTTTTCAGGCAGTTCTACCTGCCAACCATCGGCCAGCTGCTGGCGAAAGAGGCCATGGACATAGCGGATACCGTAGCCATAGGCCGGGACGTTGACCGTCGCCATGCTCTCCATGAAACAGGCGGCGAGACGCCCGAGGCCGCCATTGCCGAGAGCGGCATCCGGCTCGAGGCCGGCAATGACATTGACATCGACGCCGAGCGAGGCGAGCGCATCGCGCACCTCTTCCATCAGGCCGAGGTTCGAGATGGCATCGCGCATCAGGCGGCCGATCAGGAATTCGAGAGATAGATAATAAACGCGCTTGGCGCCCGTCGCATAGACCTCGCGGGTGGAGGCCATCCACTTGTCGATGATGCGGTCGCGCACCACCAGGATCGTCGCCGTGAGCCAGTCATGCGGCTTTGCCACCTTGGCGTCCTTGCCGATGCGGTAGGTCAGACGTTCGATGATTTCTTCAGCGAGAATTTCCGGCCTTGAACTGCGGGGAGCGGGAGAAGGGATAACCGGCTTGGAAACGGTATTCATGGTCTGATCTCGCCAATTTTAATTTGGTTTCAGGGTGTTATGCCTGATTTAATCGATTTGTCGCTTGCGCTGGCCACAGTTTATGCATCGTTAGGAAGCACTTGCAACAAAGGATTTGGGCAAACGAAAAATTTGCGAAACCTTCAAATTCACGGGTTTGAGGCAATTGATTTCAAACTCTTTTCCCGACCAGATGGATGGGATAGCGATAACGAAAAGCCGCTCCGGTTTGTTCCGGCGCGGCTTTTCGTTGGTTGTTATTGAGCGTTCGATCAGTTCGTCAGACGTGTCAGCTGCGAAGAGGCCTTCGCTCCGATCGCTTTGAACGCAGCGAGAAGGTCCTCCATTTTTTCCGCCTGGAAATAGTGGGAGTCATCGGAGGCGCAATAATGCAGCAACGCCTGTCCGCCGGCGGGTGCCATGAAGGCGATCGTATAGATCTCGATGCCCTTGGACTTGGCGGTGTCGCATGTCGCCTTGGTCAGCGTGTCATATGAACGGCCGCCGCTGCTGTCGTTGTTATTGTCGCCATCCGTCATGAAGACGATGTACTTCTTGGGTATCTGGCCGGTCTTCAGCTTGTGGGCGGAGTCTTCGGCGTCATTCCCTGCGGCATTCTTAGCGATCAACGACGTGTAAGCCGTGTTCATTGCACCGCTTGAATTCGTGCCGCCATTCGCCTGAAGTGCGTTGACATAGCTGGTTACACCGGTAATTCCCCAGGCGAGATTGCTCGGAGTGTATTGGTTGATATCATAGGACACGGCGCCGGTGCGGACGTATTGGGCGTTGGGATCGGCGCTGTTCAACTGGCTGAAGAGATTGCCCGCGGCGATCTTAAGCGCCTCTATCTTGGTGTAGTAATTTGTGCGGCTACCGGTGCATTTGTCATAAACCCACTTATTATTCTTGCTGTTGTAGTGGAGGTTGCAGTCGTAGGTGAACGTTTCCGTCGGATCGTCCTCATTGACTGTGGCAGTACTCTCTCCCATTGACCCCGATTTATCGAGTGCGAGGAACATGGAGATCGAGCCTTGGGTCTGTGAGTGGCCGCCGACCGTCGTGCCGGAGGTCGAGAGATGCTGCGTCTTGAAGCCGACCGCCTGCATCAGCGGATTGACCGACAGGTCGTAACTCGGGGAAACCGTCACCTGGTAGGATGTCGATTTGCCCGATGTGCTTGTCTGCACATTGACGCTCGTCCCGCCCTTGATATCGACGCCGCTTTGCAGATAATTCGCCATTTGCCCGGCGACGAAATTCCGCGCGTAGGCCTCGGCCTCAGAGGTCTGGATCTTGCCATTCGCCAGTGCGGTGGCGGTCGCAAGCGCCGCCGAATCGGCGGCTTCCTGCAGTTGCTGTTTGGAGAGCAGCATATCGCCGACGTGGACCGCCATGCCGGCGGCACCGAGAAGAACCGGCGCCAAAATCGCCGTCATGATACCGAAATTACCGCCTCGATCGCTGAACATGCGACGCAGGCAGGGATGCAAAAAGAAGGTGCTCATCATGTTCACCCAACTGGAAACCCTGTCAGGTGATTAACGCATGCTGGTTCTTTATGCCGTCCTTACGGCGTCAATAGAATTTTAACGAATCGGCGGTTTTTTCCAGTTTTGGGATTGGCTTATTTCAGCGGGATCACGTCGACCGCCTGGACGGCGCGCTGGCCGCCATAGCTTTTCAACACGCCGATAACGGGGACGACGTCGGAATAATCGCGGCCATAGGCGACGACGATGTGGTCGGTGCCGGCTGATATGTCGTTGGTCGGGTCGAGCTCGATCCAGCCGATCGTCTCGCCGCACCAGATCCTGACCCAGGCATGCATGGCATCGGCCCCTTCCAGCCGTTCCTTGCCGGGCGGCGGAATGGTGCGCAGGAAACCGGAGACGTAACCGGCCGGAATGCCGAGACTTCGCAGCGCCAGGATCATGACGTGGGTAAAATCCTGGCAGACGCCGCGCTTCAGCTTGAAAGCCTCGAGCGGCGTCGTGTCGACCGTCGTCGCGTCGGGATCGTAGGTGAAATCCTTGTTGATGCGGGTGCAGAGCGCATGAGCGATCTGCATGGCCGTCAGATCGGGCTTGGCGCAGCTTCGCGCATAGTCGGCGATGTCGCGCGTTTGCGTCAGGCGAGGGCTTTCGCCGAGAAAGTGGTGCGGCGAATCCGGCGCCAGCGACCAGATGCCTGCTATCTCCTCTGGCAGATCGGCAAGCAGCGGTGAGAAATCGGCGGCGATCGGTTGGCTTTCGACCTGCACGCGGGCCTGCATGCGAATGTCGAGCGCCTCGTGCGGCGCGCGCAGCATGAAGGCGGTGGCGGGGTGCTGAAAGAAATCGACGAAATGCGACTGCTCGTCCGGCGTCGGCGAAATCGTGATCGAGCCGGCGACCAAGCGCTGCCGGTTGGTCAGCGACAGCGGCATCAGGCGCATGATGTGGCGAGCGCCGGAGGCCGGCACGTCGTAGCTGTAACCCATGCGGAGCGAGAGGTCGTAAAGCACTGCCGTCACCCGAGATAGGTCTGGGCGAGCAGATCGGAAAGCTGCTCCAATTCGCGTTCGAGCCGCTGATAGACCTCGGTTCCCATGCCCTCGGGCGTCATCACAGCCAGGCCGGAATGAAGCCGCATCGCCTCGCGGTAGAAGGGTGACATCTGGCCGTTGATCAGGGCATTCGGCAATTGCTCGACCTCGTGGTGGATCTCGTTCACCTGGAAGAGCACCGAGCGCGGATTGAGCGGATCGAGCGCCAAGAGGTCGGTGACGGTGAGACGCGCCGTATTGACGTTGTAGCGACGGCGGTGGGTCATGACGCTGTCGCCGATCTCGAGCAGCATGTCGAGCGCGCCGTCGGGCGCTTCCGGGCCGGACATGTGGCCGAGCAGGCGGGTCATGTGCAGGCCGCGCTCGATATAGCGGCCGAGCGAGAGGAAGCGCCAGCCCATGAAGCGGTACATGTTCTCGTGCACGAGGCCGGCAAAACCGGCGAGCTTGCGCAGAAGAATGGTCATCGCGTGGCTGGCGTCGTCGCCGGCAGTGACGGTGACGCGGAAACGGCGGGCCGTCTTGGCGAGATCGTTGAGCGCCAGCCAGCCATCCGGCGAGAAACGGTCGCGAATGTTGCTTGCCGAATAAACCGCGCTGTCGATGTTGCGCAACAGCGTTTCCGGCACTGCCTCGGCAGTATCGATATCGACGGCGGCGAGATAGGCGGAGACATCAGCGAGCAGCGGCTGGCTCGGATCGGCGACCTCGGCATAACGCGAGTGCCAGGCGCGCAAGATGCGCAACGCCCCTTCGGCGCGTTCGATGTAGCGGCCGAGCCAGAACAGGTTGTCGGCTGCCCGGCTCGGAAGGCTGCCCGGCATGTTGCGGGTGAAGCTGCCTTCGGCCGGCAGCAGCGTGTGACGCTCGACGGGCTTGTCGCTGACAATCCAGACATCGGCGGCTGCGCCGCCAGACTGCATGGCAATAGCCGCGACATCGGCACCGGAGCCGATGCGGGCAAAACCGCCGGGCATGATTTGCCAGCCATTGGCGGTGCGGGCAGCGAAGACGCGCAGCGACATCGGCCGCGGCACCAGCTTGCCGTCCACCCAGGCGGGCGTCGTCGAGAGTGTGACGACCTCCTGTCCCACAAGCTTGGGGCCGTCCGAACTCAGCCAGTCGGTGATGGAATCCCTGGCGGTCGCCCGCAGCGACGAGCCGAGCACGGATTCGCCGTCGTCGTCGAAGAAGGGCGCCCGGGAATAGGCCGGGCCGATCACCATCTTCTCGATATTCTTGGCGACGTGCTCGCGTTCTTCCTCCTGGCCGCACCACCAGGTCGCAATCGAGGGCAGCCGCAGATCCTGCCCCAGCAGACGGCGGCAGATGATCGGCATGAAGGCCAGAAGCGCCCGGGTTTCGAGAATGCCGGTGCCGAGCGCATTGACGATGGTGACGCTTTCGGTGCGCAAGGCTTCGACGAGGCCGGGTGTGCCGATATGCGAATTCTGGTTTAATTCCAGCGGGTCGGCGAAGGCGGAATCGAGACGGCGCCAGAGCACGCCGATCGGCTTCAGGCCGGCGACGGTGCGCACCATGACGCGGCCTTTGACCACGGTCAGATCCTCGCCCTCGAGCAGCATGAAGCCGAGATAACGGGCGATGTAAGCGTGTTCGTAATAGGTCTCGTTGGCCGGGCCCGGTGTCAGCACAGCGATGCGGTCGTCGCCGGAATGTTTCATGCCCTGCAGTGCATCTCGGAAGGCGCCGAAGAAGGAGGCGAGGCGGTGGACCGGGGTTTCGGCGTAGATATCCGAGAAGGCACGGGTGGTGGCGACGCGGCTTTCCAGCGCGAAACCGGCGCCCGACGGCGCCTGCGTCCTGTCGGCGAGAACCCACCAGTTACCGTCAGGGCCGCGGCCGATCTCGAAAGCGCAGAAATGCAGATAGTGGCCGGATGCCGGTCTGATGCCGGAGAGCGGGCGCTGGAATTCGGGATTGGCGGCGATCAGCGCCGGCGGCAGGACGCCTTCCTTCACCAGCCGGTTGTCGCCATAGATATCGGCGACGATCGCTTCCAACAAATCGGCGCGCTGGACGAGGCCCGCCGACAGCGCCTGCCATTCGCGCTCATCGATCAGCACCGGGATATGCGAGATCGGCCAGGCGCGCTCGCCGGTGCCCTTGCTGCCATAGGCGCGGTAGAAGACGCCGGCATCCCTGAGATAGCGGTCGGCGCGAGCGAAACGTTCGGTGAGATCCTTTTCCGGCATTGCGCCGAGATGCGAGAGGAAACGCTGCCAGACGGGGCGGACGACGCCATTGTTGTCGACCATCTCGTCGGCAGTGCCGGGAAGCGGCGCATAGTCGAAGGCCGCATGCTTGCCGATGCGATCCTCTGCCTCGCCCCTGCGCTCCGCTGCAGGCCTTTTACCCATCAAAACTCACATCCCAACCCCGGCTCAAATTCCGACGGGCCGCCGCAGATCCAGCGTCAGCGGGAATTCAAGCGAACCCGTCTCGGCGCGCGGGATATAACCGCCTGCCGTATGTCCCCACGGTTCGAAGCGGGCGAGCCGCCTTGCTTCCGCCTCGTTGCCGTTGACCGGGAAGGTGTCATAGGTCCGGCCGCCCGGATGGGCAACATGATAGATGCAGCCGCCGATCGAACGCTTCGACCATGTATCATAAATGTCAAAAGTCAAAGGCGTGTTGACCGGCAGGACTGGATGCAGACCCGAAGCCGGCTGCCATGCCTTGTAGCGGACGCCAGCGACCGACACGCCTGACGTGCCGGTCGGCGTCAGCGGCAGGGTGCGGCCGTTGCAAGTCACGGTGTAGCGGCTCGTATTGCTGGTCTCGAACCGCACCTGCAGGCGCTCGACGGAGGAGTCGACATAGCGGACGGTGCCGCCGACCGCGCCTTCCTCGCCCATGACATGCCAAGGCTCGAGCGCCTGGCGCAGTTCCAGCTTCGAGCCCTCGTATTCGACTTCGCCGCAGAAGGGGAAGCGGAATTCGAGCTGGGCCTTGAACCATTCCGGGCTGAGGTCGAAGCCGTTTTCGCGAAGGTCGGCGAGCACGTCGAGGAAATCGGCCCAGACGAAATGCGGCAGCATGAAACGGTCGTGCAGGGTCGTGCCCCAGCGAACGAATTTGCCGTCGACCGGGTTGACCCAAAAGCGGGCGATCAGCGCGCGCACCAGCAATTGCTGGGCAAGCGACATGCGTGCATTCGGCGGCATCTCGAAGCCGCGGAACTCGATGAGGCCGAGCCTGCCGGTCGGGCCGTCGGGCGAAAACAGCTTGTCGATGCAGATCTCGGCGCGGTGAGTGTTGCCGGTGACATCGGTCAACAGATTGCGGAACAGCCGGTCGACGAGCCAGGGCAGCGGCGGCTGGCCACGGCCGGGAGCCGCGATCTGCGCCATGGCGATCTCCAGCTCGTAGAGGGTGTCGTGGCGCGCTTCGTCGATGCGCGGCGCCTGGCTGGTCGGGCCAATGAACATGCCTGAGAAGAGGTAGGAGAGCGAGGGGTGGCGCTGCCAGTGGAGGACGACGCTCTTCAACAGATCCGGACGGCGCAGGAAGGGGCTGTTGTTCGGATTGGCTGCTCCGACGACGACATGGTTGCCGCCGCCGGTGCCGGTGTGGCGGCCGTCGATCATGAACTTGTCGGCGCCGAGCCGGGTGGCGCGCGCCTCTTCGTAGACCGCCGTGGTGATGTCGACGCATTCCCTCCAGTTCGAGGCCGGATGAATGTTGACCTCGATGACGCCGGGATCGGGAGCGACGCGGATGACGTTGATGCGCTCGTCCTGCGGTGGCGGATAACCTTCAATATGGACGGGGAGCTTGAGTTCGGCGGCGGCGTTTTCGGCCGCGGCGATCAGCTCGAGATAATCCTCGATGCGCTCGACCGGTGGCATGAAGACGCAGAGCCTGCCGTCGCGCGGCTCGACCGACATGGCGGTGCGCACCGCGCCGCCGATCTCAAGCGTCTGTTCGATCCGGCTGCGATTACTCTCGCCGGCCTGGAAGGAGGCTTCCGGCATGGCGCGGCCGGCCGGTACGAAAACGTCGGGCAGCGGCTCGCGCGGGATCGTCGGATCGGCGGGATGGATATAGGGATAGCGTGCCGGGGGGACATAGGGCAGAGCGCCGAGCGGCAGGCGGTAGCCGATCGGGCTGTCGCCCGGCACAAGGAAGATTTTGCCGCGGCGGGTGCGCCATTTCTCGCTGACCCAGACCCGGCTTTCAGCGGCCCTGGCGTTCCATGCCTGGACCGGAAGGATGTAGCCTGTGGGGACGGTGAGGCCACGATCGAAGACCCGGGCGATGCGGTTGCGTTCCTCGGGATCCTTCAGCTTCGAATTTGTCGGATCGACGTTTTCGGGAAGATTGCCTTCCTTGATGATCCAGTCGGCCGGATCCTCAAAGGCCGGCTGCACCATGTCGGGCTTGATCGCCAGTTCTCTTGCAATCGCCGTCAGCAGCTGTTCGGCATCTTCGGCCGCAACACCGGTATCCTTGCCTTCGGCGGCGACCAGATCGAGGTTCTGCCAGATCGGCTTGCCATCGCGGCGCCAGTAGAGCGAGAAGGTCCAGCGCGGCAGGCTTTCGCCCGGATACCATTTTCCCTGGCCGTAATGCAGGAAGCCACCGGGGGCGAAGCGCTCCTGCAGCCGGCGGATCAGGCTGTCGGCCTTTTCACGCTTGGTCGGGCCGACAGCGTCGGTATTCCATTCGGCCGACTGGAAATCGTCGATCGAGACGAAGGTCGGCTCGCCGCCCATCGTCAGGTGTACGTCCTCTGCTTCGAGGACGTGGTCGACCTTCTCGCCGAGCTCGTTGAGCTCGTCCCAGCTTTCATCGGAGAAGGGCTTGGTGATGCGCGGGTGTTCGGCGACGCGCGAGACCTTCATGTCGAAAGCGAATTCGGTGCCGGCCTCGCCGAAGTAACCGCCGGAGATCGGCGCGGCATTGCGGTAATGCGGCGTGGCGGCCAGCGGGATGTGGCTTTCGCCGGTCAGGAGGCCGGAGGTCGGGTCGAGGCCGACCCAGCCCGCGCCCGGTAGATAAACTTCCGCCCAGGCATGCAGATCGGTGAAATCGACTTCGGTGCCGGAGGGGCCGTCGAGCGCCTTCAGATCCGGGGTCAGCTGGATGAGGTAACCGGAGACGAAGCGGGCGGCAAGGCCGAGATGGCGAAGGATCTGGACGAGCAGCCAGCTGGTGTCACGGCAGGAGCCTTTGGCGCTTTCCAGCGTCTCCTCCGGCGTCTGCACGCCGGCTTCCATGCGGATGACATAGCCGATCTGGCGCTGCAGGCGGGCGTTCAAACCGACGACCATATCGATCGTCGCCTGGCCCGGCGACCAATCGAGCGTCGGCAGCAACGCCTTCAGGCGCGGGCCGGCTGGCTCGGGCGTCATGTAGATCGACAGATCCTCGCGGATCGTTTCAGGATAATCGAAGGGCCACTTGGTCGCTTCCTCTTCGACGAAGAAGTCGAACGGGTTGTAGACCGTCATGTCGGCGACGAGATCGACCTCGATCTTGAACTCCGTCACCGGATCGGGAAAGACGTAGCGGGCGAGATAATTGCCGTAGGGATCCTGCTGCAGATTGACGAAATGGTTGGAAGGCGTGACCTTCAGCGAGTGGCTGAGCACCCGTGTCTTCGAATGCGAGGCCGGTTTCAACCGTATAATCTGGGGGCCGAGGCGGACCGGCTTGTCATAGATGTAATGCGTCAGGTGGTAGATGCTGGCTTTGATCGACATATTTCTCTTTTTATCCGGCGCGCATCGTCGTGCGGCTTGCTGTTCCCAAAACCAGTCTGTGCAATGCAGCGAAAGAAAGCAAGGTGCAATGGCCGGCGTGGCGATGGCTTTTACGGCGCCTTGGCAAAGGTGACGGCCACCTTCAGCCCGCTGCCGCTTGGTCCGGGCTCCAAAATCAGGACGGCATTGAAAAGATTGGCGATTTCCTCGACGATGGGAAGGCCGAGGCCGGCGCCGGGCGCGGCGGAATCATTGCCGCGGGAAAAACGGCGGCGCACCGCCTCCAGCTTCTCGCGCGGAATACCGGGGCCGTTGTCCTCGACTTCGAGGCGGATCGTCTCGGCGGCGGCGATGACGCGGACGGTGACTTCAGCCCCCTTTCCGGCATAGGCGATGGCATTGCCGGCAAGATTGCGCAGCATTTCGCCGATCAACAGCGGCTCGGCGCGGATCATTGCCGGGCTCTCGCCCTCGAAGCCGAGATCGATGCCGGCGACGGCAGCGGCCGGGATCTGTTCGCCGGTGATTTCCTGGGCGATGGCGGCGAGATCGATGGCGGAGGCGGTCAGCGCCTCCTTGGCGGTGGCTGCGTCGATCTTCGCCATCAGCAGAAGCTGGGCAAGAATGCGTTCGGCATGCGCGACGGCCTGATCGCCCTTCAGCGCCGCCGCCTGGGCTTCACCGAGCGAGCCGGCACGGACCGAAAGCGCAAGCTGGGTGCGAATGATCGCCAGCGGCGTGCGCAGCTGATGGCTGGCATTGCCGGTGAAATTGCGCAGGGCATCGAGCGCCGACTGCAGGCGGACCATGAAGGAATTGACCGTATCGACCAGCGGCTCGACCTCGCTCGGAACGGTCTGTTCGATCGGATGCAAATCGTCGGGATTGCGCTCGCCGATCGCGTCGCCGAGCTTGTAGAGCGGACGGAGCGCCATCGTCACCGAGATCCAGACGATGACCGCCGCTCCGGCGATCATGACGGCGAGGCGCAATGCCGAGCGCACGAGGATCGCCTGGGTCAACTGCCGGCGGGCGATCGTGGTTTCGGCGACCGTTACGACGAAGGGCACCGAGCGGATGCCGGTCGAGGCGGAACGTTCGAGCGTGGCGATGCGGATCGGCTCGCCGCGAAAAGTGTCGTCGGCGAAGGCGGCCGCACCGCTCGGCGTCTTCTGCAGGACCGGCAGAGCCTGGTAGCCGGTGATGAATTGGCCCGGTGGGCCGTCGACGCGGTAGAAGACACGGTCCTGCGCGGCCGAGGTCAGCATTTCGAGCGCCACATAAGGGATATCGACCTGCAGCGTGCCGTCTTCGGCGACGACGACGCGTTCGGCGATAGCGAGCGCCGAGCCGGCGAGAACACGGTCGGAGACGATGTTCGAAGTCTGCACAGCCTCGCGATAGGTGTCGGCAAGCGCCAGCATGCCGATGACGGCCGTGGAGACGAGCAGCCAGAAGAGCAGCCGGCGCCTGAGAGAATAGGCGGATTTCATGAAGCCTCGGGCAGCTTGTCGAGATAATAGCCGATGCCGCGGGCAGTCTTGACCGTCAGGCCGTGCGGCGAGAGGCGCTTTCTCAGCCGGCTGACATATTGTTCGATGGCGTTTGCGGAAATGTCATCATCGAAGGCCGTCAGCGACTGAATGATCGCCTCCTTGGCGACGACCTTGCCGGCCCGCATGAACAGGATTTCGAGCAGGCCAAGTTCTCGGGCGGGAATATCAAGAGGGGTGTCGCCTGATGAAAAGGTGCGGGAATTGAGGTCGAAAGAAATACCGCCGAAGCTGACCGTTGCCGAACGCAGCCCGGCCTGGCGGCGCAGCAGCACCCGTACGCGGGCCTCGAATTCGGCAATATCGAACGGTTTGATCAAATAATCGTCGGCGCCGAGATCGAGACCCTTCACCCGTTCTTCCGGTGTGCCGCGCGCCGTCAGGATCAGCACGGCTGCCTGATTCTGCCGGGCGCGCATGGCGCGCAGCACGTCGAGCCCGTCCATCTCGGGCAGATTGAGGTCGAGAATGACAAGATCGAAATTTTCCGCGGCGATGACGGCATTGGCGGAGGCCCCGTCATGGACGACATCGACGGCATGGCCTGTGCCGCGCAAGATCGCCGAGAGCCCGTCGGCCAGCGCGATATTGTCTTCAGTGAGCAGGATGCGCACGGATGTTCCCCTGTTTTTCAAGCGACGTTACAGGGGTGAAGACGGGTTGTCACAGCGATTTTGAAGATTGGTGAACGGGCCGGATGAGACCGATCTCAGCTGCCCGCCCGCTCCATCTCCTCGCGCTGAGTCATCGCGGCGGCGAGCAGCTTCTGGAAGCGCGGGTCGTCGCGGATGTTGTCGAGGTCGGAATCATTGTTGAACCATTTGATATGGTAGACGGAGCTGTGCGGCAGCAGCTTTTCCAAAAGGTCGATCGCCTGGTCGACATCGCCGAGGACGGAATAGACGCAGGCGAGATTATACTGGGCGACAATATCGTCGGGATCGATGGCGATCGCCCGCGCCGCCCAGTCGCGTGCACGTTTGACATCGCCGAGATGGGCAAGCGCCAGCGCGCCGCGATGGGCGGGGCCGGAATTTTCCGGATTGAGATTGAGCGCACGTTCGGCGCGCAGCAAGCCGAGGCGCGCCCAGTTTTCCCTGTCCACCCCGCGGCCGAGCGAATGGTAGGCGGCCATCAGATGGATCGGCGAGACATAGTCGTCAGGGCGGATTTCGGCGGCGCGGGTGAAATATTGAACGGATTCGGCAAAGTTTCCGTGCATGAAGAAGAACCGGGCATAATGGAAATTCGCCTCGAAGAGGTTCGGGTCGAGTGTCAGGGCTCGTTCGAAAGCCGCCGCAGCCCGATCGTCGTAGCCGCTCTGATGCAGGGCCAAGCCGTGCGAGGCATGGGCCTCCGGAAGATCCGGATCGAGCGCGAGCGCGCGGGCGCTCATCTCGAGGATGCGTCCCAGCGGCACATCGTCCGGCGCCCAGTCGCGGATCGCGGCGTCGCAATCGGCGATGCCGGCATAGGCGCGGGCATAATCCGGATCGAGCTCGACTGCCTTGCAGAACATGCGCCTGGCGAGCTGCAGATAGGATTTCGTCCAGGTGTGGGAAAGCTGGCGGCCCCGGAGATAATAGGTATAGGCCTCGACATTGGCCGTCGGCTCGTTGGCGATCGCCTTCTTTTCTTCCGGCAGCAGGCGCACCTTCAACTGGCCGACGATCGCATGGGTGATCTCGTCCTGGATGGCGAAGATGTCGGTGAGGTCGCGGTCGTAGCGCTCGGCCCAGAGATGATCGCCGTTGGCGGTATCGATCAGCTGGCCAGAGATGCGCACGCGCTTGTCGAAGATGCGCACACTGCCTTCGAGCACATAGCGCACGCCGAGTTCCTGGGCGAGCCGCTTCAACTTCACCGATATGCCCTTGTAGGTAAAGATCGTATTGCGCGGCACGACGTGCAGGCTGGAAATCTTGGAGAGATCGGTGATGATGTCTTCGGTGATGCCATCGGAGAAATAATCCTGGTCGGCGTCGCCGCTCATATTGGTGAAAGGCAACACCGCGATGAAGCAGGTATTGCGGTTCTGCGCGGTGAGCCTGGCGGAAGAGGGCGGCGTGAGGGTGACGGTATAGACCTGCACGGGCTGCCGGATGTTCTTGAGCATGTGTTCGCCGATAAATTCGAAGCCAAGATTGAGGCGCGAGCCGACCTGATCGCGCACCGAAGCCGACACGGCGATGCCGCCGGGCGCGGCGATACGCTCGAGTCTGGCGGCAAGATTGACGCCGTCGCCGAAGATGTCGCCGTTTTCGACGACAACGTCGCCGAGATTGATTCCGATACGGAATTCGACGCGCTCATCCTTAGGAACGTTCTCGTTGCGGGTCGACATGCTGCGCTGGATTTCGGCGGCGCAGGCGACCGCATTCACCACGCTCTGGAACTCGGCAAGGATGCCGTCGCCGGTGAGTTTGACGATCCGGCCCTTGTAGTCCGAAATCCTGATATCGACCAGCTCGCAGCGATGGCGGTTCAGCGCCTGCAGCGTGCCTGACTCATCGACGCCCATCAGTCGGCTGTAGCCGACGACATCCGCAGCGAGAATAGCGCTCAGTCGTCGTTCCATGACCCCTCCCATGGATCTTCCCAGAATAACCCAGCTTTTTATAGAGTTTTTGTCGCGCAGAGTCGTCCCCCGAAATAGAAATTCGGGCGGTTTCGACGGTTTGACGCGGTAGCGCACCCTATATCGTCGCCAATCTTCATCAATACTCTAAAAGGGTGAAGGATGGCCTCGATTGCTAATCCTTTGTGGTGAACAAGGGTGCGCGTCGGCGGAAACGAAATATACGGCTTGGTGAAAGCTTGCCGGTTGGCATCGAAAACCATTAGTGATCGAGTTGCGCCCGGCCTGATCGAGGGTCCCGCTCCGGCGCGCCCTTGCTCCCATCCGCACGCTCGGGCATTGTTGCGGCATGCGGAGTATTTTCATCTTACTGCTGGCGTTCTGGCCGGGTTTTGCCCTGGCTGATCAGGCCTTCTATCCGGCGAAATCGGGCAAGGCCGAGGCGCCGGTGCTGACCGTCTATTCCTCGCTCGACGAGCCGCTGGCGCAGCCAATGATCCGGGGTTTTCAGGAGGCCAATCCCGATGTCGCCGTCAGATACGAGGATATGCTGACCGGCGAAATCTATGACCGGATCGTCGGGGAGACGGATGCCGGCAAGAAGACTGCGGATTTTGCTTTCTCCTCGGCGATGGACCTGCAGGTGAAGCTTTCGAATGACGGCTATGCGCAGGTCAGCAATCTGCCTATGAGCGCCGCATGGCCGAAATGGGCGAATTGGCGCAACACCGCCTATGCGCTGACCTTCGAGCCGGCGGTCTTCGTCTATCACAAGCCGAGCTTCGCGCATGAGCCGGTGCCAAGCTCGCGGGCGGAATTCGTCGATTATCTGAAGCGCAAGGGCAATGCGGTCTATGGCCGGATCAGCACCTACGATATCGAGCGGTCCGGTGTCGGCTTTCTGTTCATGGCCCGCGACCAGGAGCAGTTCGGCGACATCTGGTCGGTGATCGGCGCGATGGGCGCGGCCGGCGTCAAGCTTTACTCGACGAGCTCGGCGATCCTCGAACGCATCGCCGACGGGCGCTTCGTGCTCGGCTACAATATCCTCGGCTCCTACGCCGCCGACTGGGCTTCGCGGCATCCCGATGTCGGGATCGTGCTGCCAAAGGACTATACGGTGGTGATGTCGCGGATCGGGCTGGTGCCGCAGGCGGCCGCCGAGCCGGAGCTCGGGCGTCGCTACCTTGCCTTTTTCATGTCGAAGGAGGGCCAGACGATCATGGCGCGCGAGCTGCAGATCCCCGCTGTCAGCCCCGAGGTGGCCGGCGAGAACACCGCCAATACGCTGCAGGAGCTGCTCGGCGCGCAACTTCGGCCAGTGCCTGTCAGCCCCGGGTTGATGGTCTATCTCGACCAGGTGAAGAGAGCGCGGCTGATCGCGCACTGGAACGAGGTCCTGCGGGCGCAGTGAAGGAAGGCGTGTTCTTTCGAAAAGCCAGGGTTGACAGGGGTTAAATGGCCTGTGGTCCCGCAAGCAATTCAGCTTTCCGGCTGTGGTTCGCCATATCAAGCTCGGTCCACAGGTCTGCGGCCTCAGTCAATCTCCTGAGCCGCGCGTAGAGATCGCAGCCCGGTTGACGATTTCCCCATTTCAGGCAGTCTTCAAATTTTTCGCGGCGCTCCTGCGCGCTCAGCGGGTCTTGCACTGAACCCTTTGCATGGAGACGTTGTCGGTGCAGCGTCGTCCCGTCCGACAGCCGCACGGTCACAATATGCGGCAACCGCTCATTTCCTCTTTCTTCGTCGGCTGAATAGGATTCCATCGTTATGCGTTTTGCCAGCATCCTCACATTCGCTCGCGAAACGGCAGAACGCGTGAAATCGCCAAGGCTGACGGATCCTTTCAGGAAGGCTGTCGCCAGACAGTATTGCATCGAGAAGCGGGCCTGCATCTCGTCTGCGGGCTCCGCATAGGCGAGGTTGCGAAAGGCGGAGACGCCGACCTTGGTGTCGATCGACACGATGTCGTCCGCCGTCAGTCCATAGTCTCGTTTAAGCTCGAGCAGCGCATCGATTGCCCGGTGGGTCGATGCGCAGCATGGATGTCGCTTGGTGACCAAGCCGCGTCTTTCGATGATATGGTCCGGCTCCGGTCGCAGATCGGTCCATGCCCGCGGGTCGTCTCCGCCAAAAAGATCCAGAAATCCCTGCGGCCTTTCCAGGATGTCGAGCCGGCCTCTGATGCCAGCGATGGCGAGCCGCGCCGCCTCAACCGCATTTCGGGCTGCAATGCCTGCATGAAGCGGCTTGGCCAGAGTACCGAACTGACCTTTGGGGCCGCAGGCGAGCGACGCTGCAAGGCTCATCGCCTGCGCCGTCTCCTCCTCGCCTGCGCCCAGCAACTCAGCCACGCCCGCAGCGGCGCCGATTGCGCCGACCGTCGCCGTTCCATGCCAGCCCCTGTTGTAATGCGAGGGATTGACGCCGAAACCCACGGCGGCCTGCGCGTCCAGGCCTGCAAGATATGCTCCGAGAAAAGCGCCGCCGCTTACCGGGCGACCTGCTGTAACCGTGGCCAGCAATGCAGGGACGAGGACCGCGGATGCATGGGCGCGGGCAGGATGGAAATTGTCGTCGAAATCCAGTGCATGCGCTGCAGTTCCATTGACGAGCGCGGCAATGGAGGTGGGCGCGCCGCCGCCGGCCACGAGCCAGGCGGTTCCTCCGCCTGCGATTTCGCTTGCGAAAGCCGTGGTTACGCCGGTGACGGCCGGATCTCCAGCGCCGGCGATCATGCAGCCAAAAGTATCGGCGACGGCATCGATTGCCCGTTCAATGGAAGTTTCAGAGAAATGCTTTCGGGATGAAAGCTGGGCCGCGATGCGCTGCAGAACGGTGGTCATTGACGAAACTCTTTCCATGGTCTTCGGTCGAGACTGGAAATTGTTCTGCTTTTGACAGCGCTGCAATCTTATGCAGTTCTCGAATAAGGCTACCGAGGAAAGTCATCACATGGTTAGGGCAGTCAGCGCAGGGATCAGCCTCAAGCATATCGAGGCCTATGACGCGATCGCGGCAACGGGATCGACGATCGCCGCCGCCCTGGAACTCGGCATTTCACAATCCAATGCCAGCCGGCTGCTGCAGCAGCTTGAAGACTATCTCGGCGTCCGTCTGTTCGAACGTGACAAGAACCGGTTGTCTCCGACCCGTGAAGGCCGGCAGCTCGGGCCGGATATCCGCGCTATTTCGGATCGGTTGCGGGAGCTGAAAACGGCGGCGGTGGAGTTGGAAAGCGGTCGTTCACGCGAGATGCTGCTGCGCCTTGCCTTCCCGGCCAGCCTGTCATCCACCGTGCTTCCCCACATGATCAAGGCCTTCTTCGGCGCCCATGGTCCGGTGCGCGTGGAGCTCGCTTCCGGCAGCTATCTGGCGATCGAGAGGATGGTGGCGGATGGAGAGGCCGATATCGGCTTCGCTCGCCTGCCGCTGGCGACGCCCGGACTGCGGCAGGAGAAACAGCTCTTCTCCCGCATCGTCTGCGCTCTTCATGCCGATCATCCATTGGCAAAACAGAGCGCTCTGACAATATCGGACCTTAAAGGGCAGGACCTCATCGTCCTCAACCGCGAGCGGCCTGTTCGGCACGAGCTGGAGGCACTTTTCTATCAGGGCGGCCTACGCCAGCGCCCGCTGCTCGAGGCACATTCGGTGGCCAGTGCATGTGCGCTGGCTGCCAATGGTTTGGGGATCGCCCTGGTGGGCGACATCATCGCGCGCGAATACGCGGCCCTGCCGCTGCGTTTCGTGCCATTGGCGCCGGAAGTGCCGGTGACCTATTGCCTCGTCAGCGGTGAGAAATATCCCTTGGCCAAATCCGCAGGCCTCTTTCTGGAAAGCATCGCCGACTGGCGCTGGGCCGCCGGTGCAGAGGATGCTTCACGATGAACATCAGACAGCTCGAGGTCTTGCGGACGCTGATGTCCACCGGATCGACCATTGCGACGGCCAAAGCAATGGGCCTCAGCCAGTCGGGGGTAAGCCGGCTCCTGCAGCAACTCGAGGCGGACTTGTCCATCGCACTTTTTGTGCGCGACAAGGGACGGCTGATCCCTACCCCCGAGGCGGCCATTCTGGCCCGGGATGCAGAGAATATCCTCTTGGCCGTGGACCGGATGTCCGGGCATGCCCAAGATCTTCGCAGCGGCGCTGCGGGGCCGGAAATCGTGCGGATCGGTCTGCCAAGCAGCATGTGGGAGAACTTCGCGCCGGCCATGCTGGTGGATTACGTGCGGGATTTCCCCAGCGTCCGGATCGAGACGTTTTTCGACACGACCATCGCCATCAACAAGCTGGTCGAGGAGCGTGTGCTCGATATCGGCTTCCTGCGTATGGAAGGGGAAATCGGCCTCGGCATTGAAGTCGAGCAGGTGGCGAGCGGGGAAAGCGTCTGCGTCATCCCGAGAGATCACCAGCTGGCAGAACTGGCGGAGATTTCCGCCAAAGACCTGCGAGACATACCGCTGATTCTGATCGGCCGACAAAGGCCCAATCGTATGGCGCTCGATCAGAGCTTCAAACAGGCAGGCGTGAAACAGATCGTCAAGATCGAAACCCATACGAACAGTTCTGCTTGTTCCTATGTCGCCCACGGCCTCGGTGTCACCATTATCAGCAGCTTCTACGCAAATCTCTATCGCCATCTCCCCGTCGTGCATCGCCCGTTCATTCCGCATGCACGTCAGCAGTTCGGGCTTGCACGTGCTGCAGGTGTTCCACTGTCGATTGCAGCTCAAGCCCTCAGCAACGCATTGAAACGGCAGATCCAGCTGTCGCAAAAAGACATATGAATCAGACCCTTGCTCCGCCAGGACTTGTGAGGCGCACCGTTTCTGTCAGCCTATCATTTTGCATAAACCTATGACGGTTACGCATAATATTGCGGAGATTTTTTCATTCCGTCATAGTCTCCCCTAACGAAACCGATGGCGGCGTAGGCTCTGCCGCCAATCGTGGGGAACACATGATACGCTTCATTCTTAACCGCCTGTTGATGGCATTGCCGACGATCGCCCTTGTGGCCGTCACTGTTTTCGCACTTATCCGACTGATCCCCGGCGATCCCGCCGCCCTGATGCTGGGTGACATGGCACAGCCTGACCAGGTGGCGGCGATGCGCATCGAGCTTGGGCTCGACAAATCGATGATTCAGCAATTCGTCATCTGGACCGGGAATGTTCTGCAGGGTGATTTCGGCCGTTCCATTGTCAATGGCGAGGCGGTGCTACCGCTTGTCGCTTCCCGCTTTATGGTCAGTGCCGAGATTGTCGTCATTGCCGTATTGCTGGCGAGCGTCATCGCAGTGCCCGCCGGCGTGATCGCGGCGTGGAGACAGAACAGTCTGACGGACCTGGCTCTGGTGGGCACGGCAACAGTACTGCTTTCCATTCCGACTTTTTGGCTTGGCCTCCTGCTGCTGCTGTTTTTCGGCCTGAAGCTCGGCTGGTTGCCGGTTCTCGGTTATGTCTCGGTCGGCGACAACATAGCCGGCGGAATGCTGTATCTGGTCCTGCCGATCATGACACTGGTGATCCATGAAATGGGCGTTCTGATCCGCATGGCGCGTGCTTCGACATTGGAAGTTCTGCGCCTGGATTACATTACGCATGCGCGGGCGAAAGGCCTTTCGGAAAGCGCGGTCCTCTGGCGCCATGCCTTCAAGAACGCGTTTGGCCCTACATGGACGGTTATCGGCCTGATCCTCGGCAATCTGCTTGGCGGCATCGCGGTGATCGAAACCGTCTTCACCATTCCGGGTCTTGGCCGTCTGATGGTCGATAGCATTTTTGCCCGTGATTACCCGGTCATCCAGGGGTGCCTGCTGTTCGTGGCGCTATCCTATGTTCTGGTCAATCTGGTGGTCGATCTCCTCTATCCCTTCTTCGATCCGCGGGTAGTTGCCGAATGAAAAAGTTCACTTTCAACGGCCTCATCGGCAGCATTTTGATTGCCAGCCTGCTGATCACCGCCGCAGTTGGTCTGTTCTGGACCCCGTATGATCCGATGAAACTCGGCTTTGCAGTAAGGCTTGCTGCTCCCGGCGGCGCTCATCTGCTCGGGACCGACGAGTTCGGGCGCGATGTACTCAGCCGCTTGATGGTCGGTGCGCGGGCCAGTGTATGGATCGGGACGCTGACCGTCGGTTTCGCGACCTTCTTCGGCACGTTGATCGGTGTTGTCAGTGGCTATGTTCGCGGCTGGGTCGATGGCGTCATCATGGCGATCAACAATGCGCTACTGGCATTCCCCGGCATTCTGCTGGCGTTGGGTCTGCTGGCTGTATTCGGCGCCAATCAATACGGCATCATCTTCGCACTCGGCATTGCCTACACGCCGTCCATGGCGCGGGTGGTGCGCGGCGCGGTTCTGTCGTTGCGGGAGCGGGAGTTCATCGAGGCCTCCAGGGTGATGGGCAATAGCGAGCTTTTCACGATGGTCCGCCACATCCTGCCCAATTGCCTTGCCCCGATCACCGTGCTTGCCACGTCGATGTTCGGTTGGGCCATTCTCTCGGAAAGCGCTCTGAGTTTCCTGGGTCTTGGCGTGCCGCCACCGGCGCCCACCTGGGGCAACATGCTGGCCGCTGGCCGCCCTTTCATCCAGCAGGCCGTGTGGCTCGGCCTATTTCCCGGCCTCTGCATCGCGCTGACGCTGCTCGGCATCAATCTTCTGGGCGATGCCCTTCGTGACAAGCTGGATCCGCGTATGAGGGGGCTGAAATGACCGGCGACACGCTTTTGAACGTTTGCGGTCTCTCGCTTGAGGTTGCAGGGACCGGCCTGCACGTCGTCAAGGACGTCGGCTTCGACATAGCGCCAGGCGAGATTGTCGGCATTGTCGGCGAGAGCGGCTCAGGCAAGACGCTGGCGACCCGCGCGCTGATATCGCTGCTGCCGGCGGCGGTCCGCGTGACTGGCGGAACGGTGCGCTACAAGGGCCGCGACGTGCTTTCAATGAGCAACAGCGATCTTCGCGCTATGCGGGGCCTGGAGATTGGTGTCGTATTCCAGGAACCGATGACGTCCCTCAATCCATCCATGACCATCGGCCGTCAGTTGGAGGAGGGGCTTTTGTTGCACACGAAGCTGGCGCCGGCAGAGCGGCGTGCGCGCATCCTCGACATGCTGAAGCGCGTCGGCATTCTCAACCCTGAAGGCGCCCTCACTTCCTACCCGCATGAGTTTTCCGGCGGCATGCGCCAGCGCATCATGCTGGCCTCCGTCATGCTGCTGAAGCCGGCATTGCTGATCGCCGACGAGCCGACCACGGCGCTGGATGCGGTGATCCAGCGCGACGTGATGGAGTTGATGGTCGATTTGACGACTGCGGAAGGGACGGCCGTCCTCCTGATCAGCCACGATCTGCCGATGGTTGCTCGATATACCGATCGCATCATCGTCATGGAGAAGGGGGCGATTGTAGAGCAGGGGAGAGCGGACGAACTCCTCGCGACGCCACAGCATCCCTACACATGCAAGCTCCTCTCCTCGCTTCCCTATCGCGGTGAAACGCGTGCCATCGACAAGAGCAAAGCGCCGATGGTGTCGGCGCAGAACATCGTCGTCGATTATCCCGGCCGCCGGTCGTTCCTGAAAAAGGGGCGGGGAAAGCGGGCCCTGCATGGCGTCAGCATCCATATCCACGAAGGCGAGGTGGTGGCGCTCGTCGGCGGCTCGGGTTCGGGCAAGACGACGCTCGGCCGCACGATCGCCGGCCTTGTCAAGGAAAGCGGCGGAACGATCAAATTCCAGGGCCGGTCCCGCGACGAAGATTGGAGGAACTACCGGCTGGATTGCCAGATGGTGTTCCAGGACCCCTATTCCTCGCTTGATCCGCGCATGACCATTCTCGCGCTTGTCGAAGAGGCCTTGCGTCTGGTGCCGAACCTGAACGGCGAGGGCAAGCGACGACGGGCCCTCGAAACGCTCGAGGAAGTGGGCCTGGGGAAAGACTATGCCAGCCGCTATCCGCATGAATTGTCAGGCGGCCAGCGGCAGCGCGTCGCCATTGCCCGCGCCATCGCGCGCCGGCCGAAATTCCTGATCGCCGACGAGCCGGTGTCAGCCCTCGATGTCACCGTCCGTGCACAGGTGCTCGACCTCTTCTCGGATCTGCAGAAACGCTACGGCTTTTCCTGCCTTTTCATCAGCCACGATCTTGGCGTGGTCGAGCAGGTGGCTGACCGCGTGGTGGTGATGCAGGAGGGCCGCATCGTCGAGCAAGGCGATCGCGGCGCGATCTTCGACAGCCCGAAGGAGCCCTACACGCGTCGTCTCCTCTCGGCCATCCCCGCGCTCGACCACAATGCAAGCGGTGGTGTCACACTCAAATGGCGTTTGGAGAATTAGCGTGGCGATCGTAACGACAACGGCTGATGCGGCCGAACAACTTCATGCAATCTGCGATGCACAGCCATTCGTGACGCGGTTTATGGTGCGCAATCTACGCTCGGGTGAAACGATCGAGCGTGGCGCTGATGAAGAAACGCCTTCGGCGAGTACCCGCAAGACCTCAATCATGATGGCGGCGCTCAGGGCCGTTCATGAAGGCCGACTCGATCTCGAGGAGCCGATCACCTACGAGGCTCGTTTTGCCCAGGAGGTGGCGAGCGGCATGTTTCGCTATCTGACGCCGGGCATCGTGATCTCGTTGCGTGATGCGATCACCGGAATGATGGTGCTGAGCGACAATGTGTGCACCAAGATGGTTTTCGAGCGGCTGACGCTCGAGGAGGTCGATGGCTATTGCAAGTCGATCGGCATGAGCGGCACCCACCACCGCTTTCTGATCCCGCCCTTGGCGCTATCGCCGGACCACTCGTTGCGATCCGTCACCACGACCACGGCGCGCGACCAGGTTTTTCTTCTGCAGGCAATCCTCGACGCACAGTTCTCGCAACAAGCGGCCGACACATTGCGCTGCTCGCAAGCGCTCTGCCGCTATGCGCTCGAGACCCTGAAGAACCAGATCCTGCGCTATGCGATCCCGTCGAGGCTGCCCTTCGGTACAGTCGTCGCGCACAAGGGCGGCACGGGCAAGCGCGGCCGTATGAACGCCGGCATCGTCTATCGGGGCGAAGAGCCCTTCTATGCGATTGCCGTATTCACGGATGAGGTACCCCAGGTCATGCCTGACGGCACGCCGGGTTATACGATCGCGCTCGAAACCATTGGCCGGCTCTCGCGGGCCTGCTGGGACAATTTTCAACGGTAATCATCAGCAAAACAAAGAGGGTGGAACAATGAAGAAAATTCTTCTCGCCGGCACGATACTGCTCGGCATGGCAAGTCTCGGGCACACGCGTGACATCGTCATTGCCCAGAGTTCGGATCTGCGCAGCAGCAATCCCGGCGTCAACCGGGACGGAAATACCGATGGTGTTATCCTGCATATCGTCGAGGGCCTGGTCGGCTACAATAACAGCGGCGAGGTCAAGCCGCTGCTCGCCAAGAGCTTCGACGTCAGTGGCGACGGCCTTACATATACATTCCACCTTCGCGGCGATGCGAAATTCCACAACGGCAAGGCGTTGACGGCTGACGACGTCGTTTGGAACTGGAACCGCTATCTCAAGCCCGAGACGAAATGGACGTGCCTTTCCGATTTTGCGCCAAGTGGCGCCGCCCCCGTGACAGGTGTGAAGGCCGTTGACGCATCGACCGTCCAGATCACGCTCGAGAAGCCCTCGGCCGTTTTTTTGGGTCTGATGTCGCGTCCGGAATGCGGCTACACGGCCATCATCTCTCCCGATTCTCTCGCTGCGGACGGCAGTTTCGTCAAACCGGTCGGGACCGGTCCGTTCATGTGGGACGAATGGAAAAAGGGCGAGTACATCCGCCTTGCCAAATTCACTGACTACATCTCGCCCGAAAATGACGGCAAGCCCGACGGGATGGTTGGCTCAAAGCGGCCTTTGGCCGACGGCATCAAGTTCATGGTCATTCCTGACGCATCCACCGTCAAGGCGGGACTGGAGTCCGGCGTCCTCGACACGGCAGAGATATCTCCGGACCTTATTCCGGAAATCAAGGCGAGCGATAAGCTGCAGCTGATCGTCGCCCGCAACAACGGCAAGAACTTGTTCTACATCCAGACGCGCGACAAGGTATTGAGCAAGCCCGGCGTGCGGCGGGCGATGGCAATGTCGCTCGACCTTGGCGAGCTTGTCGCAGCCGCCTCAAATGGAACCGGCGAGGCGAACGGCTCGATGGTGTCGCAGGATTCTGTTTATTTCGACGATACCCAGAAGCAGAGGCTACCTTACGACATCGAGGCGGCGAAGAAGGAATTGGCCGATGCCGGCTACAAGGGCGAGCCGATCACCATCATTGCCAACAAGCGCGGCAATGTTCCAAGCTTTCCCGCCGCGGTTATGGCGCAGGCGATGATGCAGCAGGCCGGATTGAATGTGCAGATCGAAGTTCTCGATTACGCAACGCAAGTCGACCGCCGCCGGTCCGGCAACTATCAGGTGATCTCGCAATCCGTCGCCCCGCGGCTCGACCCGGCTCTGATGTACAGCTTCTATGTCGGCAACAAGGACAAGAATGCTTCGCTGATGTGGGACGATCCAAAGGCCGTGGAACTGATGAAGGCGGCTTACATCGAGACCGACCCGGCCAAGCGTCAAAAGATCTTCGACACGTTCCATGAGCTGATGCTGAAGGAGATGCCGGGCATTTTCCTTTACGACATGGTCGACGTGTGGGGTGCGACGAAGACGTTGAAGGGCCAGCCGGTCTGGCAGTCGAACGCCCGCCTCTGGGAAGTTTCGGTCGACTGAAAATCTTGCGGCGCCGAGGCGGAGCGCGGCACTTGACATTGGCAACTCGACAAGACCGGCAGGCTCGCCTGCCGGACCGATATCTCATGCCTGAAGAAAGCAAGGATAAGCGATGAGCAAAGAAGCATTGGACGAGATCGTTTCGGCGATCGAGCGTATGCGGCCCGCCTGCGAGGTGCTGAGCGACAGGATTTGGGATCTAGCCGAACTGAAATTCGAGGAGAAGGGCTCTTCCGGTCTGCTGGCAAAGGCCCTTGAGGAGGAGGGCTTTGCTGTGCGTCGCGGCGTTGCCGACATCGAGACCGCCTTTATCGCAGAAGCGGGCGCGGGCAAGCCGATCATCGCATTTCTTGGGGAATTCGACGCACTTGCCGGCATGAGCCAGGTTGCAGGCATCGCCGAGCAGCGTGCGGTTACGACTGGCGCGACCGGACATGGCTGCGGTCACAATCTTCTGGGCGTCGGGTCGTTGATGGCGGCCGTCGCGCTAGCCAACTATCTAAACGACAAAGGCATTTCCGGAACCGTCCGTTACTATGGTTGCCCGGGCGAAGAAGGAGGCTCGGGCAAGACCTTTATGGTGCGTGCGGGAGCGTTCGACGACGTGGACGCGGCGCTCACCTGGCATCCCGCACCGTTCAACGGTGTCCGCTCCACAAACAATCTTGCGGTGCTAGAATATTATTACCGCTTCAAGGGCGTTGCGGCCCACGCTTCCAATGCTGCGCATCTCGGCCGGTCCGCCCTCGATGCTGTCGAGCTTATGAATGTCGGCGTCAATTTCCTGCGCGAACACATGCCACAGGACTGCCGAGTGCATTATGCCATTACCGATGCCGGCGGCCGGGCTGCCAATGTCGTGCAGGCGCAGGCCGAGGTGCTTTATCTCATCAGGGCGCCGGACATGCCACAGGCTCTCAATCTCGCCGCGCGCGTGGAAAAAGTCGCGCGCGGCGCCGCGATGATGACGGAGACCGACGTGGAGATCGTCTTCGATACGGCTTCCACGAACCTTCTCCCGAATATTACGCTGGAAACGACGATGCATGAAAACATGATGGCGCTCGGCCCCGTCGCCTTCGACGAAACCGATATCGCCTTTGCGCGTCGCATCCAGAAGACGTTTACCGACGAAGCCATCGCCAGCAGCATCAGGCTGTATCAGATCGGGCGCGACGTTTTCTCCGCTGCCAAGATCGATGGCGCGATGCCGCTCCATCTCGGGCTGCGGCATTTCGAGGGCCATTCGCACTTTCGGGCGGGCTCGACCGATGTGGGCGATGTGAGCTGGGTGACCCCCACGGCCCAATGCTGGGCTCCTGCCTGGGCCATCGGCACCAACCCGCATACATGGCAGGTCGTTGCGCAAGGAAAGGCGCCCGCTGCGCATAAGGCCATGGCGCATGCAGCCAAGGCTCTCGCCCTGACCGGTCTTTCCCTGGTGAAATCACCGGAGCTGATGAAGGCGGCCAAGGCCGAATGGATGGAGAAGACCGGTGGAAAGCCTTACATCTGCCCGATCCCGACGGATGTGATGCCGGGAGCGGTGAGCAGCTGAAAGCAACACGGCGGATCCGCCGCGCGGGCAATTACGGCAAAAAAGTGTCCTTTCCTCCTGGATATCTTGCCGATGTCAGCTAAATGACAGCTTGTTGTGGTGGCTTTGGCTACTTCTTCTCCGTGGAGGCGGAGAACTGAAGTCTTGGGAGGTCTTCCGTTCGTCATTCAGGACAATTGTGTCCGCCGGCCGGCTACCCTCCCGATTCCCTGGAGAATAACAGGCGGCGCGCTCAGCCGCCCACGGAGGACACATCGTGAAGCATACGTTCATCGCAACCATTATCGCAGCGGCCATCGCGCTGCCGGCCTATGCGGCCGACTACACCATCATCGCGCCGGCCGCTCCCGGCGGCGGCTGGGACCAGACGGCCCGCTCGCTGCAGACCGCGCTGCAGCAGGAGAAGATCTCCGGCAACGTGCAGGTCCAGAACGTTCCCGGCGCCGGTGGCACTATCGGGCTGGCGCAGTTCAGCAGCCAGGCTGCCGGCAACCCGAACTCGCTGATCGTCGGCGGCTATGTCATGGTCGGCGCCATCCTCACCAACAAGTCGCCGGTGACCCTCAAGGACGTTACGCCGATCGCCCGCCTTACCGGCGAATACGAGGCCGTCGTTGTTCCCGCCTCGTCCGATATCAAGACCATGGCCGATCTGGTCGCGGCGCTGAAGAAGGATCCGGGCTCGGTTTCCTGGGGCGGCGGTTCGGCCGGGGGCACCGACCACATCACCGTCGGTCTGATCGCCAAGGCAGCCGGTGTAGACCCGACCAAAATCAACTATGTCGCCTTTTCCGGCGGCGGCGAGGCGCTTGCAGCCATTCTCGGCAGCCAGGTCACTGCCGGAGTATCGAGCTACAGCGAGTTCGAATCGCAGGTGAAAGCGGGCACGCTGCGTCTTCTTGCCGTGTCGAGCGACAAGCGTATCGACGGCGTTGATGCCCCGACGCTGAAGGAAGCCGGCACCGATGTCAGCATTCAGAACTGGCGCATGGTTGCCGCTGCTCCTGGCCTGTCGGCAGAGCAGGTCGCGGCCATCACCTCCGATTTCGAGAAACTGCACGGCTCCGCCACCTGGCAGGAAATTCTGAAGACCAAGGGCTGGGCCGACACCTATCTGTCCGGCGACGCGTTCAAGGCGCAGCTTGAAAAGGATGTCGCTGCCACTGAAGGCATTCTCAAAGAGATCGGACTTGTTCAATGAGCGGGGATAACTCCTCGGCAACCACGCGCCGCCCTGATTGGGCGGCGTTCATCATTGCCGCTTTCCTCTTTGTTGTCGCCGGCGTGATGTTCTGGGATGCATCGCATCTGAAGACAATCGCGCAGTATGACCGCATCGGCCCGGCAACGATGCCCCAAGTGGTGGCCTTCGGCCTCTTCTGTCTTGGGATCTGGACCATCGCCGAAGCTTGGCGCGGCGAGTTTCCGGAACGCGATCGGCAGGAAGTGGCGCCCGTCATCTGGATCATTGCCGGTCTTGTCGGACAGATGCTGCTTCTGCGTCTTGCCGGCTTCTCGATCGCCACCGGTCTGCTGTTTGCATTCACTGCACGCGGTTTCGGCAAGCGGAAGCTCTGGATCTCGCTGCCGTTCGGCATCGTCTTCAGCTTCGTCGTCTGGGCGATCTTCTCGCAGCTGCTGCAGCTGACGCTGCCGGCCGGCCCGCTCGAACGCCTGTTCTTCTGACGGCGCGCGCTGTCAGCACTTTTTATTTTTGCGCAGTGCCGGATCGCGTAACGCACGGCCGGGAACGCGCTTGGGATATCAAGATGAGCACATTCGAATTCCTATGGCAGGGGATCATGGTTGCGATGCAGCCGATGAACCTGGTTTATGCGCTGGTCGGCGTGACGCTCGGCACTGCCGTCGGCGTGCTGCCCGGCATCGGACCCGCACTCACCGTGGCGCTGCTGCTGCCCGCCACCTATAAGCTCGACCCCGGCGGTTCGCTGATCATGTTCGCCGGCATTTATTACGGCGGCATGTATGGCGGCTCGACCACCTCGATCCTCTTGAATACACCGGGAGAAAGCGCCTCGATCGTCACCGCGCTCGAGGGCAATAAGATGGCGCGCGCCGGGCGCGGCGGGCCGGCGCTGGCGACAGCGGCGATCGGCTCCTTCGTCGCCGGGTTGCTCGCCACACTCGGGCTCGCCTTCATCGCGCCCTATATCGTCAAGCTGGCGCTGGTCTTCGGGCCGCGTGAATATTTCGCACTGATGGTGCTCGCCTTCGTCACCGTCTCCTCGGCTTTCGGCGATTCGGCACTGCGGGGGCTGACCTCGCTGTTCATCGGCTTTGCGCTCGCCATGGTCGGCATCGACCAGCAGACAGGGCAGGCGCGGCTTTCCTTCGGCATACCAGATCTGCTTGACGGTATCGAGGTGACGACGCTCGCGGTGGCGATGTTCGCGATCGGCGAGACGCTTTATATCGCCGCGCAGGGCAACCGCCTTGCGGACAAGGTCGAGGCCGTGAGGGGCTCTCTGTGGATGAACGCGCAGGACTGGGCGCGCTCGTGGAAAGCCTGGCTGCGCGGCGCGGCGATCGGCTTTCCGATCGGCGCCATGCCGGCGGGCGGTGCCGAAATCGGCACCTTCCTGTCCTATGCGACGGAAAAACGGCTGGCGAAGAACCCCGAGGAGTTCGGCCATGGCGCGATCGAAGGCGTGGCCGGTCCGGAGGCAGCGAACAACGCATCTGCGGCCGGGACGCTGGTGCCGCTGCTGACGCTCGGTCTGCCGACGACGGCGACGGCGGCGATCATGCTGGCCGGCTTCCAGCAATACGGCCTGCAGCCCGGGCCATTGTTGTTTGCCACCAACCCGCAGCTCGTCTGGGGCCTGATCGCCAGCCTGCTCATCGCCAATGCCATGCTCCTGGTCTTGAACCTGCCGCTGATCGGCCTCTGGGTGCGGCTGCTGACCATTCCAAAGCCGTGGCTCTATGCGGGCATCTTGCTGTTTGCGACGCTCGGGACGATCGGCGCCAACCCGTCGGTGTTCGAACTCGGCATGCTGCTGGCTTTCGGCCTGCTCGGCTACGTGATGCGGCTCTTCGGCTATCCGATTGCGCCGACGGTCGTCGGCCTGATCCTCGGGCCGCTGGCCGAACAACAGTTGCGCCGGGCACTGGCGATCAGCCAGGGCGACGTCACGACCCTCGTCATGTCGCCGATCGCAGCCGGTCTGCTCGTTGTCGCCGCAGCCGCCTTCCTCATCCCGCTGATCCTGCGGCTGCGCGGCCGGGGACAGGTGCTTGCGCAGCTGGCCGCAAACGAAGACTAAAAAGACAAACTTACCCCTGCCTCAAGGCCGGCCATGGAGACATGCGCCGGCCTCTTCTTTTTGCATAGCTGAGGTGATTTTACGTGCATTGTGGATCGGTCCGTGCGCTGCCATCTATCAGTGGTCAATCATAGAGAAAGAGGAAAAGGACAATGTCCGCCATCCGTAATTCAATCCGTGCCGGCTTTCTGGGCCGGGCATTTGCTACGCTGAGCGCCGCAAATGCCGTCAGTGCCGCTGTCGAAGCCGGTCGCCGTCCGCGCGCCCGTGACCTTCAGGATCTTGGCATCGACCCGGCCTCCTTCGGTCAGGTCATCCGTTAAGCCTTGCACGGCATGCACGAATGAAACAGCCCGCAACCGGTTGGTAGCGGGCTTTATTTTGTCCGACTGACAGCCGCAACGCTGAAGCGCGTTGCGACCTCAATCAAATGCCGCGTCAGGCGTGCAGTTCTTCTCGGTTACTGGCGTGATCTTCCACCCGTACGCGCCTGTTGTGGCGGATGGACGACCAGAGCGACAGGCCGATCAGGACCGCGCCGCCGAGGCCGGTGATTACCTCGGGAATATGCACCAGGGTCTGCGCATACATGATCACCGAGAGGATCAGGATGGCGTAGAAGGCGCCATGTTCGAGGTAGCGGTATTCGGCAAGCGTTCCCTTTTCCACCAGCATGATCGTCATCGAGCGCACATACATGGCGCCGATGCCGAGGCCGATGGCGATGACAAACAGGTTCTGCGTCAAAGCGAAGGCGCCGATGACCCCGTCGAAGGAGAAGCTGGCATCCAGCACCTCCAGATAGATGAAGGCACCGAGGCCGCCCTTGGCGGCAGCGCTCATCGTCTGCTGCGACGCATCGAGCAGTTCGCCGACGACCTCGACCGCGAGGAAGGTGAGCAGGCCGTAAATGGCGCAATGGACGAAGACGCTGGCTTCCTCGCCGCCGATCAGCCAGGAGAACACAAGCATCAGCGCCAGCACGAAGGCGATTTCAATGCCCCTGATGGTGGCCGAGCGCGCCATCACCTTTTCCAGGCCGCGAAGCCAATGGATCTTCTTCTCGTGGTCGAAGAAATAGCTGAGGCCGACCATCATCAGGAAGGTGCCGCCGAAGGCTGCGATCGGCAGATGCGCATCGTTCATGATGCGGGCATATTCAGCGGGTTCGCGGGCAGCCAGCACCAGCGCGTCCCAGGGGCCGATCCGCGCCGCGATGGCGACGATCGCCAGCGGAAAGACGATGCGCATGCCGAAGACGGCAATGATGATGCCCCAGGTAAGGAATCGGTGCTGCCAGACCGGCGTCATCTCCTTCAGCTTGTTGGCATTGACGATGGCATTGTCGAAGGAGAGTGAAATCTCCAGCACCGCAAGCACGGCACAGATGAAGAAGACGGTCGCCATGCCGCCGATCGTGCCTGTTGTCTGCCATCCGAGCACGGCGCCGAGAACGAGACCTAGGGCAGTGACGATGAACGCCCAGCGAAAATAGCTGAGCGAGGATTTATCGGTCCCGATCTGATTCATGGCCGCACCTCGCGGCCGCAAACCTTGCTGGGAAGGGTGAAGAGGGAAAAACGAAGCACGCCACAATAGGCATGCGGATAAGGCATGGTGAGCTTTTTCATCGATGAAAAATCCGCCGGCTGAGCTGCAGGCGGTACCGACATCACGAGAGCGCCGTAAAAACTCTCGCCAGAGGGGCCCGGCACCAATGTTCCCCGCAGCCGATGTCTGGGAGGCTGCGGGATATGCCCTAGGTAATGAACTTCCCAAACCAGTCAAGCCCAATCGCGACACAGAAATCGGCATTTTTTAGGGAACCATCCGGCCCCCCGCCCGTTAGACTTCGGTTGAGCTTGAAGGAGGCCGATGATGCACACCTCGACCCATGTTCCTGACAAACGCACGGAAGCGTCCGACCGCATGAAGCGGGCAAGGCCGAACCGCATGCAGAAAGCGCAGGTGCTGCCGCCGCATCATGTCGACCTGACCCTGACGCCCGGCGTCATCCACGACATTCATGTGCCGGCCCATGTGACCGGTGCCGACCTCTCCAAGGGCGGCCCCGACATCAAAAGCAAAAAATGAAGCTGCCCTTTGGCACTCCGGCAAATCGAAAGAGGATAAGAAGCATATGACTGTGAACTTTGTGCCCCGCGATATCTTCATCCGGCACGAAAATGAATGGAAGGCCGTTCGTGAAGCGGCCGACGAACGCATCGATATCGGCAAGCGCCAGCGACCGTTCGGCACATCCGGCAATCACCCGGCATCGGTTGGGAAAGGCGATGCTTCGGCCGCACGATCCGAGTAGGCAGCAGACAATAATCTCAGCATGGGCGCCCGGCATGAAGCCGGGCGTTTTGCTTGTCTATCGCCTCTCATCCCGGTCGACACGTTGCCCGGAATTATAGCCGAGCCACTGCTCGAGCTTGCCGAAGGCGAAGAGAACGCAAATTGCAGCAAGCGTCGTGAAGAAGGCAACCGGCCAATAGCCGAAGCCCATGGCGAGGCCGATCGCGCCGGAGAGCCACATGCCCGCGCCCGTCGTCAGTCCATGGATGCGACCCCTGGCAAAGACGATCATCCCCGCGGCCAGGAAGGCGACGCCTGCGGTCACGGCTTCGATGACGCGCAGCGGATCGATGCGGACCTGCTGGCCATCGGCGAAGCCCGGCATATGCACGGCCTCGATGGAAATTATGGCGAAGAGGGCAGCGGCAAGGCTGATCAGAATATGCGTACGGAAGCCGGCAGGGCGATCGCGCGCCTCACGTTCGAAACCGATGAGCCCGCCAAAGACGATGGCGCCGAGCAGGCGGGCGAAGATGACGGGATAGTGGATGCGCGATGCCGGTATCATATCGGCGATAATAAGATCCATGGAAATTCCTTCAGGGATATCGGATTCATCGCTGGCTAACGTCGTAGCGCGGGATTTGTTCGGCTTTTGCCGGCCACGCGTTTCGACTTCTGCGCCCACATTCATGATCGAGCCTGGCCGCCGGAGGGAAGGATCGGTGGAGGATACATTATCCTTCTGTCGCGCCAACCTTTCGGAAAGGATTGGGCGGCGATAATCCCGGCCTCACGGGATTCGGACAGATGGCCAAGACAGCGACACGCGGCCGCCGCAAGGCGCCGGCGAGAGGAAAGAGCAAGGCGCGCAGCGGCGGTGGCGGACTGCTGCCGTGGATGGTGATCGGCGTTGCCGCATTCGCAGGCATCGCCGCCTATGACAATTGGAAGAGTATCAAGCCAATGCTGAGCAAACAGCCGGCTGTGGCGATGCGGGAGAGCGCGGAGACGAAGCCCGCAATCAGGAGGGATGCGCCACCGAAGCAGGTGGCGCTTGCCGCGCAGGCGCCGAAAGTGACGCCGCCCGCGCAACCATTGCCACCGGCGGCCATTCCCACGCCGACGGCTCAGCCGGTAAAGGCGACGCCGTCTGCTTCTTCTCCCGCGACCCCGCAAACCGGTACGGGCGCCTTCGGCTATTGCGGGCAGGGCGCCCACATCAATTGCGTCGGCGACGGCGGCGTCTTCTGGTATAAGGGCGAAAAGATCGTCATTGCCGACATGGAGAGCCCGGTGGCCGACCGGGCGCGCTGCGATGACGAACGCCGGGTGGCCTTTGCCGCCAAGTTGCGTCTGCTGTCGCTGCTGAACGCCGGACCCTTCACCATGAATGCGGCTGGAAAGACCGACCCTGCAGGCGCGCCGCGCGTGGTCTCGCGTGACGGGCGCTCTTTCGGCGTGCAGCTGATCAATGAGGGGCTGGCGCACAAGCCAGGGGCTGCCGGCGGCGCCTGGTGCGCCGCCTGACGGAAGCTACTTGCCCTTTTTCACCAGTTTGCCGCCGGTGCGGAAGCTGCCGGTGAAGGAGGAATCTTTGCTTTCGGCCGTGCATTCGATCGCGATCGGCTTGCCGGCATAGGGATTGCCGAAGGTGCAGAAGCCGGCGACCTTGACCTGGCCGGTCATCTTGTTGCCGACGCCTGTCGTGACCAGGCTGAGCGGCAGTCGGGCATTGCCATTGGACGCGGGCTTGATGCCGGCGCCATCGCCCTGGAAGCCGAGCGCCTTGCCATCCGACGTGAAGATGAACGTCACCGAGCCGTTGGCCAGCGTAACGCTGGCAAGCTCGTTCTTGCAGCCCTTGGTGGCGTCGAACTTGGCGACGACAAGCTTGGCGCATTTGCCGGAAAGCGTAATGACGCCGGGGGCGCCGGGAAAAGTTTCGGCGGGAGAGGCCGGCGCGGCGGTCGCCGGCAATGCAAAGGCGGCGGACAAAAATGCGGCGGCGGCAAGCGCGGATAAGTTCATTTCGAATTCAAACCCCATGTGCTGGCGAGGCGAATCACTGCCTCATCCTCGATTCGCCATGGCATGGTTCTGTGTCCGAATTTGGTTCCGCCACTTCCGCTTAACAAGATTATCACCGGCTGCGGTGATCTTTGAACAAGCCCGTTGAACTTGTTGGCCGGGAGGCTCGGCAATGGCGCAGCTGCCAGTTATCGACAACAGGCCGGCATGATATGACGGTGGCAAGGCACTCGTCGAGCGCCTGCCGTCTTGAATGCACTGTCTGATCAGGGGGAATGGGTCTAGGCAGGGAAGTCCAGACCCATTCTTTCCCGATCGGAGGTCAGTCGGATCAGGAATTTGCGGCTGCCGGACGAGCCGGCAGCCCTTTTCATTAGAACGCGCGCTGCAGGCGGAAGTAGCCCGAGGTGACGTCGCTGGCATTGTCCGGATCGAGGTACTGAACCGAAACCTTGGCCGAGAAGTTTTCGACGATCTGGTAGTCGATCGTTACGCCGGCCTTCCAGGCGTTGACGTCATCGTTGAACTCGCCAGCGGTGATGCCGTAGTTGTCGTAGTACTGAACAGCCGGGGTGATCTTCAGCTTGTCAGTTGCCTTGATGGCGTATTCGGCAGCGATCGCCCATTCAGCCTTGTTGTAGTAGGCGTTCGGGTTGGATGCGTAGACGACTGCGAGGCCGAGCGTACCCGGACCGACGGCAACCGTACCCATAGCGCGGACGGCGCCTTCTTCGTTGTCGGTGTCGTAACCGGCAGTGATCTGGTAGCTGAAGATACCAGCCTTGCCGCCGAGACCAACGGCTACACCGACGTTGTTGGCGGTTTCGCCGTTGTAGAACGGGCTGTCTTCCAGCTCGTCAACGCTGATGCCAGCGTAGAATCCGTCGGTTTCGTACTGATAACGGATGGAGTTATGCAGCGTGACCGGCGAGCCGATATCGTCGGTTTCACCCGAGAGGCCGTCGTCCCACCAGCTGTAGAACAGACCAGCGCGGAAGCCAGCGATGTCGAGGTAAGCGGAGTCGAGCTGGGCCTTCTGGGCCGAAGCGTTGTCAGCATTGAACTGCATGACGATAACGCCGGTCAGCGGACCATATTCGGTGTCGCTCTTGGCCGTGAACTGAACCTGGCCGCGCGTACGGGCATCCCAGTCCGAGTCGTTGGCAACGGAACCGCCGCCGCCGGCGCCGATCGAGCTGGCGTTCGGAGCAACGTCAACCTGGAAACGGACATAACCGTTGATCTTGAGGCAGGTTTCGGTGCCGGGGATGTAGAAATAGCCGGTGCCGTAAGCGTCGCAGACGCGGACGTATTCAACCGGTTCCGGCTCGGCAGCAACGATAGCGTCAGCCGCCTGAGCGCCGGATACTGCTGCGAGAGCAGCAGCGGAGCCGAGAAGAAGGCTCTTGATGTTCATGGAATAACCTCCAGTTCAGATGCGAGAGGATGAAGACCGTTGCCATCGGCAGCCCCTACGGATCTTCACCCCGTGTGAGCGAAGCGGCGCCTTTTTGACCAGGTGCCTGCCTCGCCGCGGACGTTACATAGCGGATGTTGCGTCGCAATAAGGATGTTGTTCATGACAGCAGGCTGGCGCAGCTATGTTGCTGAAATAACACGTATTTTGTCACGAATCTGTCACGTGTCTGTCGCAAATCTTGCCGTGAACAACGGTGGGCTGAGCCACGAAAACAATATGCAATTCGTGCTCGCGTAAGCATGTCCTCATATGCGCACACGCCATAACCGCAATCTGTGCGAATCCGGGGATGGCTAATAAGCTGCCGGGGAGAGAGGAGTGGCGACGACCAGTTTGGCGCGCTTGCCGGAAAGCGTAATGACGCCAGCGGTGCCGGGAAGTGTCTCAGGCGCGGCAAAGGCCGGCAAGGCGAGGACGGCGGAAACAAGGGCGGCGGCTGCCGGGCGAGAGATCTCCCAACGCTGTCTGCGCCGGCGAACCGCCGTGCGCTGGAAGGTCAGGTATTCGCATGGTGCTGCGACGTAATTGGGGGTGTTCTCGGCTTGAATTGCTGCCTTGACGCCGTGACGAACACCTGTGCCCCAAGAATTCACTCCAGGGTGGCTTCCTTGCGGGCGACATTGCCGCTCACATCGATATCACTGCCCAACATCGCGCTGCCGGTCAGATCGACACCGTAGTCCAGGAGGTTCTGACGCGTCAGGTGAAGCATGATCCGGCCGGCCTGCTCGACCGGTCTGCCGCGCATATGGGAGACGACGTACTCGGCAGTGACGGGGTAGCGTCCCTCAGGAAGGCTGATACCTTTTGCGAGGGAAATCTTGTCGTTGGAAACCACAAGAGTTTTGCGTCGTTTGATGACCTGGGCCAAGTCTAGAACTCCTACTGGTGCAGGTGGATCACACCCGCGAGCGGCGATGTAAAAAGGCCTCTCGATTTCTCGAAAGGCCTTCTAGATCAAGCAATCTGGATGGTGGGCGTGACAGGGATTGAACCTGTGACCCCTACGATGTCAACGTAGTGCTCTCCCGCTGAGCTACACGCCCATCCGATGGCGGCGCATAGATCACAAAACATTCGGAGCCGTCAATAGGCTTTTTTCAGTTTTGTGACGCGCCGCCCGGCAAGCCTTACGCGGCAAGCATTTTGTTGACCTCGTCGACGAGGTCGCGCAGGTGGAAGGGCTTGGAAAGGACCTTGGCATCCTTCGGCGCCTTCGAATCAGGGTTCAGCGCCACGGCGGCAAAACCGGTAATGAACATCACCTTGAGGTCGGGATCGAGTTCGGTGGCGCGGCGCGCCAGTTCGATGCCGTCCATCTCGGGCATGACGATATCGGTCAGCAGCAGGGAAAACGGTTCCTCGCGCAGCCGGTCGTAGGCGCTGGCGCCGTTATCATAAGAAAGGACCTTGTAACCGGCCTTTTCCAGCGCTTTCACCAGGAAGCGGCGCATGTCGTTATCGTCTTCGGCGAGAAGTATCTTCTGAGTCATCAATCCAGACCGCTGATCAATAGGTTTTGGGTGGGGCTGCCAGCCGTTTACACTAGTCTTTGCCCGGTAAACAACCGGTGAATTGCCTGTGCGTGATTGCCATCCCTTCTACATAGTATGGACTTGAGGCCGGGCAACTGGCAACATGGCCGAAGCAGTCAGTTCATGACATGGTAAAGAGGGCAGAAAGTGCCGGAAATCCGCGAATACGAGCTTTTTGAAGTCCATGAGCCCGTGTCGCAGACCATTCCCTTCGTCTACAACTCCCCCCATAGCGGCCGCATTTATCCACCGGAATTCATCGCCCAGTCGAGGCTCGAAGGCATCGCCATCCGCCGTTCCGAGGATCACTATGTCGATGAGCTCTTCGGTTCGGCCGTCACCCTCGGCGCACCGCTTCTCGCCGCCAACTTTCCGCGCGCCTATCTCGACGTCAACCGCGAGCCTTACGAGCTCGATCCCAGGATGTTCGACGGGCTGCTGCCGCCCTATGCCAATGTCAACTCGCTGAGGGTCGCCGGCGGACTCGGCACCATTCCGCGCATCGTCGCCGAGAACATGGAGATCTATGCGCGGCGCCTGCCGGTGCAGGAGGGGCTGGATCGGGTCGAAGCGGTCTACAAGCCTTACCATGCGGCGCTGCGCCGGCTGATTGCGCGCACCCATGTACAGTTCGGCTTCGGCGTGCTGATTGATTGCCATTCGATGCCCGGCAATGTGCGCGTCGCCGGCTGCACCGGGCGGCCCGATTTTATCATCGGCGATCGCTACGGCACCAGCGCTTCGGCAGAACTTTCGCGCGCCGCCATCGCCATCCTCGAGGAAATGGGCTTCGCGGCGATCCGCAACAAGCCCTATGCCGGCGGTTTCATCACCGAACATTACGGCCGCCCCGCGCGCGGCCTGCATGCATTGCAGATCGAGGTGAACCGGGCGATCTATGTCGACGAGGTGACGCTGGAGAAGCGCGAGGATTTTGCCGCGGTGGCCGAGGCCGTGACGGCCTTCATGCAGCAGATGGCCGATTACGTCGAAAAGTTCGCCGGCGACCGGGCGCTGGCCGCCGAATAATCTTCTTTTCAATTTGGCGATATTCGTGTGGCCGTCGTCTTTCGTAACGGCCAAAAAAGAACCGCGCTGGTCAGCGCGGCTAAGTCTAGGGAGGAAACACCCAAGGAGGGTATTTACAGTCAGAAGACTGTACCGACGACGCTACTATTGCATTGCACAAATGTCAAGCAATATATTGCGCTGCGATATCTTTGGGAATTCGTCCGAAATTGCCCGCTGCGTTTGCATTCCCGTCACGTTTCGCTATGAAACCCCGTTCCCGCCAGCCAAATGGTGCCACCATGCTTCCTGACCGTTCGTTCTTCAATCGTCTGGCGGAGGCCGCCCGCGCCGAGACGCTGCCGCGCTTCCGCTCCGGCCTTGATGTCACCAACAAGCTTTCCTCGGGGTTCGATCCGGTGACGGAAGGCGACCGGGCTGCCGAGCTCGCCATCCGAGCGCTGATCGAGGAGAATTTCCCCGATCACGGCATTCTCGGCGAGGAGCACGGCAATGTCGGGCTCGACCGTGACTATGTCTGGGTAATCGATCCGATCGACGGAACCCGCGCCTTCATAGCGGGCGTGCCGGTGTGGGGAACGCTGATCGGCCTGCAGAAGGAGGGCCGGGCGATCATGGGCATGATCGAACAACCCTTTACCGGCGAGCGTTATTTCGCCGACGAAAACGGCTCGATCTATAGCGGGCCCGAGGGCGAGCGGCGGCTGGTGACGCGCCAGTGCGACAGGCTTTCGGACGCCATCCTGTTCACCACCTCGCCGCATCTCTTCGCCGGCGCGGAGATGGAGAAATACCGGGAGATCGAGAGCCAGGTGCGGCTCTTCCGTTACGGCTGCGACTGCTATGCCTATGCGCTGCTTGCTGCCGGCCATATCGATCTCGTCATCGAGAACGGCCTGAAGCCCTATGATGTCGGCGGCATCATTCCCGTCATCGAGGGGGCGGGCGGCATCATCACCACCTGGGACGGCGGCCGGCCGGAAAATGGCGGCTCGATCATCGCCGCCGGCAGCCGGGCGGTCTACGAGCAGGCAGTCGCCGTGCTGCAACGCTGATCCCGAGGATTGACCGGGCCAATCCCCCGGTCAGCCCCACTGATCCGGCCTCACGTGCCGAGGGCTGCGACATCCTGGTTTTCCTCGGCATCGCTGCCAGGAATGAAGGCGTGGAAGGCGGCGAGCGCGGCGGCGCGGTAGATATCCCGTTCCTGGAAGATCTCGTGGCGGGCGCCGTTGATCGGCACCAGCTGACCGGCGCGGAAATAACGCGAGAGCCGCTCCTGCGCCGTATAGGGCACGACGCCGTCACGGGTCGGGGCGATGACGATGGTCGGGATGGTGATCGAAAAGAGATGGTTGGGCGAGGTGACCCGATCTATGGTCCGGAACGCCTCGCTGAGCCAACGGGCTGTCGGCGGACCGAGCGTCAGCTCCGGATGCGCCGTCATCATCGCGGCATTGCGGTCGAAACGCTGTTCGTCCGAGGTCAGCGGGTTGTGGCTGAAGTCCGGCTCCTTCAATTTCGAGGTCAACGGCAGGAAACCAAGGCCGAGAGCGGTCAGCGTGCCTGCAAGGGCACGGATGGCACGGGGCGAGGCCGCCTGGCCGGTCAGGCCGATGAAGGGAGCCGACAGCACCATGCGGTCGATGCGGGTCGTCAGATAAGGGGCGGCCGACAGCGCGATCAGCCCACCGGTGGAATGGCCGAGCAGGTAGAAAGGCAGGCGCGTATCCGGCAGCACCACCTTTTCGAGGAAGGTGTCGAGATCGTGCTCGTAATCGACAAAGCGGCGGATGTGACCGTGATTACGGCGTTTCATCAGCCGCGGCGAACCGCCCTGGCCGCGCAGATCGAAGGTCGCGACCCAGAGGCCTTTCGCCGTCAGGTCGCGGATGGTCTCGAAGTACTTTTCGATATATTCATTGCGGCCATGGAGAATGACCACCGTGCCCCTGGCGACCTGGGCGCCGGAGCGAAAGACGGCGTAACGCAGCCGGTGGCCGTCATGGGTTTCAAAATACCCTTCCGTGCGGTTTTCCGGGGCGGGATTGTCGGGCGTCGAATAGAGAACCTGATCCATGACTTTGCCAATGCGCCGCTGCTGACTGCTTCGCTATCAGGGATAACGCATGGCTCCCGCCTTGGAAAGCGGCGGCGTCCGCAAAGCGGCGGGAGAAATGGGCCGGCAGGAGCATGAGGGTGCCCGCAGCCGGCCTAAGTTGAGGCTGAAGAAGAAGGGACGATGCACTTCAGCCGCCGGGACCAGATTTTACCCGACGCTGCTATTTCTAGGCGCATGCGTCTGAATGCGTTCCGAACCGGCCGTTCATGCAGGGTTCACGGGCCGTTCAGGGCGAGTTCGAAACGGTCTTGAACTTCGCAAATCCCATCACCATCTCCTTGCTACGGGTGCCAAGAAGGGCCCGCGCAGCCGTTCCGGGGCCGCCGAACATGGGGTTTCAGGGACATTTATCGCAACACGTCGCTTCCACAGGAGGACATCATGCGTCACGTAGACTTCTCTCCCCTTTATCGTTCGACGGTCGGTTTCGACCGGCTGTTCACCATGCTCGACAGCCTCGCTCAGCCGGAGCAGGCGCAGACCTATCCGCCCTATAATATCGAGCGCACCGGTGAAAACACCTATCGCATCACCATGGCTGTTGCCGGTTTCGACGAGACCGAACTTTCAATCGAAGCCCATGCCCATGTGCTTTCCGTGAAGGGTGAAAAGAACGAGGATACCGCCGAAGGCGGCGAATTCCTCTATCGCGGCATTGCCAAGCGCGCCTTCGAGCGCCGTTTCCAGCTCGCCGACCATGTCGAGGTGACCGCAGCTTCGCTGAAGAACGGCCTGCTTCACATCGACCTTCTGCGCAACATTCCCGAGGCCATGAAGCCCCGCAGGATCGCGATTGCCGCAGAGCCGGTCGAGGCTCCGAAGGCCATCGAGGCGCAGGTCGTCAACAACTGATCATTATCCCACGTGGATAAAGGACGGCGCTCCGCTTGGGGCGCCGTTTTTTATTGCCGTTCGCTTGTTGCTGTTCAGGCGGGGCTGGCGGCATCCTTGATCTGCTGTTCCGTTGCGCGGCGGGCCGCGGCGGCGGCGTATTTCTGGGCGATGACGGCGCAGACCATCAGCTGGATCTGGTGGAAGAGCATCAGCGGAAGCACGATCGCGCCGATCGACTGGCCGGCAAAAATGACGTTTGCCATCGGCACGCCGCTTGCGAGACTTTTCTTGGAGCCGCAGAAGGTGATGGTGATCTCGTCGGCCTTGTTGAAGCCCAGCCAGCGGCTGCCGAACATCGTCAAAACGAGCACGAGCGCCAGGAGCACGATGTCGGCAAGGATGACGACGGCGATATCGGCGAGCGAGAAGGTATGCCAGAGGCCCTCGACGACGGCCGTCGAGAAGGCGAGATAGACGACCATCAGGATCGAGCCGCGGTCGACGGGCATCAGGATTTTCCTCCTGGCGCGAATCCAGTCGCCGATCCAGGGCTGCAGGATCTGGCCGACGATGAAGGGGGCAAGCAGTTGCAGCAGGATCTGCTGAAGCGCGTCGAGGGAGAAGCCGCCATGGCCGCCGACGGAAAAGAGCAGGCCGACGAGCAGCGGCGTCAGAAACATGCCGAAGATATTAGAGGCGGAGGCAGAGCAGATGGCGGCGGGCACGTTGCCGCCGGCCATCGAGGTGAAGGCGATGGATGACTGCACCGTCGACGGCAGGACGCAGAGGAAGAGGATGCCGAGATAGAGCGGCTGCGGCAGGATCGCGTCCGGAATGAAGCCGAGCGCCAGGCCAAGCAGCGGGAAGATGCCGAAGGTCGTCAGCAGGATGACGAGATGCAGGCGCCAGTGCAGGAGGCCCGAGATGACGACATCGCGGGAGAGGCGGGCGCCGTGCAGGAAGAACAGGGCGGCGATGGCGAGATCGGTGGCGAGGCCGAAATAAGCCGCGAAGGTGCCGCTTGCCGGAAACAGCGAGGCGAGGATGACAGTGCAGACAAGCAGGCTGGTGAATGTATCGGGCAGAAAGCGGCGCATAGCGGTCTCGCGGCAAAAACAAGTTTGGTGATTGTTCTGTCCTCCATTATGATCCAGGATGCAAGAAATAACAGTTATCAAGAATCCGGATGTCATGCTGGACCTTTCGCAGTTGCGCAGTTTCGTCGCCGTCGAACAGATGGGCAGTTTCACGCTCGCCGCGGACAGGCTGGGTCTCGGGCAATCGACGGTCAGTCAGCATATTCAGCGGCTGGAGGCGACGCTCGGTCGCAAACTTCTGGCGCGCGACACACACAAGGTCATGCTAACAGGCGACGGCGAAGCGCTGCTGACGCATGCGCGCGCCATGCTTTCGATCGAGGGGCAGGTGCAGTCGCTGTTTAAGAGCAACAGCTTGCGCGGCAGCCTGCGGCTCGGCGTCTCGGAGGATTTCGTCACCAGCCAGTTGCCGGCGGCGCTGGAGGATTTCGTTCGGTCGCACCCGTCCGTCGACCTGGAGCTGACCGTGGCGCTCTCCGGCGTCCTCTACGAGATGCAGGACAATGGCGACATCGATCTGGTGCTTGCCAAGCGCCGGCTCGGTGACTCACGCGGACAGCTCGTCTATCGCGAGCCGCTCGTCTGGCTGGCGCGTGATCCTGAGCGGCTGCTGGCCGCCGGGCCACTGCCGTTGATTGCTTTCCCGCCGCCGAGCGTGACACGGGCGATCGCCCTGGAAGCGCTCGGGCGCAACGGCGTACCCTGGCGGATCGTCTGTACTTGCGGCAGTCTCAGCGGGCTGACGGCGGCGGCGCGGGCCGGGATGGGCGTGCTGGTGCAGCCGCGCAGCATGGCGCCATCGGGGCTGAAAGAGATCGCCGCGGGAAGACTGCCGGCGCTGGAGGACGTGGAATTCGTGCTTGTGCCGCGCAAGGGCGCCGATCAGGCGCTGGTCGCCGCACTCTCGGACGATATTCTGCAAAAGGTGAGGGGGCTGAGGTCGGCGTGAGCCACCGTCGGCACCCGGAGCCTGCCCGGCAGGCGGGCTCGACCGATCAGGCGGCCAGGCACTTCAGGAAACCATCCACATCCGCGTCCGTGGTCGCAAAGCTGGTGACGAGGCGGATCAGGGTTTCGCCTTCGGAGACGAGTTCGGGCGTTGCCGCAGGCACCGGCCACTCATAGAATTTCGCACCCTTTTCCTCGGCGGTTTTCGCCGCACTTTTGCTGATGACGGCAAAGACTTCGTTTGACGCGGTCGGCCAGGCGAGCCGTGCGGCGTTGCTGGCGCCGATACCGGCGCGCAAGCGATCGGCCATGCCGTTGGAATGGCGGGCGAGGTCGAGCCAGAGGCCCTTTTCGAAATAGGCGTCGAACTGGGCTGCGATGAAGCGCGACTTGGAGAAGAGCTGCGCGGCGCGCTTGCGGATGAAGGGCATTTCGCGCGCCCGTTCCGGATCGAAGAAGACGATCGCCTCGGCGCACCAGCAGCCGTTTTTGGTGCCGCCGAAGGAGAGCATGTCGACGCCGCGCTTCCAGGTCATTTCGGCCGGGGTGGCGCCGAGCGCAATCAACGCATTGGCAAAGCGGGCGCCGTCCATGTGGAGCGGCAGGTTGCGCTTTCGTGATATGGCGGCGATTTCGCCGATCTCCGGCAGGGAATAGACGGTGCCGATCTCGGTTGCCTGGGTGATGGTGACGGCGCTGGCACGGCCGTGACGGAGGGCGTCCTCTGGAAAGTTGGCGATTTTTGCGGAGAGTTTCGCCGGATCGATCTTACCGGCTTCGCCGTCGACGGCAACGAGGCGGGCGGAGCCGGAGAAGAATTCCGGCGCGCCGCATTCATCCTCGATCACATGGGCCTCGGAATGGCAGAAGGTGATACCGCCGGGGCGCTGGACGCTTGCCAGCGACAGGGAATTGGCGGCCGTGCCAGTGGCGACGAAGAAGACGGAAACCTTACGTTCGAAGATCTCGCAGAAGCGGGTCTCGACTTTTTTGTCGAGATCGCCAGCGCCATAGGCAGGGGCAAAGCCAGCCGATTCCGCCAGCAGGCGTTCGGCAATGGATCTGTGGGCGCCGGCCCAATTGTCGGATGCAAAGAACATAGCGGAGACCGTGGGGAGTGAAACAGATTGGGAGGGTCGCAGCGGACATTACGTCAATCCTTTACGGGATCAAGGCTATTGCCCATAATCCATCACGAAAATTGACCGGCGCAATCAATAAATAAAATAAGCCGGAGTAGCGTAATTTTATTTCGTGATTGCGACTGATTTGGTAATCTTACGTCGCAAAATGACGATTTTTGTCCCGGTGCTCTTGCGAAGCCAAATGCTTTCTGGCATAGAACAGCTGAATTAGGACAGTGTTGCTGTCCTATTTTGGCCTTTGCGGCCGAAGAGGCGCCGAAAGCCCTGGAACAGGCGGGCTTTCACGCTATAGTTCTTCCGAGCGCCAAGCCCCAGGACGGGCGGTGCACGGAGGCGAATGGCAGGCGCGGAACGCGACGGTTTGCTTTCCCTAAAAGCAGATGTCTGCGGCGATCTTCACAATGCAACAGCGCTGTCATGCGCCGAACCTATCTTCGGGTTGCGGTGCGGGACGAAAAGCCGCCCGCGGCCCGCGGGTTTCGACAGGAGGAAAGATGATGACGAAGACGCCATCCATGGAATTTGACCGGTTTGCCGCTGCTGAGATGCGCGCGACGGCCAATATGTCCAAATGCGCCTCCGGCCTGCCGAAGAAACAGGGCCTCTACGATCCACGTAACGAGCATGATGCCTGCGGCGTCGGCTTTGTCGCGCATATGAAGGGCGAGAAGTCGCACCAGATCGTCAAGGACGGCTTGTTCATCCTCGAGAACCTGACGCACCGCGGCGCCGTCGGCGCCGATCCTCTGATGGGCGACGGCGCCGGCATTCTGGTGCAGATTCCCGACCGCTTCTTCCGTGAGGAGATGGCCGGGCAGGGCATCACCCTGCCGCCGGCCGGCGAATATGGCGTCGGCCATATCTTCATGCCGCGCGATGAAAATCAGATCGAGCACTTCAAGAAGGTCATCAAGGACGTCATTGAAGAGGAAGGCCAGGTCCTGATCGGCTTTCGCGACGTGCCGGTCGATAATTCCTCGCTCTCTAAGGCGCCGGCCATTGCCGCCACCGAGCCGCATCACGTCCAGGTCTTCATCGGTGCCGGCGAGGATGCCGAAAACAACGACGAGTTCGAGCGCCGGCTGTTCACGCTGCGCAAGGTGATCTCCAACCGCATCTATGACGAGTTCGACGGCGAGGAGAGCAATTTCTATCCGGTGTCGCTGTCGTCGGCGACGGTGGTCTATAAGGGCATGTTCCTGGCCTATCAGGTCGGCGCCTATTATAAGGACCTGTCGGACCCGCGTTTCGAAAGCGCGGTCGCCCTGGTGCACCAGCGTTTCTCGACCAACACCTTCCCGTCGTGGAAGCTCGCCCATCCCTATCGCATGGTCGCCCATAACGGCGAGATCAACACGCTGCGCGGCAACGTCAACTGGATGGCGGCGCGCCAGGCCTCGGTTTCCTCGCCGCTGTTCGGCGAAGATATTTCCAAGCTCTGGCCGATTTCCTACGAGGGACAGTCGGACACCGCCTGCTTCGACAATGCGCTCGAATTCCTGGTGCGCGGCGGCTATTCGCTGGCGCATGCGGTGATGATGCTGATCCCGGAAGCCTGGGCCGGCAACCAGTCGATGGCGGCCGAACGCAAGGCCTTCTACGAATATCATGCCGCGCTGATGGAACCTTGGGACGGGCCGGCTGCCGTTGCCTTCACCGACGGCAAGCAGATCGGCGCCACACTCGACCGCAACGGCCTGCGGCCGGCGCGTTACCTCGTGACCGATGACGACCGCGTCATCATGGCGTCCGAAGCCGGGGTTCTGCCGGTTCCGGAGGAGAAGATCATCCAGAAGTGGCGCCTGCAGCCGGGCAAGATGCTGCTGATCGACATGGAAGAAGGCCGCATCATCTCCGACGACGAGGTGAAGTCGCAGCTTGCGACCGCGCATCCCTATCGCAGCTGGCTCGACCGGACCCAGCTGATCCTCGAAGAGCTGAAGCCGGTGGAGCCCAGGGCGCTGCGCCGCGACGTGTCGCTGCTCGACCGCCAGCAGGCCTTCGGCTACACGCTCGAGGACACCCGCATCCTGATGTCGCCGATGGCGACGACGGGCCAGGAAGCGATCGGCTCGATGGGCACGGACACGCCGATCTCGGCGATGTCGGAAAAGCCGAAGCTGCTCTACACCTATTTCAAACAGAATTTCGCGCAGGTGACCAACCCGCCGATCGATCCGATCCGCGAAGAGCTGGTCATGAGCCTCGTCTCCTTCATCGGTCCGCGTCCGAACATTCTCGACCATGAAGGCATGGCGAACGCCAAGCGTCTCGAGGTGCGTCAGCCGATCCTGACCAATGGCGATCTCGAGAAGATCCGCTCGATCGGCCATACGGAAGACCGTTTCGACACCAAGACGCTCGATTTCACCTATGATATCGAGCGCGGCGCCGAAGGCATGCCCGAGATGCTCGACCGGCTCTGCGAGCGCGCGGAAGCGGCCGTCAAGGGCGGCTACAACATTATCGTGCTCTCCGACCGGCAGATCGGGCCTGATCGAATCGCCATTCCGGCACTGCTCGCCACAGCGGCCGTCCACCATCACCTGATCCGCAAGGGGCTTCGCACCTCCGTCGGTCTCGTCGTCGAGACGGGCGAGCCGCGCGAAGTGCATCATTTCTGCCTGCTCGCCGGCTACGGCGCCGAGGCGATCAACCCCTATCTCGCCTTCGACACGCTGCTCGACATGCATGCCAAGGGCGAATTCCCGAAGGAAGTCGATGCCTCGGAAATCGTCTACCGCTACATCAAGGCGGTCGGCAAAGGCATCCTCAAGGTGATGTCCAAGATGGGCATCTCGACCTATCAGTCCTATTGCGGCGCGCAGATTTTCGATGCGATCGGCCTGTCGTCGGAACTAGTCGACAAGTATTTCTTCGGTACCGCAACGATGATCGAAGGTATCGGCCTCGAGGCAATCGCCGCAGAGACCGTCGCCCGCCACAACGCCGCCTTCGGCAAGGATCCGCTGCTTGCGACGACGCTCGATATCGGCGGCGAATACGCCTACCGCATGCGCGGCGAAAGCCATGCCTGGACGCCGGACGCGGTCGCCGCCCTGCAGCATGCCGTGCGCGGCAATGCCGAGGACCGCTACCGCGAATTCGCCGAGATGGTGAACAATTCGGCGCTGCGGATGAACACGATCCGCGGGCTGTTCAACATCAAGAGCGCCGAGGCGCTTGGCCGCAAGCCAGTGTCTATCGACGAGGTCGAGCCGGCCGCCGATATCGTCAAGCGGTTCTCGACCGGAGCGATGTCTTTCGGTTCGATCTCCCGCGAGGCGCATACGACGCTGGCGATCGCCATGAACCGGATCGGCGGCAAGTCGAACACCGGCGAGGGCGGCGAGGAATCCGATCGCTACATGCCGCTCTCCGATGGTTCGATGAACCCGGAACGTTCGGCGATCAAGCAGATCGCGTCGGGTCGTTTCGGCGTCACAACCGAATATCTGGTCAACGCCGATGTGCTGCAGATCAAGGTGGCGCAGGGCGCCAAGCCCGGCGAAGGCGGCCAGCTGCCCGGTCACAAGGTCGATGCGACGGTTGCCAAGACCCGCCATTCGACACCGGGTGTCGGCCTGATCTCGCCGCCGCCGCACCACGACATCTATTCGATCGAGGATCTGGCGCAGCTGATCTACGATCTGAAGAACGTCAACCCGACCTCTGATGTCTCGGTCAAGCTCGTCTCCGAAGTTGGCGTCGGCACGGTTGCCGCCGGCGTCGCCAAGGCGCGCGCCGACCATATCACGGTCGCCGGCTTCGACGGCGGCACGGGTGCGTCGCCGCTGACCTCGCTCAAGCATGCCGGCAGCCCCTGGGAGATCGGCCTTGCCGAAACCCAGCAGACGCTGGTGCTGAACGGCCTGCGTTCGCGTGTTGCGCTGCAGGTGGACGGCGGTCTGAAGACCGGCCGTGACGTCATCATCGGGGCGCTGCTCGGCGCCGACGAATTCGGCTTCGCCACCGCGCCGCTGATCGCGGCCGGCTGCATCATGATGCGCAAGTGCCATCTCAACACCTGTCCAGTCGGCGTGGCGACACAGGATCCGGTGCTGCGCAAGCGCTTCAAGGGAACGCCGGAACACGTCATCAACTACTTCTTCTTCGTCGCCAATGAAGTGCGTGAAATCCTCGCCTCGCTCGGCTTTACCCGGCTTGACGATATCATCGGCGCTTCGGAGCTGCTGGAGAAGGACGAGATGCTGGCGCACTGGAAGGCGAGGGGTCTCGACTTCAGCCGCATCTTCCACAAAGTCGATGCCGCCAAGGAGGAGACCTTCTGGACGAGCCGGCAGCAGCACCCGATCGACGACATTCTCGACCGCGTGCTGATCGAACAGGCGCAGCCAGCGCTGACCGACAAGACGCCCGTCGCCTTCGAGGTCGAAATCAAGAACGTCGACCGCTCGGCGGGCGCGATGCTGTCCGGCGAGGTCGCTAAGCGTTACCGCCACCGCGGGCTGAAGGAAGATACGATCAACGTGACGCTTCGCGGCACGGCAGGTCAGAGCTTCGGCGCCTTCCTGGCGCGCGGCGTCACCTTCAACCTGATCGGCGACGGCAACGACTATGTCGGCAAGGGCCTTTCGGGCGGCAAGATCATCATCCGGCCGCCGGAGAATTCGAGGATTGTCGCCGAAAACTCGATCATCGTCGGCAACACCGTGCTTTACGGTGCTACCGAGGGCGAATGCTACTTCCGCGGGGTGGCGGGCGAACGTTTTGCTGTGCGCAATTCCGGCGCGATCGCCATCGTCGAGGGTGTCGGCGACCATGGCTGCGAATATATGACCGGCGGTGTCGTCGTGGTGCTCGGCGCCACCGGCCGCAATTTCGCGGCCGGCATGTCCGGCGGTGTCGCCTATGTGCTCGATGAAACCGGCGATTTCGCCAGCCGCTGCAACATGGCGATGGTCGAACTCGAGCCGGTGCCGGAAGAAGACGACATGCTGGAGAAGCTGCATCATCACGGCGGCGATCTCATGCACAAGGGACGCGTCGACGTCTCGGGCGACATGACCCGCCACGACGAGGAGCGCCTCTACCAGCTGATCTCCAATCATCTGCACTATACGGGTTCCACCCGCGCCAAGCAGATCCTCGATCATTGGGCCGACTACCGTCCGAAGTTCCGCAAGGTCATGCCGGTCGAATACCGCCGTGCGCTCGAGGAAATGGAACGCAGCCGGATGGGCATCGCCGCGGAGTGATTTGCACCGGGATATTCGCCACGTGCTGATTGCGGGTGGCGAATATCGGAAACGTCTCGATGATCCGTGACGATCATGCGACGGCCGACGGCCGTCGAGATCGCCCGGAAGTTTCAGGGGATATGTTCCAATGACGGTCAAGAGAAGTAACCCGCCCGGAATGCCGGGACTGACGACAGACAATTGGCCGCGGATGAGCCGGTCATGAGGGTAAGGGACGAAGAGATGGGTAAGGTAACAGGGTTTCTGGAAATCGACCGGCAGGTGGCGAAGTACCAGCCGGCGTCGGATCGTATCCGCCATTTCCGCGAATTCACGATCCCGATGTCGGATCCGGAAGTGCAGAAACAGGCCGCGCGCTGCATGGACTGTGGCATCCCCTATTGTCACGGCCCGACCGGCTGCCCGGTGCACAACCAGATTCCCGACTGGAACGACCTCGTCTACAACAACAACTGGGAAGCGGCGATCCAGAACCTGCATTCGACCAACAACTTCCCGGAGTTCACCGGCCGCGTCTGCCCGGCGCCCTGCGAGGAAGCCTGCACTTTGAATCTCGAAGATGCGCCTGTTGCCATCAAGACGGTCGAGCAGGCGATCGCCGACAAGGCCTATGAGCTCGGCTTCATCCGGCCGCAACCGGCCACCGTCCATACCGGCAAGAAGGTCGCCGTCATCGGCTCTGGTCCCGCCGGCATGGCGGCCGCCCAGCAGCTCGGCCGCGCCGGCCACGAGGTACATGTCTACGAGCGCGAGACCAAGCCCGGCGGTCTGCTGCGCTACGGCATTCCCGATTTCAAGATGGAAAAGAACTTCATCGACCGCCGTGTCGAGCAGATGAAGGGCGAGGGCGTCACCTTCCATTGCGGCGTCAATGTCGGCGTCGATGTCAAGGTCGAGCAGCTGCTCGCCGATCATGACGCCGTGCTTTATTGCGGCGGCTCCGAGACGCCGCGCGAGGCGGGCATTCCGGGCATTGACCTTGCCGGCGTGCATGATGCCATGCCCTATCTGGTGCAGCAGAACCGCCGTGTCGGGCGCGAGAACATCGACAGCGTCGGCTGGCCGTCGGACCCGATTCTGGCCGGCGCCAAACATGTCGTCGTCGTCGGTGGTGGTGATACGGCGTCGGACTGTGTCGGCACGGCGTTCCGCCAGGGCGCCGTCAAGGTCACCCAGCTCGACATCCGGCCGCAGCCGCCGGAGAAGGAAGACAAGCTCGCCGTCTGGCCTTTCTGGGCGACGAAGATGCGTACCTCCTCCTCGCAGGCCGAGGGCGCCGTGCGTGAGTTCCAGGTGGCAACGCTTGAATTCGTCGGCGAAGACGGCGTGCTGACCGGCGTCAAGTGCTGCGAGGTCGACGAGCGCCGGCGGCCGGTTCCAGGCACGGAATTCGTCATCCGCGCCGATCTCGCCTTCATCGCCATCGGTTTCCGCGGCCCGTTTACGACGAGCGTGCTGAAGGAGCTCGAGGGCAAGCTGACGCTCAATACCGATAAGCGCGGCTCGACCAACGTCGTCGCCAACGACCGGGACTACAAGACCTCGATCGAGAAGTTCTGGACGGCGGGCGACGTGCGCCGCGGCCAGTCGCTGGTGGTCTGGGCGATCCGCGAAGGCCGCCAGGCTGCTCGCGCCATCGACGAGGCTCTGATGGGCTCGAGCGTGCTGCCGAACTGACTGTCGGCTCACACGGGCTCATGACGATACGAACTCCGCCTGTGAACTGACCCCGAATGTTGTTGTTCAACTTTCGGGGGGCAGTTCACAGGCGGACTTTTTATTGTGGTCCGAAACCGCCGACACTTTTCAGCATCATGCTTGCACCGACTTTCTCATTTCACCGAGACTTCGGCCGGCGTCTTGGTCGCCGGCATGCGATAATCGTCGACGCGTCCGATTGGGGCCGGCGTCATCTCGCCCTGCTCGACAAGCAGATCGCGCGGCGATTTCGTCAGCGTGATAGGCGGCGGCCTTGCGCCGAGAAGCTCGGTGCCGCCGTCGAGATTGGGATCGGAGAGGCTGATCGGCACGGTGTGTTCGACCGGATTGGTGGGAAGGCCGAGACCGGGCAGGGCACTTTCGTCCAGCCGCACCAGATCCGGGCTTGCTTGGGTGCCGAGAATGCGGCGGGCCGGCTTTTCCACATAGAAGGCAAGCTTGCGGCGGCCGGCCTGCGTGAGGTTGATGCCGTCGGACGTGCGCAGGCGCACCTGCTGGCCATTTACATCCGAACCGGTGACGATGAAGTTGCTGTTTTCGTCTACGAAGCCATCCCAGATATCGACGAATTCGCCGCCGATGCTTTCGACCTGGTTGCGGTAGAGCTGGTTCATCTGGACGGCGTCGGCCGTCATCTGATCGGATTCGAAGGCGGGCAGCCCGACCCAGAGCAGCGGGATCTTCCGGTCGGTGACTTCTTTGCCAAAGGAAAGGACACGGCGGCGATATTCGGCGAACCAGCCGTCGGTGCGGAATTTTTCCTTGGCGGTGTCGGTCACCATCTGCTGGCGGTCATTGGCGCCGATCATGACGACGACCATTGCCGGCTTCAGCTCGTCGATCATCTTCGGCAGCTGTCCCGGCCAGTCGTAATAATCGTCGCGGACAAGGCCTGAGGAGACGTTGCCGCGGGCTTCGACGACGACGCCGGGCGAGGTCTCGAAGGCGGCGGTCAGGCCGTCGCCGAGGCCGCTGGCGAGGAAATCGCCGACGATCAGTATCTTCTTGGCGTCGCCGAGCTTCTGCACGACGGGCTCTTCCTGCACCGGCGGCCGCACCGGCGGCGCGGTGCGGGGATTGATCACCGCCTTCTGCGCCGGCGGGCGCTTGCGCTGCTGCTGGCGCCTCGGCTGCTGGGCATCAGGGGCCTGCGGCCCGTCATCGAGATAGCGCCGGCCAAGGAAAAAATCGAGGATCGACCGGCGCTCGTAGCGCTGTTCCTGGGCCTCGGCGACATGCACCGGCGCAAGCGCGCCGACGCACAGCGAAGCCGCCGTCAAGGCGAGCACCAGCCAACGGATTTTCGGGGTCCGATCAGTTTTCTTCATCATGGGCAGTTCCGCATCTGCCGGCATCTTGCACGCAGGATAGGTCAGCGTCCACTCCCGCTATTCATGTAGGTCACGGTTCTGCCGCTTCCAATCAGGGCTTACTTTTCGGCATGGCGCTAGAGCATGATGCCGAAAAGTGTCAGCGGTTTTCGGACCACATCCTGTTCTAGCGGCGAAGTGCGTTCAGGAGCGGCAGCGAGGGCTCGCCGTCCGGCTGCATGCCGATGCGCTCCTGCACCGCCGATATCGCCGCCTTCGAACCCGAGCCGAAATTGCCGTCGACCTCGCCATTGTAATAGCCGAGGGTCTTCAGGCGGGTCTGCAGCTCGAATTTCTCGGTGATATCAAGGGCGCCGTCCGGGCGCGGCCAGCGCTGCTGCATGCCGCCATAACCGGCGATCTGATCGGCCAGCAGGCCGACGGCAAGCGCGTAGCTATCCGAGGCGTTGTAGTTCTTGATGGTGAAAAAGTTGGCGGTCATCAGGAAGCCCGGGCCGTTCGGTCCGGCCGGCATCTTCAGCACGGCCTTGGTGGCGCCTTCGCGGAAGGCCTTGCCGTTTGGGCGTTTCAGGCCGAGCTCCGCCCATTGGGCAAGCGTATGGGTCTTGCCGGCCTGCTTGGCGGCGGCAGCGGGAACGACGACCTCGTAGCCCCAGGTCTTGCCGGTATCCCAGCCGTTCTTCATCAGGAGATTGGCCGAGGTCGCCAGCGCATCCGGCACCGAATTCCAGATGTCGCGATGGCCGTTGCCGTCGGCGTCGACGGCGTAAAGCAGGTAGCTTGTCGGGATGAACTGGGTGTGGCCCATGGCGCCCGCCCAGGAGCCGGTCATCTCGCGTGCCGGCACGTCGCCGTTCTGCAGGATCTTCAGCGCGGCAACCAGCTGCTTCTTGGCGAATTTGGCGCGGCTCGGGTCGGCATAGGCAAGCGTCGCCAGCGCGCGCGGCACGTAGTGCAGCCGGTCATCCTTGTCGAGAATCGCACCATAGTTCGATTCCATCGACCAGATGGCGAGCAGAATGCTCTTGTCGACGCCGAAGCGCTGCTCGATCGCATTGAGCGTGCGGGCGTGCTTGGCGGCCATCTCGCGGCCGATCCTGACCGTGTAGGGATTGACGCGCGAATCGACGTAGTCCCAGATCTTCGAGGTGAATTCGGGCTGATAGGCCGCCTTCTCGAGCACGGTGGGATCGGGCTCGCTCACCCCGGAAAAGGCCTTTTGATAGGTTGCCTTACTGATGCCACTCTGAGCGGCTGTTTGGTAAAAATCCGCGATCCATTTCTGGAACCGGGAATCAGCTTTCGCGCTGTCGGGAACCAGGCCTACCTGGGCGGCGACAACGAGGGCGAGAGCAAGACCACGAAGGGAGTTTTTGTGATTCTGGATCATCGACAGTCGTATCCGTCATCTTCAGTTTTCGGTGCAGCAGAGGCGTCATGTCCGCCCAGACCCGAGACTACAGGAACGGAGTCAACAAATTCTTTACCATGGCGGTCGGCTGCGGTCACCATTGCAAAACAGTAGCAATTCTATACTAGGTAGAGCCAAAAGGCTCTTTTTCCAAAGCGATATGGCGAAGCAGGAGGCCGGGTGTGGCTCAGCATAACAAAGTTCGTAAAGCAGTATTTCCGGTTGCCGGGTTGGGGACGCGATTCCTGCCGGCGACAAAGGCTGTTCCGAAGGAAATGTTGACCGTCGTCGACAAGCCAATCATTCAATATGTCGTCGATGAGGCGATCGAGGCCGGGATTGAACATTTGGTTTTCGTCACCGGGCGCAACAAGCACGTCATCGAAGATTATTTCGACATTCATTTCGAGCTTGAGCAGACGCTTAAGGAGCGCGCCAAGAAGGCGGAAATTACTCTCCTGCAGCAGCAATTGCCGAAGGCCGGCACGGTGAGCTTCACCCGCCAGCAGGAGCCGCTCGGCCTCGGTCATGCGGTCTGGTGCGCCCGCGAAATCGTCGGCGACGAACCTTTCGCGCTGCTGCTGCCCGACATGATCATGAAGGGCGACAAGGGCTGCATGAAGGGGATGATCGACCTTTACGGCCAGAGCGGCGGCAATATCATCGCCGTTGAAGAATGCGCGCCCGACCAGGCGCATAAATATGGCATCGTCGGCGTCGGCGAAGCGATCGGCGAGGGCTTCCGAATCACCGGCATGGTTGAAAAGCCCGCCAAGGGAACGGCGCCCTCCAACTTCTTCATCAACGGCCGCTACATCCTGCAGCCGGAGATCTTCAAGATCCTCGAAACCCAGGAGCGCGGCGCCGGCAACGAGATCCAGCTCACCGACGGCATGCTCAAGCTACTGAAGGAACAGGATTTCGCCGGGTATCACTTCCGCGGCACGACCTACGACTGCGGCGCCAAGGACGGCTTCATCCTGGCAAATGTCGCCTACGCCCTCGAACGCGCCGATATCCGCCCGACCGTCGAAGGTGGCTTCAAGGAATTGCTTGCCGGCCTGAGGTAAGTTTTCCGTACAGCATATGAATGACGAGCGCCGCGTATCCTCCCAGATGCGCGGCGCTCTTTATTAATGTTTTAGCCTGATGTCGTCCGCAAACCGCTCACACTTCAACATCAGGCTTAGCGTTTGAGCTTAAGGCCGACGCCGGCGCGCCATTGCTGCGAATCGGTGCCTTCCTTGCGCGTCGTCAGCTCGTAGCCAAGCGTGCTGGTCAGATCGAGATAGCGGTTGATGTTCCAGGTCAGGCCGGTCGCCGCGGTATAGACGAGCTCATCGTTGATGGTGCTGTCGGTGGGATAATCGCGCCAGATGACCCCGCCGATCATCGTGCCGACCAGATTGTCGCGCAACTGATGCGTGACCGTCGTCGTCAGCGCGTGCGAGACGTAACCGCTCTCGCCCGCCGTAGTCGTAGGCTGGATGCTCGTCTGCAGGTCGAGATTAACATCGGTGCTGCGGATCGGCGACCAGAGCAGGCTCGCATCGAGCGTGGCCGTGTCGATCGACGAGAGCCTGTTATCTTCGAAGTCCGCCCTCGCGTAGCCGATGCCGACTTCTCCCTTCAGCTTTTCACCGAGATCGACCTCGACGCCGGCTTTGACGCCGTAGCTATGGCCCGAACGCTCGTAGCCGGCGGAATCGCGTGTCTCGTCATAGAGCGTCCGGCCGATCGTGGCCTCGATGAAGGGGATCAGCGCGGGCGACAGCTCGTAGCCGACGCGGCCGCGCAACGTACCCGTCGTCTGATTGCGGTCGCTGAGCGCGACGGTCGCGCCGCTGGCCAGCGTGGCGTCGGAATAGATCGAACGGGTGAGCGCCAGCGCCGTCGTGCCGCGCAGGATGCCGAAATCGCGTTCTACGGAGGCCCCGGCCGAAAACTCCTGCACATCGGATTGCTGCGTGGCGTTGGCGACCGCGTCAGGGTCGTCCGTATCTTCGCGGTAGAAATTATACCCGGCGGTGAGGTGCGCCACCGTATCCTGGGGAAGGTCCAGTCTGAGATCGCCGTTGATCTTGAAGGAAGGCTGCTCCTCGCCTTCGCCGCTGATATTCCTCTGCCATGCGCCTTCCGAGGTGACGCTCAGCTGGTGGCGGCCCCAGTCGGAGGTCAGCGTCGCTGCCGCATCTGTTTCGAGGAAGGCGCGCCGCTGCCTGGTGTCGCCATCCTTGGTGGTTTCGGTGTTGATGCTCTGGGTGACGCTCGGACGGAGCACGAAAGTGCCGAGCGGAATGCCCGGCGTTTCCGCCGTCGAGGCGCTTTCGGCAACCCGGCGCCCCGGCAGGGTCTCGTCGACCCGCGCCTCACGGGTGTTCAGCCGGCGCATGTTCTCGTCGAGGATGGAGCCGGTAATCTCGTCGCCGGATTGTGCGTCCGATATGGCGGGCCGCTGCTGGGCGTCATTCGCCTTCGCGGCCGTGCCGTTTGCCGCAGGCATGGTGGAAACATCGGTTTCCTCATCGAAACCGATGGCTGTATTGTTTGTGGTGCGGTCGTTCGTCGCGCTTGCCGACGGCTGTGAGGCGGACTGCGCGAAGGCGGGGGTCTGGCCGAGAAGCAGACAGCCGAATGCAGCAAAGGAGACGGCACGGCTCATGGCGCGGAGCGGCGTCACACTGCTCGTCTGATTTGGCTGGCCCATGCAATTCGCGCCTGACATGCTTTCGGTTCTTACCCAAAGGTAAAGCCTCGTGGTTAATCATTCGTTGCCGACGGTGGGCGCCGTTCACAATTCGGAAAGAGGCCGGGGTGGACTTGGAAAGTGAAAAGGTCTAACGCAATTCCATGAACAGAAGAGCGATAAAACTGGTCGAAAACGGCGTGCTCGAATCAGCAAAACGCACGATTGAAATCGAAAAACGCGGTCTTGAAGCGCTCGAACAGGCCTTGGACAATGGATTGGCCGGCCCGTTCACCCGCGCGATCGAAGTCATCGGCGATATCTCCGGCCGGGTGATCGTCACCGGCGTCGGCAAGAGCGGCCATATCGGCGCCAAGCTGGCGGCGACCTTCGCGTCGACCGGGACGCCCGCCTTCTTCGTGCATGCGGCCGAAGCCAATCACGGCGATCTCGGCATGATCGCGCGCGACGACGTCGTGCTGGCGATTTCCAAAGGTGGCGAAAGCGCCGAGCTCAAGAGCATCATTTCCTTCACGCGGCGCTTCTCCATTCCGCTGATTGCGCTCACCTGCGGCGAACACTCCTCGCTTGCCACGGCCGCCGATATCGTGCTTCTCGTGCCGAACGAGCAGGAGGCCTGCCCCAACGGGCTGGCGCCGACGACCTCGACACTGATGCAGCTTGCGCTTGGCGATGCCTTGGCAGTAGCGCTCCTGGAGGCGCGCGGCTTTACCGCCACCGATTTCCACGTCTTCCATCCCGGCGGCAAACTCGGCGCCAGCCTGACGCATGTCGCCGACATCATGCATACCGGCGAGCGGGTGCCGCTCGTGGCCAAGGGCACGCCGATGCCGGAAGCGATCACCGTGCTATCGCGCAAGCACTTCGGCTGCGTCGGCGTGCTCGACGAAGAGGGACGGCTCTGCGGCATCGTCACCGAAGGCGACATGGCGCGAAACCTGACCCGCAATCTCGCCGAGCTTGCCGTCGACGACATCATGACGAAGACGCCGAAGACGGTGAAGCCGACGATGCTGGCGACCGCGGCCCTGGCGCTGCTCAATCAGCACAGCATCGGCGCGCTGATCGTCATCGACGAGGACAGACGGCCGCTCGGATTGGTGCATTTCCATGACCTGCTGCGGATCGGCGTCGCCTGATCGGCCCTGTTTGATCAGACGGGTTCGACCCTGAGGTCGCGGCCGTTGCTCGCCACCACCTTCACCTGTGTGCCCACGGGCAGATCAGGCCCCATTACCTGCCACAATGTATCGTCGAGACGGATTCGGCCGCGGCCTTCGCGGATCGGCTCGTGCAGCGTCGCGGTACGGCCGACCAGGCTCGCGCCGCGCTGATTGAGGAAGGGCTCGTCGGTGGCGGCATTGCGTAGCATCAGCCTGCGGCCGGCGAAGGTCGTGGCAACGGCGAGCAGGGCAAAAAAGATCGCCTGCAGCTCCCAGACCCAGAAGGCACTATCCCAGAAGAGCAGCGACAATGCGCCGACGATCAAGGCGGCGAGGCCGATCCACACCAGGAAGAAGCCGGGCACGATCATTTCGGCGGCGAGCAGAACCAGGCCAACAACCCACCAGCTCCACGGACCGAGTTCGGCGATGATCTTCGCCAGCATGGCTTAGCGCTCCTGATCGGGATTGAAGGGATTGGGGCTCGGCGGATTGATCGGCGGGGTCGAGCGGACGGGTGCGGGGCGCGGACGCGGCGGCGGCGGCGTTGCCGAGTTGTTGCCGGCATCGCCGAAGACCTCGCGGGCAATGGCGCCGATGCCGCCGAGGGAACTGAGGATAGAGGAGGCTTCCATCGGCATCAGCACGATCTTGGAGTTGGGCGCCGAACCGACCGAGGCGAGCGCTTCTGTGTATTTCTGCGCAACGAAATAGTTGATCGCCTGAACGTCGCCGGCGGCAATCGCCTCGGAGACCATCCTCGTCGCCTTGGCTTCAGCCTCGGCAAGCCGCTCGCGGGCTTCCGCATTGCGGAAGGCGGCCTCACGCTGGCCTTCCGCCTGCAGGATGGCGGATTGTTTGGCGCCTTCGGCCCTCAGAATCTGCGCGTTGCGCGAGCCTTCGGCTTCCAAGACCTGGGCGCGCTTCTCGCGCTCGGCCTTCATCTGGCGGGCCATGGCATCGACGAGGTCGCGTGGCGGCTGGATGTCCTTGATTTCGACGCGGGTGACCTTGATGCCCCAGGGCTGCACGGCCTCGTCGACGACGCGCAGCAAGCGGTCGTTGATCGCATCGCGGTTGGAAAGCAGTTCGTCGAGATCCATGGAACCCATGACCGAGCGGATATTGGTCATGGTGAGATTAAGGATGGCGTTTTCGAGGTGGGAAACCTGATAGGCGGCCTGGGCGGCGTTCAGCACCTGATAGAAGGCGACGGCATCGGCGGAAACCGATGCATTGTCCTTGGTGATCACCTCCTGCGTCGGCACATCAAGCACCTGTTCCATCACATTCATCCGCGCGCCGACGCGCTCGATGAAGGGGGTGATGAGGTTCAGACCAGGCTCCAGCGTGCGGGTATAACGCCCGAAGCGCTCGATCGTGTAGCGGTAGCCTTGCGGCACGGTCTTGATCCCGGCAAAAAGCACCAGGATGACGAAGATGACGAGCACGATCACGACGATGTCGAAGCCGCCGAACAGCATGAAAAATTCCTCCCAACGGCGCGTGCGCCCACTCACTGATGTGGGGAGTTAGCACGTTCTTCGCGAGGAAGAAATGCCACACGGAGGCCACACTTCCACCTCCACGTGAAAAGCAGGTTTCCTCTCGCTAAGATCCGCGGGCTGCCGCCGGTTATCCCTGCGGCGCCGTTATTCTCAGGCCCAGCCCTGCAATTCTCGGCGGACGACCTTTTCCAGCACCTTCATGCCGTCATCGCTGTCGTTGAGGCAGGGAATATGCGCAAATTTCTCGCCGCCGTTTTCGTGGAAGGAGTGGGCGGCCTGTTCGGCGATCTCTTCAAGAGTTTCCAGACAGTCGGAAACGAAGCCGGGGTTGATGACGGCGATGCGCTTGACGCCGTCCTGGGCGAGTTTCTCCACCGTCTTGTCGGTATAGGGTTGCAGCCATTCCTCCGGCCCGAAGCGGGACTGGAAGGTGACCATGAAATTTTGCTGGGTGAGGCCGAGCCGCTCGCGCAGCAGCCGGCCGGTCTTCCGGCACTGGCAGTAATAAGGGTCGCCCTGCTTGAAATAAGACATCGGAATGCCGTGGAAGGAGGCGAGCAGCATCTCCGGCTTCCAGTCGAGCGACGAGAGATGACTTTCGACGGATTGGGCAAGCGCCTCGATATAGGTCTCGTCGTCATGATAGTCGGGCACGGTGCGCAGCGCCGGCTGCCAGCGCATGGACAGCAGCTTATGGAAGGCCTTGTCGTTGACGGTTGCGGTCGTCGCCGCGGCATATTGCGGATAAAGCGGGAAGAGTACGATACGATCGCAGCCCTCCTGCTTCAGCGCCTCGATGCGCGAGGCGATCGACGGCGTGCCGTAGCGCATTGCCCAGTCGACCTTGACGTTCTCAAGATCCTTGAGGCGCCCGGCCATCAACTCTGCCTGATTGCGCGTGTAGGTGCGCAGATAGCTTTCGTTCTTTTCCTTGTTCCAGATCAGCTCATAAGCCTTGCCGACCTTCTGCGGGCGGGTATTGAGCACGATGCCGAACAGGATCGGGTACCACTTCCAGCGAGACCATTCGATGACACGGCGATCGGTCAGGAATTCCCTGAGATAGCGACGCATCGACGTGTAGTCGGTGCCGTCAGGCGTGCCGAGATTGACCAGCAGGACCCCGATTTTGCCTGACTTGACCGCCGGATGGTCGGCCGGGCGGAGAGAAATATCTGCTGTCATTCTGGCCCCAACGCTCTCGTCTGTCTCGTCGGCTCATACGCAGCCGGAAGACCATGGTTCACCCTATAGAAAGAAAAACCGGCCCGGGAAACCCCGGACCGGCCGTTGCAACCGGGACAAATTGTCTTATTTCGCCGGAACTTCGATCTCCTTGCCAACCGTCAGGTGGCGCGGGTTCGGACTGCCGTTCGCCTCCGAGAGCTTCCGCCACAGGGTGCCATCGCCATAGAAGGTGACGGCGAGGTCCCAGAAGGTGTCGCCCGCCGCGATGACGTGGGTGGACGGCGTCGTGGTGGCAGGCGCGGAGGCAGCCGGCGCTGGTTCCGGAGCAGGCGCGGGTGCTGCTGGCGTGGCCGGGGCTGGCGCAGCAGGGACAGGCTCGGTGGTTGGTGCTGGCGTGGCCGGTGCCGCAGGGGCGGGCTCGGTAGCCGGTGCGGGTGTCGCAGGGGCAGGCGCGGGCTCTGTTGCCGGTGCAGGTGCTGCCGGCGCGGGAGCGGGAGTAGCCGGTTCGGCAGCGGGTGCCTGTGCTATGGTCGCGCCGATTTCTGTGACGCGGCCATCGGTATAGGGCTTATAGGGAGAGTGGGCGGCCAAAAATTCGGCTGTCACGTCGGCAAGATCCGGACCGTAGTCATAGGCGTTCTTGCCTTCCTTAAAGATCGAATAGCCGTCGCCGCCGGCCCGCATGAAGTTATTGGTGGCGACCTTATAGGTCTTGGCCTGGTCGATCGGAGCGAAATTGTCGCCCTCCTTCACCTGGACATCGCTGACGCGGCTGCCGACGGGCTTCGACTGGTCGAACGAGAATTTCAGGCCGGCGACCTGCGGAAAGCGGCCGGCGCCCTGATCAATCTGGCTGACGCCGTTTTCGAGCGCCTTGACGATGTCTGCGCCGGTGGCCTCAAAAGTGGCGAGCGTATTCTGGAAAGGCAGGACGGTGATGACCTCGCCCTGGGTGACATCGCCGCCATCGATCGACGCACGCAGGCCGCCGCCGTTCTGAACGGCGATGGTGACGCCCTGGTTCTTCGTGCGGTCGAGCATGGCGTCGGCCACCAGATTGCCCATCGAGCATTCCTTGACGCGGCAGACCTTACGATCGCCCTCGATCGGGCCTTCGGAGGCGCCGATCACCTTCTTGCGCAATTCCTCGATCGGCTTTGCCAGTTCGGCGACGCGGGTGACGACAGCCGGATCGGGTGTGAAGGACGAGTCGATCAGGATCGGGTCGCCCTTGGCATCCTTGACGACGCCGTTATCGTCGAAATTGACGACGATATCACCGAGATATTTGCTGTAGGAGGCGGCCTGGACGACCGGCACCTTGTAGCCGCCGGGATTGTCGACCATCGTCGGATATGGGCCTTCGGCCTTCGGATCGGTGTTGGACAGCAGGCTGTGCGAATGGCCGCCGACGACGACATCGACGTCGGGAATCTTGGCGATGAAAGCGAGGTCGCGGGGATAGCCGACATGGGTCAGCGCGATGATCTTGTTGACGCCCTGGCCCTTCAGGTCCTGGACCGCGGCGGTGATGGTCTGAACGTCATCTTCGATGGTGACGTTCGGGCCGGGCGAAGACAGCTCCGGCGTATCGTTGGTGACGGCGCCGACGATGCCAATCTTCTGGCCACCGACGTCGAGCACCAGCGAGGGCTTGATGCGGTCGCCGAGCTTGGAGGCAGCCGTCGCCTTGACGTTGGCCGTCACGACGGGGAACTGCACCTTGTCGAGGAAGGTGGCAAGCCCGTCTTCGCTGTCGTCGAATTCATGGTTGCCGACGGTCATGGCGTCGAACTTCATCAGGTTGAGGAATTCGGCTTCGGCCGCGCCCTTATAGGTGGTGTAGAAGAGCGAGCCCTGGAAATTGTCGCCGGCATTCAGCAGAAGGACATTCTTGCCCGATAGCGCCTGGCGGCGCTGGTCGATCGCGGTCTTCAGGCGGGCAGCGCCCCCGAAGCATTCCTTCTTGCCTTCCTCCTCGGCCGAGCAGGTGGAATCGAACTTGTTGATCGATTCGATGCGGGAATGGAAATCGTTGATATGAAGAATATTGAGTTCGTAATCCGCAAAGGCGGCGCCCGCGCTCAGCGCCAGCATGGACGCGGTCAAAAGACCGAAGCTGAAAGACTTCGTCATCCCTGTTCTCCTGATTGAGGCGAAAGATCCCCCTCGCCGATCCCTTCCATAGTCCGCCGGGGCGGTACCCGGCTTGCCGATGTTCCATGACACGGCATAGGTCTGCAAGGGAAAGCTGGGCCAGGCGGCACTCTTTCCAAGAGGGGCGGGACAAAAAAGCCGGCTGCTCCGGCATTCGCCACCGGCGTCATTACGGTGGAGTTCGTGCACAGCCTCGGTAATATTCGGAACCGAAGGAAGCGCGCTGACGCCATAGATCAGCACGACCGGCAAGGCGAAGACCAACCTGCAGCGGGCGCGATAGACGTTGGCCGGCAAAACGACGGCCAACGCGGCAAGCGGTATTGCGAGCAGAATGAGGTAACCGGCGATGGCCCGGATGGTGTGCTCGGCCTATGGCCTCACGCTTCAGCCGCGGCGGGAAAGCGTGAATTGGGACCCTGTTGCGGTGGTGCAATTAAGCTGGGTTGGTCCAATGAGGGCGCAATTGACGAGAGAGGTTGTTTTTTTCACATTCGAGTAAAGGTTAATCTGAATAATTTGATCAGGTCCGACCGTATAAGTTCCCGATGCCATCTGCGTGTTTGTTCCGTCGCTTGTGCGAGTTACAAACTGCCCACCTGTGAAGGTGGAGGTTAAGCCATTGGCATCCGTCCATTCGCCTTCAACAGAATTCGTAACGGGTGGGGCGGCTGCAACCACCCTCTGTCGCGGCTCCGATGAAACGCAGGCGGCAAGAGCGGCCGCGGCTCCGACAAGAACGAGACCAGTTCTGATTTTCATAAGGCTTCTCCCGGCGATTCGGCGTGGCGGTCACCCGCCAAGTTCGGGCAAAACATGGCGTGCGCCCGCCATGATGGCAAGGCTTGGCGCGGCGGGGGCGCCATTTATACAGCCAGCGTTACAAAAATGCCCGCCTTGCGGCGGGCATCATCGAGCTTGTGCGAGCACTCTCAGCGAACGAGAATGTTGCGGAACTGCCACGGATCCTTGGTGTCGATATCCTCTGGGAAGAGGCCCGGACGGCCGTCGAGCGGGGTCCAGTCGGTGTAATGACCTTCGACCGGGCCGAGATAGGGCATCTGCACTTCGAGGCAGCGCTTGTAGTCGATCTCGTCGGCTTCGACGATGCCGGCCGTCGGGTTTTCCAGCGCCCAGACCATGCCGGCGAGAACAGCTGATGTGACCTGCAGGCCGGTGGCGTTCTGATAGGGCGCGATGCGGCGGGTTTCCTCGAGCGATAGTCGCGAGCCATACCAATAAGCGTTCTTCTCATGGCCGTAGAGCAGAACGCCGAGTTCGTCGATGCCGTCCTCCAGTTCGTCCTCATCGAGAACGTGATGGACCGGCTGCGGCGTGCCACCATTGCCGAACATCTCGTGCAGGGAGAGCACGGCGTCATTGGCCGGATGGTAGGCGTAGTGGCAGGTCGGGCGGAAGGTCACTTCGCCGTCCTTGTCGCGGACCGTGAAATAATCGGCGATCGAGATCGACTCGTTATGGGTGACGAGGAAGCCGTACTGCGGGCCGGGCGTCGGGCACCAGGTGCGCACGCGGGTGTTGGCGCCCGGCTGCTCCAGGTAGATCGCCGCCTTGTTGCCCTTCTTGTGCTGCTTGGCGTTCTTCGGCATCCATTCTTCATGGGTGCCCCAGCCGAGTTCGGCCGGCTGCATGCCTTCGGAGATGAAGCCTTCGACGGACCAGGTGTTCCAGAAGACGTTGAGCGGCTTCGGATGCTTGGTGCGCTGGGTGTCGCGCTCGGCAATGTGGATGCCCTTGACGCCGAGCTTCTTCATCAGCTTCGCCCAGCCTTCGCGATCGTGCTGGTCCGGTTCCTCGAACTTCAGGCCGATGTCATTGGCGAGGTTGACGAGCGCCTGCTTGACGAACCAGGAAACCATGCCCGGGTTGGCGCCGCAGGTCGAGACAGCGGTGGCGCCGCCCGGGTTCTTGGCCTTTTCCTTGCGCACGGTTTCGCGCAGCGCATAGTTGGTGCGGTCGGCGTTGCTCATGCCCTTGTCGAAATAGAAGCCGAGCCAGGGCTCGACGACCGTGTCGATGTAGAGGACGTCGAGCTTGCGGCAGAGCTTGATAATGTCGAGCGAGGAAGTGTCGACCGAGAGGTTGACGCAGAAACCCTGGCCTTCGCCTTCCGTCAGGAGCGGCTTCAGCAGCTCCTTGTAATTGTCCTTGGTGACATATTCCTTGATGTGGCGGACGCCGTGCTTCTTCAGAATTTCCATGTCGGAGGGTTCTTCACGTGGGTCGATGACGACCATCCGGCTTTTGTCGAATTTGAAGTGGCGCTCGATCAGCGGCAGGGTGCCGCGGCCAATGGAGCCAAAGCCGATCATCACGATCGGACCGGTAATTTCGGCATATACCGGGTGGTTCTTGTCCGTCATTCTTTTCTCCTGTGGAAGGGGACGAAGGCGTTCAGCCTGAAGAATTCTTTTTTGAAATTGCCGCAGAAATGCGAGGTGACCGGCTCTAACCACAAAACGGCGTCACAATAAAGAGTGTTGACCGGGAAAGGTCGAATATCGGGACGAGATCATCTAACCGAAAATCAACGTTTCAGAATTTCAAGCCCTTCGGCGGTCGTCGTCATGGCAAGCTCGGTAATCTCGTATTCAGCGACGTTGTGGATGGTGAAGGGGTCCGCTGCCACATAAGCCTCGATTGCGGCGCGCTCGCCGATTGCGAGGATAGCGCCGCCGGTGCGCGGCACCTTGCGGCCGGAGGCGAGAAACCAGCCCTTGGCATAACCCTCCTTCACCCAGGCCATGTGCGGCTCCATGTGCCTGTCGGCTTCCTCGTTGGACTTACGATAGGTGAGGGAGAGAATGAACATTTTCAGTTCCTGACAAGTTTGGCGCGGATCAGGCCGCGCAGCGAGTTGCCGATATAAAGCGTGCCGGCATCGAGTTCGGCCAGTGTGAGGCGGCCGACACGCGCCTTGCGCGTGCAAATGAGTTCGGTGCGCAGCACGCCCGCAAGCAGGCCGCAGGAGATCGGCGGAGTGCGCAGCGTGCCGGTTCCGTCATCCAGGAAGACGGAGGTGATGGTGCCCTCGCAAACCTCGCCGCGCTCGTTCAGCAGGATGACTTCGTCGGCCTCATCCGGCGCATATTCGGCTCGCGCCACCTCGTAGACGGCGCGGCGGGTGGTCTTGTGGCGTAGCAGCCTGTCGGTGGAATCAAGACGGGTCTCGGCGATGCGCACCGTCCAGACCGTCTCCGGCGCCAGCGGCACGAAAGCCGCGCTCGTTACCTCGATGCGACCCTGCGCGTCGAAGGTCAGGCGGATGCGCAGCGGACCGGCGGCGCCCGCAACGGCGTCCTCGAGCTTGGCGGCGGCATCGACCGGCTGCGGGAAGCCAAGGCGACGGGCGGAGCGGGAAAGCCGGGCGAAATGCAGCCGCAGGCGGATGAAGCCGTCGCCAGGCTGCCAGCGCAGCGTCTCGATCAACGAAAAATCCGTCATCGCGCGATCCATTGGTCGCCGACGGCGAAGCGGGCCTTGAGCAGGCATTCCTCATATTCGGCCTCGGCGGTCGAATCGAAGACGATGCCGCCGCCGACATTAAAGACAGCCCTGCCGCCGTCAAAAAGCGTGATGGTGCGGATCGCGACGGAAAAACGCATGGCGCCGCTCGGCGAGATCATGCCGATCGCGCCACAATAGGCGTCGCGGGGAGCATCCTCCAGCGCGTGGAGGATTTCCATCGCCCGCATCTTCGGTGCGCCGGTGATCGAACCGCAGGGAAAGAGGGCGGAGAAGATGTCGCGGATCGAAAGGCCGGGGATGAGCCTTGCCTGCACATGGCTGACCATCTGGTGGACGGTCGGATATGTCTCGACATCGAAGAGCTTCGGGACATCGAGCGTGCCGACCTCGGTGATGCGTGAGATATCGTTGCGCAGCAGATCGACGATCATGCGGTTTTCGGCCTGCGTCTTGATATCATTGCGCATGGCTTCGATGATTTCGGCATCCTCGGCGGCGGTGGCGCCGCGTTTGGCCGTGCCTTTCATCGGATGGGTCTCGATCCAGCCTTGCTCATCGGTGCGGAAGAACAGTTCGGGCGAGCGCGACAGGATGACGGGGCCGCCGAGATCGACCAGCGCACCATATTTGACCGGTTGGCGTTCGATCAGCGACCAGAAGGCGGCATGCGGATCGCCATTCCAGCGGGTCTCGACTGGCATGGTGAGGTTCGCCTGGTAGGCGTCGCCGAGCCTGAGATGCTCGTGAAGACGGTCGAAACGCTCTTTATATATAGGGAAATCCCAAGCGGCTTTCGGGGCCGTGAGGAATTCCTCGTTTTCCAGACGCTGTTTCGGCTGGGCAAGCGGGTGTGTGTCCGCTTGCGGGGCTTCGAAGACGCCGAAAAGGAGAAGCGGTGTTTCGCGGATTTCGTCGGCGAAGGAGGCGAGTTTGTCCTCGAAAAGGTATCCGGCCTCGTAGGCCATGTAACCGGCGAGCCATTTGCCTGCGGCCTTTGCTTCTTCCATGCGGGCGAGGCCGGCAAAGAATTCGGTGCTCGTCCTGGCGACGATGAGTTCCGACGGCTTAGCGAAAAGCATCACCTGGCCGGTCGTGTCGTCGCGGAAGAGAATATAGGGTTGATCGGACACGCAACGCTTTCAGTTGTTCTGCTCCCCATGGCTCGGATGCGATCGGGAGCGTCAGACATTTTCTCTCTTCTCCCCTCGGGGAGAAGATGCCCGAAGGGCAGATGAGGGGTGGAGCGAAGCGACGTCCTGAGCATATGCGAAGGAGAGCGGCTGCCGTGCAGCCCCCTCATCCGCCTGCCGGCACCTTCTCCCCGAGGGGAGAAGGGACTCGCTCTCTTAAGCCTTATCCAAAGCTTCCAGTTCGTCGATCAGCCCTTCAATCATCGACAGGCCGTGGCTCCAGAACGACGGATCGGTGGCGTCGAGGCCGAAAGGCTTCAAAAGTTCCGAATGATGCTTGGTGCCGCCGGCCTTCAGCAGTTCGAAATACTTCTCCTGGAAACCCGTCTCGGCCTTCTGGTAGACGGCATAGAGCGAATTCACCAGGCAATCGCCGAAGGCATAGGCGTAGACATAGAAGGGCGAGTGGATGAAATGGGGGATATAGGCCCAATAGGTCTCGTAGCCCTCGGAGATGCTGATCGCCGGCCCGAGGCTTTCGGACTGGACGGAGAGCCAGAGTTCGCCGATGTCGTCGGCGGTGAGTTCACCTGATTTGCGGGCAGTGTGCAGCTTACGCTCGAATTCGTAGAAGGCGATCTGGCGCACGACCGTGTTGATCATGTCCTCGACCTTCTGGGCGAGCATCGCCTTGCGCTCACGCTTGTCGGTGGTCTTTTCGAGGAGCGCGCGGAAGGTCAGCATCTCGCCGAAGACGGAGGCGGTTTCGGCAAGCGTCAGCGGCGTCTGGCACATCAGCGCTCCCTGCGCGCCGGCCAGAACCTGGTGCACGCCGTGGCCGAGTTCATGGGCAAGCGTCATCACGTCGCGCGGCTTGCCCAAGTAATTGACGAGCACATAGGGATGGGCCGAGGGAACCGTCGGATGGGCGAAGGCGCCGGGCGCCTTGCCGGGGCGGACCGGGGCGTCGATCCATTGTTCGTCGAAGAAGCGCCTGGCGATATCAGCCATCTCAGGAGCGAAATTGCCGTAGGCCGACAGCACCGTGTCCTTCGCGTCGGACCAGGAGATGACGGCGCTGGAGGTTTCCGGAAGCGGCGCGTTGCGGTCCCAGAAGTTCATCTGCTCCATGCCGAGCCATTTAGCCTTCATCTTATAATAGCGGTGCGAAAGGCGGGGATAGGCTTCGCGAACGGCGGCGGCGAGCGCGTCGACGACCTCGCGTTCGACCCGGTTTGCGAGGTGCCTGGAGTCGGCAATGTCCTCGAAGCCGCGCCAGCGGTCGGAAATATCCTTGTCCTTGGCAAGCGTGTTGGTGATCAGCGTGAAGATGCGGATATTGGCCTTGAATGTTTCGGCGAGCGCCATGGCGGCCTTGCGGCGCACTTCCGGATCCTTCTCCTGCAACATGTTCAAGGCGACCTCGAGCGGCACTTTCTCGCCATCGATCTCGTAGCGGAGTTCCGCCATGGTTTCGTCGAACAGGCGATTGAAGGCGGCGGCCGAAGTCATCGACTTCTCGAGGAAGAGCTGCTCCAGCCTGTCGTCGAGTTGATACGGTTTGTCTTTCCTGAGATCGATGAGCCAGGGACGATAATGGCCGGCATCGGGGTCGCTGGCGATGCAGGCGTCGATGACCGCGTCGTCGATGCGGTTCAGCTCCAACGCGAAGAACAGGAGATGGCCCGAGAATTCGGTGAGCTTGGCCTGCACGTCGCCGTAGAGCTTGCCGTTGGTCGGGTTTGTGGTGTCGGAGAAATAGGTTAGGCCGGCAAAGGAGCCGAGCCGGCCCATAATGTCATCAAGCGCTTCATATTCTTTCAGCGCCGCGCCGATGCCCTCGGTGCCGGTTTTCGTCGCGGCCTCGGCAAGTTTGCCCTTCCACCTTTCCTCGAAGGTGATTGCGGCCTTGCCCGCCTTTTCCATGTCGGCGACGAAGGCGGTTGACGTGGCGGAGGGGTAAAGGTCCTGCAGCTTCCAGACCGGCAGATCGCCGAGCGCCGGATCGGCGGGCCCGGCTGGGGCTGCAGGCGACAAACGAAGGCTGGCGTGCTGGAGCTTGATTTTCATGAACGCAATTCCTCTCCACTTTATTACAGGTCTGTTTGAATAAGCGTGAGAAGGCGCCGCATCAAGGGCCTTTCGGCCCATCGAAGGCCCCGCTTCGGCACGAAAAACGGCCGTCGCAATCGTTAAAATGCAATTATTTCTCAAAACTGGATGTTCAAGCCTTTCTGCCAGAGTGCCCTCCAAGGTTTCGCATGAAGTGGAGCGACAATGACCGGTTACAATGAGCTCAAGGGAGCAGGGCAAATACTCGTGGTCGAAGACGACCCGGTGCAGCGCCGCCTGCTCAAAAACGCAATCGAGCGTCACGGCCATGTCGTGCACCAGGCGGAGAACGGCCGGATCGGCCTGGAAATGGTCAAGCGCGACAGCGGCCTTTTCAACGTCATCGTGCTCGATCTGATGATGCCGGAGATGACCGGCCTTGAATTCCTCGACGCGCTTCACGAATTCGGCACGCAGATCCCGGTCATCGTGCAGACGGGCCAAGGCGGCATCGAAACCGTGGTACAGGCGATGCGCGCCGGCGCCTTCGATTTCGTCGTCAAGCCGGTCTCTCCCGAACGCATCGCCACGTCGATCTCCAATGCAATGAAGCTCGACCAGCGCGAGGTCAAGGCACGGGCTGGACGCCGGTCGCGCTCGGGCGCGGTAGGTTTCGACGACATCGTCTCGGCAAGCCCGGCGATGATCCGCGTCATCGATCTCGCTCAGCGGGCGGCTCAATCCAACATTCCCGTCGTGCTCGAAGGTGAATCCGGCGTCGGCAAGGAGCTGGTGGCACGCGCCATCCAGTCCGGCGGCGAACGCTCGAACAAGCCGTTCGTCACCGTCAATTGCGGGGCGATCCCGCACAACCTTGTCGAAAGCATTCTCTTCGGCCACGAGAAGGGCGCCTTCACCGGCGCGACCGAACGTCACATCGGCAAGTTCATGGAGGCCGACGGCGGCACCATCTTCCTCGACGAGATCGGCGACCTGCCCCTCGAAGTACAGGTGAAGCTGCTGCGCGCGGTGCAGCAGGGCGAGATCGAGACCGTCGGTGCGCGCACTGCCCACAAGGTCAATGTCCGGCTGATCTCGGCGACCAACAAGGATCTGATCGAAGAGGTCAAGAATGGCCACTTCCGCGAGGATCTCTACTATCGCCTCAATGTCTTCCCGATCACCATCCCGGCGCTGCGCAAGCGCAAGGAAGACATTCCGCACCTGGTGCGCGTCTTTGCCGACCGCTTCTCCAGCGAGCAGAAGAACGGCCGCCGCATGACGGTGAACTCAGGCGCGCTGGCGCTGCTGACCGCCTATGACTGGCCGGGCAATATCCGCCAGCTCGAAAACGCGATCTTCCGCGCGGTCGTTCTCGCCGAGGGGCCGGAGCTGACCGAGGCGGACTTCCCGCAGATCGCCGCCCAGCTTCCGGAATATGAAGTGGTGGATCACCTGGCGCTCGTCGCCGACAATACCGGCCTCGACCCGGACGAAGCCTATAGCGAAGAATACCGGGCGCCGATGCAGGGGGAGGTTCACCACCACCGCCTGTCCGAGACCCCCGAAAATGCAATCGCCAGCGTCAACCCCTCAGGCGACGTGCGCAAGCTTGCCGATGTCGAGGAGGAGCTCATCCGATTCGCACTCAAATTCTATCGCGGACAGATGAGTCAAGTGGCGCGCAAGCTTGGCATCGGACGATCCACACTTTATCGCAAACTCAAAGATTACGGCATCGACCCCGATAATCCCCAGAAAGATGCGGCTTAAGCCCTATTTATTAAGACTCAGGCAACCACGATTTGTTACTGATCATAAACCACTTGTTAGTGGCTCGTTCACTATGTAAAGAAAAGGTTGATCATGTGTGGCATTTTTGCCATCGTGTGACCGCATTTGACAGTCATCTGAGACAGTACGGGACATTGTCTGTCTGACGGGGATCGAGTTGCCGAATCTGAATGGGAATTCCAAGCCTTCGCGCTTGAGCTGGCGTTCTTTGTGCGCCGACATCTGCGGAAAGGCAGTGAGGACGGCGGCGGCCGCCCTTCTTGCGCTTGCGGTTTCCTCGCCGGTATTCGTCAGTACGCCGTCTCAGGCAGCGGGCGACACCCGCAGCCTCAAGCTCTATTTCATCCATACCGGCGAAAAAGCCGTCATCACCTACAAGCGCAACGGCAAGTTCGACCCCAAGGGTCTGGAGCAGCTGAACCGCTTTCTGCGCGACTGGCGCAAGAACCAGCCGACGAAGATGGATCCACGCCTGTTCGACCTGATCTGGGAAGTCTATCGCCAGAGCGGTTCACGGGACTACATCAACGTCGTCTGCGGTTTCCGCTCGCCGGCGACCAATGAAATGCTGCGCGGCCGCTCACGCAAATCCGGCGTTGCCGAAAAGAGCCAGCACATGCTCGGCAAGGCGATGGACTTCTTCATTCCCGACGTCAAGCTGGCGACGCTTCGCGCCATCGGCATGAAGATGCAGGTCGGCGGTGTCGGCTTCTATCCGAAGTCCGGTTCGCCCTTCGTGCATATGGACGTCGGCGGTGTTCGCGCCTGGCCGCGCATGAGCCGCGACGAGCTTGTCCGGCTTTTCCCGAACGGCAATACCATCCATATTCCGGCCGACGGCAAGCCGCTGCCGGGCTATCAGCAGGCAATGGCCGACTACAAGCGCCGCGCCAGCGGCACGCAGATCGAGATCGCCAGCGCTTCCGAATCGGCACCGAAGCACAAGACGCTGTTTGAGGCGCTTTTCGGTGGCGGAGCCGACGAGCAGGAAGACGATTCCGACGATTCGGCCCCGGTCGCCGTCGCCAAGGCAACGCCGCCGAAGGCCGAGCCTGCCCCTGCCGAGCCGCAGCAGACCGAGGTCGCCGATGTGAACGCGCCGGTGCCGCAGGTTCGTCCGGCATTCAGCAACCAGCCGGCCGGCAGCGAAGTGGCAAACGCGCTGGTCGCGCCGTCTTCGGGTAATGCCGCGCAGCAGGCTCTAGCCGCCGCGCTCCCGGCCGATCAGGCCCAGCCGCAGCAATTCGCCGATCTCAGCGCCTACAGCATCCCGGTTCCCTCGCTTCTTGGTCAGCGCCGCGCGCCCGGCGATGCCGAAGTCGCGTCGACCGATCCCGCCATGTCGAACGGCATGCCGGTTCCGACGCCGGTCGAACGTCCTGCCCTTGCCGAGAAGCTTCTCGCTGCGGCCAATGCCGATCCGGAAGCAGAGGCCGACGAGGCCGATCAGGACGGCGGACTGTCTCCTGCCCTTGCCGATGCGCTCGACCAGCAGAACAAGGGTGACGAAAACCAGGTCGCCGCGCATGCGCCCGAGATGACGGTGGAGCAGGCGATCAACGCGGCGATGCCGCAACAGACGCCTGCCCAGAAACCGTCGCTTCAACTCGCAGCCCTGGCGCCAGCAACAAAGTCGGCAAGCTTCGGCGACGCCTTCGACGAACCGGCCGCCGAAAACGCCGTGGTGCCGGCTCTTCCCACCAAGGGTGGCCGCCCGACGCAGAAGCAGGCCGCCGCAGCAGACGCCAGCCGCGCGACGGTGCGTACCGAGCCGAAGCTGACGCAGAAGATGATTTCGCAGTGGGCGCTGACCAATGCCCGTCTCGAAATGGCCTCCAAGCAGGTCAAGGCGCCGCGCTTCGTCAGCCAGACGATGCGCGCCCAGCCGACCGCCGTCTATGCCGAAGGCTTCAACGTCAAGACCGCTTCGGTCGATCCGGCTCGCTTTAGTGGCACGGCCGTCAACTTCATGGAAGTGCGCAAGTTCAACACGAACTGAGCGTGCCGATCATCGGAATATCGAAAAACCGCTGGAGCAATCCGGCGGTTTTTCTTTTGGTTGGTTCGATCGGACTCTGTCGATGTTCGGCCCGGCGCGTTTTCCGCAAAAGAAAAGCCGCCGGATTGCTCCAGCGGCTTGTCGACATATCAGCGATACCAGTCGGATCAGCCTTCCGGCGGGGACTCGATCATGCCGAGCGCGTGCAGGTAGGTGTCGAGGATCGCTTCCTCTTCCATGCGCTCCTGCTCGTCCTTTTTGCGCAACGCCACGACCTTCTTCAGGATCTTGGTGTCGAAGCCCATTCCCTTGGCTTCGCCGTAGACGTCCTTGATGTCGTCGGCGATTGTCTTTTTTTCTTCTTCCAGCCGTTCAATGCGCTCGATGAAAGCGCGAAGCTGGTCGCGGGCGACGCCATGAGCATCAGACATCGTGTTCTCCTGATTGGGATGATCATTTTGGATGCCCGTGACTGCCGCGAAGCGGCGCGAGGGTCAAGCCTATTCGCCGCGTGATGGGCTATTTGTGCGGGTTGTTCAGTTCAAAAGCGGCCTTTTGCACAGGCGAGGCCTCGTTTTGGTGGAGATTTTTCCAGTCCTCGTAAGTCATGCCGTAGACCATTTCGCGCGATTCGTCCTTCGTCACTGCCACACCCTCGGCCTCGGCCGCTTCGCGATACCAGTTCGACAGGCAGTTGCGGCAGAAGCCGGCCAGGTTCATCAAGTCGATGTTCTGCACGTCGCTGCGCTCACGAAGATGCGCGACGAGGCGGCGGAAGGCGGCGGCTTCGAATTCGGTCTGCTGTTCTTTGCTGAGCGCGGTCATCTCGCTTTCCTTCATTCAATAGGGGCCGGTGCGCGACGGATGGACGTCGTATTCGTGCAGGGCAGGATCGGCGTTCATCGCCGCAAAGATCGGCGCAAGGCGTTCGGCCCATGCAGCAATCCCGGTCTCGTCTGCGATCAGATCCTGGCGCACTTCGAGCAGCGCATGCGGGATGCCGGTTATCATGCAGTGCCGGTACATGGTATCGCCCTTCAGGGCGCCGTCATAGGGCTCGTTGTCGCCGACGAAGAGGTCCGGATCGGCGCGTAGCATGTCGAGCAGCGGGCCGACGGCGCGTCGGTCGCTGTCCCAGAGGACTGCGGCATGCCAGGGACGGGGGATCCCTTTCCATGCCGGCGTGAAGGAATGCAGCGACAGCACCAGCGGCGCCCGGCCGGCGGCATTCGCCACCTTATCGATCGTTGCCGCCACGGCATTGTGATAGGGGCGATGGAAAGTCTCGATACGATACTCCCACTCCTGCCGCCCGATCGGATGATTGCCCGAGATGACGGCCCCGTCGGAAATCCTCATGATCAGCGTCGGATCATCCTCGCCGCGGTTCGGGTCGATCAGCAGGCGCGAGAAGCCGCCAAGCACCGCGGGCACGCCGAGTCTCGCCGAGAGCTGCCGCGTCAGGCCCTCGATCCCGATGTCATAGGCGATGTGGCGGGCAAAGGCCGCATCGGGCAGGCCGAGCCGGCCATATCGCGCGGGGAGGCGGTTCATCGCGTGATCGGCGAGGATCACCATGCCTTTGTCATGTTTGCCGGGTAGGATTTCGAAGGATTGGAAGTCGTCCATGAAGGATTTGCCATTCGTCATTGCGCAGTCGGCCTCACTGATCGCATGGGGCTGCCGCCGGTTCAAGCGCGACAAGCGGCGAGAACGGAGACGACCCTTGACGCGCAGTTTATGAAAGGAAATATAATCGATTAGCATCGCGTTGACTTTCGCATGACGGCGGCGCAAGAAGACACGGATACGAATAACCGTGGAGCTATTTGGGAGCCGTGTTGATTCAAGCCGCGCCAAGTTTCCGCACGCGGTCCGGACCGCTGGTCCGACTCGCTCTGTTCGCTCTTGCAGCTTTTATGCCGTTCTTCATCGCAGATGCCGCACGCGCCGATTTTCGCGTCTGCAACGGAACACAGAATCTCGTCGGCGTTGCGATCGGATACAGGGCCAAGGATGGCTGGGTCACGGAAGGCTGGTGGCAAGTGCCGGCAACGACCTGCGCCACGCTGATCGAGGGAGAACTGCAGTCGCGTTATTATTACCTCTACGCAGAGGACGCCGCCCGGGGAGGACGATGGACGGGGGATGTCCAGATGTGCGTGGCGGAAAATGAGTTCAAGATCTCGGGTGTGCAGGATTGTTATGCCCGCGGTTACCAGAAGATGGGATTCAAGGAATACGACACCGGCCGTCAGGGCAGCTGGATGGTCCAACTCTCCGACACCCCAGGGACGCAAGAAAGCCAGAATTGATGAAGCGTAATCGCAAAATTAAAATCCTCGCCACCCTCGGGCCCGCCTCCTCCGAGGAATCGATGATCGAGAAGCTGCACCAGGCCGGTGCCGATGTCTTCCGCATCAATATGAGCCATGCGAGCCACGACCTGATGCGTACGCTCATCCAGCGTATCCGCTCGGTCGAGGCCCGCTCCGGCCGGCCGATCGGCATTCTGGCCGACCTGCAGGGGCCGAAACTGCGCGTCGGCAAGTTCGTCGACAGCAAGGTCGATCTGAAGCCCGGCCAGACTTTCACGCTCGACAACAACGAAGCGCTCGGCGACCAGACCCGTGTCTATCTGCCGCACCCGGAAATCCTGGAATCGGTGCAGCCCGGCCATCGCCTGCTGATCGACGACGGCAAGCTCGCGCTCCGCGCCGAAAAATGCGACGGCAAGAGCATCGTCACGACGGTTATATCCGGTACCCGCATTTCCGACCGCAAGGGTGTCAGCCTTCCCGACACGCTGCTCGGCGTCGGCTCACTGACGGACAAGGACCGCGCCGACCTCGACGCCGTGCTTGCCACGGACGATGTCGACTGGGTGGCGCTGTCCTTCGTCCAGCGTCCCGACGACCTTGCCGAAGTGCGCAAGATCGCCCGTGGCCGTGTCGGCCTGATGTCGAAGATCGAAAAGCCGCAGGCCCTCGAGCGCATCGAGGAAATCATCGAGCTTTCCGATGCCTTGATGGTCGCCCGCGGCGATCTCGGTGTCGAAATGCCGCTCGAATCGGTTCCCGGCATCCAGAAGCAGCTGATCCGCGCCTGCCGCCGTTCGGGCAAGCCGGTCGTCGTCGCCACGCAGATGCTGGAATCGATGATCTCGGCGCCGGTGCCGACGCGCGCCGAAGTGTCGGACGTTGCGACCGCCGTCTTCGAAGGTGCCGATGCCGTCATGCTCTCGGCCGAATCGGCTTCGGGCGATTATCCGATCGAAGCCGTCTCGACCATGGCGTCGATTGCCACGGCCATCGAGCGCGAGCCGCATTATCCCGGCATCATCTATGCCCAGCGCGCCCAGCCGGAAGCGACCGGCGCCGATGCGATCTCGCTTGCGGCCCGCCAGATCGCCGAAACGCTGAAGCTGTCGGCGATCGTCTGTTATACCTCGTCGGGCACGACAGGCCTTCGCGCCTCGCGCGAGCGTCCGCAGGTGCCGATCCTGGCGCTGTCGCCGATCATCAAGACGGCGCGCCGGCTTGCCATCGTCTGGGGCCTGCATTGCGTCGTCACCCATGACGCCACCGATCTCGACGACATGGTCAACCGCGCCTGCCGCATCGTTGCGGACGAAGGCTTCGGCAAGCCGGGCGACCGCATCATCATCTCGGCCGGCGTGCCGCTCGGCACGCCCGGCGCCACCAACATGATCCGCATTGCCTATATCGGTTCCGACGGCCAGAGCGGCATCTGATCCGATCGCGTCCGTTCGAAAGCCCGCTGCCTCGAGGAGGCGGCGGGCTTTTTCGTTGATAGGGTATCATTGCCAAGAGCTCCTGGGCGTGCAAGTTTCGACCGGTGGATTGGGAGGGATCGTCATGGATATCGTCACGCTTGCCGCCTTTGCAGCCGTTTCCTTTGTCGGTATTGCGACGCCGGGGCCAACAGTGCTGCTGGCCCTGACCAACGGTTCGCGGCATGGTCTGCGCCGGGCAATTGCCGGAATGATCGGCGCGGTGCTTTCCGATTTCGTGCTGATCGGCGCCGTGGCGGTCGGGCTCGGCGCGCTGCTGGCGGCATCCGAATTCTGGTTCTCGATGCTGAAATGGGCGGGTGCTGCTTACCTTGCCTTTCTCGGCATCATGCTGCTGCGCTCGAGAGGCGGGATCGATGCGGCGTTGCAAGCAGGTGCGCCGGCCGGCGCGGCGTCGACTTTCTCGATCGGCCTGAAGAGTTTCATGGTCGCGGCGACCAATCCGAAGGGCTATCTGTTCTTCTCGGCTTTCCTGCCGCAGTTTATCGATCCTACCCAGCCGCAGGCAGGGCAATATGCGCTGCTGGCGCTGGTCTTTGCCGCGCTCGATTTCGTCATCATGTTCGGCTACGCGTTCTTCGGTTCGCAGGCGGTGCGTTTCCTGAAGAGCTCAGGCACCCTTTGGCTGGAGCGGGCCTGCGGCGGCGCGCTCCTGGCGCTTGCGGGCTCGCTTGCCTTCTATCGCCGAGCGACCGTTTGACGTCAGCGTCAGGGAAGGGACAGGTGACCGACGCGATAGGCCTGCGTCTGCGCGCCGATCTCTGGAATCTCTCGCCATAGCCTGAAGCGCACTCGCGTCCATGTCGTCGGTTCGAAGCCGGAGACGGAGGCGAGCGCGCCGCCTGCCGCAACCTCGGCTTCAGCCTGCGCGCTTTCGGCCCGCCGGATATCAGCGAGGGGCGCGTAAGGCTCAGTCAACAGGATATCGCGGGTCGCGAATCTTGCAGCAGCGATCTCAGCCGAAAGCTCGGCCTGCCAGACAATCCAGGTTCTGACCGTAGGCCAGCCGAAGGCGCCGGTCAGGGCTTCGAATCCCGCGCCGCAGAGAAAGTCGCTTGCCCCTTCCGGTTTCTGCCAGAGATAGAAGGGCGCATAGAGATTGTCGCGGCTGGCGCATTCGCCTCGGCGGGCGCCGAGATAGGCTTTGAAGCCGAGATTGGGAAAACCGTCTAGCAGCGGCCCCTTGTCGCGGATGCGTCGGTCGACGATCGACATGTCGTAATCGGCGGGCAGGGTGAAGCTGTATTGCATGGCAATCATGAGCGTTCCCCTGCTGCCCGCAGCCGCCAGTCGGGATCCGTCATCTGCGCGATACCGTTGCCGAAGGACCAGTCTTCCGGGGCGCTGGTGCTGATGACGATCATCACGTCTTCCGGCCGAAGACCCGGCGATTGCGCCAGGAGATCGACAAGCCGGCGATAGAGCGCCGCCTTCATCTCGGCCGTTCGGGGTCGGCCGATGGTGATCGAGATATAGACGAAATCGCCGGAGCGCGGGCCGGCGAGATAGCTGCTGTCGAAGATCAGCTCGTTCTCATCATGCTGGTGGATGGCCTGGAAGCGATCGTCCTCAGGCACGTCGAAGGTCTTGACCAGGGCGCGCTGGATGGCGTCGGCGAGTGCCGCGAGATAGTCCGGCGACTTGCCTTTGCGAAGGGAAATGCGAACAAAGGGCATCGGGATCTCCATTGTTGGGGCCGTCCGGCGGCCTTGACAACAGCACCATCGCACGGCACGATGATGCTGAAAATCAGAATATTTTGGATAAATAATCCCGAAAATCTGGACTGTGTGATGCGGCGGACCATCTTCGATCTTGACGTGCTTCGAACCTTTTCGACCGGCATGGAGCTCGGCAATTTTGCCAAGGCGGCCGAAAGGCTCGGGCGTTCGACCTCGGCGGTCAGCGCGCAGCTGAAGAAGCTGGAGGAACAGGCGGGCACGCCGATCTTCCGCAAGGCGGGGCGCGGGCTGGCGCTGACCGATGCCGGTGAGACGATGCTCGGCTATGCCAGGCGGCTGTTGGAACTCAACGACGAGGCGGCCGCCGCCGTGCACAGCATCGAGCTGGAGGGCTGGGTGCGGCTTGGGCTGCAGGAGGATTTCGGAGAGACCTTGTTGCCCGAGGTGCTCGGCCGTTTCGCCCGCGCCCATCCGAAGGTCCGCATCGAGGCGCGGGTGGCACGCAATACCGAACTGCTCGAGCGCGTCACATCAGGCAAGCTCGATCTGGCGCTTGCCTGGAGCGACGGCGCGATGACGGCACATTGCGAGCGAATCGGCGAAGTGCCGATGTGCTGGATCGGGCCTGTCGAGGGGCCGCTCGGCTGGCATGCGGCCAGCGGCGAACCGATGCCGCTCGCTTCGCTGGAGGCGCCGTGCCTGTTGCGCACCGCGGCGACAAAGGCGCTTGATGCGGCCGGCATTTCCTGGCGGCTCGCCTTCGTCAGTGCAAGTCTCGGCGGCCTCTGGGCGGCGACGGCAGCCGGCCTCGGTCTCACCATCCGCACGCCAATCGGCCTGCCGGCGAAGCTCCGGCCGCTGACGCCCGCGACGCTCGGCCTGCCCGACCTGCCGAAGCTTGGTCTGGTCCTGCATCGGGCCGAAGCCGAACTGCAACCGGCGGCGGCGCGGCTTGGCGAACTGGTGATGCAATCCGTGCATGAGGCGTTGGTCTCTGCACATTGACCCTTCCTGCTGACGGTTGATCGTGGCATCCGGCTTGAAAGGGCCGGATGCCTCAAGCCTGATGTTGCTGCTGGGCGCTGCGGCGGATCGCCTGCGGCGGCTGGCCGAAAGCGCGCAGGAAGGCGCGGCGCATGCGCTCGCGGTCGGCGAAACCGGTTTCGCGGGCAACGACGTCGATCGGGTGCCGGCCCTGCTCCATCATCAGGCGGGCTGCTTCAAGCCGCAGGTTCTCGACGGCCTTGGCCGGTGATTGTCCGGTTTCGGCGCGGAAGGCGCGGCTGAACTGGCGAGGGCTGAGATGGGCCGCTTCCGCCAATTCTTCGACGGAAAGCGTCGATTTCAGATTGCCGCGGGCGTGGGCGAGCGCCTTCTGGATGCGGTCGGATTTGGGCTCCAGTTCCAGCAGGGCTGAAAATTGCGACTGACCGCCGGCGCGCCTGTGATAGACGACGAGCGTGCGGGCAACGGCGCGCGCTACCTCGAAACCATGGTCCTTCTCGACCATCGCCAAAGCCAGATCGAGACCGGCCGTCATGCCGGCCGAAGTCCAGACCGATCCGTCGACGATGAAGATCCGGTCTTCTTCCATCTTTATTTTGGGATAACGGCTTTGCAGTTCGCGGGAGACATACCAGTGCGTCGTCGCGCGGCGGCCGTCGAGGATACCGGCTTCGGCAAGGAAGAAGGCGCCGGTGCAGATCGAGGCCAGACGACGTGTGGCGGGCAGGGCGGCGCGGATGAAATCGGCTTCCGCAGCATTCGGAAGCCTGATACCCGGTGCTCCGGCCACGATCAGCGTATCGAAGTTCGGCTCGCCGAAGGCCTCCGTCTCCATCACCATACCAAGCGAGTTTGCAATCGGCCCGCCATTTTCGGAGAGGTAGCGGATCTCGTAGACCTTTTCCTCGAGTTCGAGATTGGCGAACTCGAAGGCTGAGATCGCCGCCAGGCTCATGATCTGGAAGCCGGGATAGAGCAGAAAGCCGATTCGCTGCATGGTCATCGAGTCCTGAAAAGAGGATGTCCTGAAAGGTGGTATATATGACATTCAGGTCATTCGCAATCGGGCGTAAGACTCTCCTCAAGCGCAAGGCATCGGGCCGGCGCAATTGAAGGAGACGGGCCATGACGCAGGAACGCAATATACCGGAGCATAGGGGCACGGCGCTGATAACCGGCGCATCTTCGGGCATTGGAGCAATCTATGCCCATAGGCTGGCGAAGCAGGGTTACGACCTGATCATCGTCGCCCGCAACGGCGAGCGGCTGAAGGCGCTGGCAAGCCGGCTGACCGATGAAACCGGCCGGACCGTCGAGACCGTCACCGCCGATCTCGGCAACAGGGCAGACCTTGCCCGCGTCGAAGGCGTGCTTAGGCAAGACCGGAGCATCACGCTTCTCGTCAACAATGCCGGCTTCGGCGGAACGGCGCCGCTGCTTTCCGCCGATGTCGACAAGATGCAGGAGATGATCGAGCTCAACGTCACGGCACTGACGCGGCTGACCTATGCCGCGGTTCCCGGCTTCGTCGCACGCGGCGGCGGCACGATCATCAACATCGCCTCCATCGTCGCGATCGCGCCGGAGCTTCTGAACGGCGTCTACGGCGGTACGAAAGCCTTCGTGCACGCATTCAGCCAGTCGCTGAAGCATGAGCTGGCGGAGAAGAACATCCGCATCCAGGCCGTACTGCCCGGCGCCACGGCAACGGAATTCTGGGGCATCGCCGGCACGCCGGTCGAGCATCTGCCCAACGAGATCGTAATGTCGGCGGAAGACATGGTCGATGCGTCGCTCGCCGGCCTGGAGCAGGGCGAATTCGCGACGATCCCGTCGCTTGAGGATGCCGGTCTGCTTGCCGCCTACGAGCAGGCGCGCCAGGCACTGATGCCGAATCTGTCGCGCGCCGCGCCGGCGAAGCGCTACAACATTGCCTGATTGCCATGGGCAAAGGCCATCCGCGGCTGTTGCGCGGATGGCGAACGGCGTTCATTCGCATGATATTCAGCCGAAACGTTCGAGAGCCATAGCGAAGATATCGGCATCGACATTGCCGCCGGAAGTGACGGCGATGACCGCGTCGCTTTCCAGCGCCTCGCCATGGAAGAGCGCGGCGGCGAGCGCCACGGCGCCTCCGGGCTCGACGACGATCTTCAGCCTGACGAAAGCGAGCGCCATGGCGCGCAGCGCCTCGTCGTCGGTGACGACGATACCGGCGCCGGCAAGGCGCTTGAGGATCGGGAAGGTGATGTTGCCCGGCTGGGGCGTCAGGATCGCATCGCAGATCGAGCCTGATATCGACGCGTTGCGCTCGATCCTGCCGGAGGCGAGCGAGCGGGTCGTGTCGTCGAAATCCCTGGGCTCGCAGGGCCGGACGCGAAGGCCGGGGGCACTGGCTTCGAGGGCAAGGGCGATGCCGGAGGTCAATCCGCCGCCGCCGCAGGGCACGAGAACGTCGGCTGATGTCACGCCCTCTTCTTCGGCCTGTTCGGAAATCTCGAGGCCGGTCGTGCCCTGGCCGGCGATGACCAGCGGTTCGTCGAAGGGTTTGATCAGCGTCAGGCCGCGCTCGGCCGAGAGCCGGGCGCCGATCTCGTCGCGATCCTCGTTGGCGCGGTCGTAGAGCACGACTTCGGCGCCGAAGGCGCGGGTGTTGGCGATCTTCAGCTTCGGCGCATCGCTCGGCATGATGATGACGGCGGGCACGCCGTGCAGCTTGGCAGCCAGCGCCACACCCTGGGCATGGTTGCCGGAGGAAAAGGCGATGACGCCGCGGGCGCGCACGGCCGGATCGAGGCCGGAGACGGCAGACCAGCCGCCGCGAAATTTGAAGGAGCCGGAATGCTGCAGACATTCCGCCTTCACGAACAGGCGCCGGCCGGCGATGTCGTTGAGGAAGGGGGAGGAGAGAAGCGGCGTGCGCCTGATATGGCCGCGCAGACGAGCGCGGGCGGCGACAATCATTTCAATGCTTGCCATTCGGGAATCGTCCTGCTTGGAGAGTTCGCACATGCATAGGATGCGGCACGCCGTTTGTGAACGTCGACTTTGTCACCGTGACATGAATGGAGATCCGCCGCCTGAACCTTTTTGGCGCCATCAATAGCCGCCGGCCGACCCTTCCGCCGCCCGGGCGTCCATGGCGCCGTTATAGCGGGCGCCGCCGCCCTTTGCGATGGCGGCGAGGCTTTTGCCGCCGACCAGGATGCCGGCAGCCTGGCCCCAGAGCGGCGCATCATTGCCGCCGTCGAAACTGTAACCCATGGCAGCGAGGGCCTTCTCCGTATCCGGCGAAAGCGCATAGGGCTCGAGGAAGATCTTGTCAGGCTGCCATTGGTGATGGAAACGCGGGGCGTTGACGGCCTGGCTGATGTCCATGCCGAAATCGACGACATTGAGGAACGCCTCCAGCGTGATGGTGATGATGCGCGAGCCGCCGGGGCTGCCAATCACCATGAAGGGCTTGCCGTCGCGGGTAATAATCGTCGGACTCATCGAGGAGAGCGGCGTCTTTTTCGGGGCGATGGCGTTCGCCTCGCCCTGCACCAGACCGTAGAGGTTCGGCACGCCCGGCTTGGAGGTGAAATCGTCCATCTCGTTGTTGAGCAGGACGCCGGTGCCGGGTGCTACGACGGCAGCGCCGAAGGAGCCGTTCAGCGTGTAGGTGACAGCAACCGCATTGCCCTCGTCGTCGATGATCGAATAATGCGTCGTCTCGTTACTTTCCTTGCCGCCGAGCGGCTTTAAATCCGCCGATGTGCCGGCCTTGTAAGGGTCGATCTTTGCCGCGATCTCCTTGGCGTAGTTCTTGTCGAGCAGTTTTCCGACCGGATTCTCGACGAAATCGGGATCGCCGAGCGCCGCATTGCGGTCAACATAGGCGTAGCGCATCGCCTCGACCATCACGTGCACCGTTTCGGCCGAGGCATAGCCGAGGTAGGAGAGCGGATAACCTTCGAGGACGTTGAGGATTTCGCAGATGATGATACCGCCGGAGGAGGGCGGCGGCGAGGAGATGATGTCGTAGCCGCGGTAATTGCACTCGATCGGCTTCAGTTCGCGCACGGCATATTGCTCGAAATCCTGCTTGGCGAGAATGCCGCCCTTGGACTGGCTCGCCGTGACGATCGCCTCGGCGGGAGCGGACTTGTAGAAGGCGTCGGGGCCCTTTTCGGAGATGGCGGCCAGGACCGCGGCGAGATCCGGTTGCTGCAGTTTTTCGCCCGATGCATAGGGCTGGCCATCCGGCTTCAGAAAGATTTTCGCCGCCGTCTCATCCTTGGCGAGGCGTTTGGCGCTGCCGGCGAGGATGGCCGCATCGCCTTGTTCCAGGGTGAAGCCCTCCTTGGCGAAGCGGAGCGCCGGCGCGATCAGATCCTGGCGTGAGCGGGTGCCGTATTTCTCGCGCGCCGTTTCAAAACCCATGACCGAGCCTGGAACGCCGACGGCGAGATAACCGTCGAGGCTGGCGCGCGGCACGATCTCGCCTTTGGCATCGAGATACATGGTCTTCGTTGCGGCGAGCGGCGCGCGTTCGCGGAAATCGAGGAAGGTCTTGGTGCCGTCTTTCAGGCGGATGGTCATGAAGCCGCCGCCGCCGAGATTGCCGGCCGAGGGATAGACGACCGCCAGCGCGTAACCGACAGCGACGGCCGCATCGACGGCGTTGCCGCCGCTCTTCAGCACCTCGACGCCGACATCGGTGGCCAGATGCTGGGCGGTGACGACCATGCCGTGTTCGGCTTCAACAGGTGCGGGCGAGGCCGCGAAAGCCGAGGTCAGGCAGAGCGACAATGCCGATATGACCGAGATCGTCCCGATATGCAGGCGGCCCATGATTTCCCCTCCTATGGACAACAACGGAAAAACATATGGGGCTGCGCCGGCGCGAGGCAATGCAGCGATCGGCTTTATGCGAGGCGTTCGATCGAGTTTCCGGCTGAAGGGTCATGCCTGGGCGGGGCGCCTGGCTCCAGTGATGGCAGCGATGTCCGATCGGGTGACGCCGCGGCGAGCCGCTGCTCGGCCCGGCGGGCGATTGCCTGCAGGTCGCGCGGCTTGCCGGCGATCTTTTCCATGGCGGCGATGGCGACATCGGTCGCAAGATAATCCGGCTTGTGGCCGACGCCGCGCACGGTGATGAGTTCGGAGCCTGCTATATCGCGGGCAAGGCCGCGTGAATGAAGGTGTTCCCAGACGATCTCGTCGCTGTCGCCGGTTATGATCACGGTCGGCGCGGTGATCTGCGAATAGAGCGGCGATTGCTCCTTAAGATAGGCAAGCAGCCTTTTGAAATCGGCGGCGTTGTTGCGGAAGGTGCGGGGCCGCAGCACCAGCGATGGGCCGGTCCTTTCGATGTAATCGAGCGGGCGCGCATTGGGACGGAAGACATTCAGCGTGCCGCGTTCCAGCCTGCTGAGTCCCAGCGGCACGACGATGGCGTGGTTGAACAGCCAGCCGACGACCGGCGCCGTCGCGACATGATAATACCAGTCGATACCGCCCGGCCAGGGATGGGTGGCGGGTGCCAGAAAGAGCAGGCCGGATATCTTTTCGGGATGGCGCAGGCCGAAGGTTGCAGTGACCGCGCCGCCGAAAGAATGACCGACGATGATCGCCCTCTCGATGCCGCGTGCCTCCATCAGCCGGGCGATCGCATCCGCCTGGCCGGAAGGGACCGCGTTTTCAGGGCCGCCACGTTCGGAATAGCCGTGACCGGGACGATCGACGAACAGCATTTCGGCCCGGCCCTCGAGTGCGGTGCGGAACGCGACGACCTGGTCGAGCAGATTGCCGCTGGCGCCGTGAATGAAGACGAGAGGGGGCAGATCCGCATGTTGCGGACGCTTGATATGGACGGCATTCATGCGGTAGCCGCCGACATCCGTCAGTTCACCGATATTGGGATAGGTCTGTTCGAGCCGCCGCGCCTTGTAGGAGGAGTAGCCGATGGCGGCGGCAAGTGGAGCGAGAAGAGCGGAAACTTCTGCAAGCATGATCTTTACGGGCGATGGTCGCGGCGGTTCTCGAGAGGGGTGGGCGAAGCGCCGCGTGGCCCCTCGAGGATTCTAAACTTGTGCGGTCGACATCAAGTGCGGTTGCCGGCAAGTTTTTCTGACAGCGTATTAACCTGCTCCTGCGCGGTGCGCTCGGCGGGATAGATGTCGAGGAACCGCTCCCAGGCTTTCAACGTCAGTTGATCGTTCCCCGCATTGCTGAGGATCGCGGCCATGCCGGAGAGCGCGCCGAAATGGCGCGGCTCAAGATCCAGCACGTGTTCGATGTCGGACATCGACTTGCGGTAATTGCCCATGACGAAATTCAGTGTGGCGCGCCGATTCCAGCTTTCGGCGTAATCGGGCTTCAGCGCTATTGCCTCGTCGAGAAAATCGAGAGCGGCTGGATTGCGCTTTTCCTCAATCGCCTTGTCGGCCCACTGCATCAGCAAATTGACGGTCGCGCTGCCGGAATCATTCCATTCCAGGCGAATTTCGTTGGCGATGCTGCTGGCCTTGTCGGGATCGCGCTCGCGCTTCAGCTGGCTGAAGAGCTGGTCGAGGCGCTGCTTCGGCGAATTGTCGGTGTTCCTCTGCTCGACGATGACATCCTTTTCCGCCGCGATGGCAGGAAGCGGAGAGGTGGAGAGGACGAGGAAGAGCGGCAATGCCGCCGGCATCAAAGCAAAAAAGCGCATGGCGGACATATTAGCCCGCCAACGCCGAAGATCAAACAAATTTGACGTGATCACCGCAGCGACCTACCGGATGTCGGACGGCGCAATCTGCGCGGCGCGGCGATCCGGATGCGCGCAATCAGCCCTGACGAGCCTTGTAGCGCGGGTTCAGCTTGTTGATGATGTAGATGCGGCCCTTGCGACGAACCAGACGGTTGTCACGGTGACGAGCCTTGAGCGACTTGAGCGAATTCTTGATCTTCATTTTTCTGATCCGCGATCTCTATGGGGGAATTCACATTCGCCCGTAACTTTAACAATCAAAAGCGCGCCGTCGGGGCGCGCTCTTTAGGTGGGGGTGCAGATACCCCGTCACCTTTTCCGTGTCAACCACGTGGCGGTGTTTTTCCCAAGCTGCAAGACCGTTTTGTCACCGTCAAAGCGGCAATTTCGGCGCCAATGTGGTGACATGGCCCATCTTGCGGCCGGGGCGCCACTCCGTCTTGCCGTAGAGATGGACCAGCGTATCGGGGCGTCGCAGCCAGTCGGGAACGGCAAGGATATCGTCGCCGATCAGGTTTTGCATGACGCAGTCGGAATGGCGGGCGCCATCGCCGAGCGGCAGGCCGGCGACGGCGCGGATATGCTGCTCGAACTGGCTGACGGCGCAGGCCGCCTCGGTCCAATGTCCGGAATTGTGGACGCGCGGTGCCATCTCGTTGGCGATCAGGCCGCCGTCGGCAAGCACGAAGAATTCGATGCCGATGACGCCGACATAGTTCAATGCCGCGAGGATTTTTTCGGCCGAACGACGTGCGGCTTCGCCCGTCGTTGTGGAGATCGCGGCGGGAACCGTCGAGGTATGGAGGATGCCGTTGCGGTGTATATTCTCGGCGGGATCGAAGCAGACGACCGTCCCCTCCGCGGTGCGCGCGGCGATGATCGAGACCTCGCGTTCGAAGGCGACGAAGCTTTCGAGGATCAGCGGCACGCCGCCGAGCGCGGCATAGGCGCCATCAGGGCTGTCGGCCACTGAACGGAAAACCTTCTGTCCCTTGCCGTCATAACCGAGCCGGCGGGTCTTCAATACGCCCTGACCGCCGAAATCCTTCAGTGCCGCCTCGAGATCGGCCTGGCTGTCGATCGCGTGAAAGCCGGCGGTGGTGATGCCGCAATCGTTGAGGAAGCGCTTTTCGACCAGGCGGTCCTGAGCGGCTTCCAGCGCCTTCGGCGGCGGATAGACGGGAATGCTTGCCGAAAGCGTTTCTGCGGCCGCGACGGGCACATTCTCGAATTCGTAGGTGACGACATCGCAGGCGGCGGCAAGTTCGGCCAGCGCCGCCGGATCATCATAGGCGGCGGTGATCTGCCGGTTGGCGAGCTGAGCGGCCGGGCAGTCCGCCTGCGGCTCGAGAATGACCGTGCGGAAATTCAGTCTGGCGGCGGCGATCGCCAGCATGCGGCCGAGCTGGCCGCCGCCGACAATGCCGATCGTTCTTACAGTCATTGGTCGTCCATCGGGTATTCGGCGATGCTGGCACTCTGACGTTCGCGCCATTCGTCGAGCCGCTCGGCGATTTCTTCGTCGGAAAGGGCAAGTACGGCGGCGGCGAGAAGGGCGGCGTTGACGGCGCCCGCCTTGCCGATGGCGAGCGTTCCCACAGGAATGCCGGCCGGCATCTGTACGATGGACAGCAGACTGTCCTGGCCGGACATGGTTTTCGATTGGACCGGGACGCCGAAGACCGGCAGGGGCGTCATCGATGCGGTCATGCCCGGCAGATGGGCGGCACCGCCGGCACCGGCGATGATGACCTTGAAGCCCTCGGCGCGTGCGCCCTTGGCGAAATTCGCCATGCGGTCGGGCGTGCGGTGCGCCGAGATGATGCGCGCATCATAAGGGATTTCCAGGGCTTCCAGAGTGTCGGCCGCGTTCTTCATGGTTTCCCAATCGGATTGGCTGCCCATGATAATGGCGACGGGTGGTCTGTCTGTCATCGTTGCCGCTATTCCTCCAAGCGATGCGATCGGGCGATGCGATCAGGCGATGATATCAGGGACGATCTGATCTTCCAGCTTGGAGAGCTTGTCCTTGATAACGAGCTTCTTCTTTTTCATGCGCTGGATTCGCAGAGCGTCGCATCCGGTCTCGATCATGGCGTTGATCGCGGCGTCGAAATCCTCGTGCTCCTGACGCAGACGCGCCACGATGAGCCTGATTTCCGCCTGTTCCTGATCGGCCATATGCATTCCCCGTTGTCGTCTTCGGATGTTGTCCGATCTGCCGATGATTTCCGCAAGCTCCTATCACCAAATACGGGTAACGGCTAGTTAGTCTTGATCATGAATTTGCCATCTCATCTTCATCTTTTCGCCTTCGACAAGCCTTCAAAAATATGTCACAGTCCGGCGCGTTGACACCTTGATCCCCGACGATGATGGCCGGGGAGGGTAAGAGGAAGGAAGGGTCAAATGACAGTTCAAGCTCATCTTGAATCACTCCAGAAAAAGCATGTTGCTCTCGAAGAGGAGCTGCACGCGCTCAGAACAGCTCCCTCTATCTCCGATACGGAAATTGCCGAATGCAAGCGCCGCAAGCTGCGCATCAAGGACGAGATTCAGCGTCTCAAGTCATCCGTCCACTGATCTTCCCAAGGGTCGCCGGCCGATCATCTTGCGTATGAAGAGGTAAATCCATCCATTCCGCCTAAAATTTGCAAGACCCGGTGATTTGACACCAGAATTGCGCCAGCCCGATGCTCGCGGCATCGCGGCTGGCGCTTTTGCGAGGACGAACTCGGCGCTGTAGTGGCCGAAAAAATGTAACTACATCCGTTCAATGACAGAATCCCGATGCCGTCAAATCGCAAGCGTGCCGTGTATTGGTTATGCCATTGACCTGCCGCCCACTTCGCTCAACGCTTGATCATCGAAGACAGGGCAAATGCCGTCAGCGTGTCGCGCACGCCTTGTAGCGCCGAAACCTCTTGCCAGATTTCGCGGATGCGGTCTGCCGCGCTTGCTTCAACCCGCACTACCAGGTCGAATTCACCGCTCATAATGTCGCAGGAGATGACCTCCGGTATCCCTTTGAGCGTCTGAATGACGTCGCCGCCGCGCATGCGGTCGTGGCGATACACGAAGATCATCGCTGTGATGGCTGCGGCCCGCGGTTTTCCCTCGCCCACGACAATCGTATAGCCCTGAATCAGCCCGTCGCGTTCCAATCGCTCGATGCGTTGGCGAACGGCGTTGCGCGACAGGTGGACTTTTTCGGCCAGTTCCGCGTGGGGAATCCGCCCATTGCGGGTTAGCTCGGTGAGGATGCGCTCGTCGGATCGGTCGAGGGTTCGCTTCATGGCCGGATTTCCTCAATGCAATTCTTGGCGGAGAGAAAGACCCGCTGTGTGGCGGCTTCGAGATCGGTTAGCCTGCCATCCCGCGCAAATACGGTGGCGGCCGCTGCCATGACGAAAGCCGACACGGCCCGCCACTCCGCTTCGTTGAGGGACCTGATGTCTTCGTACCCAGCGAGCAATGCGCGGACCAGCGTCCTTTCGAGAGTGCCGTCTGCTGTCACAGCCCAATGCAAAATGACCTCAGCGAGTTCGGCGATCAGAACATCATTATGGCGAAAGCGGAAATTGATGACACCGCTCACCATCTCGTCGACGAAGAAGACGTTATCGCGATTAAGCGCACCGTGCACGGGGCCCGTCGGCAGGCCGAGCGGCACTCTATTCCTTGAGCGCCCCAGCGTCTGATGGATCCGCGCGACACAGGTGCCAAGGGCATGGCATTTGCCGGGAGTGGCTTCGCTTAGTCGAGAACCTGGCACAAAACCGACAACCGCGACAAGCTTGCCCGCCACGGTGATCGTGGCCGCACCGACATCAGTGCGCAAGGTTGCCGGACAAGGAATGCCGGCGCCGGAGAGCGTTTCCATAGTCTGGAAGGCGCGTTCGACGTCAAATGGTTCGGCACCGCTTTCGAACAGGGTGACGATGAACTCGCCGCGCCCGGAGCGGAAAAGGTAGGTGGTTTCGGCGTCGCCATCGGCAATGCCGATTACCGATGTAAGGCTTCCTAGGCGATAGGCTGTCGCGATCCGGCCACAGTCCGCCTCCGACAGATCCGTGAAAACAGCCATTTCCCTTCCCTTCAATGCCGCGCCGACTCGTTAGTTTCGATGGTTTTCATGCCGAAGATCATCTCGATCTGAGCCGTAGGCAAACCGCTGTCGCGCTCGACCGCCTCTCGCAGCGGAATTCCTTCCGCCAGCGCGGTTCGGGCAAGCGCGGCTGCCCGGGCGTATCCAACGAAGGGATTGAGTGCTGCGGCAAGAATGAGAGCACCGTCGTGAAGCGCCCGGCATCGCTGCGGATCCGCCTCGATTCCGTCGATGCAGCGAGTGCGAAGTGTATCCATTCCTCTCGCCAATAGCCGCATGGATTGCAGAATGTTGAGCACGATGACCGGTTCCATGGCGTTCAGCTGCAGTTGCCCCGCGCTGGCGGCGAGTGTGACCGTCAGGTCGTTGCCAATTACCTGGAAGCTGATCTGGTTCAGCAATTCAGGGATCACCGGGTTGACCTTGCCCGGCATGATTGAAGAGCCCGCTTGCATAACCGGAAGACGGATCTCGCCAAAGCCGGCCCGCGGACCACTCGACAGGAGGCGAAGGTCGTTACAGATCTTGGAGAGCTTCACCGACATACGTTTGAGCATGCCCGATACCGAAACAAAAGCGCCAGTATCGGAAGTAGCCTCGACGAGATTTCGCGCCGGACGAACGGCAATGCCGGAGATCGTGGATAGGTGCGCACAGACCACAGCCGAGAAGCCCACCGGTGCGTTTACGCCGGTGCCGATCGCCGTTCCGCCCAGATTGACCTCGCGCATCAACTCAGCCGCGCTGAGAAATTGCTCGATGTCCTCTTCCAGCGTTTCGGCGAAGGCTTCGAACTCCTGACCAAGGAACATTGGTACAGCGTCCTGAAGCTGCGTTCTTCCGACCTTCACAATATCGGCGAAGGCTTCCCCTTTGCGCCGGAAGGCGGCGACCAGAGCAGATAGCGCCGAGCAGAGTGTCTCGCTTTCCCGCAATATCGTCAGCCGGATCGCAGTCGGATAGACGTCGTTGGTTGACTGGCAAAGGTTTACGTGATCGTTCGGGTTGACGGTGTCGTAGCTGCCAGCCGACAGGCCAATGCCCTGAAGGGCCAGATTGGCGATGACCTCGTTGACGTTCATGTTGGTCGAGGTCCCGGCCCCGCCTTGCATCATATCGATCGGAAAATGCGGCGCCAGGATTTCACCGGCGATCAGCCTGTCGCAGGCTCGATCGATCGCCCTCGCGATTACGGGATCGAGCAACCCTAGCTCCAGATTGGCTGCGGTGGCAGCTTTCTTGATCATTGCGAAAGATTGGAGGAACTCCGGAAAATTCTGGAGTTTAATGCCGGAAATATCAAAGTTGTCGACAGCCCTAAGTGTATGAATACCGATCAGAGCATCGGCCGGCAATTCCCGGCTACCCAAGAGATCTGTCTCGATGCGCGTTATCGCCATGGCCCCTTCTCCTTTCTCGCTCAGACGGAAATAGCCTGGTCGAGATCCACGATCAGATCGTCCGTCGCTTCCAGCCCAACCGACAGGCGGAACACGCCGTGGCCCGCAAAACGGCGATAATCCTCAAGCTGCTCGCCGGTAAGCTGGTAAGTGGATTTCATGATCTCTTGCGTGTCGAGCAACACGACAATCGAGCGCTGATGACCGAGCGAAAACGCATAATGGACAACCTTGAGGCGCTCAGCGAGTTGTTGCGCCATCTGGCCGGGATCCCTCACCTGGAAGGTCAAGATGCCCCCGAACATGCCCATCTGGCGCTTCGCCAGATCATGCTGGGGATGGGAGGCAAGTCCGGGATAGGTCACCGCCTCCACAGCGGAATGGCCCTGAAGGAAGGCCGCGATTTTCGCGGCCGACTCCGAGATCGTGCGGATTCGGGGAAACAGCGTATCGATGCCACGCATGATCAGCCAGGCGTTCATGGCCGGCATCGCCGCACCGAGATAGACGCCGGCGCGCGAGCGGATTTTCTCCACCAATTCCTTCCGTCCGCAGACAACCCCGCCCAATGCGTCGCCATGGCCGTTGATGAACTTCGTCAGCGAATGGATGACGAGATCCACGCCAAGCAAGAGCGGCTGCGTGGCCACCGGGGTGGCAAGCGTCGAATCGACCGACATCAAAGCCCCGTGTTTTCGCGCAAGCTCGGCAATGGCCGCAAGATCGGTCAGGCGCAGGATCGGATTGCACGGACTTTCGCAATGGACGAGCCGCGTGTTGGGCCGGAAGGCGGCCGCCACATCTTCGGGGCGGGACATGTTGACCGGCGTAACCTCAATGCCGTAGTCCGGCAATATCCGCCGGGCGAGCTCGTTGGCGCCGGCGTAGCAAATATCGCTTAGGATCAGATGGTCGCCCTTCTTGAGGAAGGTGAAGAAGGTGGCTCCGATCGCGGCGAGGCCCGTCGCTGTGGCCACCGCGTCGTCGGCCCCTTCGAGCGCGGCGAGGCGCTGTTCCAGTTGGCGCACGGTCGGGTTGGTCCAGCGCGCATAGAGAAAGGGCAGCGCCGTCAGGTCGTCGACGCCATCGGCGGAAAATGGGCCGTCGCCAGATGTCAACACATTGTTGACGGACATCGAAATGTTCGGGGCGATCGCCTTCGTCGCCGGGTCGATGACGAGCCCGCCGTTCAGCGCCAGGGTTTCTCGACTAGGTTGCCCAGCGTTTGCGGCAGGCACCACCTTGTGCTGGTCGATGCCGCGCGCGGGCAGATCTGAGAGTCTTGTTGCGGTCATCGCATTCTCCTGCAATTTCGTTCCCTTGAATTGAGGGAGGTGGCGTCGTTTTCAGCCGTGTAATCTCGCTAGCCGCTTGAGGCGTGCGGAGGAGTTGTCTGCGCGGCAATGGAGCTAATCAGTCAGAAGGCCGGCATGGCGCATGGCCAGATCGATTTCGGCCTCCACCCCGAGCGAGACGGTGACCAACGGCAGGCGCATATCGCGTCGCATCCGGCCCAGGCGCCAGAGCGCATATTTCGGCCCTGCCGGATTGGTCTCCAGGAAAAGCGCGCGATGGAGCGGCATCAACCGATCCTGAAGCTCCAGTGCACGGCGGAAATCACCCGAAAGGCATGCCGTCTGGAATTGAGCGCAAAGCCGGGGCGCAACATTGGCGGTCACTGAAATGCAGCCGTGGCCGCCATGCGCCATGTAGCCAAGTGCTGTGCCGTCCTCCCCGGACAACAGGTTGAAATCGCGGCCGCACGCCATGCGTTCCAGAGACGGACGCAGCAGATTTGCGGTGGCGTCCTTCACGCCGACCACGTTACGGCAATCCCGCTTGAGCCGAGCAAGGGTATCCACGGAGATGTCGATGACGCTGCGTGGAGGAATATTGTAGACAATGATCGGTAGGGAGACTTCTGCGTCGATGGCTCGGAAATGCTGGTAGAGGCCTTCCTGGGTCGGTTTGTTGTAGTAGGGCGCGACGATGAGCAGCGCATCGGCACCCGCCGCCTGCGCATGCCGGGAAAAATCAATCGCCTCGTCGGTGCTGTTCGAACCAGCGCCAGCGATCACGGGAACTCGCCCCCTCGCCACTTCTACAGTTCGTTCGACCAGCCGCTTGTGCTCGGCATGCGAGAGGGTTGGGCTCTCGCCGGTCGTCCCGCAGGGAACAACGCCATGGCTGCCCTCCGCGATCTGCCACTCCACCAGCGAAGTGTAGGCCTCCTCGTCAACCTTGCCGTCGAGAAAGGGCGTGACGAGCGCCGTGATCGATCCTTTGAACATTGCATTCTCCGATAATTGCAAAAGAGCGTCAGCGCCTCGCCGGCACCTGCCTTTCGACAATGCGAAAAGCGCGGGTGATGACGATGGTGAGGCAGACATAGAAGATGGTGACGACGATCAGAGGCTCGTAGACGAGCAGCGTATCCTGCCTGATCTTGTAGGCGACGGCATAGAGATCCATCACTGTGACGGTAAAGGCGAGCGGCGTTGCCTTCAGTTGCAGCACCACTTCGCCGGCGATCGTCGGCAGGGCGATGCGGATCGCCCGCGGCAACCATATGCGTCGCAGAAGCGTCCAGTGGGTCATGCCGAAGGCGCGACCGGCTTCCAGTTCGCCCTTCGGCACGGCAAGTAGCGCACCGCGCAATACCTCGGCCTCGTAGGCCGCGTAGTTGAGCGTGAAGCTAACCGCCGCGAAGAAGAAGCCCTCACGCACGATCGGCCAAACGAAACTTGAGCGCAGACCCGGGATCATGGGCAGCAAGGATCCGACACCGTAGTAGAGCAACCACAATTGGATGAGCAAAGGTGTGCCGCGCAAGCAGGTGCAGTAACTCTTGGCGCACCATCGCAGCCAGTGGGGTCCGCCGATCTGCGCGAGCGCAAGACCAATCGCCAGGACGAAGCCGAGAGCGACCGAGATGACAAGCAGCATTACGGTCTGCGTCGCGCCTGCGGCGAGAAGCGGCCAATAGTTGGAAACCCATGAGAAATTCACTGCCTATCCCCCTCAGGCTGATTTCGGCTGACCACGCCGGAAATGAGTCTCAAGGCCTCCGAAGACGACATTGGAGACGAGCGTGATCGCCAGGTAGAGGACGGCGGCGGCCAAGAAGAACAGGAAGTAATGCTTGGTGTTACCGGCGGCGAGCCGCGTCGCCAAGGCCAGTTCCTGGTAGCCGACGACGGCAATCAGCGCGCTGTCTTTGGTCACCGACATCCACAAATTGGCCATGCCGGGCAGGGCGTTCGGCATTAGCGCCGGCAGCACGACCCGCCGGAAGCGCAACCAGGGTCGCATGCCGAAGGCGCTCGCGGCCTCTATCTGGCCAATGGGAATGGCGAGAATCGCGCCGCGCAATACCTCAATCATGTAGGCGCCTTGGACGATGCCCAGCACGACGACCGCGGCAAGGAAGCCGTTGATCTCGATCGATGGGAAGCCGAGCGTGGACAGCATCCTGTTGATGCCGTCCGTCCCGGCGTAATAAAGACCGATTATCAGGATCAGCTCGGGAATGGCGCGCACCGCCGTCGTATAAAAATCCAGCAGGGTAACGACGGCACGGCTGCCCTTGAGTTTACCTGTCGCACCGGTCAGCCCGATCAGTATGCCGAACACGTACGCACCGAGCGAAATCAGGATGGTTGAGGCAGCGCCGGCAAGCAGCACCCCACCCCACCCAGGCGGATATGGGGAAAGCAGTTCCACAATGGATGAGCTTGTCGCCATGAAAACAGCTCCTTGGCGTTCGACCGAGGGCCCTGCGGCTCGAACGCTTTTCTCTCTCTGAGAAGGTATCGGGTTGGATAGACGCAGCGAGGCGCGTCAGCCGCGCCTGAGCACTCCGTTCATTTGCCGTAGGGGTCGAAGTCGAAATATTTTTTGGAGATTTCAGCGTATTTTCCGTTCGCTCGAACAGCGGCGATGGCAGTGTTCAGCCTTGCCAGAAGCTCGGTGTCCTCCTGGCGCAAGCCGCCGCCGATACCCTGTCCCAGAACCTGCGGGTCATCCTTGACGTTGCCCTTGTCCTCGCAGCAGCCCTTGCCAAAATCCGTCTGGAGAAAGCTCATCAGCGGGATGGAATCACCGAAGACGTAATCGATGCGGCCGACGGCCAGATCCTGAAACGCTTCGTCGAGCGTGGCATAGGTCTTCTCGGAGGCAACGCTCGCATAATATTTCTTGTAGTAATCCGCTTGGATCGTGGAAACCTGGATGCCGATCGTCTTGCCGGCGAGATCCTCGACCGCGGTGCCGGTCTTTCCATCCTGCGCGCCGATCAGCTTGCTCGGCGTGTTGTAGTACTTGTTGGTGAAAGCGACCGTCTTCTTGCGTTCGTCGGTGATCGACATGGAAGACCAGATAACGTCGAACTTCTTCGATTGGAGGCCGGGAATTAGGCCATCCCACGACATGTCGACGACCGAGCAGGTTTCCTTCATTTCGGAGCAAACGGCGTTCATCAGGTCGATTTCCCAGCCGACCCAATTGCCGCTCGCGTCCTTCGTAAAGAACGGTGGGTAGGCTTCGTTCATGATGCCAAAGCGGATCTCCGCGTTCGCACCGGCGGCCGAGGCGAGAAGAGTGGCTCCGGCAATGAGGCAGATTGTAGTTTTCATGTCAGTTCCCTTTGTTTTTGATTGGCCGGTAACGGTGCTCAGTGGCGTGAAGAGCTTGTGAATTCGCGACATCGGACGCTACTGGGGGCGCCGAAGACCTGCTCCGGCCTGCCCTCTTCCTCAACACGACCCTGATGGAGGAACATCACATGGCTCGAAACATCGCGCGCGAACTTCATCTCGTGGGTGACGAGCAGCATCGTCCGACCCTCGTCGGCGAGATCACGAATGACTTTGAGCACTTCCCCTACCAGTTCGGGATCAAGCGCCGAGGTCGGCTCGTCGAACAGCATCACGGAGGGGTCGACGCACAGCGCCCGCGCAATCGAGGCGCGCTGCTGCTGGCCGCCCGACAGGAAGGCCGGATAGACGTTGCGCTTCTCATATAGGCCGACCTTTTGCAGCAGCGCCTCCGCCTTTTCCGTCGCCTCCTTGCGGCCTATGCCGAGCACATGGATCGGCGCTTCGACGACATTCTCCAAAACGGTCATGTGGGCCCAGAGGTTGAAGCTTTGGAACACCATGCCGAGGCCGGTGCGAATGCGCTCCACTTGCCGCCAATTCGCAGGGTGGGCGCGCCCGTCCGATCCTGCCCTTAAGACCACTTCCTCACCGTTGACGACGAAGCGCCCCCGATCGGGAATCTCCAGAAAGTTGATGCAACGCAGAAAGGTGCTTTTCCCGGAGCCGGAGGAGCCGATCAGCGATATGACGTCTCCCTTTCTCGCGGTGAGGGAAATTCCTTTCAGCACCTGATGAGCGCCGTAGCTTTTGTGCACGTCGTCGACCCGCAAAGCGCAGGAGATATCATTCGTCATCCACTTCGTTCCCCACTTTTTGCGTGGCTTATGGTCAAGGAGTTTAACCCCCGTCTGCTGGGGTTCGGCCGCGCAGTTTGCCGTCCTTGAGGCGTTCCCCCGCGAATATTTTCAAACCTCGCAGTTTTACGGCTTATGCGCGGTTGATGCAGACGACTTTCGGCTGCGTCATATCCTCATAGGCAAAGCGAACGCCCTCCCGCCCCATGCTCCCATGCTTGAAACCGCCGAAGGGCATCGCGTCAAAACGATAGTCTGAGGAATCGTTGATCATGACCCCGCCCGCTTCGATGCCCGCGGCAGCCTCCAGCGCATCGGCGAGGTTGCTGGTGAACATCCCGGCATGCAGGCTGTAATCCGGCTCGTTCGCCATGCAAATCGCGTCGGCAAGCGTCTCGAAGCGCTCAAGCATGACCACCGGCGCGAATATCTCCTCCCGCCAGAGTCTGCTTTGGCGGCCAACGCCCTCAAGCACCGTCGGGCTGTAGAGCGCGCCATCGCGCTGGTGTCCGCACAAAAGCCGGGCTCCGGCTCCGATCGCCTGTTCAACCGCGGTTTCGGCGCGTTTGGCCGCGGTCGGCGAGATCATCGGGCCAACATCCGTCTCCTCACGGCTCGGATCCCCGGCGAGAAGCTTGGCGGTGCCAGCGACGAATGTCTGGCGGAAACGCTCATAGCAACTGGCCTGGACAAGAATGCGCTGCACGCCGATGCAATTTTGACCGGCCGCCCAATAGGCACCCGAAATGCACCCCGCCGCGGCCTTGTCGATATCGCAATCTGCCATGACGATGACCGGTGCGTTACCGCCGAGATCCATGGAAAGCTTCTTCAGCCCGGCAGACCGGGCAATGGCCTCGCCGGTCACAAATCCGCCGGTAAACGACACCATTCGAATATCGCGAGCAGAAACGATGGCGTGTCCGAGGTCGGCGCCCCCGATGGCGACGGTGACGATCGTTTCCGGGAGACCCGCGGCAACCAGCGTCTCGACGAGCTTCAGGGCCGAAAGCGGCGCTAACTCCGAAGGCTTCAGCAGGATCGAATTGCCGCCGGCAATGGCAGGGCCGAGCTTGTGCGCGACGAGGTTCAGAGGATCGTTGTAGGGTGTAATGGCGGCGATCACGCCAAGGGGTTCGCGTGTGAACCAACCTTGACGGGTCTCGGAGCCCGCATAGGCGTCGAACGGCACGATCTCCCCGGCATTACGCTTGGCCTCTTCTGCGGAGAGCTTCAGCGTGTTGATACAGCGTAACGTCTCCTTGCGCGCTTGTACGATCGTCTTGCCTGCTTCGCTGACGATGGTACGGGCGAAAGCCTCGCACTGTTCTTCGACGAGCCGTGCCGCCTTTTCCAGAATCGCTGCACGACGATGCCGGGGTAATGCGCGCGACAGCGTGGCGCCATGTCTGGTGCGGGCAAGGAGCGCGTCGATGTCGTTCGGACCGCTGGCCGAAACGATCTCGACGAGGGAGCCATCATAGGGATTTAAAACGGCGATCTCTGCGGCGGTCGAGGCGATCTGGCGCTTTACAGCAGTCATTCGGCAGCTTCCTTGTTCATGTGGACGGCGCGATGGATGGCGACAATGTCGGAGAGAAGCGCATAGGCCGTCTCGACTCGCCCAGCTCCCGGGCCGGTGACGGTCACGGCACCAAGCAGGTCGGTATTGAAGGAAACCGCATTGATGGCACCGGCCACCCCTGCGAGCGGATGGTCGAGAGCCAAGCGCCGTGGCGCCACGGAGGCCTCGATCCGACCGTCCTCGCCACGAATTGCCGAGCCGATTAACTTCCAACGGCATCGCTCCTTTGCCGCAGACTCGATGTCCCCGACGGTCAGCGACGAGATACCGCGGCAGGAAACGTCACCCGGCGTCAGCGTGGCGCCCAGCAGTTCGTTCGCGAGAATGACCACTTTGAGCCGCACGTCATGGCCCTCGACGTCTGCAGTTGGGTCCGCCTCGGCATATCCAAGTGCCTGCGCCTCACCGATGGCCTCGGAAAAGCCGAGCCCGCTCTCCATGCGACCCAAAACGAAATTTGAGGTGCCGTTCAGAATACCTTCGAAACCGTTGAGCCCAGAACCGGCAAGCATGGTTTTCGCCATGCGGATGACGGGGGTACCGCTCATCACCGCGCCTTCATATTCGAATGAAACGTGGTTGCGGCGGGCGAGCGCCTTGAGATCGGCGGCGGCGAGGGCGACCGGGCCCTTATTGGTGGTGATTACGTGCCTGCCGCTTTCAAGCGCCCAGCGGCAATGGGAAACGGCCGGTTCGCCATCGTAGGGATTGGTGAAGGTTGCCTCCGCGACGATGTCGGCGGGCGCTTGCCTGATGACTTGCTCGTTGTCCGCTTCCGCTGACCCACCGGACAGCTTCGCGAACCCACCCCTCTCGAATCTAGTCTCGATGAGCATGCGAGCGTCGATGCCGTTGGCCGACACGACGGAGCCGAGATTGAGGTCGGTAACCGCGACGATGTTGAGCTGAAAACCAAGTTCAGTGCGCCAGCGGTTGTTTCGTTCGGCCACAAGTTCGGCAAAGGCACGGTTGACCCCACCAAATCCTATAAGTGCGATATTGTATTGTACCATCCCGGTTCCTCATCATAGGTGACGAGAAAAGGATGACGTTACAGAAGGTCAGCGGGAAGCTTGCAGAACGACCAAATTGATGGTCGTTCTGCCAGGCATCGGCCATAGTGTGCAGATTTCCCGCGAAGATCGATAGTGGGTGAAGGCAATAAGTGAAAACAGACAGAAATATGCAGTTTCACCGCGCCGCATCGGGATAGTATGCGGGAAAACGACCGATAGCGACGATCCTTATGGAAACTATTGACCAGCTAGACCGCAAGATTCTGGATATTATCCAGATCGATTGTCAGATGAAGGCCGAGATCATAGGCGATCTCGTCGGCCTCTCGGCCTCTGCCGTGCAGCGGCGTCTGAAACGGATGCGCGATTCCGGAATCATCACGGCCGAGATTGCCCTTGTCGATCGCAAGGCGGCCGGAACCCCAATGATGTTCATCGCGGGGATGGAAATCGAGCGGGAGAATTATGACGCTCTTTCCAAGTTCCGAGTCTGGTTGGCGAAGCAGGCGCACATTCAGCAGGTCTACTACGTGACCGGTTCAGTCGATCTGGTCGCAATTATCACTGCGCGCGATGTTGGACAATATGATGAGATCACGGCCAACCTGATGTCCGAGAATCCTCAGATCAAAAGCATTCACACGAATGTCGTGTTGAAGGATATCAAAGTCGGGATGTTTGTTCCCATCGCGGACTAGGACCCGCTTCTATTCCATCGTTCCGATCCTGGGACATCCAGAAGCATGCATCAAGCCCAGAACTGATCCAGCCACAGATTGAGCTTGTCGAAGCCGCGGTTATTGACCGCGTAGATGCGTTTCGTGCCTTCCGACGTCACCGAGACGAGGTTGCTGTCAAGCAGCGCCTTCAGGTGTTGCGAAACCGCGGGACGGCTGATCGGCAGGCCCTCGGCAAGCTCGTTGACTGTCCGCGGCGCGCGCCGCAATTCCTCCAGCAGAAAGCGCCGGTTCGGATCGGCAATCGCAGAGAAGGGGTCCGTGTTCGACATGGCGGGAAAGCTACGTCAAACCGGCCGTTCCAGCAAGGAAATTGTGCAATGCAGCGTGGTGCTTGCCGCCCTTAGCCGCCAACGCCCTCGCGCACGATCAGCAAGGCGGCGATCAGGGCCATTGCATACATGAAGGGATAGAAAATCTCCGGCTTCATGCGGCGCACGCACCAGGCGCCGGCAAGCGTGGCGAGCGGGGCGAAAGGCAGCAGCGTCGCCGAGGTTGCGAGATTCTGCGTGTCGAGCTGGCCGAGCGCGAAATAGGGGATCAGCTTGACGGCGTTGAGGATCGCGAAAAATCGCACGCTGGTGCCGGTATATTCGCGCGGCTGCAGCTTGAGCGGCAGGGCATAGATCTGGAAGGGCGCGCCTCCGGCATGGGCGACAAAGCTGCCGTAACCCGAGAACGTGCCCCAGAAACCGGCGGCGACCGGCCGCTGGCCGCGCGGCGGAATCACCCTGCCGGCGCCCGGGCCGAAATTGTTCCAGAAATAGCGCAGACAGAAGAAGATGGTCACCGCGCCGATGACGATGCGCAGGATGTTGCCCGGAACCAGCGCCGAGGTCGCCCAGCCGAGGCCGATACCGAAGATCGCGCCGGGCAGCATGATCTTCAGCGTCGTCCAGTCGCCGTGCTTGCGCCAGACGACGAGCGAGATCATGTCCATGAAGACCAGGATCGGCAGCAGGATCGCCGCCGCCTCGACCGGCGAGACGACGAGCGCGAGAAAGGGCAAGCCGATCAGCGACAAAGCGTCGCCCATGCCGCCTTTTGCGAGGCCGATCAGGAGCACGGCGGGCACAGCGGCGTAGTAGAATGACAAATCCTGCGGCATGCTTTCGGCGTCCTCCCCTTGCAAGCCTCCTCTAACGGAACTACTCACACAAAACGAGTGCGGATCCGTCCTTTCGAAGAGGGAATCCGCAGGAAACGGAAAGACCTCATGACCGAACCCGAAAACCGCTGCCGCCTGGTGCTCATCGCCCCTGATATCGCCGACGCCGATGAACAGGCAAGGATCGTCGCCGACGCGCTGAAGGGCGGCGATGTCGCCTCGGTGATCGTGCCGCAATACGGGCTCGACGACGGCACCTTCCAGAAACATGCCGAAAAGCTGGTGCCTGTCATTCAGGATGCCGGCGCCGCAGCGCTGATTGCGGGCGACAGCCGCGTGGCGGGACGGGCCAAGGCCGATGGCCTGCATCTTTCCGGCAATGCCGAGGCGCTGTCGGAGGCGATCGACAAGCACGCGCCGAAGCTGATCGTCGGCGGCGGCAATGCGGCCGACCGGCATACGGCGTTGGAGATCGGCGAAGCCAGGCCGGACTATATCTTCTTCGGCAAGCTCGATGGCGACATCAAGCCGGAGGCACATCCCAAGAACCTTGCGCTTGGTGAATGGTGGGCTTCGATGATCGAAATCCCCTGCATCGTCATGGGCGGCACCGATCCGGCATCGGCGCTCGCCGTTGCGGAGACCGGAGCGGAGTTCGTGGCGCTGCGGTTGGCGGTCTTCGACGATCCCGCCCGGGCGCCATCAATCATTGCCGAGATCAACGCATTGCTTGACGAAAAAGCGCCACGGTTTGAGGATTGAAATCGCGCTCATGCCGATCCCGCCCGCTCGTCTCTTGAAATATCTGCTCGCCAGCATAGCCGGCCTCCTTGCGGCCGGGCCTGATGTCGCCCTGGCGCAGGCGGCCGACCGCGTCATCAGCCAGCCGGGCACGGCGCCGGCTTCGACCTTTCGCACCGATCGGCCCGCCGGTCCCGGCGTGCGCCCCTCCAATGGCGTCGGGGTTTTCGACCGGATGGGCGCGAAGCTGCCGGACCTGCCGCCGGAGAAGGATTACAAGGGACCGATCGACGAGGCTTACGGCGCCTACCAGCGCGGTTATTACCTCACAGCAATGGATAAGGCGCTGCCGCGCGCCCAGCTCGGAGATCCGGCGGCGCAGACGCTGATCGGCGAAATCCTCTCCCAGGGTCTCGGCGTCAAGAAGGACGTTAAGAACGCGGCCTTCTGGTACGGCAAGGCCGCCGAAGGCGGTGATCCGGCGGCCATGTTCAAATATGCGCTGATGCTGATGGAAGGCCAAGGCGTGCCGCGCGACAAGGTCAAGGCCGACGACTACATGCGCAAGGCAGCCGAAGCCGGCAATCCTTCAGCGGAATTCAATTGGGCGCAGATCCTCGTGGCCGACAATCCCGGCGAGAAGGGGCTGAAGCTGGCGCTGCCATTCTATGAGAAATCGGCCGAGCAGGGCATTGCCGATTCGCAATATGCGGTGGCGCAGCTTTACGCGACGCTGAAAGACCTGCCGGAAGAAAAGAAACAGCTCGCCCGCGAGTGGATGGCGCGCGCGGCGCGCGCCGGCTTCGACACGGCTCAACTCGATCTCGGCATCTGGCTCGTCAACGGTGTCGGCGGCCCGAAGGATTATGTCAAAGGTTTCGAATGGCTGAAACTTGCCGCCAATGGCGGCAACGTCGTCGCGCAGAACAAACTCGCCCACCTCTATGTCAATGCCATCGGCACGCCGCCCAATCCGGTCGAGGCGGCGAAGTGGTACGTGCTGTCGCGCCGCGCCGGGCTTGCCGATCCGGCGCTCGAGGATTTTTATCTGGGCATCGAGGACGGCCAGCAGAAGGCGGCGATCGATGCCGCCAACAAGTTCCGCCGGCGCTAAATAATAGCGCCGCGCGTCCCAGCCGGGCGATTTCAAAACAGCGCGTCGGCGAAAAGATCCTCGTCGTTTTCGATTTTGGCAGGCTCGGCGGGAGCAGAGGCGGGAGCGCTGACTTCGCTTGCCGGAATGATGTCACGATGAATGTTGCGCTCCTGAACCATCGTATAGTGCCTGAAGATCTTGCGGTCGAGCGGCGCGATCGCCTCCGCGAGATCGGAAATATCGGCGACCTCGGAGCCGGCGGCCTCATTAAGGACATCGGCGCAGCGGGCAAAGACCTCACCGAGGTCACGCTGGAAATCGAGCTTGCCAATCAGCAGGCCGATTTTGGTGGCGACCTCGCGGCCGTTTTCGGCGAGCACCTTCAGCTCTTTTTCCATCATATCGGCTGCGGAGCGGATATTGCCGACTGCCGAGGTCAGGCTTTCTCCCAGGCCGCCCGCCCCGGCATCCGTGGCCGGAGTGACGCGCCCGGCCGCGGCTTCGAGCGCCGGCAGGCCGCTGACGATGGCGTCGGCGGATTCATCGAGCTTTCCGGCGAAAATGCGCAATTCGGCCGTGACGACGTTGATCGACTTGCCTTCCTCACCGAGACGGCTGCAGCGCAGGTTGGTGTTCAGGGCCATATAATGGATGTCGGTCTTGACGGCGCGGATGTTGGCAATCGCTTCGGAGAGCTTGGCGGCGGTGCCGATCGTCGACTGGCTCACCTGGTCGGCCTGCCGGCTTGCCGTATCGACCTGCCGGACGATTTCGTGGGCGGCTGAAACGCTTGATTCCAGCGCGCGCATGAAATTGCCGCCGGATTCGCCGCTCGCGCCGCTCATCTGGTCGCGCAGCTTGAGGATCTCCCGCATGTCGTGGTCGAAACTGGCGATCGTCGTGACGACGTTTTCCGATTCCCGCTCGAAGTTTATGCACATGTCGCTCATCTGCGCTGCGGTCAGATGGTGAATGACGTTCTGAAGACGCTTGCGTGCGCCGGCGTCGAGCTTCGCGCCCTCCTCGCCGGCAAAGAACTCCTCAAGCAGCGATAGGGTGGCCTGTACATGCTCGATGCGCTGACGGGTGATATCGCCGATCTGCAAGGCGGAGAGCGTCGAGGCGACCTTGCTTTGGACGCCGCGTGCAATCGCGCCGACCTCGCGGGCGACGACGCCGAGATGCTTGCGGTGTTCGGCGATCTTGGCGGCGTCGTCGCGCAGGGCGGCGGCAACGGCCGGAACGGTATCGGCGTAGCCCTTGGAGACACTGGCGCCGAAGGCGGCGGCAAGTTTGACCTCTTTGTCGAGACTGTCGAGATGCGTCGCGAAACGATTGACTTCATCAGTGCCGGAATAGATTCGCTCCAGGATCTCCTGTGCGAAGCCGGCGAATTCGGCAAGGCCGGCGCCGGTGATCTTCACGGTCACGGCGAAAGTTCTGAGGTACCGCATCGTCTCCTGCATGTCGGAGACATATTTGCGCAGATCCCTGCCGGTTTGCGCCAGTGAGACGAGCGCCTGCTGACGGTTTTCTTCGGTGACCGGCAGCGCCGTCAGGCTCTCCACGGTGGCACGGAGATCGGCGCCGGTATCGCTCGCCTCCCCATTGTCGAGCGCCGCCGTGACACCCTCAAGAGAATTCAACAAACGGTTGAGAACATCCATCACCGACAGCAGCACGGTGCCGCCTTCGAGAAAACGTTCCTCGACCCGGCTGCGGGCGGATTCCAGAGTCCGGCCGATGTCCCGCCCGGATGTGTAGGCTGCAGCGGGCGGCGATACCAGAGCGTGTGCCAACTTTTATACCTTTTCTTAAAACACAGGCTTATCTGACACTATTTTTACGCGCAGGATGGAAACGTCCGGTAAACGCGCCGGACTCGTCAGCGTTGTGATTAACGAAAGATGGGGATTGAGCGCCGTAGCGACCTCGCGGTCGGTTAATATCGCTTAACCCACTGCTTTTATTTTATTTGTTTCTAAATTTTGAGGAATAGATACAACTTATCCCGGATGAGAATTGGGAGTCTCAAGACTCGTTATACGGTAGTTTCATACAACCGCTGTTTACCCTGCATTAACGCTGCCGTGAGAGTCCTTCTGGGGTCGTCAAGTATTTCTCGGGCCGGGGAGGCTGCGTTGGACACTCCTAAACAATATTACGAATCTATAAATTTACCGGACTCGCTGAGCATTCGCTCTGTTTCTGAACTATATTCAAAGTTTACAGCCGAATTTCATGAGCGTGATACAATCGTTGTCAACATCCCCGAAAGTGCGGAAGCGGATCTGAGTTTCATTCAACTCATCGAGTCATCGCGTCGCCAAGCAAAAGCTGACGGAAAGACCTTCAAGCTTTCTACACCTGCTCGCGGCTCGGTCCTGAAGGTACTTGAGCGCGCAGGTTTTATCGAATCCTTCGATCACGAAGATTCCAAGTTCTGGTTGCATAAAGGGGAATGATATTATGACTGCAAACATCCTGACTGTTGACGATTCCGCCAGCATCCGCCTGACCACCAAGGTCACGCTGACCAATGCCGGCTACATCGTCACCGAGGCCGCAGATGGGGCCGAAGGCCTCGCGACTGCCAAGGGCAGCCGCTTCGATCTGATTGTGACCGATCTCAACATGCCGGTTATGGACGGGCTGACGATGATCGAGGAGCTCAGGAAGCTGCCCGGGCAGGCCGGCGTTCCGATCATCTTCCTGACGACGGAATCGGATGCCGATCTCAAGGCACGCGCAAAGGCCGCGGGTGCTACGGGTTGGCTGACCAAGCCCTTCGATCCGGAAAATCTCGTGAAGATCGTGAAGAAGGTTCTCGGACGATGAGCACGCTCGATCCCGTTGCCGTGTTCCGCATGGAGGCTGCCGAATGCCTTGAAGCGATCGAGGTCGGTCTTCTCGACCTCACCCACCAGCTCGACAACAAGGATCTTGTCGATGCCGTATTCCGCGGGCTCCACACGCTCAAGGGATCCGGCGCGATGTTCGGTTTCGAGGCGCTCGCCGCTTTCACCCATCATTGCGAAACCGCCTTCGACCGCGTCCGCAAGGGCGAGGTGGCGGCGACCAGCGAACTCGTCGCCGCCGTTCTGGCCGCCCAGGACCATATGCGCGCCCTCGTCGACCGGCCGGATGCCGATCACGGCGATACCGGCAGCAAGCTTCTGGCGCAGCTGCAGGCGGCCGTCGGCGGCAAGCCGGCGGCGCCTGCGGCCGGACCGGCCGCTGTTGCTACGCCCGTGGTCGTGCGTGAGATATCGGCGAAGAAGAACAGCTGGCGTATCCGCTTCAGTCTGCCCGCCAACTCGATGGCCAACGGCACCAACCCGCTCGGCCTGCTGGACGAGCTGCGCGATCTCGGCGAATGCACGGTGCGCGCCAACACCTCGGCCATTCCGCCGCTTGACGAGCTCACGCCGACGGAACTCCATATTTCCTGGGACGTGATGCTGACTAGCGAGCAGGACCGCTCGGCGATCGACGACGTCTTCATCTTCGTGCTCGACGATATGGAACTCAGCGTCGAGGAGATCGCCGGGTCGGCAACCGCTGCTCCGACCGTGGAGCGGGCCGCAGCTGCACCGGTCGCCGCAGTATCGGTGGCCGTTCCGCCGGCTGCCGTTCCGGAGTTTCGCCCGGTCGAGGCGGTTCCGGCCCGGCGCGAGGCGCCCGCCGCCGCCAGCCAGGCGAAGGCGGCCGAGAATGTTCGCGTTCCGGCCGAGCGTCTCGACGAGCTGATGGACCGGGTCGGCGAGCTTGTCATCGCGCAATCACGTCTCAGCCAGCTTGCCAGCGCCAGCGCCGATATTGCGCTGCGCTCCGTCTCGGAAGAAATCGAACGCCTGTCCGGTGAATTGCGCGACACGATGATGGTGCTGCGCATGGTGCCGGTCGCAACCCTGTTCTCCCGCTTCCGCCGCCTCGTCCACGATCTCGCCCGCGAGACCGGCAAGGTGATCGAGCTGGTGATGGAGGGCGAGACCACCGAAGTCGACAAGACGGTGATCGAACGGCTGGCCGATCCGCTGGTGCATCTGGTGCGCAATTCGATCGATCATGGTCTCGAGGTGCCTGCCGACCGCCTTGCCGCCGGCAAGACCGAAGCCGGCACGGTGGTCCTTTCCGCCCGCCAGGCCGGCGGCGAGGTGATTATCTCGATCAAGGACGACGGCCGCGGCATCAATCGCGAACGGGTTCGCGCCAAGGCGGAATCCTCCGGCCTTATCCATCCCGGCCAGCCGCTCTCCGATTCCGAGCTGCTGCAGCTGATCTTCGCTCCGGGCTTCTCGACGGCTGCGGCGATCACCAATCTGTCCGGGCGCGGAGTCGGCATGGACGTGGTCAAGAAAACGGTCGAAGAGCTGCGCGGCGCGATCGACATCGTCAGCGTGCCGGGGCAGGGTTCGGAAGTATCGCTGCGCATCCCGCTGACGCTTGCCATCATCGACGGCCTGCTGGTGCGTGTCGGTTCCGGCCGCTACGTCATCCCGCTTTCGGCAGTCGAGGAATGCCTCGAACTGTCACTCGAGGAAGATCTCCGCTCGCGCGGCCGCAGCTTCATCTCGCTGCGCGACAGCCTGGTGCCGTTCCTGCGCCTGCGCGATCTTTTCCGCACCGGCACGAAACCCGACGTGCATCAGAAGGTCGTCGTCATCTCGACCGGCACGGAGCGCGTCGGCCTCGTCGTCGATCAGATCATCGGCGACCACCAGACGGTCATCAAGTCGATGTCGAAACTGCATAACGACGTGGCGACCTTTTCGGGCGCCACCATTCTCGGCGACGGCAGCGTCGCCCTCATTCTCGACGTCGGGCACCTGGTGGCCGCGGGTCAGCAACAGGAGGCGCAATTGCGGGTAGCAGGATGAGTGCAGCAGCAACAGCCGAACGGTTCGACAATCACTGGAACTATGCCGAGGAAGTCGAGGTGCTGACCTTCGATCTCAACGGCGAGACCTTCGCGCTGGAAGCGGTCATCGTCCAGGAAATCCTGGACCTGCTTCCGGAGACCGCGGTGCCGGGAAGCCAGCCCTTCGTCGCCAGCGTCATCAATTTTCGCGGCAAGGTCATTCCGCTGGCCGATCTGCGTCTCGCCTTCGGGATGGAGGCGGCGGAAGCCACGATCGACAGCCGTATCATCGTCATCGAGATCGATCTGCAGGGCGAGCCGACGCTGGTCGGCCTCAGAACCGACAAGGTGAACGAGGTGACGACGCTGGCAAAGACAGCGAGCGAGGCGCCGCCGAGCATCGGCATGCGCTGGCGCGCCGACTACATCAACTGCCTGGTGAAGAGGGGTGGAGAGTTCATCATTCTCCCCAATCTGCAGGCGATTTTTTCATCGAGGCACAAGGCGGCGGGAGCCGTCAGCTGACGTTGGATGAATTCAAACTTGGGGGTTTGACATGCGCTTGACAATAAAGACGAAACTGGTGACGGCGTTCACCTTCATCATTCTGATGTTATTGGGCACCGCCGCTTATGGAATTTTCAGCCTTGGATCGCTGAACGATACGATCGGCAATCTTCTTGCCGGTCCGGCGGCCCGCCTCGACCTTGCGCAGCAGATCAACATCGCGCAGCTCGAAGCCATCCGCCAACAGAAGAACCTGCTCACCGCCCGCGGCGCCGATGAAGCCGCCGCGGCAATTGAAAAAGGCAACCAGGCGCGCAAGGACTTCAGTGACGCCTTCAATCAAGTGCTGACGCTCGCCACGGAAGAAGGCAAGGCGCGTTGGGCGCGTATCGCCGACTTTTCCAAATCCTTCAACGCGGCCGACGACCAGATCCGTGACTACCTGAAGGCCGGCAATGCGGACGGCGCAAACACGGTCTCCATCACCGCAGCGCGTGCGGCCGCCAATGATATCGACGCGACACTGGCCGAGATTCTGGCGCTGGAAAAACAGCGCATGAAGGCCGCCGACGCCGATGCCGACGCGCAGTATACGACGACACGCACGACGATGATCGCCGTTGCCACCGTTGCACTGCTGATTGCCGCGATTACCGCCTTCTGGATCGCCAGCACGATCAGCAAGGGCCTCAAACGCGCCAACACCGTGGTTCGCGAAGTGTCTGAAGGCGATCTGACCAAGATGGCCGATATCACCAGCCACGACGAAATCGGCGAGCTTCTCGGCAACGTCAACACGATGATCGAACGCCTGCGCGGCGTCGTCGCCGACGCCTTGTCGGCTGCCGATAACGTCTCTTCCGGTAGCCAGCAGCTCTCGGCAAGTTCGGAACAGGTATCGCAGGGCGCCACCGAGCAGGCGGCTTCCGCCGAAGAGGCCTCCGCCTCGATGGAGCAGATGGCCGCCAACATCAAGCAGAACGCCGACAATGCCGCCCAGACGGAGAAGATCGCCCGTCAGTCGGCCAAGGATGCGGAAGCGAGCGGCGAGGCGGTGACGCGTGCTGTCGACGCCATGCGTACAATCGCTCAGAAAATCGGCATCGTCCAGGAAATCGCCCGCCAGACCGACCTGCTGGCGCTCAACGCCGCGGTGGAAGCAGCACGTGCCGGCGAACACGGCAAGGGGTTTGCAGTCGTCGCCTCCGAAGTGCGCAAGCTTGCCGAACGCAGCCAATCGGCCGCCGCCGAAATCAGTTCGATGTCGAGCGACACGGTCAAGGCTGCAGCCGATGCCGGCGAGATGCTCGGCCGCTTGGTGCCTGATATCCGCAAGACGGCCGAGCTGGTTTCCGAAATCAGCGCCGCCTGCCGCGAGCAGGATATCGGCGCCTCGCAGATCAACGAGGCGATCCAGCAACTCGATAAGGTGACGCAGCAGAATGCCGGCGCCTCCGAACAAATGTCTGCGACCTCGGAAGAACTCGCGAGCCAGGCGGAAGAGCTGCAGACGTCGATCGCCTTTTTCAAGGTCGACACGACGGGCGGGCAACGCGAGCGCGCGCCGGCCGCGAAACTCACTGCTCGCAGCCGGGTCCAAGCCGCACCGCGCAAAACGGGCGGCAAGGCACCGGCCAATACGGTCGCCGGCCAGCAGGCGCGCGTGAAAGGATTTGCCCTCGACATGTCGATGGGCGGTCCCGACACCGCTGATGACGAGTTTCGGGAGAGCGCGTGAGCCCTTCCCGGGGGACGCTTAGGCGTTCCCCTTCGATAACTGTTGTGGGCCGGCTGGCACGGCCCGCGACGCGCTTTCGGCGCTTGGGGAAGCGATATGGACGCTTATTCATTTCTGCCGTCGGCTTTCGCCGGATGGAATTTCTTTGCTGCATGATGCCGCGCCAATTGGACCATATTTCGCTCTCTGAGAGGGATATTGAGATGCGTATTACGATCAAACTAAAACTCGCGGCTGCATTCGGCTTTGTCATATTGTTGCTGGTGGGCAGCGCGGCATATGGGATATTGAGCCTCGGTTCACTGAACGACGCCGTCGGCAACCTTATTTCCGGTCCCGCTAAAAGGCTGGAAATCGCTCTGGAAGCAAAGACCGCCGAGCTCGATGCCGTTCGCTGGCAGAAGAACGCCCTTCTCGAAATGGATCCCGAAGCGGTCAGGAAGAACTATCAGAATGCCGCGAAGAGCGTAGACGAAATGATCGCGTTCGTGACAAGCGGCCAGCAGCTCGCAACTCCTGAGGGCAAGCCGAGTTGGGACAGGCTGCTCGATCTCGCCAAACGCTTCGACGAAGGGTCCAACAGAGTCGCCTCTATCCAGGAAGGCGGCGACAGGGCAGGAGCCGTGGCGCTGTCCTCAGGAGAGGTTCGCCGCCTCGTCCTGGAGCTGGAAGACGTTTTCGAGACGCTCGTCACGCTTCAGCAGAAAGCGATGGCCCAGGCCGATAATGACACCGACATCCTCTACAGTTCGACGAAGAATACGCTGATCGGTGTAGCGATCGGGGCTTCCGTCATTGCTTTCGGGGCAGCGCTTTGGATCGCGCTCGGGGTCAACAGCGGCCTCAGCAAGATCATGAACGTTGCCAGCGCTGTGGCGATCGGCGACCTGAACCAGAAGGTAGAGATCAGGAGCAACGACGAGATCAAGGATCTGGTCAACACGATCAATGTCATGACGGATAATCTTCGCGTCACCGCCGGCATTGCCAGGCAGATCGCCGACGGCGACCTGACGGTGTCCCCGAAGCCGCTCTCGGAGAAGGATACGCTCGGCATCGCGCTCGAGCAGATGGTCGAGCGCCTGCGCGGCGTCGTTGCGGATGCGATCACGGCCGCAGAAAATGTTTCGGCCGGCAGCCAGGAACTTTCGGCAAGCTCGGAGCAAGTATCGCAGGGCGCCAGCGAACAGGCGGCTTCGGCCGAAGAGGCCTCCGCCTCGATGGAGCAGATGGCCGCCAACATCAAGCAGAACGCCGATAATGCCGCGCAGACCGAAAAGATCGCCCGTCAGTCGGCCAAGGATGCGGAGATGAGCGGCGAAGCGGTTTCGCGCGCCGTACAGGCGATGCGGACCATCGCCGAGAAGATCGGCATCGTCCAGGAAATCGCCCGCCAGACGGACCTACTGGCGCTCAACGCCGCGGTGGAAGCAGCGCGTGCCGGCGAACACGGCAAGGGGTTTGCGGTCGTCGCTTCGGAAGTGCGCAAGCTTGCCGAACGCAGCCAATCGGCCGCCGCCGAAATCAGTTCGATGTCGAGCGACACGGTCAAGGCCGCCCAGGATGCCGGCGACATGCTCGGCCGGCTGGTGCCCGATATCCGTAAAACGGCCGAGCTGGTTTCGGAGATCAGCGCCGCCTGCCGCGAACAGGATATCGGTGCCGGCCAGATCAACGAGGCGATCCAGCAGCTCGATCGGGTGACGCAGCAGAATGCCGGCGCCTCCGAGCAAATGTCTGCGACCTCGGAAGAACTCGCGAGCCAGGCGGAAGAGCTGCAGACGTCGATCGCCTTCTTCAAGGTCGATACAACAGGCGGTCGCCAAACCCGTATGCCGACCGCCAGGGTGACGGTCCGCAGCTCGGCGCCCGTCGCCGGCCGCAGCCTCGGCGGCAGGAAGCTCGCCGCCAACAGCGTCACCGGTCAGCAGGCGCGGGCAAAGGGCTTCGCTCTCGATCTCTCCATGGGCGGTCCCGATGACGGGGACGTCGAATTCAAGGAAAGCGCCTGATCATGGCTCCAACATCTCTTGAAGCGCAATTCGTGACCTTCAGCCTCGGCGAGGAGATTTTCGCCGTACCGGTCGAGGTCGTCCGGGAAATCCTCGACTATGCGGAAGCTTTCAAGATTCCGAATGGTCCCGACTATCTGCTCGGCCTGCGCGATGTGCGCGGGCAGGGTGTGCCGACCATCGATCTTCGACTGAAGCTCGGCATGACGAAGACCGAGCCGACACCGCATACGCGGGTGCTCGTCCTCGACGTGCCGATGGAAAATCGGCTTCTCACGCTCGGCCTCGTTGCCGACCGCGTCTTCGAGGTCACGCCGTTTCGGCGTGACCAGATCGAGGCGGCGCCCGATATCGGCGTGCGCTGGCGTTCGGACTATATTGCCGGCGTCGTTCGCCGCGAAAACGGCTTTGTCGTCATCATCGATCTCGCGCGGCTGCTGTCGCGCGAGGACGCCTCTGCACTGCAATCGGCGGCCTGACCGCGCGTCAACCCGGAGTACTGCGTCTTATGAGTATGGCAGCAGCGGTGGAAACCCAATTGCCGGGCGACCGGATCAGCAAGCGCAATTTCGACAGGCTTGCCCGGTTCATCTACGACTATAGCGGCATCAAGATGCCGCCGACCAAGCTGACGATGCTCGAGGGTCGGCTGAGGCGCCGCCTTCGGGCAACCAATCATGCGACCTTCGACGATTATTGCGACTTCCTGTTCAATCAGGACGGTCTTGCCCAGGAAACCGTCTACCTGATCGACGTGGTGACGACGAACAAGACCGACTTCTTTCGCGAAGCCAAACATTTCGACTATATGCAGAGCGTGGCGCTGCCGGTGATCGCCGGCAGCGGCGTTCGCACCATTCGCACCTGGAGTTCGGCTTGCTCTACGGGAGCCGAACCCTATACGATGGCGATGGTGCTGGCCGAATTCACCGAAGGCCGCAACGACGTCTCCTACAGCGTACTGGCGACCGATCTTTCCACCGACGTGCTGCAGACGGCGCGCCGGGGTATTTATCCGGAAGATCTCATCGCGCCGGTGCCGCGAGACCTGCAGCGCAAATATGTGCTGACGGCCAAGCAGCCGGATCGGCGGGAGGTGCGGATCACGCCGAAACTGCGCAGCAGAATCGGTTTTGCCCGCATGAACCTGATGGATGAGAAATATCCGATCGGCGAGCCGATGCACGTTATCTTCTGCCGCAATGTGCTGATCTACTTCGACAAGCAGACTCAGGCGGGCGTGCTCAACCGCCTCTGCGATTGCCTGGCGAAGGGCGGATACATGTTCATCGGCCATTCCGAATCGATCACCGGTTTCGATCTGCCATTGAAGCAGGTTTCCAACACGGTATTTCAGCGTATCTAGTGTACGCAATTCCCGGCAAGAGGCTGGGAAAACCGCTTCACACTTTTCCTGGAATTGCTCTACGGACATTCATGGCTAAGAAAATCCGCGTTCTCATCATCGACGATTCCGCCAGCATCCGTCAGACGCTGACGCATGTGCTGGAGCAGGATCCCGATATCGAGATCATGGCGGTGGCCTCCGATCCCTTCGTGGCGGCGCGCAAGCTGCTGGAGGAGGTCCCCGACGTCATCACGCTCGATGTCGAGATGCCGCGCATGGACGGCATCACTTTCCTGCGCAAGCTGATGGCGCAGCGGCCGATCCCCGTCGTGATGTGCTCGTCGCTGACCGAAGCGGGGTCGCAAACGCTGATCCAGGCGCTGGAGGCCGGCGCCGTCGACGTCATTCTGAAATCGAAGATCGGCGCCGCCGACAGTCTTTCCGATGATGCGATACGCATTCGCGAAATCGTCAAGAGTGCCTCGCATGCACGGCTTACCACCGTCCGCCGCGCCGCCGGAACGATCCGCTCGGCTTCGGCCGACGGGCCGACCAAAAAGCTGACGGCGGATGCGATGCTGCCGCCGCCGACGGGGCGGGCCATGGCGAAGACGACCGAGATGGTCGTCTGCGTCGGCGCCTCCACCGGTGGCACGGAGGCGCTGCGCGAATTCCTGGAGGAATTGCCGGCCAATGCGCCCGGCATGGTGATCGTCCAGCATATGCCGGAGAGATTCACCGACGCTTTCGCCAAACGGCTGAACGGCCTCTGCGAGGTCGAGGTCAAGGAAGCTGTCGACGGTGACCCGGTGCTGCGCGGGCATGTGCTGATTGCGCCCGGCGACAAGCATATGCTGCTCGAACGCCAGGGCGCGCGCTACCATGTCAGCGTCAAGATGGGGCCGCTGGTGTCGCGCCACAGGCCTTCTGTCGACGTACTCTTCCGCTCGGCGGCGCGGTCCGCCGGCTCGAATGCCATGGGGATCATCATGACCGGCATGGGCGATGACGGCGCGCGCGGCATGCTGGAAATGCATCAGGCCGGCGCCTACACGGTGGCGCAGGACGAGGCGAGCTCGATTGTTTTCGGCATGCCGAAGGAGGCGATCGCCAGAGGCGGCGTCGACCGCGTCTTGCCGCTCGATCAGATCGCTCGCGAAGTGATGATGACGCAGCAGAAATTCTGAGACCCGTTTTGAACATCCGGCCGGAATTAATGCCGGTTTCCAGGCCGGCAGGCCGCCTTGCGCGCCTCCTCTTGAAATTTCCACGATTTTGTGGTCTTGAGGCCGCCAATCTTTGCAGCGCTGCCTGTCATGCATGTTCAGGGACATTTCCCGCCCCTGGCAGCGCGCGTCCCGTATCAGTCCCAAGGAAATGCGCCGATGGCCCGTTCAGCTCTTCTCAATGTCATGGTTCAGGCTGCCCTCAAGGCAGGAAAAACGCTGGGGCGTGATTTCGGCGAAGTGCAGAACCTGCAGGTTTCGGTGAAGGGACCGGGCGACTTCGTGTCCACCGCCGACCGCAAGGCCGAAAAGATGGTTCGGGAAGAACTGCTCAAGGCGCGCCCGACTTATGGTTTCCTTGGTGAGGAGAGCGAGGAGATCAAGGGCACCGACGGCGCGCATCGCTGGATCGTCGATCCGCTCGACGGCACCACCAACTTCCTGCACGGCATCCCGGCCTTCGCCGTCTCGATCGCGCTCGAACGCAACGGCGAGATCGTTGCGGCCGTCGTGTTCAATCCGGCGACCGACGAACTCTATACTGCCGAGCGCGGCGGCGGCGCCTTCCTCAACGACCGGCGCCTGCGCGTCGCTGCGCGCCGGGTGCTGTCGGATTGCGTCATCGGCTGCGGCGTGCCGGCGCTCGGCAAGCGCAATCACGGCAAATTCCTGGTCGAGCTTCGCCACGTGATGGGCGAAGTGGCGGGTATTCGCCGTCTGGGCTCGCCGACGCTTGATCTCGCCTATGTCGCCGCCGGACGTTTCGATGGTTTCTGGGAAGCTGAGCTTGCACCCTGGGACATGGCGGCGGGCATCCTACTCATCCGCGAAGCTGGCGGCTTTGCCAGCGATTGGGACGGCGGAGCGGCCATTCTGGAGGGTGGCGCGATCGTCGCCGGCAACGAGCACATCCACAAGGCACTGATCGAGGTCATCAAGCGACCGATTCCCGCCAAGTAGGCGAAGGAAAACGCGGCTGTTGTAAAGTCACGGTTTTCGCCTCCGGATACTTCAATTCGGCACAATGTTGCTCTAGTCTCCGCCAGCAATGAGTTCGGAGGCTGCTGAACCTATGGAAAATGTGAATGTGGCGGAGATCGGCTCCGCCGAAAAGACTCCCGGCGCTTATGCCTACAGGCTTTCGAGTCCCATGCCCTTCCTTTGGACGATGCTGCTTTTCCTCGTCATCGTCGGGTTCATTGCCGCCATCCTCTTCCGGCAGACGCAGACCGCCTTCATGCACAATCCAGGCCTCAACGGCCTGATCGTCGGCGTTCTCGCGGTCGGCATCATCCTTGTTTTCAATCACGTGCTGGCGCTTCGCCCCGAAGTGCGCTGGTTCAACTCCTTCCGCGCCGCCGGGAGCGCCGACAAGGTCAATCGCAATCCGCGGCTGCTGGCGCCGATGCGGGCTCTGATCGGCAATCGCAAGACGTCGTTGGCGCTATCGACGACGGCGCTGCGTTCGATCCTCGATTCGATCGCGACGCGCCTCGATGAATCGCGTGACGTCTCGCGCTACCTGATCGCCCTCCTGGTTTTCCTCGGCCTGCTCGGCACCTTCTGGGGCCTCATCGGCACGATCGGTTCGATCAGCAACGTCATTCAATCGCTGGATGCCGGTTCGAACGGTACGGGGGACGTGCTTTCGGCACTGAAGGAGGGGCTGTCCGCGCCGCTTTCGGGCATGGGCCAGGCCTTCTCGTCGTCGCTGCTCGGTCTTTCCGGTTCGCTCATTCTTGGCTTCCTCGACCTGCAGGCCGGCCGCGCGCAGAACCGCTTCTACACGGAGCTGGAAAACTGGCTCTCCTCCGTTACCGATGTCGGTTCCGATCTTGCGCCGGCGCTCGACGCCGTATCCGGCTCGTCCTCGGAGGACATGCGTGCGCTCACCGAATATCTGCGCAAGGCCTCCGAAGAGGGCGGCGTCGGCAGCCAGCGCTCGGTCGCCGCCATGGCGAGCCTTGCCGAAGGCATCCAGGGGCTCGTCAAGAACATGCGCAACGAGCAGCAGATGCTGCGCGACTGGATCGAGGCACAGCAGGACGAGGCCAAAGCAATGCGCCGCACGCTCGACCGGCTGGCCGAACGCATCGGACTGCAGGAGCGGGCCGGCGACAAGGCCGAACGCCACCGCGACCGCACAAGCCACACAGAGAAGAGCGAGGGCAAGTAGCCATGGCTCTTGCCCGCAACCGCCGCCGCGAGCGCACGGTCGACTATTGGCCGGGTTTCGTCGACGCGCTGTCGACGCTGCTCATCTCGATCATGTTCGTGCTGACGGTCTTCGTCGTCGGGCAGTTCATCCTAAGCCGCGAGATCACCGGACGTGATGAGGTGCTCAATCGCCTTAACAGCCAGATCAACGAACTGACGCAGCTTCTGGCGCTCGAAAAAGGCAGCAATCAGGACCTCCAGGATTCGGTCGCCAACCTGCAGGCCTCGCTTGCCACTGCCGAGGGCGACCGTTCACGGCTGCAGGCGCTGCTGAACGCTGGTTCGGGCGGCCAGGACGCGGCCCAGAAGCGGATCGGCGCGATGACGCAGGAGCTCGACGAGCAGAAACAGGTGAGCGAGCGGGCCCTCAGCCAGGTCGAGCTGCTGAACCAGCAGATCGCCGCACTTCGCAGCCAGATCGCCGCCGTCGAAGCAGCCCTTCAGGCGTCGGAGGAGAAAGACCGGGTCTCGCAGACCAAGATTGCCGATCTCGGCAGCCGCCTCAACGTGGCGCTCGCCGCACGCGTGCAGGAGCTGAACCGCTACCGTTCCGACTTCTTCGGCCGCCTGCGCGAGATCCTTTCGGACCGCGAGAATATCCGCATCGTCGGTGACCGGTTCGTCTTCCAATCGGAAGTGCTGTTTCCCTCAGGCGGCGCCGATCTCAATCCGGAGGGGCAGACCGAGATGGCAAAGCTTGCGACCGCCCTGCTCGACCTCGCCAAGGAAATTCCGCCTGAAATCAACTGGGTGCTGCGCGTCGACGGCCATACCGACAACGTGCCGCTCGGCGGAACGGGACGGTATCGCGACAATTGGGAGCTTTCCTCGGCGCGTGCGACGTCGGTCGTCAAGTTCCTGATCGGTCAAGGCGTGCCGGCCGATCGGCTCGTTGCCGCCGGCTTCGGCGAGTTCCAGCCGATCGCACCCGGCGATACGCCGGAGGCGCGCGCCACCAACCGCCGCATCGAGTTGAAGCTGACCGAGAAATAATCAGCTTGATATTGTCTGCCGGCACTCCTCGAGCCGGTCGGCGAGAAAGGCGCGAACGGCGGGACTGTCGCTGAGGCCTATCGCTGTCACGTAGGCGTCGGCCGCGGCGGTATTGTCGCCGGCCCGTGCCAGAAGAAAGGCACGCACCGCCCAGTAGGGCTGATAAGCCGCGATGGCGCGCGGATCGATCCTGTCGAGCCGGTCGAGGCCTTCGGCGGCGCTCGAGGCCCTGCCGATCACCGCCGCCTCGGCGACGCGGGCGCCGAGCGTCGGCTTCATCTCCAGCAGCGCGGCATAGAGCGTCGTCAGCGCCTGCCAGTCGGTCGACCCGGAAAGGCGGCGCGCCGCATGCACGGATTGAATTGCCGCCTGACACTGAAAGGGGCCGAAACGCTCGAAGCCCCCGGCCTTGCGCAGCAATGCGTCTGCCTCGGCGATCATGATCGCGTTCCAGGCTGCCGTGTCCTGCTCGTCCAGCGGCACATATCGGCCCTCACCGTCGCGTCGGGCATCACGGCGGGCTTCGCAGTGAAGCATCAGCGACAGGAGGCCGATCGCTTCCGGCTCGTCCGGCAGCACCGTCAGCAGCGCCCGGCCGAGCCAGATCGCTTCGGCGGCAAGCGACTGGTGCGCCTCCTCGCCGTCAAGGCCATCCCATCCGAGGCCGTAGGCAACGTAGATTGCCGAGAGCACGGCGGCCAGCCGCTCCGGCAGGGCGGGCCGAGGCGGAACGGCGAAGGGAATGCCGGCATCACGGATCTTCACCTTGGCCCGCACCAGCCGCTGGCTTATCGCTTGCGGCGAAACGACGAAGGCCCGTGCGACGGTTCTCGCCTCGATGCCGAGAACCGTCTGCAGCATCAGCGCCGTATGCACGGAGCTGTCGATGGCAGGGTGGGTACAGGCAAAGAGCAGCTTCAGCCGCTCATCGGGAAAAACGGAATTGCCAGCCTCGTTCATGCGCTCCTCCGCTTCCTCGAAGGCGAGCGATATCGTCGTTTGGGCGTTGGCCGCGACGATGCGGTGGCGGGCCGCCTGCATGAGGTTGCGGCGAGCGGCGACCAGCAGCCAGGCTTCCGGATTGCCAGGAATGCCGCGCTCCGGCCAGACGCGTAAGGCCGAAGCCAGCGCCTCCGACAATGCGTCTTCCGCCGCCGGCACGTCACGCGAGCGGGCGGCGAGAAAGGCGATCAGCTTGCCGTAAGACTGACGCGCTACCTGTTCGGCGGCGCGTCCGGCATTGGCGGACATTGCCGCCTCACATCTGCAGGCGCGGGCGCACCTCGACCGAGCCCTTGTCGGAGATCGGAACGCGGGTCGCCCATTCCAGCGCGGTATCGATATCTGGGACCTCGATCAGATAGAAGCCGCCGAGCTGTTCCTTGCCTTCCGGATAGGGACCGTCCTGGACATCGTGATCCTCGCCTTTGCGGCGCAGGATCGTGCCGGTATCAGGGGCTGTCAGGCCGGCGCCGCCGGTCATGATTCCTGCCTGCGCGAGCGCCTTGCTGTAGGCGACCCAACCGTCGCGATAGGCAGGATCGCTGCGGCGGGCGAAATCTTCGGGGGCTTCGCGAATGATGAGAGCATATTGCATGGAAAACTCCTGATCTCGTTGTTGGCCTTCCAGGCAGGCCGACGAAAGCCTTTATGCCTGGTAGAGCGGCTCAGCCGTTCCGAGACAATGAGGCGCGAGCGGCGGTCCTTTCGACATGGCTTTGAAAAATACTTGAAAAAGGAAACGGCGCCGGAAATCCGAACGCGGGTGAGCCGGGCTCAAAGGCACCAGCGCCGCTCAAGGGCGCAAAAAGGCAGGGCGGCGCTCACGCCGCCCGTGCCGTCCTGCTCAGGCTTCGGCCTTCGTCTGATCGACGATGTCGGCGCCTGGCGTGTTCTTCTTGATGGATTCAATGGCACTCATGGCCGAGGCCTTCGCCTTGTAGCCTTCGGACAGGAACATGGTTTCCCCGTTCGATGCCTTGAAGCGGAAGCGGAATTCGCCTGATTTATCCTTGTAAACTTCGAATTTGTACATGGATGTCTCCCGAAACGCTGAATTGTACCATCAGCATTGAGGAGGCTAGAGCAAAATGGCGAGCTTTTCCACTACCTTAATGAGAATTGGGGTGCCTGACGCAATCGCCCGAAAATCGTCGTCGATTTTCGCAAAGCATGATGCGCCAGGTCGGCGCGCTTTCTTGTGCGTGGAAGACATGCCGCGCGGCAGCGTCCATCAACATGGTTTCCATTGGCCGCCCGTGATGTGCGGCGAACGCCGCCGCGTCATTCCATCTGGATGTTCGCGCCCTTGACGACCGGCCCCCATTTGGCGAGCTCGGCTTTCACATGGGCTGCGAGTTCCTCCGGCGTGGAGCCGACAATGGTGGCGCTGAACTCCTTCATCCGTTCGGCAACGGCGGGATCGGCGAGCGCCTTCTTGGCCGAGGCGTTGAGGCGCGTTACCACCTCGCTCGGCGCCTTTGCCGGCGCGAAGAGGGCGTTCCAAGTATAGGTCTCATAGCCTGGAATGCCGGATTCCGCGACCGTCGGCACGTCGGGGAAGGAGGGTGCGCGCTCAGCCGTCGTCACCGCCAGCGCCCTCAGCGTGCCAGCCTTTATGTGGCTGGACGACGAGGGCAGGTTGTCGAACATGATCGGCACCTGATTGCCGATGACATCGTTCAAGGCGGGGCCGGCGCCCTTATAGGGGATGTGCTGCATGCTGACGCCGGCCATACTCTTGAACAGTTCGCCGGACAGATGCAGCGGCGTGCCGTTGCCCGACGAGGCGTAACTGTATTTGTCGGGCTCGGCCTTCAGGAGCGCGATCAGTTCCGGCACTGTCTTTGCCGGCAGTTCCGGATTGACGACCAGCACGTTCGGCACGACGACGAGCAGCGAGACCGGCGCGAAATCCTTCTCGGGATCATAGGGGGTCGATTTGAGGATCAGCGGATTGAGGGCGTGGGTTGCGACCGTGCCCATTAGAATGGTGTAGCCGTCGGGGTCGGCGCGGGCGACGTTGCCGGCGCCGAGATTGCCGCCGGCGCCGGCGACATTCTGGACGATCACCTGCTGGCCGAGATCCTCCGACATCTTCTGCGCGACGATACGGGCGACGACGTCGGTCGAGCCGCCGGCCGCGAAGGGCACGACCATGGTGATCGCGCGATCCGGAAAATCCGCGGCAACGGAAGCCGTGCCGAGACCGAGCGTTGCAGCCAGGCCGAAAGCGAGCGCAAGGCCCGTGCGTCGCGTCATATCGGAAAGCGCCATTCCTATCTCCTCCCAAGGATTTCAACAACCATCCCCTACCCAGGGGCATGAAGAGGGTAGGGCGGGCGGCGCGAAAGACAACCGCGAGAAGGTTCAAGAGAGGTCAGACTTTAGTTGCTGTCCTCAGAAAAGCGGCTGTCGGCTATTTCGCGGCGGCGAGTACATCTTCGTTCGCGGCGTCGAACTGCAGCCGCGCCAGCCGCGCATAGATGCCGCCGTGGCGGATCAGGCTCTGATGCGTGCCTTCCTCGACGACGCGGCCCTGGTCCATGACGAGGATGCGGTCGGCCTTCAAGACGGTGGCCAGGCGATGGGCGATGACGAGCGTCGTGCGGCCATCGACCAGCCCGTCGAGCGCCTTCTGCACCAGGGTCTCGCTTTCGGCGTCAAGGGCAGACGTCGCCTCGTCGAGCAACAGTACGGGCGCGTTCTTCAGGATGGCGCGGGCAATGGCGATGCGCTGCCGCTGGCCGCCCGACAGGGTGACGCCGCGTTCGCCGACCTCGGTCTCATAGCCGCTCTCCAGCCGGGATATGAACTCGTCGGCCTGGGCGGCAAGGGCTGCGGCGCGGACCTCCTCTGGCGAGGCGCCGGGGCGGCCGAAGGCGATGTTGTCATGGATCGAAGCGGCAAAGATGGTGACGTCCTGCGGCACGATGGCAATGCGCTGGCGCAACTCGTCCGGTGTCGTCAGCCGCGCGTCGACGCCGTCGATCGTCACGCTGCCCTGCTGCGGGTCGTAAAAGCGCAGCAGCAGCGAAAAGACGGTGCTCTTGCCGGCGCCTGAGGGGCCGACGATGGCGACGGTCTCGCCGGGCGCGATCGCAAAGCTTAAGCCGTGCAATGCCGATTTGCCGGGGCGCGAGGGATAGGCGAAATGCACGCCGGAAAATTCGACGCGGCCGCGGCTGGGCGAGGGCAGGGCTTCGGGGCTGGCAGGGGCGGCGATCGGCGAGACCTCGTCGAGAAGCTCGGTCAGACGGTCGGCAGCGCCGGCCGCCTGCGAGAGTTCGCCCCAGACCTCCGACAGTGCGCCGAGCGATCCGGCGGAGATGACGGCATAGAGCAGGAACTGACCGAGCGTGCCGGCCGAAAGCGTGCCGGCAAGGACGCTGTGAGCGCCGACCCAGAGCACAGCGACGACGCTGCCGAAAATCAGCGTGATGGCGATACCCGTCAGCAAGGCGCGCGAGCGGATGGCGGCGCCGGCGGCCTCATAGGCGGATTCAACGGCACCGCCGTAGCGCGTCGCTGCGGCATCCTCGCCGTTGAAAGCCTGTACCGTGCGGGTTGCGGCGATCGTCTCGTTGGCGAAGGCGGAGGCTTCGGCAAGCGTATCCTGAGCGGCGCGGGAACGCCTGCGCACCGAGCGGCCGAAGGCGACGAGCGGGAAGACGATCAGCGGGATCGCCCCGATGACGAGGCTGGAAAGTTTCGGCGAGGTGACGACCATCATGCCCATGGCGCCGAGACAGAGGATGAGGTTCCTGAGCGCTACCGAGGCGGTGGCGCCGACGGCGGATTTGATTTGCGTCGTGTCGGCCGTCAGCCGCGAGATGATTTCGCCGGACTGGTTGACGTCGAAGAAGGAGGGCGACAGCCGTGTCACATGGGCAAAGACATCGCGGCGAAGATCGGCGACGATGCGCTCGCCAATGGTGATGACGAAATAGTAGCGTAGCGCGCTGGCGATCGCGAGCACGATGGCCATGACCATCAGCATGGCGAAGTAGCTGTTGATGAAGCGGCCATCGGACTGGGTGAAGCCATGATCGATCATGCGGCGCACGGCGAGCGGCAGCGCCAGTGAGGTGATGGCAGCAAGCGCCAGTGAAATCAGCGCTCCGGCCACCAAGCCGCGATAGCGCATGACATAAGGCGTCAGCCGCCCAAGCGGACGCAGCGAGCGCCTTTTGTTTTCCCCAGCTTGTGCCTGTTCTGCCAAAACGTCTCCGATCGCCTCAAGGACCCGCTAATGCGGCCTGTTGGCACTTGTTATCCCGGCGTCCTTCATGTATAGGCACGCCATCCTAATGGGAAGCCGTAGCCATCACGACTGCGGCTTCATTTATTCAATCGGTTCGGTGGCCGCAACTGCATGCGGCAAATTGAACTCCGGTATCGCAGGAAGATTGTTATGAAGGCAGGCATCCATCCCGACTATCACACGATCAAGGTAGTCATGACTGATGGCACCGAATACGAAACCCGCTCGACCTGGGGTTCGGAAGGCGCTGTCATGAATCTCGAGATCGATTCCAAGTCGCACCCGGCCTGGACGGGCGGCAACCAGCAGCTCATGGACCGCGGCGGCCGCGTCTCCAAGTTCAACAAGCGTTTCGGCGGCCTCGGCCTCTAATCGCTTCTGCTCGACGGAATTTGAAAGAGCTCGGCTTTGCCGGGCTTTTTTGCGTTGTACGAATGCTGAGGCACATCGGCAACAAAAAAACCGGCCGCGCGGAGCGCAGCCGGTTACATATGAATTCTCTCAGGAACCAGTCAGTTGTTGCCGAAAGCCGTCTGCAGCAGGGAAAGCTGAGCCTGAACGCTATTCTGATTATCGTGGACGATCACGGCCTCGGCCGGACGATAGATTTCGCGATCGAGCAAGGCGATGCGGTTCTGCAGGCGCAGGGAGCGCTCGACGAGATCGCGGAAGGATTCCGGCAGATCGCCCCAGCCCGGTGCGGCGCGGTCGACGTTGAAGCCGTCGAGGCGAACCTTGTTCTTTTCGGCCAGCACCTGGTCGCGGGACATCTCGCCGTTGTTGACGGCGCGCTGCAGCAGCAGCCAGGAGGCCATCTGCATCAGGCGGGTGGTCAGCCGCATCGATTCAGCGGCGTAGAGGACAGACGCCATGCGCGGCAGAACCTTGGAGGCTGCGCGGCCCTGGCCGTCGAGATAGGCGGCGGTCTCTTCGACCAGCGACATGCCTTCGGCATAAAGCGCCTTGAACTGCGAGGATGCAGCCGCGCGGCCCGCAAAACTGATCGTGTTCAATCCAACTTCCGACATCGCAATAGTCCCTGTTGCACGCAGCTACTTATGGTCAGGTAACGCCGGCTCCGACGGAAAAGTTTCCGCGTCCGGTCTTTATGACGTTAAGATGGTATCATTAGCGCAAATGCGCAAGCCGTTTCTTAAGAAAGGGTTAATCTCCACAGTTTCATGGAAATGCGCCGGCCGCAGCAAAAAGAAGAGCCGCAAAAGCGGCTCTCAAGGTAAAACAGGGAGAAAAATCAGACCAATTCACCGCGTGGAAAACTGTCTGAAATCCAGAGAAAGTCTGGATGAATACAGTAATACCTTATAAAGCTTAATAATTTATTAACATTGTGCCGAATGAAGACTTGAGGCAGGCTCATTTTGCCTGCCTATGGTCTTGTTTTTCGCGGCTTTTAACCGATCATGAGCGGAAGAAGCTTTCAGCCGCCTGCCGTCCGGAGGCTTTGAGGGCGGCTTCGGCTTCGAGCCGGGCGATCTCTGCTTTCAGCAATTCCACCCGTGCCTTCAGCTCATCCACCGACAGCAGGGAGAGATCGGCGCCGACCTCGTGGGCGGTTTTCTTCTGCGGCCTGTCGTCATCGATAAAGCTCATTGGTTCTCCTCCGTGCTGTTGGCAACATGATGCCGGAAAATACAGGCGATACGGAATCGAGATTTAGGCCGATCTGGCGCAAGTCCACCCGTACCAAGAGCATTTCTGGTTTGGCGAGCCACGGAGCAAATCGCGGGCGCGGTTTGCGGGACGCTCTATCCGAACTTTACAGCGGAATCGCCGCTTTCGGGAGACTTGCCGGTGCCGCGATCGGCGAGCGACATGCTTTGCGGCGTCAGCATCGGCGAAGTGCCGGTCGGGATCGTCGTATAGGCGTCGCGGTCGCTGGCCGGGACGGCGGCGCGGATGCGGCTTCTGATAATGGCATAAACGGTAATCAGCACATGGGCGACGGCGGTGACCAGGAACAGCGCGTGCGGGGTGATGACCGACATCACGGGGCCGCCGAGCGTCGGGCCTATGACGGTGCCGATGCCGTAGAGCAGCAGCAGTCCGCCGGAGACCTTGACGAAATCCTCCGATGCCGCGAAGTCGTTCGCGTGAGCGACGGCGATCGGGTAGAGCGTATTGGCCACCGCGCCGTAAAGGACAACCAACCCGATCAGCAAGGCGGGCGATGTCGGGTGGAGCATGAAGATCAGCAGGCCGGCGAGGGCGGCGATCGCCGACATGGCGGCGAGCACGTAGCGCCGGTCGATCCGATCGGAAAGTCGGCCGGCCGGCAGCTGCATCATGGCGCCGGCGAAGATGGTGGCGCTCATCATGACGGCGATGCTGGTGTCGGAAAGACCGGCGCCGGCTCCGAAGACGGCGCCCAGCGTGCCATAGGCGCCGTTGGCGATGCCGACGAGCAGGATGCCGAGGCAGGAGACGGGCGAATTGCGGTAGAGCGCCGGCAGGTCGAGGCGAACGGCCTTCAGCGGCTGCGGCGAGGCGGCGGTCGAAAGCGTCGTCGGCAGCATGGCGATGCAATAGAATATGCCGCAGATCATGAACAGCACCGGCGTACGCACGTCCTCGAGCGGGATCATCATCTGGCCGGCGACGACGCCGATCAGCGTGATGCAGATGTAGAGGGAGAATATTGCGCCGCGGCTTTCGTTGCTCGCACGCTCGTTCAGCCAGCTTTCGATGATCATCGACGTGCCGGCAGTGGAGAAACCGGTGACGGTGCGCAGGACCACCCACCAGATTGGATCGATGATGATGCCGCTCACCAGCGCGATGATGGCGATGATCGAGATGAAGCCGGAAAAGGCTCTGACATGGCCGACGCGGCGCACCAGTTTCGGCGCCACCAGGCAGCCGATGACGAAGCCGCCGGCCCATGAGGTGCCAAGCAGGCCGAGCGTTGTCGTGGTATATCCTTCGATATTACCGCGCACCGGGAGCAGGATGCCCTGTAGGCCGTTGCCCATGAAAAGGAAGAGCGTGCCAAACAGCAACGCGGCGACGGACAGCAGATTTCTCTTCATTTCCCCAGCTCGGTCTCAGCAATTGTAAACGGACATAAGGCGAGACCTGCGTCTGGCCAGCCTCAAGATGATTGATTGTGCCCCGGAATCTCTTTACGGCGTGTCGAGATCCTCTTGTTCGCGCGGAAAAATGTCCGTCCTGTGACATTCCGAAAAACGGAAAAAATAAAGCATGACAAAGCTGATAGCCTTGCTGCTCATGCTTGCCATGGCGATACAGGTGATCAAGCCGCTCGGGTTCCCCGGCCTCCGGCGGCGCATGGATTTCTGGAAGATCGCGCTCATCGCCTTCGGTGTCTGGGCCGTGGCGCTCTTGTCGCGCGACTTCCTGATGTAAGCCCGCACTCCATCCCGGATCGTCAGTCCTGCAGGATGATTTCTCCGCGCATGACGGAAACGCAGCGTCCCGAGATGACGACATCGGTGACGATGCCCCGCGATTTCACGACATCAAGGGCAATGATACTGCGGCGGCCCATTTCAACGCCTTGTTCGATGGTGATGCGGACGTCCATATCGGCTTCCGGCGCAAGCGACACGAGATAGGCGCCGAGTGCGGCCGAAGCGCTGCCGGTGGCCGGGTCCTTGGGCACGTTGTCGAGGGGCGCGAACATGCGGGCGCGAATGTTCCACGGGTTCTCGGCCGATCTGGCATAGACAAAGAGCGAGAAGTCGTGGCCGCTCGTCGTATGGCGGCCTGCGGCCGCCTGGAAGCCGGCGAGGTTCGGGCGGGCGGCGGCCAGGGTTTCGAGCCCCTTCAATTCGGCGACGGCGAAATTCAGGCCGACGGAGGCAAAGACCGGCGCGTGGGTGGTGGTGACGACGGCGCTGGGATCGAGCGAGATGCAACGGGCGACGGTTTCCTCGGCAATAGTATCGCCGACCGTCAGCGGCCGCGGCGCGCGGATGGCGGTGGCCTCGATCTGTCCGTGGCTGCGTTTCAGGTCGACTTCGACGATGCCGGCCTTTTCCTCGAAGCGCAGCCTGTCGCCGACCGGCTTGCCGAAGATCTCCGCCTGCCGGCCGAGCACATAGGCGGTGCCGACATTCGGATGGCCGGCGAAGGGTATTTCCATCGTCGGCGTGAAGATGCGCACGCGGGCCGAATTCCGCGGATCTTCCGGCGGCAGGACGAAGGTGACTTCGGAATAGTTGAACTCGGTGGCGATCTTCTGCATCGCCGCATCGCTCAAGCCCCGGGCATCGGAAATGACGGCAAGCGGATTGCCCTCGAAGCGGGTGGACGTGAAGACGTCGACGGTGACGTAGGAGAGGGTGTTCATGGCGGCTCCAGTGGTGACGGGCCGTTATGAGTAAGCATGGTTCTTAAGGGAATGAAGTGGTTTCTTGTCGCCGTGACAATGAGAGGGAAGCGTCTTACGCGCCGAACTTATTGTCCCCGGCGTCTCTCCAAGCTCCCCTCACAAGTCAGTTGAGGCCGTGACATTGTCTGGTTTCGCCAGCGGATGGCGTCGCTGACACGGGCGTGCGCTGTGAATGGTTTCTCGTGCCGACCCCACGGTCCGTCATGCTTTGCCTTGAGCTTGCCTTGAGCCGAGTATCCACACCGCATCCGTCAGCAGCAGTCGCATGGATCCCAGGCTCAAGGCCTGGGATGACGGAGGGTGAGGTTGGCGTTCTCGCCAAACTCGCGGCCGGCGTACACAGGCACACCGCAACGGGTGCTTCATTCGGCCGGCACTCACCATATGCTCCCTCCTGTGACCTCCGTTGGGCGAAGCCCTAAGGTGCACAGGAATGAGGAAGGCGAGGGGACCGGGCGGGAGCGGCAACGCTGCGTTCGCTGCCCCTGCCCGAATCCCAAGTCCAAAATCAGGCGGCCTGTTCCAGGTCTTTCTTCCAGCTGCCCTTGGCGGCGAGGCTGTTCATCTCGGCGCGGTGGGTGAATTCGCGCTGGCCGGCGGCGACATTTTCCGGCTTGCCGTTCCAGGTTTTGAGGGCGCTGTCCTGCAGGGCGCGGCCATAGGAGAAAGTGACGAGCCAGGGCAGGTCATGGCCGTTGATGGCGGAAAGGTGGGCAGTCGCTTCTTCCGTCGTCTGGCCGCCGGAAAGGAAGGCGATGCCGGGAACCGCAGAGGGAACCGTGCGCTTCAGCACCCGGACGGTGCGCTCGGCAACTTCCTCGACCGATGCCTTGCGGGCGTTCTTGCCGTCGATGACCATATTCGGCTTCAGGATCATGCCTTCGAGGCTGACGCGGGCTTCGGCCAGTTCTTCGAAGACGATGCGCAGGGTGGATTCGGTTACTTCGGCGCAGCGGTCGATATTGTGGTCGCCCGGCTTGCCGTCCATCAGGCATTCCGGCTCGACGATCGGTACGATCTTGGCTTCCTGGCAGAGAGCTGCATAGCGGGCGAGCGCCTGAGCGTTGGCACGGACCGAGCCGCGGGTCGGCAGCGAGGACGAGATGGCGATGACGCCGCGCCATTTTGCGAAGCGGGCGCCGGCTTCATAATAGCGGGCAAGGCGCTCGCCGAGGCCGTCGAGGCCTTCGGTGATGGTTTCGCCGGGGAATTTGGCCATCGGCTTGGCGCCGGTATCGACCTTGATGCCGGGAATGGAACCGGCAGCGCGGATGATGTCGACGAAAGGCGTGCCGTCGGCGGCCTTCTGGAAAAGCGTCTCTTCGAAAAGGATGACGCCGGAGATATATTTCTTCATCGCCTCGTCGGAGCGGAAGAGCATCTCGCGGTAGTCGCGGCGGCTGGTTTCGGTCGATTCGAGATTGATCGTGTCGAAACGCTTCTTGATGGTGGAGGTCGATTCGTCAGCCGCAAGCAGTCCCCGGCCGCCCGCAACCATCTGCACTGCAATGTCTTCCAGTCGTTCGCTCATTCGATCTCTCCACAGCGTTAACATCGGCGGTTTAAGAATATAGGACGGCGATAACAGAAGTTTATAGTGAGGAAAATGGAAGGCTAAGTCATTGAAACGATTGAAATCAATTCAATCGTTTGAAAAATGGGATTTTTTCCAGCCCTTGGGCAAAAGACCGCGGAAGGCTCCTCGCCACCGCGGTCTATCCACATGTAAAACCTGCCAAATTGCCTTAGCGGCGCCGCACCGCCTATTGCAAGGTGCGACGCCGGATGCTTTTTTCGCGCCAAGGCGCTCGGTCTTATCTGGCGGCGTTGAGGACGGCGACGCCGGGGAGTTCCTTGCCTTCCATCCATTCGAGGAAGGCGCCACCGGCGGTCGAGACATAGGTGAAATCGTCGGCAACGCCGGCATGGTTGAGCGCGGAGACGGTGTCGCCACCGCCGGCAACCGAGGTGAGCTTTCCGGCTGCAGTGCGCTCAGCGGCGTATTTCGCGGCAGCAACCGTTGCGGTGTCGAAGGGCTCGATTTCGAAGGCGCCGAGCGGCCCGTTCCAGACGAGCGTTGCGGCGCGCTCGATCCAGGCGTTGATAGCCTCGACCGATTTCGGCCCGACGTCGAGCACCATGGCATCGGCGGGAATGGCGTCGATATCGACTATCTCGTTGGCGGCACCCGCCTTAAATTCGCGGGCGACGACGCCGTCCTCCGGCAGGATGATGGCGCAGCCTGATGTCGCCGCCTCGATCATGATCTGCTTGGCGGTTTCGGCAAGATCATGCTCGCAGAGCGACTTGCCGACATTGGTGCCGCGGGCGGCGATAAATGTGTTGGCCATGCCGCCGCCGATGACCAGCGCGTCGACCTTCTTCACCAGGTTCATCAGGAGGTCGATCTTGGTGGAGACCTTGGCGCCGCCGACGATGGCGACCACCGGGCGGGCCGGGGCGCCGAGGCCCTTTTCCAGTGCTTCCAGTTCGGCCTGCATGGTGCGGCCGGCATAGGCCGGCAGATGGTGAGCAAGGCCCTCGGTCGAGGCATGGGCGCGATGAGCGGCGGAGAAGGCGTCGTTGACATAAATATCGCCGTTGGCGGCAAGCGCCTTGGTGAAGTCGGGCTCGTTCTTCTCCTCGCCTTTGTGGAAGCGGGTGTTTTCCATCAGCAGGATATCGCCGTCATTCATCGCGGCGACGGCCGAGGCGGCGGCCTCGCCGATGCAGTCGGAGGCAGTCAGCACGGCATGATCGAGCACTTCCTCGACGGAAGGGGCGATCAGCGACAGCGACAGTTCCGGCGACGGGCCATCCTTCGGCCGGCCGAAATGGGCGAGCAGGATCACCTTGGCGCCCTTGTCGGACAATTCGAGGATCGTCGGCGCCACACGCTCGATGCGTGTCGTATCGGTGACCTTGCCATCCTTGACCGGAACGTTGAGGTCGACGCGGACGAGCACGCGCTTGCCGCTGAGGTCGGAAAGATCGTCGAGGGTCTTGAAAGCAGGCATGGGGAGGATCCAGTCTTGGTTGGCGGGAGTTGCGCCGACCATAGCAAGGATCATTCGAGACGCAAGGCGTTCAACGGCCGTTTTCGCGTCTGGCTTCCTCGCGTCCGGCCGATGCTTTCGGCGCGTTTTCGGAGGCCGCCGCATCGCGGTTCCGGCGTCCCTTCAGCCGGTCGCGGATGCGCTGGATGATGTCCTTGAGATTGATGAAGATCGGCAGAGTGATTGCCGGTTCGACCGCTTCGAGCGACATGCCGACGGAGGTGACGTGGTCGTGCTCGTCGAGATCGCGGACGATGAGAATGATCGAGCCGAGACGGACGCGGTCGGCATAATCGGCCTTGCCGCCGAGGCGCTGGCGCATCAATTCGGCGATCGTCAGGCCCTTTTCGGATTCGTTGAGCAGGCCGGGACCGTAGGCGGCGTCGAGATCGGCGGCGGGGCGGGCAGGCGAGAGCGCGAAGGCACCGAAGAATTCGGCATCGTCTTCGTCCACCGGTGCACGGCTGGCGAAGAGCCGGTCGAGCAGGCGGGAATAGCTCGGTACGATGAAAAGATAGACGAGATCGTTCTCGCGCAGCCGCCCGGCATATTGATAGCGCATCGATTTGCCGTCGCGGATGACAAGCGAGGGGGTTGCCCAGCGAGGAATGCGCTCGCCGCGTAGCACAGGACTATCCTTGATGACGCGATAGGAGAGCAGTTCGTGGTTGGCGGCACCCGGCAGGTCGACCTCGACCTTGTCGACGGCGCCGATGCGCGGCGGAATGATCAGGCCGAGCTTCTTGGCAACCGGTTTGATCGTCCAGCCCTGGAGCAGCAGCGAGACCAGCACGATGATGAAGGCCGTGTTGAAGAAGATCTGGCCGTTTTCCAGCCCGCCGAGGATCGGCATGATGGCGAGCAGGATGGAGACGGCGCCGCGCAGACCGACCCAGGCGACGAAACCGATTTCCTGCTGGGTGTAATCAAAGGGAAGCAGCGACAGCCAAATCGCCAGCGGCCGGGCGATGAAGATCAGGAAGAGGGCGAGCAGGATGGCCGGCACGATGATCACCGGGAATTGCGACGGCGTGGCGAGCAGGCCGAGCACCAGGAACATGATGATCTGCGCGAGCCAGGTCATGCCGTCCTGAAAGCGCTTGATGGTGCCGATCGCCTGCATCTTGCGGTTTCCGGCGTAGATGCCGGCGACGTAAACGGCAAGGAAGCCGCTGCCGCCGACCGCGCCGGTAAAGGAGAAGACGAGAAGGGCGAGAGCCAGCACGAAGATCGGCGTCAGGCCGCGATCGGTATCGAGCTTGCTGACGATCAGCACGATCATCATGCCGCCGAGCAGGCCGAGGATGACGCCAAGGCCCATCTGCTGCACGAACATGGCGAGCATGCCGATATTGATGCCGGCATAACGCTCGCCGCTCGCCAGCACTTCGACAAGGGCGATGGTGAGGAAGATCGCCATCGGATCATTGGTGCCGGATTCGACTTCGAGCGTCGAGCGCACCTTGTCGCGGATATTGATGCCGCCGATGCGCAGCAGGAAGAAGACGGCGGCGGCATCCGTCGAGGCCACGATCGAGCCGAGCAGCAGACCTTCCAGCCAGGTGAAATTCAAAAGCCACATGGCGGCGACGGCAAAGAGCGAGGCGGTGATCAGCACACCGACAGAGGCGAGCGTGAGAGAGGGAACGGCCGCGAGCCGGAAGGCCTGCATCGGTGTACCGAAGCCGGAATCGAACAGGATGACCGCGAGCGCTATGGAGCCGAGAATATAGGCGAGATAGTTGTTGCTGAACTCGATGCCAAGGCCATCGACGCCGGCGGCAAGGCCGATCATCAGGAACAGCAGCAGCAGCGGCGCGCCGAAGCGGAAGGCGAGAAGGCTGGAAAAAGCGGCCATAAGCACGAGCGCCGTCGCAACCAGCACCACGATATAGAACGCTTCCATGCCCGCCCCTTTCTACTTCGCGGATATGGCCACCCTCCGGCCGATCCGTCTATTTCCACCCTCCACAACGCGCGTCGGTCCATCAGTAAACGGCAAAACGGCAGAGAAGGGTAGGCCTTGCGGCTTAACCTCGTCTCGTGCTGCATCATGCTGCTGAACGACCGCCGGACGGCGACCGACACGGAAATGCTACGGGAGAAATTCTCTACAAAGAATGTATAAGCAAATCAGGCAAGAGCAGGGCGAAAGCCAGGAAGATCGATTTTTCCTGCCGTTATCTGCGAATGGCGACGGGATAAGGCACGCTTCTGCGTTCACGCGCCCCGTTCGTCTTGCCCGATGACGGGAGGAGGGGATTGCAGCGCCGGATTGAGCGAGTGCTATCCCAACACTGCCTGAAGTATGATGACGGCGAGAAACGCAAGGCCGATCGCCGCGACAAAACGGATCACCAGACGATCAGCCTTTGCCAGCACGGCAGGTCGGACGTCCCGCTTGGGATGAAACCGCTGCCGTCGCTTGAGGCTGGTGTGGGACAAGCGTTTTTGCGGCTCTGCCATTTATCGCCTCCGCTTGGGTCATTTCAGCCTCAGTCTATCACGATTGGACAGCGGATTGCCAACCGTGATTCCATCCTGGCGGCCACCGAACCCGTCGCTTCGAAGCGGCTTTCAAAACAGGGAGACGATGCTCAGTCTGAGGTGTCGTCACCATCGTCAGTCAGATCCTCGACCGGAACCAGGAAAACGACGAATTCGTCGTCGATGGTCCTTTGCGGATCGTCATCGAATTCATAGGCGTGCTCGACTTCACTGGCTTCCTCGGCGGTCGCCTTGCGCAGGCTGAGCGCGGCCTTGCGGTCCCACAGGGGCTTGCCCTCGGACTCCAGGATGGTCAGGTCGTCGCGAAAATCTTCCGCCTCGAAGAAATGCGTCGCCTGCTCATGGTTTTTCGAGCGAAAGCTGGCAATGGCGCGGCCGGCGATCTCAACGGTAAAGTAATCCATGCATCTCTCCCCATCTGCCCGGCCGCGATGCGGTTAGGGCTTGGCGCACCATATCAGGTTTTGCAATCGATCCGGCGTGGCGCCTATAACAAAACGGCCCGGTTTCCCGGGCCGCTTGCGATTATTCGTTCGTCAGGCTCTCAGATGAGCTTGGCAAAGGCGACGGCCGTGTCCGACATGCGGCTGGAGAAGCCCCACTCGTTGTCGTACCACGACAGGACGCGCACGAAGTTGCCTTCCATGACCTTGGTCTGGTCGGTGGCGAAGATCGAGGAGTGGCTGTCGTGGTTGAAGTCACGGGAGACGAGCGGCTCGTCGGTGTAGCCGAGGATGCCGTTCAGCTTGCCGTTTGCCGCAGCCTGGATGGCTTCGTTGATTTCGCCGACCGTGGTCGCCTTCTTGGCGACGAACTTGAAGTCGACGACCGAGACGTTCGGGGTGGGAACGCGGATCGAGGTGCCGTCGAGCTTGCCCTTCAGGTGCGGCAGCACGAGGCCGACGGCCTTGGCAGCACCCGTCGAGGTCGGGATCATGGAGAGGGCAGCTGCGCGGGCGCGATACAGGTCCTTGTGCATCGTGTCGAGCGTCGGCTGGTCGCCGGTATAGGAGTGGATGGTCGTCATGAAGCCGTGGTCGATGCCGACGGCGTCGTCGAGAACCTTGACGACCGGCACCAGGCAGTTGGTGGTGCAGGAGGCGTTGGAGATGACCATGTGCTCCTTGGTGAGCTGGTCATGGTTGACGCCGTAGACGACCGTCAAATCGGCCCCGTCGGCAGGGGCCGAGACGATAACGCGCTTGGCCCCGGCCGTCAGATGGGCGGCAGCCTTGTCGCGGGCGGTGAAGATGCCGGTGCATTCCATGGCAATGTCGACGCCGAGTTCGCGGTGCGGAAGCGTCGCCGGATCCTTGATCGCCGTGACCTTGATCGGCTTGCCGTTGCCGACGGTGATCGTGTCACCTTCGACCTTCACGTTTGCCGGGAACTTGCCGTGGATCGAGTCGTAGCGCAGCAGGTGGGCGTTGGTCTCGACCGGGCCGAGGTCGTTGATGGCGACGACTTCAATGTCGGTGCGGCCGGATTCGACGATAGCGCGGAGGACGTTACGGCCGATGCGGCCGAAACCATTAATGGCAACCTTGACTGTCATGTTCATTCACTCCCGATAGAATAGGGCCCGATAGAGAGGGCCTGGAATTGAGGAGATGGAGAGCGCCTCAGGCGCCCTCTTTAAAGCTTTGCTTCCGCAGCCGCAACGACGGCGTCGGCAGTGATGCCGAAATGCTTGTAGACGTCCTTGACCGGGCCGGAGGCGCCGAAGCCCTTCATGCCGACGAAGCTGCCTTCCGGTCCGATGAAAGCGTCCCAGCCTTCGCGGACGGCGGCTTCGACGGCGATCTTGACCGGCGAGTTGCCGAGAATATCCTTGCGATAGGCGTCCGGCTGCTCGAAAAACAGCTCCGTGCAGGGGACCGACACGACGCGCACCGAAACACCCTTGGCTTCGAGGGTCGCGCGGGCGGCGACGGCGATTTCGACCTCGGAGCCGGAAGCGAAGATCGTCACCTTGGCATCGGCGTTGCCGGCGAGCGTATAGGCGCCGAGCTCGCAGAGGTTCTTCTCATTATACTCGGTGCGGACGGTCGTCAGGTTCTGGCGGGTGAGAGCCAGCGCGGACGGGCGGTTCTTGCTCTTGATGGCGATCTGCCAGCATTCCGCCGTCTCGACGGCGTCGGCCGGACGGAAGACCTGCAGGTTCGGAACGGCACGCAGGCCGGCGATCTGCTCGACCGGCTGGTGGGTCGGGCCGTCTTCGCCAACGCCGATCGAGTCATGCGTCAGGACGTGGATGACACGAATGCCCATCAGCGCCGAGAGGCGGATCGGCGGGCGGCAATAATCCGAGAAGATCATGAAGCCGCCGCCATAAGGGATGAGGCCGCCGTGCAGCGAGATACCGTTCATGGCGGATGCCATGCCGTGCTCGCGGATGCCCCAGTGCATGTAACGGCCCTTGAAATCCGTCGGGGTGATGGAGACCATCTGGCTGGTCTTGGTGTTGTTCGACGGCGTCAGGTCGGCGGAGCCGCCGAGCGTCTCCGGCAGGAAGCCGTTGATGATTTCGAGCGCATCCTCAGACGCCTTGCGGGTGGCGACGGTCGGCTTGGTCTCGGCGAGTTTCTTCTTGTAGTCGGTGATCGCCGCGTCGAAGCCTTCCGGCAGATCGCCCGCCATGCGGCGGCTGAACTCGGCCCTGACAGGTGAATTGGCGAGGGTTTCTTCCCACGCCTTGACGATGTTGTCGGAGCGGGTGCCGGCCGCGCGCCATGCGTCGAGAACATCGGAGGGAACGACGAAGGGCTCGTAATCCCAATTCAGAGCCTTGCGGGTCGCTGCGATTTCATCGGCGCCGAGCGGGCTGCCGTGAACCTTGTGGCTGCCGGCCTTGTTCGGAGCGCCGAAGCCGATGACCGTCTTGCAGGCGATGAAGGTCGGGCGGTCGGACTTGTGGGCGGCTTCGATCGCATCGGCGATGGCGGCCTGATCGTGGCCGTCGATCTCGATCGTGTTCCAGTGAACCGCCTTGAAGCGGGCGATCTGGTCGGTCGAATCCGACAGCGAGACGGCGCCGTCAATGGTGATCGAGTTGTTGTCCCAGAAGAGGATCAGCTTGTTCAGCTTCAGGTGACCGGCAAGGGCGATGGCTTCATGGCTGATGCCTTCCATCAGGCAGCCGTCGCCATTGATGACGTAGGTGTAGTGGTCCTGCAGCTCCGGACCGAATTCATCGCGCAGCTTGCGTTCGGCGATCGCCATGCCGACGGCGTTGGCGATGCCCTGGCCGAGCGGCCCCGTCGTGGTTTCGATGCCGGTGGCATGGCCGTATTCCGGGTGGCCGGCAGTCTTCGAGCCGATCTGGCGGAACTGCTTCAGATCCTCGACCGTCATGTCAGGATAGCCGGTCAAATAGAGCAGCGAGTAGAGCAGCATGGAGCCATGGCCGGCCGACAGCACGAAGCGGTCGCGGTTCGGCCAGTGCGGCTTCTTGGGGTCGAAGCGCAGATATTTGGTGAACAGGACCGTTGCCACGTCAGCCATGCCCATCGGCATGCCGGGGTGGCCGGAATTTGCCTTTTCAACGGCATCCATGGCGAGGAAACGGATCGCATTCGCCATCCGGTCGTTTTGTTCGGGAGAGGTCATCGCTTTTCCGCAAGCTCGGGTGTCGGGGGATGGCCTCGAGCCTCCAAGACCATCAAGTGAAAGCGGCAGAGACATAGCAGTTAAGACGGGCGAGTCAATAAATGGCGGGCCGAATCCGGCGGGGTTGCGGCGATTTTTGACATTTGCTCGTGCGATTATACAAAAGACAAATTTTATGAGGGAGGCACCGATAAAACGCTCATCCACAAGATAGGCCGGCGGACGGGTGGGGAGATTTATTGACGGGCCGTTGGCGAGCTGCATATCCTTTTTGAAATCACGGATCGGTGCAGAGTGCCGATTCGCGGATCCTGCGCGGGAATCGGAAAGGCATGATGCCCACAGGCAAAACCATGGAAGCAGCGCTCAACGAGCTGAGACAGGCGATTTCGAGCCTCGAAAACGCCGTCGACATGCGCATCGAGCGGCAGCGCGAGCAGGGCGAGATCGAGGGCGAGGTCCGGCGCGTGCACGCCGACCGATCCCGGCTGGCGCAGGAGCTCGACCAGGCCGAATTCCGTGCCAACCGGCTGGAAGAGGTCAACCGCGAGGTATCGCGGCGGCTGGTGACGGCCATGGAAACGATCCGCGCGGTTCTAGATCGCTGATGAGAAAGAATATGACATGGCGCAGGTGACGGTGACGATCGACGGCAAGGCCTATCGCATGGCCTGCGAGGAAGGGCAGGAGGATCATCTGACCGACCTCGCCACTCGTTTCGATCGCTATGTCGGCCATCTCAAGGATCAGTTCGGCGAGATCGGCGACCTCCGGATCACCGTCATGGCCGGCATCATGATCATGGACGAGATTGCCGAGCTGACGCGCCGCATCGCCGGGCTGGAATCCGAGCTCGAGTCGCTGCGCGGCAACCGCGATACCGTGCTTGCCGCTACCGCCCGCACCGAGGAAACGCTGGCGGCGGCACTCAGCGAGGTGTCGAGCCGCATCCGGGGCATCACCGACAAGCTGAACGGCCGCACCGCCCCCGAGCTCAACTGATCTCAATTAAATCGGCGCGGCCTGCGGTCGCCACTGGCGCGCCGGCGCAAACGACCTTATATATCGCGATGCGGTCTGCGCCTCTCGACAGGAACCACAATCCCTGGGGCCATACTCGATCCAAAGGGAGCTGTCCCTGGCCAGGCCCGTGGGCCTGGACACACGGTGCCCACCTACGTTTGTAGGCGCCCAGGATCGTAAACATCCATCGGTCGTCGTGGATCGCACTTTCTCTCCATCGCCGGCAAAGGCAGCAGATCGACAGGCGAACGCGGCGCGCGTCCGCCTTTTTTTCGCAGGTGCGACTACTTCCTTTATGACGGCATCGTGATATCTGAGGACGCATTCTCGCTTCGGCGATTCCGCGTCCTAAAGCGCGTCGCATCAAATTTGATTCATGCGACGCGCTGATGCATGTCGTTGTCCCGGAACCGCTGCACACTTCCGGGCGACATGCATTAATCGACCGGATAGGGGCCTTCGGCGAAAATTTCGTCGTGATAGCCTTTGGAGCCGACCTCGAGCGACAATGGGCTGCGCCATTCGCGATTCTCCCCCAGGCAATCGAGCACGAAGCGGAAATCATAGCGCGGCTGCCAGCCGAGTTCGCGCCGTGCGCGCTCGTTGACGTAGACGCGGTCGAGTGCCGGGGACATCTTCCAGCCGCGTTCGGCATAGAGGCCGCGGGCTCCCGGAAAGAGCCGCTCGACGACCGCAGGCGCGTCGCGCCTGATGTCGGCGAGATCGTCTGGTGAAAACGGCGTGGTGGCCGAGATGATGTAGCGACCGAAGCCGATCGGACGTGCCCTTTCGAGGGCGATCAGATGGGCGCCGACCACATCGGCGATATCGACGCGGCGATGGAGCAACTCGTTGGCCTGGGCATTTGCCGGCGAATAGGCGTTGCGAATGTCGGGATCGTCGTCGCTTTCGGGAAAGAAACGCGACGTCCTCAGAATAACGACCTGCAATCCGCATTTGCGAGCGAAGAGTTCGCACAGACCTTCGGCAGCGAGCTTCGTTACGCCGTAAATGTTCCTCGCGATCGGAAGCACGTCCTCGGTGATCCATGCGGCCGATTGGCCGGCGGCCGGCGTCAATGCCGCGCCGAAGGTGCTAGTGGTGCTGGTGAAGACGAAACTTTCAACGCGCGCGGCCGCCGCCTCTTCAAGCAGGTTCAGCGTGCCGCCGATATTGGTGTCGACGAATTCCTGATTGCCATGAGTGGCCACATGCGGCTTGTGCAGTGTGGCGGCATGGATGACGTAGCTGATGCCCGACATCGCCTGCCGGACGAAGGCGCGGTCGCCGATGGAACCGACCGCGTCGGTGAAATCCGAAGGCTTGATGTCGACGCCGCGCGCCGATCGGCCTTGCGCCTTCAGGACGCGCATCAGCGCTTCGCCGAGGTGGCCGGCGCTTCCCGTCACCAATATCGTCATTGCATTTTCTCCAGACCGTTTCCACGGCGGAGGCTATTAAGACCGGCATTTTCAGACAACGCATAAATTATGCATGAGGGTGCAGGAAAGCTGCAGGCTCGGTGACTGTGGTGACGAGGCGACCGGCGCTGCCGTCGGAAAGCATGATCCGTTCCCAGATGACGCGGCCAACGGCAATGGGCAGGCGCGCATTGCCGTTGGCACCGGTATCGAATGTAAACGACATGAGCCTGCCGTCATGCCAGCCGCATGCCTCCAGCGATTGTTCGGCGGCGGCGATCTCGGCGGAGGCGTAGGGGAAAAGAGAGCGGCCGAGAAAAGCGCCGATCGGTGCACGCCATTCCGACTGCCGAGGACGGGAGGCGGACAGCAGCCGGTGGGTGCTGTCGCAGATCAGATGCACAGGCCGGAGGCAGTCCTCGACCAGCCGTTTCAAAGCGGCATCGGCCACGGCATGGTGCGGCGCGGCGAAAATTCGTTCCAGCCTGACGGCCTGCTCCGGCGACAGGGCAAGTTGATCTCGCTCCAAGCGCGAGACGGTCGCCTGGTTGACGCCGAGGAGTTCGGCGAGGTGTTGCTGCTTCATGCTGCGCAGCAGCCGCATGCGGCGTATGCCGGCCCCCGATATCGTCATCTCTGTCCCGTCTCTTGTCGTTTGGTCAGCATAGGATTGCGGCCGGCCGGGAGGCAAGGTGCCCGGTCATTGTTCCAGCGGGCCTTCGAAATCGCTTCTCAGCCGATCGAGGATCGACAGGGCATGGCCTGCGTAGGCGCTGATCCAGCGATCGTAGATCTGCTTGATCGGCAGGCTGTTCAGATGGTTCCAGCGTTCGCGCCCTTCCTTCCTGGCGATGACCAGATCGGCTTCTTCCAGCACTTTCAGATGCTGCATCACCGTGCAGCGATCCATCTCCGGAAACATGTCGCAAAGGGCCCCTGTTGTGCGGGGGCCATCCTTGAGCAGATCGAGGATCTCGCGGCGGCGATGATGCGCCAGCGCCTTGAAAACAGGGTCATCGGTTGATTCGCTTGACATGTTATATTTTTATAACATAATGTGCTCAGACACAATGGAGAAGAGGAGCAATGCCATGTCTCTCGGAATCCGCATTTCCGGCCGGATCGGCCGTCCCGTCGCAGAGGTGTTCGACGCCGTCGTCAATCCGAAGAAGCTCAGCAGCTATTTCACCACGATCGGCGGGGCGAGCGCCCCGCTCGTCCAAGGCACAACGGTGACCTGGTGGAAGGACGCGCCGGTCGAGGTCGTCGAACTCGTGCCGGAAAGCCGCATCGTGCTTCGCTGGGACGGTGGAACCGGCGAGGACAAGGCGAGCTATAAAACGCTGGTGGAGATGAATTTCAAACCGCTGGAGGATGGCGGCACGCTGGTGACGATTGCCGAAAACGGCTGGCGCGAGGACGAAGCCGGCCGGCGCGGCACCTATCTCAATTGTGAAGGCTGGACGCAGATGCTTTGCTGCATGAAGGCATTCGTCGAGTACGGCATCAACCTGCGCGAGGGCATGTTCCTCAGTGAGATGAAGGGTGAACCGGCCAGCGCGCCCGATGAGTGAGGAATGAGCGGGCATCGGGCGCTTCGGTCCGACGTCGTCCCGCCGCGGCGCGATCGTCGCAGGCGCGGATATGGCCGAGACTTCGCTTGCCAGTCACACTGCGGGTGCTAGTTTCCGGAGTCGATACTTCATTTCGGTTCCAGGAGATTGATATGCAGCTTGGCATGGTTGGTTTGGGCCGCATGGGCAATTACATGGTCCAGCGCTTGATGCGGGGCGGTCACGAATGCGTCGTATACGACACCAGGCCGGAAAGCGTTGCCGCGCTTGCGGGTCTCGGTGCGACCGGGAGTGCGTCGCTCGAGGAATTCGTCTCGAAGCTTAGCCACCCCCGGGCGATCTGGCTGATGCTGCCGGCCGCGATCGTCGACAAGGTGCTTTCGAGCCTGGTGCCGCTGCTTCAGAACGGCGATATCGTCATTGACGGCGGCAATTCCTATTACCACGACGACATCCGCCGCGGCGCCGAGCTCATCACCAAGGGCATCCATTATGTCGATGTCGGCACCAGCGGCGGCGTCTTCGGCCTGGAGCGCGGCTATTGCCTGATGATCGGCGGCGAAAAGGGCACCGTCGAGCATCTTTCTCCGATCTTTGCGACGCTCGCCCCCGGCGTCGGCAAGACGGAAGCATCGCCGAACCGCACAGCCGAAGCGGCAGCGGCCAGCACGGCGGAGCAGGGTTATCTGCATTGCGGCCCGCACGGCGCCGGCCATTTCGTCAAGATGGTGCATAACGGCATCGAATACGGCCTGATGGCCGCCTATGCCGAAGGCCTCAACATTCTGAAACACGCCAATATCGGCGCTGCCTCGCATGAGGCCGATGCAGAGACGGCGCCGCTCGCCCATCCCGAACATTTCCAATACGATTTCAATTTGCAGGATGTCGCCGAAGTCTGGCGTCGCGGCAGCGTCATCACCTCCTGGCTGCTCGATCTGACGGCCGATGCGCTGCATGCCGATCCGGCACTTTCGAAGTTTGCCGGCCGCGTCTCGGACAGTGGCGAGGGCCGCTGGACGATCATGGCGGCAATCGATGAAAGCGTGCCGACCCCGGTGCTGAGTGCTGCGCTCTACGGCCGCTTCTCCTCGCGCGACAATGACGAGTTCGCCAACAAGGTGCTGTCGGCAATGCGTGCGGGCTTCGGCGGCCACGTGGAAAAGCCGACGCCGAAATAGAGAGCCAGCGGTTTTCCACCTGCCCGACAAAGCCGCCATCCTGAAATAGCGGGGCAGCGCTTGGTTTCAGGACGGCGGCGACATCGGTCTTCCTAGGCATCGGTATGGTTTCCTACTGCTTGCTGGCGGCAACGGTCGCGAGTATCCATTGCTGAAAGGGGAAATGTCGGGGCTGCCTCATCCGGGCGGACGACACTCCATCGAGGGCGGCTATGGAACGTGACAGGGCAGGGGTCTTGAGGGCCGTCATATCAGGCGTGCTGGCATTCATCGTGCTTTTGGGTGTGGTTTCGCCAGGCTTCGCCCAGACAGCTCAGGCGCAAGTCCCGGCCGCGGTCGCCCCGCCAGCGCAAGTGCGTGAGATGATGCAGCTCATGCAGACGCCCGAGGTCAAGCAGTGGATGGCGACGCAGATGGCGGCAACGCCTGGGGTCGACACCGCGGCCCAGAACGAGATGTCGGTTCTCTCAGGCCTGCTGCAGCATGCCCGCCGGCATGTCTCGACGGTGTCCGGCGCGGCGATGACCTTACCCGCGCAGATCGGCAATGCGTCCTCACTGTTTTTCGGTGAGCTCGCCGCCACCGGCTGGAGTCGAATGATCGCGCAATTCCTGGCGATCTTCCTGCTCGGCGCCATCGTCGAAAGCATGGCCCGCTACGCCTTCCGCCGTCGCCGCCGGCGCCTGGCTGAGATGGCGGGCATGCATCTGACGCCGCGCGTCGTGCCGGCTCTCATTTTTGCCGCGGCCACCATGCTCGCGCTTTTCAGTCTCAGCTGGCCTCCACTCAGCCAGAGTGTGGCGATCCTCTGCGCCGTCGCGCTCATCGTGCAGCGTTTCACGATTTGCCTGGGCGGCGTCTTGGTCGATCTCATCGGGCTGGCGCGGGCCGAGGAAGAGCGGCAAGGCGTGATCGCGCCGACCATGCCGTCACGCGCCATAGCACTCTTCTGGTATCGCCGCTCTGCGATCTTCGTCATCTATTTCATGCTTGGCTGGGCAGCCATCCAGTCGATGGAGCCGCTCGGCTTTTCTCCGAGCGCCCGGCTCTTCGTCGGCTATATCCTCGGTATCGGGCTGCTGCTGATCGCGATCGAAGCTGTCTGGTCGCGGCCTCAGAAGGACGACAAACGCGGCCATGGGATTTCCTGGGCGCTCACCGTTTATTTCCTGTTGCTCTGGGGGCTGTGGGTCACTGGGTTCAACTGGCTGCTCTGGCTCGGCATCTATGTGCTGATGTTGCCGCGCGTGCTCGCCGTCTCGACGATTGCGGTGAAGTCGCTGCAGCAGACCGAGGCAAGCTTCCTTGCCACGCGGCGGATCGCCACCGTATTGCTCGACCGCGGCGTGCGGGCACTGATCATCGCATTCGCCGCCATCTGGCTCGGCCAGCTGCTCGGTGTCGGCGCCGACACGATGGCGGCCGGCGACAAAATGGTCGATAAGATCGCGCGCGGCGTCATCGGCGGAATCGTCATCCTGCTTGCTGCCGATCTGCTCTGGCACGTCGTCAAAGCCTATATCGACGGCAAGCTGCTCGGCTCGCCCCTGGAGGGCGGCGCGACGGACGAGGAGAAGGCCAGACATGCGCGGTTTCAGACGCTGCTGCCGATCTTCCGCAATATCCTTGCCGTGGTCATCGCCGTCATTGCGGTTCTGATGGTGCTCTCGGGCCTCGGCATCGAGATCGGGCCGTTGATTGCCGGCGCGGGCGTCGTTGGCGTCGCTGTGGGTTTCGGTGCCCAGACGATCGTCAAGGATGTCATCAGCGGCATGTTCTATCTCTGGGACGATGCCTTCCGTGTCGGCGAATATATCGAAAGCGGCAGCCACAAGGGCGTGGTCGAGGCTTTCAGCCTGCGCTCGGTGAAGCTCAGGCATCATCGCGGGCCACTGACCACCGTGCCGTTCGGCGAACTTGGCGCGGTGAAGAACCTCAATCGCGATTGGACGATCGACAAGATCAGCCTCAACGTCACATACGACACCGATCTCGTTAAAGCGAAGAAGGTGATCAAGCAGATCGGTCAGACGTTGCTCGAAAACCCGGAATTCGGCCCGCACATCATCGAAACGCTGAAGATGAAGGGCGTCGAGCAGTTCGGCGAATTCGCCATCGAGCTCCGCCTGTCGATGATGACGAAGCCCGGCGAACAGTTCGTTATCCGCCGCAACGCACTGGCGATGATCCGCAATGCCTTCAAGGAAAACGGCATCGAATTCGCCGTGCCGACGGTGCAGGTGGCCGGCGATCGCACGGTGGAGGTGGATGCCGCCGCGGCACGCTACGCTGCTTATGCACGGGCCGGCGGTGAGCCGGCCACGTGAGCCCTTACATCGCTCCGGCAGCTACGGTGAGCAGGCCGCCGACGATGGCCATGTTGCTTTTCCAGCTGTTGATGGCGCTGTCGCGAGCTGTGCCTTCCATCTCCCAGAAATTCAGCAGCATCACCGAGGCGGCAAGCGTGAAGATGATGAGGCCGAACGCTGCCGCGGCGACGAAGAGACCCAGCATCATGAGGAGGCCGGCAGCAATTTGAAAGACGCTGCCGGACAGCAGCACCCATTTCGCACAAGGTATGCCGCGGGCTTCGATGGCGTCGGTTATCGGCACGATGACGAAAAAATGATGGATACCGGCGGCAACGAAAAAGACGCCGAGCAGCAATCTGCCGAGGATGAGGATCAGGAAGGCCAAGTCACCCTGCATGTCTCATCCTTCGCTCGCGTCTAAAATTTTGGTCATCACCGCAAACTCTTCGTAAGCTTACGAAAATGCAATGTGCCAATACAGTTTGTCTGCGCAAATTCGCCCCAATTGAGGATGATTGAGGCGCAGGCGGCGGGGCTGGGGTAGCGGCGGCATGGCTTCATAGAGCTTATATGCCTGTCATGTTACGTCTTCGAAAAATGATTCCCGCCGAGTTTGGAAATTGCGCAGGTACGAGATGTCGGGTCACGGCAATTTGGAAGAGATGCAAGCGACGGACGGGTTTTCTTTTCGCGCGCTTTTCAGGCGGTACAGGACGCCACTGACGGCAGCCGCAACACTCATTGTCTTCTGTCTCGTCGGCTATGCGATCATGCAGCTCACCAACGAGGTTCGCTATGATGATGTCGTCGGTGCGCTGGCGGCGACCAGGCCGAGCGCGATCCTGCTTGCGCTATTCTTCACCGCGCTCAGCTTCCTCTCGCTGGTCTTTTATGATCTCAACGCCATCGAGTATATCGGCAAGAAGCTGCCGTTTCCGCATGTGGCGCTGACGGCCTTCAGTGCGTACGCCGTCGGCAATACCGCCGGTTTCGGCGCCCTTTCGGGCGGCGCGATCCGCTATCGCGCCTATACGCGCCTTGGTCTGTCGCCAGAGGATATCGGTCGGATCATCGCCTTCGTTACCCTGTCCTTCGGTCTCGGGCTTGCAGGGGTCGCGGCGATCGCCCTCATTATCATCGCCAGCGAGATCGGGCCGCTGATCGGTGTCAGCGCCTTCCTTCTCCGGCTGATTGCCGGCTCGATCCTCGCCATTCTCGGGGCTGTGCTGATCATCGGCCGCGAAGGCCGCGTGCTCGATCTCGGCGCGGTCGCGATCCGCCTGCCGGATTCGCGCACCTGGTCGCGCCAATTCCTGGTTACGGCCTTCGATATCGCCGCCTCGGCCTCGGTGCTCTATGTGCTCTTGCCGCAGACGGCCATCGGCTGGCCGGCCTTCCTGGCTGTCTATGCGATCGCCGTCGGTCTCGGCGTGCTCAGCCACGTTCCGGCCGGGCTCGGCGTGTTCGAGACCGTGATTATCGCCTCGCTCGGCAGCGCGGTGAATATCGATGCGGTGCTCGGATCGCTGGTGCTCTACCGGCTCATCTATCATGTATTGCCGCTGTTGATCGCCGTGCTCGCGGTCTCAGCGACGGAGCTGCGTCGTTTTGTGGATCACCCGGCCGCCTCCAGCGTCCGACGCATCGGTGGTCGGCTGATGCCGCAGCTGCTTTCGACCTTGGCCCTGCTGCTCGGTGTCATGCTGGTGTTTTCGAGCGTCACACCGACGCCGGATCAGAATTTGGAATTTCTGTCCAACTATCTGCCGCTGCCGATGGTCGAAGGCGCGCATTTCCTCTCCAGCCTGCTCGGACTGGCGCTGGTGGTCGCCGCGCGCGGCCTTGGTCAGAGGCTCGACGGCGCCTGGTGGGTGGCCGTGTTCTCGGCCGTTGCGGCATTGACCTTGTCGCTGTTGAAGGCGATTGCGCTGGTCGAAGCCGCTTTTCTCGCCTTCCTCATCTTCGGGCTCTTCGTCAGCCGCCGGCTCTTTACCCGCCATGCGTCGCTGCTCAACCAGGCAATGACGGCATCCTGGCTGATGGCAATCGCCGTCATCGTCGTCGGCGCCGTCGTCATCCTGCTCTTCGTCTATCGCGATGTCGAATACAGCAACCAGCTCTGGTGGCAGTTCGAATTCACCGCCGAAGCGCCACGGGGACTGCGCGCTGTGCTCGGCATCACCATCATCTCGTCGGCCATTGCCATCTTCAGCCTGCTTCGGCCTGCGGCCTTCCGGCCGGAGCCGGCGACGGAGGAGGCGCTGGCGCGTGCCGTCGATATCGTCAGGAAGCAGGGCAATGCCGACGCCAATCTGGTGCGGATGGGCGACAAGAGCATCATGTTTTCGGAGAAAGGCGACGCCTTCATCATGTACGGCCGGCAGGGCCGCTCATGGATCGCGCTGTTCGATCCTGTAGGCGATCATCGCGCCGTGCAGGAACTCGTCTGGCGTTTCGTCGAGGCGGCGCGGGCGGCGGGCTGCCGCGCCGTTTTTTACCAGATCTCGCCGGCCTTGCTTTCCCATTGCGCTGATGCCGGCCTGCGTGCCTTCAAGCTCGGCGAACTGGCGGTGGCGGATCTCAGGACCTTCGAGATGAAGGGCGGCAAATGGGCAAATCTCCGGCAGACTGCCAGCCGGGCGCAGCGCGACGGGCTGGAATTCGCCGTAATCGAACCGCAGGACGTGCCCGTGGTCATCGATGATCTCGCCGCGGTTTCCTCGGCCTGGCTCGAGCACCACAAGGCCAAGGAAAAGGGCTTCTCGCTCGGCGCCTTCGATCCGGATTATGTCTCCTCGCAACCGGTCGGCATTCTGAAGAAGGACGGCAAGATCGTTGCCTTTGCCAATATCCTCGTCACCGAATCGCGGGAGGAGGGCACGATCGATCTCATGCGTTTCTCCCCGGACGCGCCGAAGGGCTCGATGGACTTTCTCTTCGTGCAGATCATGGAGTATCTGCGCGGTCAGGGTTTCACCCACTTCAATCTCGGCATGGCGCCTCTCTCCGGCATGTCGAAACGCGAGGCGGCACCCGTCTGGGACCGCATCGGCAGCACCGTCTTTGAGCACGGCGAGCGCTTCTACAACTTCAAAGGCCTTCGGGCATTCAAATCCAAGTTTCATCCGCACTGGCAACCGCGCTATCTTGCGGTCTCCGGAGGGGGCAATCCGATGATCGCGTTGATGGACGCGACATTTCTGATCGGGGGCGGGTTGAAAGGGGTAGTGAGAAAATGATCAGGACAATCCTTCTTGCCACGGCATGCGCCTGCATGCTCGCGGCCGCACCGGCTGATGCCGCCGAGGAAACCACGCAGAGCTTCGAAAGCGGGCTCATCCCGTCGCCTCACATCTTCCTGCCGGAAGGGGAGGTGAAGGGCACGGTGATGCTGATTTCCGATGCCGCCGGCTGGGGCGATTTTGAGAAGGCCGAGGCCGACAGGCTGGTTTCCGAAGGCGCCGTCGTCATCGGCGTCGACTTTCCTTCCTATATCCAGGCGCTCAGCCGATATGATGTCAGCCTCAATGATGGCTGCCTCTACATGGTCTCGGATATCGAATCGCTGAGCCAGCAGGTGCAGCGTGCGACCGGCAACAACGCCTATCATTTGCCGATTGTCGCCGGCATCGGCGAGGGCGGGGCCTTGGCGCTGGCGATTGCGGCGCAGACGCCGGATGCGACGATCGGTCAGACGCTCGCCGTCGATCCGAAGGCCGGCATTCCGCTAACCAAGGAACTTTGCACGCCCGCTTCCAAGAAGGCCGTCGGCGAACGCATGGTCTATGGGCTGAGTGACGGCGCGCTGCCGGATCCGGTTATAGCGGTCTTTACGCCCAACGCCGACAAGGATGGCAGGGCGCATGCCGAAGCGCTGAAGAAAGTCCATTCCGCGATCGAGATCCGCGATTCCACCGACGACGCGCAGACGGTCTTTGCCGATACGCTCGATGACCTCGTTACCGCCTCCGGCGCCTTCGGCAATCCGCTCGGTCTGCCGCTGGCGATCCTCGAGGCCACCCCCGCCCTCGATACGATGGCGGTGATCTATTCCGGCGACGGCGGCTGGCGAGACATCGACAAGGAGGTGGGCGGCACCCTGCAGAAGGAAGGCATTCCCGTCGTCGGCGTCGATTCGCTTCATTATTTCTGGTCGGAGCGCAAGCCGGAGGAGACCGCCGGCGATCTTTCGAAGATCATCGATTTCTACCGCAAACAGTGGAAGGTGAAGCATGTGCTGCTCGTCGGGTATTCCTTCGGCGCCGATGTCGTGCCTGCGACCTACCAGTTGCTGAAACCGGCCGAGAAGTCGGCGGTGGCGCAAATGTCGCTGCTGTCGCTCTCGCACGAAGTCGACTACGTCATCTCCGTTCTCGGCTGGCTCGGCCAGAAGACGGGCGGGGCGGGAGGCGATCCGGTCGCCGATCTGAAGAACGTCGATCCCAAACTCGTGCAATGCATCTACGGCAAGGACGATGACGACGACGTCGCCTGTCCGGCGCTGAAGGACAGCGGCGCCGAGGTCATCGAGCTGCCCGGCGACCACCATTTCGACGAGAATTACGACCTTCTCACCAAGACGATCATCGACGGGCTGAAAAAGCGGCTTCGGAACTAGAGCTTTCCTGGTCAGATTGAAGCATCCTGACCAGGAAAGACCTTAACGCATCAGCGTTTCCTCGCTCCAGCCGAGTCCGGCGAGTTCCCCGCCGCGAAATTTCGCATCATCGGCGACGATGAATTCGTCGAGCTGCGGCGGGGCGATGCTGGTGCCGGCGAGCATCGCATGCACCTGGCCGCGGTGATGAGTCTGGTGCTGGAAGAGGTGGGCGAGCACGTCTTCCATCCGCTCCTGCTGGATGCGGTCGCCGCGGTGGAGGCTCACGGTCGAGACCAGTTTTTCTGGCGTCAGGGCCTCGCAAAGTGCCACCAGGCGCTGATCGACCTTCGCCTGCGCTTCTGCCAGCGAGGAAACGTCGTCGAAGGGTTGGTCGACCTCGAAGGCCTGGAACCCGAGCGTGCCACCTTCCAGGCCATCGACATAGAACCAGTCGACCGTGACGATGTGGTTCAAGGTTTCCTTGATCGAAGGGAAGAAGCCGGTGCGAGGCGCTTCGAATTCACCGGGCGTCAATGCCGCGCAAGCTTGCAGCAGGCGGCGGTTGGCAAGGGCGTTGTTATAGGCGAGTTTGCGGAATGGCCTGACGGGGTCGAAAGTCGGCATCGGCGCATCTCCTCTTCACGCGCTTTGAATTGCTTGCGTCAGCTCTTCTCATCGAGATCGCCGTCGCGCCAGACGAGATGACGGGGTGCTGCGGGCAGGCTCTCGATTTCATCGGCGATGAAATAGGGCGGGATGTCGAGCGCGGTCAGGGCTGTGCGCGTTGCCGCCACCCATTTGAATTCGAGATGGTTGTCACCGTCTTCGACGCGATGGATGATCTCGCGCGGCCGAAAGGGAAATTCCGGCGGAATTTCCATCAGATAATAGAAGCCGAGTTCATGCCAGTCGCGCTGTTCGTAGTGGAAAAAATTCTCGACGATCCAGAGGAGGCGCGAGACTGTGACGTTGACGCCGAGTTCCTCCATCATCTCCCGTTTCAGCGTTTTTTCCGAGCTCTCGCCGATTTCCGCCGTCCCACCAGGAAAGGTCCAGAAGGGCTCGTGCACGGCACGATGGACGAGCACATGGCCGTCGCGAAAGGCGAGGCCGGCGATGCGATGGTTGAAACGTTCAGCGCCCACAGTCAGGCGGATGTGAGTGCGCTTGCTCATGTCATTCTTATCCGAGATCGATCACGACGATTTCCGGGGGCACGCCGAAACGGACCGGCGCGATGGAGCAGCCGAGGCCGCCGGACACGATGATATTCCGGCCCTCCTCGACGATGTGGCCATAGGCGTAGCGATTGCCGTAACGCGAGGGGACGATCGGCGAACGGCCGAGGAAACGGATCTGCCCGCCATGGGTGTGGCCGGACAGCGTCAGCGAGACGCGCTCGGGCACGCGCGGAAAGATATCGGGCTCATGGGCGAGCAGGATGACGGGCGCATCGTCGGTCACCTGCGCCATCGTTCCATCAAGGTCGTCGAGGCCGAGCATGCGCGTGCGGCCCCATTTCCTGCCGGGCAGCAGCGCCAGCTGGTCTTCAAGGCCCGCGAGCCAGAAGCCGCGGCTATCCTTTTCGAGCCGAACGGCGCGGTTGCCGTAGACCGGGATGCCGACCTCGGCAAGCGCCCGGTGCCCGAATGTTTCCATCCCGCCGTTCTTCTGGGCAGTCCTGTCCTCCCACCAGTCATGATTGCCCATGATCGCATGGACGCCGAGAGGGGCTCGCAGAGTGGCCAGCGCCTTCGACCACTGGCTCGAATGCACGTATTGCGTCACCATGTTCATGCCCGAGGCATAATCGCCGAGCAGGACGGTCACGTCGCCTTCGAGTTCATTCGCCCTGTGGCAGATTGCGGTGATGCGGCTTGCCGACATCCAAGGTTCGCAAGCATGGATATCGGCGAGTGCGACGACACGGAGTTTCAGCCCCGGTGTCCATCCCGGCGGCGTCAGCCGGTAACGGGCGATGCCGAGCCGCGCCAGCGGTTCATAGGCGAAGGCATAACCACCCAGCGACATGACGCCCGCGATACCGCCGCCGACAAATTTGAAAAAACCGCGGCGGGTGATCACTCAGTCGTCCTCCTGGAACAGCCGGAACTGCGCAGCCTCCATTTCCTTGGGCGGTTGCATTCCCAGATGTTTCCACGCGATTGCGGTCAGAACACGGCCGCGCGGCGTGCGCTGAATGAAACCCTGCTGGATCATATAGGGCTCGATGATGTCCTCGATCGCGTCGCGCGGCTCGGAAAGGCCGGCGGCGATGGTCTCGATGCCGACCGGGCCGCCGCCGAAATTGACGGCGATCATGTTGAGGTAACGTTTGTCGAGCTGGTCGAAGCCGACATTGTCAACCAGAAGGCGGGTCAGCGCCTCGTCGGCGATCTCGCGGGTGACGGCTTCCGCACTTGCCACCTCGGCGAAGTCGCGCACGCGCCGCAACAGCCGACCGGCGATGCGTGGCGTGCCGCGGGCGCGTCTGGCGATCTCGCGGGCGCCTTCTTCGGTGATCGGCAGGTTCATCAGCCGCGCGCCGCGGCGCACGATCAGTTCCAGCTCCTCGACGGTATAGAAGCTCAGGCGCACCGGGATGCCGAAGCGGTCGCGCAGCGGCGTCGTCAACAGGCCGAGGCGGGTGGTCGCGGCCACCAGCGTGAATTTCGACAGATCGATTTTCACCGAGCGGGCGGCTGGGCCTTCGCCGATGATGAGGTCGAGCTGGAAGTCTTCCATGGCCGGATAGAGGATTTCCTCGACGGCGGGATTGAGGCGATGGATCTCGTCGATGAAGAGCACGTCGCGCTCTTCGAGATTGGTCAGCAGCGCCGCGAGATCGCCGGCCTTGGCGATGACAGGGCCTGATGTCGAGCGGAAGTTGACGCCGAGCTCCTTTGCCATGATCTGCGCCAGCGTCGTCTTGCCGAGGCCGGGCGGGCCGACGAAGAGCACATGGTCCAGCGCCTCGCCACGGTTCTTCGCCGCTTCGATGAAGATCTTGAGATTGGCGCGCGCCTCCGCCTGGCCGGTGAACTCGTCCAGCGATTGCGGGCGCAGCGTGACATCAAGGTCTTCGCCCCGCTTTTCCGGCGATATCAGGCGGGCGGGTTCGCTCATCAAAGAAGTTCCATTCCAGGTATCGTTTTTGCAGCTTGGGCGTCAAATGTCTTGGTTGTCACGCAACCGGCGTCACGGTTGCGAAGAGCGATGAAGACATCCGCAAATTCGGCATTTGTTCGCACCATGATTCCGAGCGCCTCCTCGACCACTCTTTCATCTTCAAGGATCAGATCCGCTGAGTCCAACAAATCCGAAATTGCCTCCACGATCTGTTCCCTCTTCAGCCTGATCCGTTGCCGCAGGAACCACGTGCATTCCATCAGCGTGATGCAGCTAATATAGCCAGGTGCGGTATCGGAGAGGTTCTCAAACAGTGCTGTGACTTTTTCTGTCTGGGCGGCATCATCCTTCAGGAGGAAGCGCAGCAGGATATTGGTGTCGAGGCCAATCATCCTGCACTATTCACATGAGCGGCGATGGCTTCTCCGATAGCCTCGTCCATTTCCTTCAATGTGATCGCCCGCCGTTTCGGATCGTGAAATTTGCCGGCAAGGTCAATGGCGCGCTTGTTCTTGGCCTTCATGATGATTTCGCCATCGCGATTGATGTAGCGGATCCTGTCACCAGACTTCAGATTGAGCAATTCACGAACTTCCGCCGGAATTGTTGTCTGGCCCTTCGATGTCATTGTACCGTAGTAGATATTCATTCGGATCTCCTTACCATTCAAGTTTAGTAAGGAATTGCGATATATTCAAGGAAGTCACCGCGCCAGTTCCTTCAATCCCAGCCTGATCAGCTTGGCGCTGTCTGCACCTTCGCCGGCCGTCTTCATCGCCGCAGCAACGGCATTTGCCGCCTGGTCTCTGCTGTAGCCGAGGTTGGTCAGCGCGGAAACCGCGTCGGCCACGGGTGCGGCGGCGACGCCTTCGCCGAGTTCCTGTTTGAGGGCGATATTGATCGCTTCCCCGGCGAAGGCGGGAGCCCGGTTCTTGAGTTCGGTGACGAGGCGCATCGCCACTTTCGGGCCGACGCCCGGCGCGCGGGAAACGGCGGCGCGGTCCTGCAGGGCGATCGCATTGGCGAGTTCGCCCGGCGTCAAGGTCGAGAGCACGGCAAGCGCCACCTTGGCGCCGACCCCCTGGACGCTTTGGAGCAGGTTGAACCATTCCCGCTCCAATGCGGTCGTGAAGCCGAAGAGCTTCAACTGGTCCTCGCGCACATAGGTCTCGATGAACAGCACGCAGGCCTCGCCGGCCGAGCCGAGCTTGGATAGCGTGCGGGCGGAGCAGTAAGCGACGTAGCAGACGCCGTGCACATCGACGAGCACATAATCTTCGCCGATCTCGTCTATTGTGCCTTTCAGCTTGCCGATCATGGGGCGCGGTCTCTCAAGAGTGCGTTTCGGGGGAAATAATGTCCAAATCAGGGAAATAGGAACGGTAGCGCGCACCATCGCGCGTCAGCAGGCGGTGCGATCGAACCAGGGCATGCGCGCCGATGAAAAAATCGGGCAGCGTGCGCTCTCGCAGGCCGCCGCTCCGCCGATATTGCGCATGGGCCATGCCCGCGCGGTAGGCGGCGGAAAACGGCAGCGCCTCCCGGATCAGATTTAATCGCGATAGGAGAAATACAAGCGTTTCCTCGCGCGGGCTCATGCTTGCCAGCTCCGCCCAGACCACGGGCGTCATGATGAACTGCGAATCCGGCCGCAATGTGCTCAAGGCCCGCGTGGACCATTCCCTGAAAGGATTGTCCGGGCCGAAGATATCGATGAAGATGTTGGTATCAATGAGGACCGAGGTCATCGCGTGGTCCCCTCAACCACTCCATGAACTCATCGGTCGTCATGCCGCCGGTGTCGAGAGTGCCGCTCATGCTGCCGAGCCAGGATTCAAAATCGTCCTGCGACGGCTCTGCGCGGCTGGTCAGAACGACCAGGCGGGCACCCTTTTCATCGGCAATGAAATCCACCTCGGATCCCGGCCCGATCTTTAAACGGTCCCTGATATCTTTGGGAATTGTCACTTGGCCTTTTTCCGTCACGCGCATGGTAATACCTCTAAGGTATTACTTATCATCGAATGGGAACAAGTCAAGAACAGATTAGCCGGCCAGTGCCTGCCGCATCCGATTGCTGCCGCGATTGTGCGCATGGCAGATGGCGATCGCCAGGGCGTCGGCGGCATCGTCGCCTTTGAATTCGACTTTCGGCATCAGGATCTTCAACATCATGTGAATCTGATGTTTTTCGCCGTGGCCGACGCCGATGACGGCCTTCTTGACGGCGTTCGGGGCGTATTCGGAGACTTGCATCCCGGCGCGCGCCGGCACCAACATGGCGATGCCGCGGGCCTGGCCGAGCTTCAGGGTTGCAACCGCGTCCTTATTGACGAAGGTCTGTTCGACGGCGGCCTCATCCGGCTTGTAAGCGTGCACAACCTCCGCCAGGCCGTCATGCAGCTGGCAGAGGCGGGAGGCGAGGTCCATGTCTCCATCGGAGGTCACAGTTCCCGAGGCCACAAACCGCAGGGAATTGCCCAACGTGTCGATGATTCCCCAGCCGGTGCGGCGAAGTCCGGGATCGATGCCGACGATGCGAATCGTATTTTGCATGGTTCAACCTATAGCGACTGCGAAATAACTGCCATCGATATGTGAACAAAACAAAAACACTCTCGGATTTAAGCCGCTCCATTTACCGCGAATTAAAACAGATGCTTGAATTCTAGTGTCAAATACGAAGGGGGTCTCGTGTCGCAAAGAGATAAGCCCCCGATGTTCTGTTCAAAGATCGGTCGATCAGGCATGCGCTGCGTGCCCACGCCGGCAGGTGTGTCAGAGGGGGTTCGTCGTACATGGCTCAGAGATTTCAGTCCCTGTCCTTCAAGGTCATTGCCACATTCATTCTGCTGACGGTGCTGTCGATCGCGGTGATCGACGTGCTTGCCTATTTCGCCAGCAGCCGGATCTCCGACGAACAGGCGCTGAAGGCCAAGGAAAGCGTGCTGATCTTTCGCGGCGACATGCTGCAGGACCAGCTGATGCAGCTTGAGAACCAAGCGAACTCCATCGCGCGCATCGAAGCGCTGCAGATGTCGATCACCAGCCTGAAGAGCGGCTGGAAGACGATCGAGAAGACTTCGGGCAATGCCCGCGCCGAGCTGAAAAAGGTCTTTATCACGGACAATCCCAACCCGGCCGCCCGGCGCGAGAAGCTGATGAAGCCGGAAGGGCCGAGCGGCTTTTATTATTCGAACCACGAGAAGACGCAGAGCGAAGTCGCCCGCGACCTCGAGGATACTGCCTTCAGCGATCTCTTGATCACCGATCTCGACGGTTCCGTGCTCTATTCCTACAAGAAGGAAGACGACTTCGCCGAAAACCTGAAGTCGGAGGCCTGGAAGGCAACCGGCGCCGGTATCGCCTTCGCCAAGGCGATCGAAAATACCGCCAAGGCGACCGATGACGCTGCGCCGACAGGTTTTTCCGGCCTTCGCGTCGATGCGGCCAGCGGCAAGCCGGCGATCTTCTATGCCGTGCCGATCGTCAAGCTCGGGGCGGCCAAGGGTATCATCCTCTTCAAGGTGCGTGACGACATCGTCACCAGCATCCTCGCCAAGGGCATCGTCCAGGGCAGCACGGCGCGGGCGGCGATCGTCTCCGCCGATGGCTCGGCTATCGGTCTCGATACCGGCGGCAAGCTTGTGACGCTCGATGCCACCCCTTTCACCTTCATCAAGGGCGCGCTTGCCAGTTCCACGATGACGGTTGCCGATTTCGAGCGGCCAGATGGCGCGGCGCGCGCCTATGTCCGCGGCATCGACTATCGCGGCGACCGCTTCCTCGTGGTCGAAAGCGTGCTTTTGAGCGAGCTCAATGCCGGCTCGATCGAGATCGCCACGCTGCTGACGATGATCGGCATCGGCGTGCTTGTCGTCATGGCGATCGCCACCGGCCTCGTCACGAATTTCCTGTTTTCGCCGCTTGCACGGCTTGCCGGCGTCACCCGCGATGTCGCCGATGGCAAGCTCGACAGCGAGATCGGCAGCCTGAACCGCAAGGATGAGATCGGCACGATGGCGAATGCGCTCGCCCGCTTCCGGCAGTCGCTGATCGAAAGCCGTGAACTGGAAGCCGCCAGCGAAGAGACGCGCCTTCAGGCCGAGCAGGACCGCCAGCAGAACCTTGCCGAGCGCGAGGCCGAGGCGAAGACGCTGCAGCAGGTGGTGGAGGCGATCGATGAGGGCCTGCATCATCTGGCGAGCGGGGATCTCGCCTATCAGATCGAGCGGCGCTTCCCGAACGAGCTCGAAAGCCTGCGCATCAATTTCAACGAGGCGCTCGCGACGCTGAGCGAAACCATGACCGCCATCGGCGGTAACTCGATGGCGGTGCGGGCCAGCTCCGAGGAGATGCGTACCGGCGCCGACGAGCTTGCCGGGCGCACCGAGCGCCAGGCCGGCTCGATCACCGAGACGGCGAATGCAATCAGCGCCATCACCCAGTCCGTGCGCCGGCAGATCGAGCGGGCCGAACAGGCCGAGCGCATCGCCCGCGACGCCAAGAAGGAGACCACCGGCTCCGGCCAGATCATGCGCGAGACGATCGCGGCGATGGAGGCGATCCAGACCTCCTCACGCCAGATCAACACGATCATCTCCGTCATCGACGACATCGCCTTTCAGACCAACCTTCTGGCACTGAATGCCGGTGTCGAGGCGGCCCGAGCCGGTGAATCGGGCAAGGGTTTTGCTGTCGTCGCCATGGAAGTGCGCGAGCTCGCCCAGCGTTCGTCGAGCGCGGCCAAGGAGATCTCCAGCCTGCTGCAGAAATCGACGCATGAGGTCGAAAGCGGCGTGTCGCTTGTGGAAAGGGCAGGGGTCGCGCTGACCGGCATCGGCGCGCATGTCGAGGCAATCAACGGTCAGATCCACGAGATCATGGGTGCGACCCGCGAGGAGGCCAACACACTGCGGGAGATCAACAGCGCCGTCGCCGAACTCGACGCGATGACGCAGCAGAATGCCTCGATGGTCGAGGAGACGACGGAAGCGATCCACCGGCTGGCGACGGAGGCCCTGGAAATGGATCGCCAGCTCGGCAATTTCACGCTGCCGCACGGCGATCATAGGCCGAGCGCCGAGGTGCATGTGCTGCGCCGTCACCGCTAGGCATTGCTTCCGGCATCCGGCCTGGGTCGCGTTCGCGCGGCCCTTTGTTTTGCCTGCATGGTTTGGAATGGTGCGGGTGCGAACCTACATAGGCTGCATCCTTCAACTGGCCGGCAGGTTTTCCATGGTTCCCTTCTCCATCCTCGACCTTTCCCCCGTTGCCGAAGGCAGCACCGTGCGCCAGTCGCTCGAAAGCTCGGCGCGAATGGCCCGCAAGGCCGAGGAATTCGGTTACAAGCGCTTCTGGCTCGCCGAACATCACGGCATGCCTGGCATCGCCAGTGCGGCCACATCAGTCGTCATCGGTCATGTCGGGGCGGCGACGAAAAGCATTCGCATCGGCTCCGGCGGCGTCATGCTGCCCAATCATTCTCCGCTCGTCATCGCCGAGCAGTTCGGCACATTGGAGGCGCTCTTCCCCGGCCGCGTCGATCTCGGGCTCGGACGTGCGCCGGGGACGGATATGCGCACGGCACAGGCGCTACGGCGCAACCTTGAGGCCGGCGCCAACAGCTTTCCGAACGACGTGGTCGAACTGCAGCAGCTGCTCGGCACGCCGGTCGAGAACCAGGCGATCCTCGCCGTTCCCGGCAATGGTTCACATGTTCCGATCTGGCTGCTCGGCTCCAGCCTCTACAGCGCTCAGCTTGCCGCCATGCTCGGGCTTCCCTACGCCTTCGCCTCGCATTTCGCGCCCTACATGCTGCTCGATGCGATCGCGATCTACCGCGATCGCTTCCAGCCCTCGGCAACGCTCGACAAGCCCTATGTGATGGTCGGCGTCATGGGCGCGGTGGCGGCGACGGACGAGGAGGCGCGCTATCATTTCACCTCCGCCGAGCAGCAGTTCGTCAACCTGCGCCGCAATGTCCGCGGCCCGTTCCCGCGGCCGGTGGCCGATATGGAGGCTTTCTGGTCGCCGATGGAGAAGATGAACGTCGAACACACGCTGCGTTATGCCGTGGTGGGATCACCGGGGACGGCGGAAGCGAAACTGACGGAATTCATTAAGGAAACCCAGGCCGACGAGGTGATCATCTCCATGCCGATCCATGATATCGAGGCGCGGCTGAGATCGGTGGAATTGTTTGCTGGCCTGGGAAACTTCATGCGGGTGGCTGCATAGATCGCAACGCGCGGCTCGGCACAAAAAACCCGGCGTCGGCCGGGTTTTTCATCGAAGATCGTTTGGAAAGTCAGGCCGAGAGCTTGGCCAGCACTTCTTCCGAGACCTCGAAGTTGGAATAGACGTTCTGCACGTCGTCGTCATCTTCCAGGCTGTCGATCAGCTTCATCAGCGACTGGGCTTTTTCTTCGTCCACCGGCACATTGTTCTGGGCGCGCCAGACCGCCTTGACGGTCTCGGCTTCGCCGAGGCTCGTTTCCAGCGCTTTCGCCACTTCGCCGAGGGCTTCGAAGGCGCAGGTGATGTAGTGGCCCTCTTCGTCGGTCTCTACGTCGTCGGCGCCGGCTTCGATCGCGGCTTCCATCACCTTGTCGGCGTCGCCGACGGAAAGCTTGTAGGTGATTTCGCCGACATGGTCGAAGGAGAAGGAAACGGAACCGGTCTCGCCGAGAGCGCCGCCGGCCTTGGTGAAGATCGAGCGGACGTTGGAGGCGGTGCGGTTGCGATTGTCGGTCAGGGCTTCGACGATGATCGCCGTGCCGCCGGGACCGTAGCCCTCGTAGCGGACTTCGTCATAGTTTTCGCCGTCGGCGCCGGCTGCCTTCTTGATGGCGCGATCGATATTGTCCTTCGGCATGGACTGGGCCTTGGCGTTCTGGATCGCCAGGCGAAGACGGGCGTTCATAGACGGGTCGGGCAGGCCGGCCTTGGCGGCAACGGTGATTTCGCGCGCGAGCTTGGAGAACATTTTCGACCGCACGGCATCCTGACGGCCTTTGCGGTGCATGATGTTTTTAAACTGTGAATGGCCAGCCATGGCACCCCTGTTCACGTCTCATTGTTCGGAATGGGGCGCCTTATAAGAGCGAAACGGCACCCGTTCAAGGGAAAAGCAGTTCGGAACAAAGGCGAAAGGATGACGTTTTCAATCGAACTCCATCCAACGGAAAGGAACGGTCATGGCAAGTCTCAGCGAGGCGCGGGAGCAACCGGCACGTCAGCTTTGGGATCAGGTCAACGGCGTTCATGCCGGCATGCTCGGAATTTCCGGACTGGATATGCACATGCAGCCGATGGCGCCGCATGCCGATCCCACCACCAACACGATCTGGTTCTACACCAAGACCGACGCCGATATCGTGCGCGTGATCAAGCCCGGCAGCCGCGCGCATTTCTGCGTCATCGGCAAGGATCACGACTACCACGCCTGCCTCTCCGGCGTGATCGAGATACGCCCCGACCCTTCCAAAATCGAGGAATATTGGAGTTCGATGGTTGCGGCCTGGTATGACGGCGGCAAGAAAGATCCGAAACTCACTATGCTTTCCCTGCATGTCGACGATGCCGACATCTGGGTTTCCACCGGCAGCACCCTGAAATTCGGGTGGGAGATCGCCAAGGCCAATCTTGACGACGACAAGATGCCCGACGTCGGCGTGAAACGTCACCTGCAATTTGCCTGATGCGCAAGGTTTGGCGGGACCCGCCGGACCTTTTTTACTGCACGCCTTTCATCACGTAGATCAGCGGCTTCTTCGGCAGCGTGCGGATGGAGACGGTGATGCTGTCATCAGGCGCATAAGCGACATCGAAGTCCTTGCCGAACATGGAGACGAAGGAATTGACCGGCGGACCGCGGCGGTGCATCGGCAGGATCAGCGACGAGCGCAGGCGCTTGATCACACGGCTCATGCTGTCGGCGCCCATGGTCAGGCCGCCGTCGACCGGCACCATGACGACGTCGAGGCGGCCGATCTCGGTATAATGGGTATCCGTCAGTTCGTAATGCAGATGGCCGAGATGGCCGATGCAAAGGCCGGCAATTTCGAAGACGAAAATCGAGTTTCCATTCTGCTGCGAGCCGCCGAGGCCATAGCTGAAGCGGATATCCGTGGTGACGTTGCGGATATGGGCGTCGCCGACCACAAGATCGATTTTGGCTGCCTCGCCGGGAACATCGCTCCACCCATGCAGCACATGCTTGATGCCCGGCTCAGGCGTCAAGGTGAAGTGGGTCGTATGCGCCTTGTTCATCGTGACGACGTCCGGAAGCGTCGCCGGCCGGTACCAGCCGTTATAATCTGTCGCGATGATGATGCCGGCGGGAGTGTCGATCTCGAAGGTGGAGTGGCCGAGGAAGGTCAGTTTGACGTCCTCGCCCTCGGAGCCGGCCGGTACGACCGGCTGGGCGCCGGAAAAGCTGGCGAAGGTCGCCTTCGGGATGGTCTGCGCGATTGCCTGGCACTGGCTGACGGGCGGCCGCTGTTGCTGCGCCCTTGCTGCGGGACCCGACACGACAAGGGCGGCTATGCATGCGATCGCGAGAACAAGATGTTGCGGCTTCATGCCACCCCTCCGGCGCTTTCACGAGAAGGCCGGAGAATGCGGCAAGAGGTCGCAGCGGTCCAGACCGTGAATGCTCACAATCGTGTGTGGGGTCTGTGTCGAGGCAGCTTTACCGCCAGAACTCCGGTAGGGTCTCGGCCAGGCGCGGTCCGAGCCGGAGCGGCGCGATCTTTTCGGCCAGTCCGGTCGTGTCGGAAATCTCGACGCCGACGCCGCAGATCGTCGCCGGGCCGCTCGCCGCTTCCATGCGGCCCTTCGGCATCTTGGAGATGAAGCGGTTGAGCGGCTCCTCCTTGTCCATGCCGAGGGAGGAATCATAGTCGCCGCACATTCCGGCATCCGACATATAGGCCGTGCCGCCGTTCAGGATCTGTGCATCGGCGGTCGGCACATGGGTATGGGTGCCGACGACGAAGCTGGCGCGGCTGTCGACGAAATGGCCGAAGCACTGCTTCTCGCTGGTCGCTTCGGCATGGAAATCGAAAATGATCGCATCGGCCTGCTCCTTCAGCGGGCAGGCGTCGAGGATCACCTCCGCCGATTTGAAGGGATCGTCGAGTTCCGGATGCATGAAGACCCGGCCCATGACATTGGCAACGAGCACGCGCGCCCCGTTCCTGGCATAGAAAAGACCGGAGCCGCGGCCCGGCGTGCCTTGGGGATAGTTGGCCGGCCGCAGAAACTGATCGTGGCGCCCGGCAAAGGCGACTGCTTCCTTCTGGTCCCAGACGTGATTGCCTGTCGTCACCACATCGGCGCCGGCATTGATCGTTTCCAGAAAGATGTCCTCGGTGATGCCGAAGCCGCCGGCGGCGTTCTCGCCGTTGACGACGACGAAATCGAGCCTGAGGTCGGAGATCAGGCCGGGAAGACGGTCCCAGACCGCCGTGCGTCCCGTCTTGCCGACCATGTCACCCAAAAAAAGCAGCCGCATTCCCTATCCAATCCAAGAGGCAAAAAAGCGCAGGCCGCTTTCTGTCAGGATGGCATCCAGGCTAATGTCATGCGGCTCGTCCGGCACATGTGCCACTTCCTGGCAGTCGAATGCAATGCCGATCAGCTTCGGATGCAGGCCTTTCTCTCTTAGCCGGCTGATGGCACGGTCATAGTAGCCTGCGCCGTAGCCGATGCGATGGCCGCGGGCATCGAAGGCCGAAAGCGGCACCAGCATGATCTCGGGGTGGAGAATGGCAGCCTCCGCGCCGGGAGCCACCGTGCCGAAGCCGGTCTCAATGAGAGGCAGCCCTTCGGTCAGTTCTCGAAAGGCGATGGTCTGCTTGTCGAGGATCGCCGGCACGCACAGCCGTGCGCCGCGCGCTGCGAACCGGGCCATCAGCGGCCGCAGATCGGCCTCGGACCGGATCGGCAGGAAACCGGAGACGATCGTTCCGGGGGCGAAGGCGACGGCCTCGCCGGCATGATCCGCCATTGCAAGGCTTTTGGAGATGCGCTCCTCAGGAGCGATGGCGTCGCGGGCGGCCAGCCGTTCATTGCGCAACTGCGCCTTCAGTTCTCGTGCGGTCATTCGATCTGCCAGATGTGAGAGGTTCTGCCGAGCATAGACGGCTGGAGGCCCGATGCAAATGCAGGCTGCGACAGGAGCGCGGCGGTTTCACGCCGTGTCAGCCGGCCGCTAGTTGTTAGACGAGGAGGCCTATTGCTCCTGCGCCGATTCGTGTGCCGACGTCGCCAGCGCGGCGGCCAGCCGCCGCATCGTTTCCTCGAACAGAGGGGTTCCGCCCGGCATCCAGCCGAGCGCGCGAATTTTCGCCGTGCTCATAGTATTCAGCGTTGTGCCATCGGCCGGAGCCGGCAGCGCATGGCGACAGTCCGTCTCACGGCGGATGGGGGCAAGGATGTCGCGGGTGTCGACGACGATGTCCGACACGTTGAAGATCTCGCCGGAGATGCGCGTGCTTTCCGTTTCCAGCATCAGCCGCACCGCCCGCCCGAGGTCGCGGCCGTGAACCTCCGTGCCTGCACGAAGAGCGACCGGCCGGCCGGCGCGATAATCGTCGATGAGGCCGCCCCATTTGTTCGGCGAGAGATCGCCATAGATGCCGGTCGCCCGCAGACTGACGCCGGCAAAACCCGGTGCCGAGAGATGGGTCAGCGCGCCTTCGGCGTCGAGCTTGATCTGGCCGTAGAGCGTCTCCGGCTTCGGCAGCATCGTTTCGGTAAGCTCGGTTCCCGCAGGGTGTTCGCCGTAGGCCGCCCGGCTGGACAGGAAGACACAGCGGCGCGTACCGGCGCGTTTTGCCGCTTCGAAAAGCCGGACAGTGCCATCCAGGTTCAACCTCTGAAAGCTCTTCGGGTCATCGCCCTCGCCGCCGCGATATTTGCCGGGAACGTGGCTGAAGGCGGCGTGGACGAAGAAATAGGCGTCGTCGAAAATGTCGATCTGGTCCTTATCGGGATCGAGCGAAAGCGCTGCGAACTCTACCGGGCGGGAGAAGAGGCGGGCACGCGGCGCACGGCGTCCACCGACGATCACCTGATAGCCGGCGGTCAGAAGCTCCTCGACGACATAACGGCCGACGAGACCGGTTCCGCCGGATACCAATACTTTCATGCTGCCCCTTCCGGATTGTCTAGCGCCGCGATCTCCGGCACATAGCTATCATTGTAGAAACGATGCCACAAATCGATCAAGGGTTGTAGCTGTGCTGCCTTGGGATGATCCTTTTCCCACGGCTTTTCATATTGGTAGTGCAGGATCGAAACGCTCTTCCAGTCCCAAAGCGCCGGCATGGTGAACCATACATATTGCAGCATGTTGAAATAAACCGGCAGGCCGTGCCAATCCGGGAAGAACGTCTCGAGAAAGGTCTGATCGGTGCGCCGCCAGAAGGTGTCCGGTCTGTCCAGGCTTTCGAGCATGAGCCGGAATGTGTCATGTGACGGCGTGGCGACGAAGACGCCGGAGTTCATGCGGCGGAAGTCGGCGAGGCTTTCATAGACATTGGGGGCGGCGGAAAATTCCGGATAGTGGAAGAGCCTGTCGACGTTCTTCAGCACCAAGGCATCGGTGTCGATGAAGACGCAGCGTTCGTATTCGACGAGCTGCCAAAGCCTGAGCTTGCAGAAATTGTCGAGCGGCGAATGAAAGGCGGGCTTACGGCCCTTGGTGAAAGGCGCGGCGGAATGGAGTTGGCCGCGGGCGTGGCGCTGGTTGAAGGCATCGGAGAGCGGCAGGTGCTCGACCTCGATGAGGCGGCAGGCGTGGGCTTCCAGTGGGGCGAGGGCGGTTGCATCGACGCCGCCGGTATGGAGGACGACGATGTCGGCGGTGGTACCGGTTCGGCGAAGCGAGTTCACCAGGGCGGTGGCGCCCATGGCGTAGTCGGCGTTGGTGACGAGGGTGACGTAGGCGAATACGGACGAGCGGTTCATCGGGTTCGACTGCCTCGATATGTCTTGCTCCGGCGGAGGATAGACGGCAAGGCGTTGCTGCATGTCTCTTCTCCCCAGCGGGGAGAAGGTGCCGGCAGGCGGATGAGGGGGCGAGCGCCGACAGGAGCGAGTGCGCTGAGCGCGAGCGAAGGGCAATGAAGGGCGTGCCGTGTGGCCCCCTCATCCGACCCTCCGGGCCACCTTCTCCCCGCTGGGGAGAAGAGGGGGCAAGCCGCGGCCTTTCTAGCCTTCGTCACCGTTCAGCACTCATGACACCGACTTCAGCCGCTTGCCTTCCGGATCGTGGTTGATCGTCGCGGCGATATCCCTGGTCCAGGCGGAGACGGCCGGCACGCGGGCACGGTCGACGCGATAGGCGAATTTCTTCGCGACGTCGACGATCTCGCCGAGCAGGCCTGTTTCCAGCGTGATCGGTTCGAGGCCGAGATTGCGGAACTTTTCGTTGCGGACGATTAGTTCGTTTTCGGCGGCTTCCTTGCGCGGGTTGGGCAGATAGGCAATTTTGGCGCCGCTGATCCTCGCAATCATTTCGGCGAGGTCGCGTACCCGGTGGGTCTCCGTCATCTGATTGAAGATCTCGACGCGGGCGCCGCGAGCGGGAGGATTCTTGAGCGCCAGCTCGATGCAGCGCACCGAATCCTGGATATGGATGAAGGCGCGGGTCTGGCCGCCGGTGCCGTGCACGGTCAGCGGATAGCCGATCGCCGCCTGGATGAGGAAGCGGTTCAGCACCGTGCCGTAATCGCCGTCATAGTCGAAACGGTTGATGAGCTGCGCGTGACAGCGCGTCTGCTCGGTGTGCGTGCCCCAAACGATCCCTTGGTGCAGGTCGGTAATCCGCAAGCCGTCGTTCTTGGCGTAGAACTGGAAGAGCAGCTGATCCAGGCATTTGGTCATGTGGTAGATCGAGCCGGGATTGGAGGGGTAGAGGATCTCCTGGCTGACCGTCTCGCCGCCCGCCGTTTCGATGCCGACCGGCAGGTAACCTTCGGGGATCGCCGCGCCGACTGTCGAGTAGCCGTAGACGCCCATGGTGCCGAGATGGATGAGATGGGCGTCGAGGTTGAGCTCGGTAAGGGCGTTCAAAAGATTGTGCGTGGCGCTGACGTTGTTATTAACAGTGTAGTTCTTATGGCGGTCGCTCTTCATCGAATAGGGCGCGGCCCGCTGTTCGGCGAAGTGGATGATGGCATCGGGGCGATGTTCTGAGAGCCAGTTCTTCAGGAGTTCGTAATCCCTGGCGAGATCGATCAGGTTGAAGTGGATGCGGCGCCCCGTTTCGGCATGCCAGATGCGGGTGCGCTCCTGGATCGAATCCATCGGTGTCAGCGACTGAACGCCGAGCTCGGTATCGATCCAGCGGCGCGACAGATTGTCGAGGATATGGACGTCGTGACCGGCATCGGAGAGATGCAGCGAGGTTGGCCAACCAATGAAACCGTCTCCGCCCATAACCGCAATCTTCATCGCATCGTCTCCTGATCGTTCGCTCATTATCGGGAATAGTTAGGAATTATGACAATCATTCAATGCCTGCCGGCGGCGCATTCAATGCATGCCTACCGGGCATTCAATGCTTGCCTGCCGAGAGGCGTTGCGCCAAAGAGGGCACCGCAGTTTGGAGAAAATTATGACGGAACGCCCTTTTTCCATATCGGGAGAGCTGACGGAGACCGGACATCGCCTCGTCCAGCGGGTCTATTATGAGGACACGGATTTCTCCGGCCTGGTCTATCATGCGCGCTACCTGCATTTTCTCGAGCGCGGCCGCACCGATTATCTGCGCTGCCTCGGAGTCGAGCAGCGCGAGCTGGTCAGCGCCGACGAGGAGGGGCTTGTCTTCGTCGTTCACCGCATGGAGATCGACTTCAAGAGCCCGGCGCGCATGGACGATGTACTGACGATCCTGACGCACACGGAAAAAGCGGGTGGTGCCAAGATGGTGCTCAATCAGCAGATCCGCTCGGGCGAGACGCTGCTGATCGCCGCCCGGGTGATCATCGCCGTCATCAATGCCAAAGGGCGGCCGCGGCGGCTGCCGGAGACGTTGGCGGCGAAATTCCTTGAAGGCAGCACGCCGCTATAGCGCCGAATTGCTCGAAATTCGGCCTTGTAAAAACTTGAGCTTTATGTGAAGGAATTCCCGCGCCGCAGGATGAGCGCTCTTTCGGCAGCCGGATCTGCTCCGGTCAAGTAATCCAGGAATAAAATCTCCCGAATACAGGCTTGCTGTCATAGTCCGGCACTAACGATCTATTAACCATAATAGTGTCTTACTGGGAAAGTCGGAGTTTGTGCGGTGCACGCCTTCCTTTGACCAAATTTGACGGCAAGAAGGCGGAAGATGAGCTTGGAAGCTTGACCAGGGCTTTGGGCGGCGGCCGCCGGACACTTCTTGCGAGATCACTTTGTGCCGCCCGGTCCAGCACCGGGCGTTTGGATTCGGGGATTTTGGATCAATGGAACAAGTAGGATTGGCAGCAGCCACGACGGACGTCAGCCTCTGGTCGCTTTTCATGCAGGCCGGCATCGTCGTCAAGCTCGTCATGCTCGGGCTCATCGCAGCCTCTGTGTGGACCTGGGCGATCGTCATCGACAAATACCTGGCCTATGGCCGCGCACGGCGCCAGTTCGACAAATTCGAACAGGTGTTCTGGTCGGGCCAGTCGCTCGAAGAACTCTATCGCTCGCTGTCGGAGCGCAACAATACCGGCCTGGCGTCGATCTTCGTCGCGGCCATGCGCGAGTGGAAGAAATCCTTCGAACGCGGCGCCCGCTCGCCGATCGGCCTGCAGATGCGTATCGATCGCGCGATGGATGTGACGCTCGCCCGTGAAACCGAATATCTCGGTGCCCGCCTCGGGTCGCTTGCGACGATCGGTTCGGCCGGTCCGTTCATCGGCCTGTTCGGCACCGTCGTTGGTATCATGACCTCGTTCCAGGCGATCGCCGGTTCGAAGTCGACCAACCTCGCGGTCGTCGCGCCCGGCATTGCCGAAGCGCTGCTTGCCACCGCGATTGGCCTTGTCGCCGCTATTCCGGCGGTTATTGCTTACAACAAGTTCTCCGCCGATGCCGGCAAGCTCTCGGCGCGCATGGAAGGTTTCGCGGACGAATTCTCCGCCATACTTTCGCGCCAGATCGACGAGAAGCTGCAGCCGCGCGCTGCTGCTCAGTAACCAACGGAGTATTCTGACATGGGTATGGCTGTTGGAGGCAATGGCGGCGGGGGCGGCGGACGCCGCCGTCGCGGCGGTCGGAACAAGGCCGTGATCTCCGAAATCAACGTGACGCCGCTCGTCGACGTCATGCTGGTGCTTCTGATCATCTTCATGGTTGCGGCACCGATGATGACCGTCGGCGTGCCGATCGATCTGCCGGAAACGCAGGCCAAGGCGCTGAATTCCGAGACGCAGCCGATCACCATCTCCGTCAAGAATGACGGCGAGGTGTTCCTGCAGGAAACGCCGATCCCGGCCGCCGAGATCGCCGCCAAGCTCGAGGCGATCGCCACCACCGGCTATAACGAACGTATCTTCGTGCGCGGCGACGCGACGGCGCCCTACGGCGTCATCGCCGACGTCATGGCCCGTATCCAGGGCGCAGGCTTCAAGAATATCGGCCTGGTGACGCAGCAGAAGAAGGACCAGTAGCGTTCAAGATGAAGACCAGCGTCGTCACATCTGCTGTTCTGCACTGCCTGGTGCTTACCTGGGCGATGGTGTCGCTCGGCGCGCCGGAATCCTTCAAGGTGGAGGATTTCGAGGCGATGCCGGTCGATCTCGTGCCGGTGGAATCCATCACCCAGATGCAGCAGGGCGACAAGAAGGCTCCGAAGAAGGAGACCTCAGCGCCCGTGCCGACGACGCGGCCGCCGATCGCGCAGCCGGCCGAGAACGCCGGCGACAACAATGTCGATTTGAAGACGCCGCCGGTGCCGAACGCCAAGCCGAGCAACAGCGAGGCGGCCGCCGCCAATTCCAGCGAAAAGCCGCAGCCCCAGATCGATCCCAAGCCGAACGACGTCAAGGAAGTCAACAAGGAAGAGACCGAGGTCGAGCAACCGAAGGAAGTCGCCTCCATTCCGCCGCCTAAGCCCGTCGAAGTGACGCCGCCGAAGCCCGAGGAAAAACCGCCGGAAGAACAGGCCAAGCCTGAGGAGCCGCCGAAACCGGATGCGGAAGCATTGCCGGACAAGGTGCCGACGCCGGTCGTCAAGCCGCAGGTAAAACCGCCGGAGCCGCAGAAGCCTGCCGAAAAGCCACCGGAAAAGACTCCAGACCAGCCGAAGGCTGCGGAAGCGCCGACGGACAAGAAGAAGGCCGACAAGAAGCAGGAAGTGGCGAAATCCGCTTCGTCAATGAAGAGTGACTTCAACGCGGATGAGATTTCCGCCCTGCTGAACAAGACCGATCCTTCTGCCGGGGGAGCTAAGCGCTCGACCCAAGAGGCCTCGCTCGGTGCGAAGAAGAGCAATGGTGCCTCCAAGCTCAGTCAAAGCGAAGAAGACGCGCTAAAAGGTTTGATCGAGGGTAACTGGCTTATCACTCCGGGAATGGAAGGCCTTTCCGGCATGGTCATCACCGTGCATTTCAAACTCGACAAAGATGGAAACATTATCGGCCAACCTGAAATCGAGTCTTCCGGTGGAAGCAGCACCGATTCAACGCGTCGTGCGCTGGAAAGTGGCGCTTACCGTGCCGTGATGAAATCTGCTCCGTCGTTCCGCACGAATCTTCCGATGGACAAGTATGACGTGTGGAACGAGGTCGTTCTTAATTTTCATCCCAGCGATATGGGGATTTAAATGCCGACGGATTCGATCCATTTCGCAAAATCTTTCGGCATATGCGCGATGTTGGCAGGGTTGATCCCTGGCCTCGCATTTCCCTTCGATGCAAATGCGGAGACGGCTGATCGCCGAAACAGCGATGTCAATTCGCTGCGGATCAGCGTGGCTGAAGCTGAGGCGGTGCGAAACGCGATCACAGATCAATTCTTCGTCGACAATCGCCTGAAAGATATCGGCAGCGTGCGTTTGACGATCCACATAAAGCTCGCCAGAGACGGGCAGATCGTAGGCAACCCTGATGTGCAGGTCACCGGTGGCAGTGAGCGTGCGCAGAAAAGTCTTACCGCTTCCGGCCTTCGCGCCGTTCGTCGCGCAGCTCCTTTTACGATGCTTCCGAAAGATAAATACGATGCTTGGAAGGAAGTTGTTTTCAATTTCGACACCAGCGCTCTTACCCGATAAGATGCTGAAAGGCTTGTTTGATATGGTCAAGTGTTCTCTCATCCGCGCTCTGATGGTCATTGCAGGCCTGATTGGGGCTGCAGCCTTTACGACGCCGGCGAACGCGTTGGTCACTCTCGATCTTCGAAAAGGCAACGTTCAGCCGATGCCGATTGCGGTGACGGATTTCCAGGGCGACATGGGCGCGCAGGTCTCGCAAGTCATCGCCGCCGACTTACAGCGGTCGGGTCTCTTCGCACCGATCAACAAGTCAGCCTTTATCGAAAAGATCTCCAATCCGGATGCATCGCCGCGTTTCGAGGACTGGAAGGTCATCAATGCCCAGGCGCTGGTCACCGGCCGGGTTACCAAGGAAGCAGATGGCCGTCTTCGCGCCGAATTCCGCCTCTGGGATCCGTTCGCCGGGCAGCAGATGACTGGTCAGCAGTTCTTCACCCAGCCGGAGAACTGGCGCCGTGTGGCGCACATCATTGCCGATGCGATCTACAAGCAGATCACCGGTGAAGAAGGCTATTTCGACACCCGCGTCGTCTTCGTCTCGGAATCCGGCACCAAACAGCAGCGCAAGCGCCAACTGGCGATCATGGATCAGGACGGTTTCAACGTGCGTATGCTGACCGACGGCAGCGATCTCGTGCTGACGCCGCGCTTCTCGCCGAGCCGGCAGGAAGTCACCTATATGTCCTTTGCCAACCAGCAGCCGCGTGTCTATCTGCTGCAGCTCGAAACCGGGCAGCGCGAGGTCGTCGGCAACTTCCCCGGCATGACTTTCTCGCCGCGCTTTTCTCCGGATGGCCAGAAGGTGATCATGAGCCTGCAGCAGGAAGGCAATTCCAACATCTATACGATGGACCTGCGCTCGCGCACGACGACGCGGCTGACCTCGACGGCGGCGATCGACACCTCGCCCTCCTATTCGCCCGATGGTGCCCGTGTCAGCTTCGAAAGCGACCGTGGCGGCAAGCCGCAGATCTACGTGATGAATGCCGATGGTTCCGGCCAGACCCGTATCTCCTTCGGCGACGGCTCCTATTCGACGCCGGTCTGGTCGCCGCGCGGCGATCTCATCGCCTTCACCAAGCAGTCCGGCGGCAAGTTCTCGATCGGCGTGATGAAGCCGGACGGTTCGGGCGAGCGCATCCTGACGACCGGCTTCCACAATGAGGGCCCGACCTGGGCGCCGAACGGCCGCGTGCTGATGTTCTTCCGCCAGGCAGCAGGCTCTGGCGGCCCGCAGCTCTATTCAATCGATCTGACTGGCTACAACGAACAACTCGTCAAGACACCGACCTACGGTTCCGACCCGGCTTGGTCGCCGCTTCTGGAGTAAGAATGCGGCAGTGCCTTCTTGTCGCCCCAGAATCATGGAAACCGGGCGGCTACGGGACAAATCAGTAAATTGTTAACCATAATCTTTGAGGGGCGGTTAACCGAGTGCGGTTACTGTCCGGAAACCCTGAAATCGCAAGGAGACCCGGCCATGAGCCGAATTCACACCCCGGCAATGAGCCGCATGCAGAATTTCGCCCGCAACCCCGTCATGATCGCGCTTGTCGCCGGTCTCGCGCTTGCAAGCTGCGCCAAAAAGCCGCCGAACAGCGCCGGTGATCTCGGCCTCGGCGCCGGCGCGGGTGGGGCTGCAACGCCGGGTTCGGCCCAGGACTTCACGGTCAATGTCGGCGACCGCATCTTCTTCGATACCGACTCTTCGTCGATCCGCGCCGATGCCTCGCAGACGCTCGACCGTCAGGCGCAGTGGCTCGGCCGTTACCCGAATTACCAGATCACCGTCGAAGGTCATGCCGACGAACGCGGCACGCGCGAATACAACCTCGCGCTCGGCGCCCGCCGTGCTGCTGCCGCCAAGGATTACCTCGCTTCGCGCGGTGTTCCGGCGCAGCGCATGAAGACGATCTCCTACGGCAAGGAACGTCCGGTCGCCGTCTGCGATGATATTTCCTGCTGGTCGCAGAACCGCCGCGCGGTCACCGTGCTCGGCGGCGCCGGCATGTAATCTTCGGATACAATTCGTTTTCGGAAGGCGGTCCCGCGAGGGGCCGCCTTTTCTTTTTGACCACACTTTGGCCAGACTCCGTTGCTTTTTGACAGCAATTGGAAAAATCTCCTGTTCGCGCTTAAAGCGCGAAGAATCACTGGGACAGGACGATACATATGAAGAAACTTGTCGTGGCAGGCATGCTGTGCCTCGCGGCTATGACCGGGAGCGAGCGGGCCGCCTATTCGGCCTCGTTCTTCGGGCTGCATCTTGGCGGTCGATCCGCGGAAAACCAGGCGGCGGCGCCTGTTGTCAAGGTGCAGAGCGGCGACGCCGAGGTTCGCGTGCAGCAGCTCGAAGAGCAGCTGCGGCAGCTGAACGGCCGGATCGAGGAGATGAGCTTCCAGCTGCTGCAGATGCAGGAGACGATCCGCAAGCAGCAGGAAGACAATGAATTCCGCTTCCAGCAGCTCGAGAAAACCGGCGGCGGTGGCGCCAAGGCTCCTGTCAAGAAGAGCGAGACCGATGCCGCTCCGGCAGCTTCCGGCGGGGATGATGTCGCCAGGGTAATCCAAGCACCGCAGGGGGCCGAAACGGCTCCCTCCACCGACGTGCCTGATAATACCGGCCTCGGCCAGCCGCCGAAGCAGCTCGGCTCGATCGAGTTCGATCAGAACGGCAACCCGGTCGGCGGAACCGTCGACGAAAATGCCAGCATCGGCTCCGGCCCGATTCCCGATGCCAGTGGCCGCACACCGCAGCAGACGGCATCGCTCGGCAGTGAGGCGGATCAGTACAAGGCAGCCTACGGCCACGTCTTGTCGGGCGATTACGGCACCGCAGAGCAGGAATTCAACCAATACATTGCCCGTTACCCCAGCAGCGCGCGGGCGGCCGACGCCAACTTCTGGCTCGGCGAAGCGCTTTATTCGCAGGGTAAATATAACGAGGCGGCAAAGACTTTCCTCAACGCGCATCAGAAATACGGCAGCTCGGAAAAGGCGCCGGAAATGCTGCTGAAACTCGGCATGTCGCTTGCTGCCCTCGACAATAAGGAAACGGCCTGCGCGACGCTGCGCGAAGTCTCGAAGCGCTACCCCAAAGCGTCACGCGCCGTCATAAGCAAGGTTGCGAGCGAACAGAAACGCCTCGCCTGCTGAGGTCTTCCGGAATGTCTCCGGAAGCCGCATCGCCTCATGCGGCGATCCTCCAGTTTCTAGCATCGCTTCAAAGTCCTGCGCGCATTCTCGTCGCGATCTCGGGCGGCAGCGATTCCACCGGCCTGCTTCTCCTCCTCGACGAAGCCGTGAAGGCCGCGCCTCATCTCAAGATTTCCCTCTGTGCTGCCACCGTCGATCACCGTCTGCGGGCCGGCTCCGCGGACGAAGCGCAACAGGTTGCCGCGCTCTGCGCGTCGCTCGGCATTCCCCACATCATCGCAGCCTGGCAGGGCGACAAGCCGAAAACCGGCGTCATGGCCGCGGCCCGTGAAGCGCGATACGATCTCTTGGCGGAATCGGCGGAGAGGCTCGGCGCCAATCTCATCGCCACCGGCCATACCCTCGACGATCAGCGCGAAACATTGCAGATGCGCGGCATGCGAACCGAGCAGGTTTCGTCAGGTATCGCCGATGCGGTGCTCTTCAACCGGCGGTTCTGGATTTTGCGGCCGCTCCTCTTTTCCAGCCGCGCCGACATTCGGGCTTTCCTAAGAGAGCGCGGCGTGCCTTGGATCGAAGATCCCAGTAATGAGGATGTGAAGTATGAGCGCGTGCGGATCCGCCGGCGGCTGTCGGCCGATCCTGCGATGGAGACGGATATTCGCGCGGCCTGGGAAGCGCGGCGGGCTCTGTCGTCCCGGGCCGCTGATTGGCTGGACCGCCATTTCAGGCTTCATGGTGGCCTGCTTGGGCAGGTATCTGTTGATGGTTTGCGGCAGGATCGCGCAGTTCTGGACTATGCGCTCGGCCGCCTGACGGCCGTCTTCGGCGGACAGCCATTCGTGCCGGGGAGGGCACAGATGGCGCGCCTTCTCTCATTTGCCACCGGCGGGGAACCGGGTCGGATGACTATCGGTCGAGTCGTGTTCGATCGCAGGCGGGACGGGCTTTATTTCACGCGGGAGAGCCGGGGGATCGTACCGATGATTTTACGGCCGGGAGAGGCGGGGGTGTGGGATGGGAGATTTGAAGCCGTAAACGGCTCCGGAGAGACCGTAACGATAAAAGCGCAGGCCACTCACTACTCCCTCATTCCTGTGTCCTCAGGGCTTCGCCCGAGGGATGTCACAGGAATCCTTCCACCGCGCGTCGGCGCGGTGGATGACTCTACAAAACAGGGCGAGTCTTCCGCGCCCAAGGACTTGGGCGCGCTGGATTCCTGTGACGAGCACAGGAATGAGGGGGAGTGGAGCAGGGGCCTGCCCAAGGCGGCGTGGAAACGTGCCGTCGCCTCAGCGCCGGCTTTTGCCGTCGATGGACACCCTCTATCTCTGCAATCTGTCGGCTCGATCCATCTGACACCCTATTTCGCGCCCTTCGACCGCTTTTTGACACGATTCGATTTCATCTTTGCCGACAGGCTTTCGGCGGTTTTCGCGATGGCGCCCTATGCGGGGCTGCCTTTTAGAAGTATTGACGGAAAAACCATCTGACCTGGGGGATTGCCTTGGCAACAGCACGGCGCAACCCTATGTTAGAAAGAATAAGACCGTCGCCATGAGGCGGCTGTTCCAGTGCTGGGGAGTTCAATGAACCCTAACTTACGTAATTTTGCCTTGTGGGCGATCATCGCGCTTCTGCTGATCGCCTTGTTCAGTATGTTTCAGACGGCTCCGGCACAGACTGGCTCCCGCGAAATCCCCTATTCGCAGTTTCTGCGTGAGGTCGATGCGGGCCGTGTGAAGGATGTCGTGGTCACGGGCAACCGTGTTTCCGGAAGCTATGTTGAAAACGGCACCACCTTTCAGACCTATTCCCCTGTAATCGACGACAGCCTCCTCGATCGCCTGCAGCAGAAGAATGTTCTGGTTTCCGCCCGTCCGGAAACGGACGGTTCTTCGGGGTTTTTGAGCTATCTCGGCACGCTCTTGCCGATGCTTCTCATTCTCGGCGTCTGGCTGTTCTTCATGCGGCAGATGCAGGGTGGCTCGCGCGGCGCGATGGGCTTCGGGAAATCCAAGGCCAAGCTTCTGACCGAAGCGCATGGCCGGGTGACCTTCGATGATGTCGCCGGCGTCGACGAGGCCAAGCAGGATCTTGAAGAAATCGTCGAATTCCTGCGTGATCCGCAGAAATTCCAGCGTCTCGGCGGCAAGATCCCGCGCGGCGTGCTGCTCGTCGGCCCTCCGGGTACCGGCAAGACGCTGCTCGCCCGCTCGGTCGCCGGTGAAGCCAATGTGCCGTTCTTCACGATTTCCGGTTCCGACTTCGTCGAAATGTTCGTCGGCGTCGGCGCAAGCCGCGTACGCGACATGTTCGAACAGGCGAAGAAAAATGCCCCCTGCATCATCTTCATCGACGAAATCGATGCGGTCGGCCGCCATCGCGGCGCCGGCCTCGGCGGCGGCAATGATGAACGCGAACAGACGCTGAACCAGCTGCTGGTCGAAATGGACGGCTTCGAGGCGAATGAAGGCGTGATCCTGATCGCTGCCACCAACCGTCCCGACGTTCTCGACCCGGCGCTGCTGCGCCCCGGCCGTTTCGACCGTCAGGTCGTGGTGCCGAACCCCGACATCGTTGGCCGCGAGCGCATCCTCAAGGTGCACGCCCGCAACGTGCCGCTGGCACCGAATGTCGATCTCAAGGTTCTCGCCCGCGGCACGCCCGGTTTTTCCGGCGCCGACCTGATGAACCTCGTCAACGAAGCCGCCTTGATGGCCGCCCGCCGCAACAAGCGCGTCGTCACCATGCAGGAATTCGAGGACGCCAAGGACAAGATCATGATGGGCGCCGAGCGCCGTTCCTCGGCGATGACCGAGGCGGAGAAGAAGCTCACCGCCTATCATGAAGCCGGCCATGCCATCACCGCGCTCAATGTCGCTGTCGCCGATCCGCTGCACAAGGCGACGATCATTCCGCGCGGCCGTGCGCTCGGCATGGTCATGCAGCTTCCCGAGGGCGACCGCTACTCGATGAGCTACAAGTGGATGGTGTCGCGCCTCTGCATCATGATGGGCGGCCGTGTCGCCGAAGAACTCACCTTCGGCAAGGAAAACATCACTTCGGGTGCCTCCTCGGATATCGAGCAGGCGACCAAGCTTGCCCGCGCCATGGTCACGCAGTGGGGCTTCTCCGATCAGCTCGGTCAGGTCGCCTATGGCGAGAACCAGCAGGAGGTCTTCCTCGGTCACTCGGTTTCGCAGTCGAAGAATGTTTCGGAAGCGACCGCACAGAAGATCGACAATGAAGTGCGCCGCCTGATAGACGAAGCCTATACGCAGGCCCGTACGATCCTGACGGAAAAGCACGACGAATTCGTCGCTCTCGCCGAAGGCCTGCTGGAATACGAGACGCTGACCGGCGAAGAGATCAAGGCGTTGATCCGCGGCGAGAAGCCGTCTCGCGATCTCGGGGATGATTCACCGCCAAGCCGCGGCTCGGCTGTTCCAAAGGCCGGCGCGCGGCCGGCCACCAAGGGCGACGAGCCTGAAGCCGGCCTCGAACCGCAGCCGCATTGAGCCGCTAGCGCCATCTTGAACAAGGCCGGATTTCCCAAGCGGGAGATCCGGCCTTTTCTATTTGGTAACGGGATATAATCATTTTTCTTGCTAATTTACGTGCCGTTCGCCGCATTTTGTGGCATTCCGCTGAATTGAGGCAAGCATGAATCGCGCTCGTGGATTGACGACATTCCATTGAAGCCGGATTCGCTTGGAACGGCGCGCTGCCTTGAATGGCGCGCGCAAAGCGCAGGAGTGCAGATGAAAAGACGCTATTTCGGGACCGACGGCATTCGCGGCCAATCCAATGTCTTCCCGATGACACCGGATCTCGCCATGCGGGTCGGCATTGCCGCCGGTACCATCTTCCGCCGCGGCAATCATCGCCATCGCGTCGTCATCGGCAAGGATACGCGTCTTTCCGGCTATATGCTCGAAAACGCCATGGTCGCGGGCTTCACAGCTGCCGGCCTCGATGCTTTCATTCTCGGCCCGATCCCGACGCCTGCGGTTGCCATGCTGACCCGCTCGCTGCGCTGCGATATCGGCGTGATGATTTCGGCTTCGCACAATCCTTACGAGGATAACGGCATCAAGCTGTTCGGTCCCGACGGCTATAAGCTGTCCGACGACATCGAGGCCGAAATCGAGGAGCTGCTCGAAAAGGACCTGAGCACGCAGCTCGCCAAGTCCGACGACATTGGCCGCGCCAAGCGCGTCGACGGCGTACATGACCGTTATATCGAACACGCCAAGCGCACCCTGCCGCGCGACGTGACGCTGCAGGGTCTACGGATTGCCATCGACTGCGCCAACGGCGCCGCCTATAAGGTGGCGCCTGCCGTGCTCTGGGAGCTCGGCGCCGACGTCGTCACCATCGGCAACGAGCCGAACGGCACCAATATCAATCTCAATTGCGGCTCCACCAGCCCGGTTGCGCTGCAGAAGAAGGTCGATGAGGTGCGTGCCGATATCGGCATCGCGCTCGATGGCGACGCGGACCGCGTCATCATCGTCGATGAGAATGGTTCGATCGTCGACGGTGACCAGCTGATGGCCGTCATTGCCGAGAGCTGGGCCGAGAGCCAGCAGCTGCGTGGCAATGGCATCGTCGCCACTGTCATGTCCAACCTCGGCCTCGAGCGCTTTCTCGACGACCGCGGCATGGCGCTCGCCCGCACGAAGGTCGGCGACCGTTATGTCGTCGAGCATATGCGCCAGCACAATTACAATGTTGGTGGCGAGCAGTCGGGCCATATCGTGCTGTCGGATTATGGCACGACGGGCGATGGCTTGGTTGCCGCACTGCAGATCCTTGCCGCCGTCAAGCGCACCGGCCGGACCGTCAGCGAGGTCTGCCGCCGCTTCGAGCCGGTGCCGCAGCTGCTGCGCAATGTCCGAATTAGCGGCGGCAAGCCGCTGGAGGATATCCAGGTGCAGAAGGCAATCGCCGATGCCGAAGCCGAGCTTGCCAAGACCGGCCGGCTTGTCATCCGCCCCTCCGGCACCGAGCCGCTGATCCGCGTCATGGCCGAGGGCGACGATCGCGCCCAGATCGAGCGCATCGTCAACGAGCTGATCGGGACGATCTCGAACGTCCGGACGGCCGCTTGATCCGGTGAGGCCACATTGGGCTCGACCCTAGGCTTGGCGACATTCATTGGGCGTTTGGGCTGATGCTTAGAGAATGAGCGAGGCACTCTCTTAAGCCCTCATCTTGAGGTGCCCCTCAGGATGAGGGCTAAGGGCATGCCGTGTGGCTGATGGGCTGGTCGGCGTGCTTTGCTTGGGAAAATCGTTCGACACTACGCTCTACGGCAGAAAATCTAGCGCAAGTATCAGCCCATCCACCCTTCATTCCTGTGACGGGCACAGGAATGAAGGGTGTAGTAAGTGCCGGCCTAATGAAGCACCCGTTGTGGTGTGTCTCTGTACGCTGACGGCGCGTTTGGCGAGAATGCCACCACACTCTCCGTCATCCCAGGCCCTGAGCCTGGGATCCATGCGACTGCTGCTGCTGGATGCGGTGTGGATGCTCGGCTCAAGGCCGAGCAGGACGGAGGGTGGGGTGGGCAGGAGAAACCCATTCACAGCGCAGACGCCCGTGTCCGCGACGCCATCCGCTAGCGAAGCCAGACAATGCCAGTCACGGCCTAAACTGACTTGGTGAGGGTGGGTGGGGCGAGCGTCCTCGCCAATGTATCACCCCTGGTGATGATCATATGCCGCGTCGCGGCTGGGCGAAGATTAAGGGAAGAGCTGGTGCGCTATCCAGCCAAGTGGTCTCGTCAGGTCGCAGCTTCGAAGACTTTTACTGCGGCAATCCCTGTTTCCTAAAGTAAATAATCGTGGTTAAGCAGCTTTTAACGTTTCCCATTCATTATCCATCCGAAGCGTATCAGTTTGGCGGCGATGTGTGCCTGCCGACGCAACGGATTTTGGAGTGGGATCCATGAAAAGAAGCTTGTCCGGCATCTTGGCGGCATTGTTGATCGCGACAAACGCCTATTCCGCGGACTTCGCCCCTGCTGAGCCGATCCCGGAGCAGCCGCCGGAAGTGACGGTCACCGAGGCAACCGGCTGGTACCTGCGCGGCGATGTCGGTTATGCCTTCACCGATCTGCGGGGCGCCCGCTATTTCCAGGGCAGCAATGCGACGGAGGTCGATTTCGACGACGCTGACCTCGACGACGCATGGACGATCGGCGGCGGTGTCGGTTACCAGATCAACAGCTACCTGCGCACCGATCTGACCTTCGATTATCTCACCCAGGCCGATTTCCGCGGCTCGACGGTCGGTCAGTGCGGCTTCCCGCTGGTGGATTGCACCTCGAGCGACCGCTCTTCGCTGACGGCCTACACGCTGCTTGCCAACGCTTATGTCGATCTCGGCACCTACGGCTATGTCACGCCTTATGTCGGCGCCGGTATCGGCGGTTCCTACGTCAAGTGGAAGAACCTGCGCAACGTCGCCTGCGCCGATGACGGCAGCTTCTGCGACGATCAGGTTACTCATGGCGGCAAGGGCAACTGGCGCTTTACTTACGCCCTCATGGCCGGCGCCTCGGTCGACGTCACCTGCAACATCAAGGCCGATGTCGGCTACCGCTACCTGCATATCGACGGCGGCAACATGTTCGGCTATGCCGATAACGGCGGCCCGGGCCGCGACAAGGGTCTGAGCGTCCACGAAGCCCGCGTCGGTGCCCGCTATCTCTTCGGCGGCTGCGCCCAGGCGAGCTACGAACCGCCGCCGGAAATCCCGCTGCAGCAGCCGGTCTACAAGTAAAGCCGAACCCTTCGCATGAAAAAGCCGCCCCGACCCGGGCGGCTTTTTTCATATCCGCCACCCCGTCTGCGTCAAAATATCTACCGGTTGCGACACTTCGATCTTGACTATGACGTCTCCGATCCATACACACGGCGGCGGGACACCCTTCCCCAACGAAGGGCTTTCTATCTGAGAGGATAGCATCATGGCGAAGACCGCAAAGCCGGACATCCGTCCGCACAATACCCATTTCTCTTCTGGCCCCTGCTCGAAGCGCCCCGGTTGGTCGCTCGAAGCCCTTTCCGACGCGGCCCTTGGCCGTTCGCACCGTGCGAAGGTCGGCAAGGCCAAGCTCAAGCAGGCGATCGACCTTACCCGTGAAATTCTCGAAGTGCCGGCGGATTACCGCATCGGCATCGTTCCGGCGTCCGACACCGGTGCCGTCGAAATGGCGCTCTGGTCGCTGCTCGGCGAACGCGGCGTCGACATGCTCGCCTGGGAAAGCTTCGGCGCCGGCTGGGTCACCGATGTCGTCAAGCAGCTGAAGCTCAAGGATGTGCGCAGGCTCGAAGCCGGTTACGGCGAGCTTCCCGATCTCTCCGCCGTCGATTTCGATCGCGACGTCGTCTTCACCTGGAACGGCACGACTTCGGGTGTGCGCGTGCCGAACGGCGATTTCATTCCCGCCGACCGTAAGGGCCTGACGATCTGCGATGCCACGTCGGCGGCTTTCGCGCAGGAACTCGATTTCGCCAAGCTCGATGTCGTCACCTTCTCCTGGCAGAAGGTTCTGGGCGGCGAGGGCGCACATGGCGTCATCATTCTTTCGCCGCGCGCCGTCGAGCGCCTCACCACCTATACGCCGGCCTGGCCGCTGCCGAAGATCTTCCGCATGACCTCGGGCGGCAAGCTGACGGAAGGCATCTTCCAGGGCGAGACGATCAATACGCCGTCGATGCTCTGCGTCGAGGACTATATCGATGCGCTGCTTTGGGCCAAGGAGCTCGGCGGCCTCAGGGCGCTGATCGGGCGCGCCGATGCCAATGCCAAGGTCATTCACGATTTCGTCGCGGCAAACGACTGGATCGCCAATCTCGCCGTCAAGGCGGAAACGGCCTCCAACACCTCCGTCTGCCTGAAGATCGTCGACAAAGACATCGCGGCTCTCGACGCCGACGGCCAGGCGAATTTCGCCAAGGGCCTGGTCGGCCTCCTGGAAAAGGAAGGTGTCGCCTATGACATCGGCCATTACCGCGACGCGCCGTCGGGGCTGCGCATCTGGGCGGGTGCTACGATCGAGGCGTCCGACATGCAGAAGCTGATGCCCTGGCTTTCCTGGGCCTTCGAAACGCAGAAGGCGCAGCTCGCTCAGGCGGCAGCTTGACGTGATCGCATCCGGCTCCGCCACAGGGCGGAGCCCGCATCTCCATTCATTCATCGCTGAACACTTTTGAAGGAGGCCACAATGGCACCTCGCGTTCTCGTATCCGACGAATTGTCGGAAACCGCCGTCCAGATTTTCCGCGACCGCGGCGTCGAAGTCGATTTCGAACCGCAGCTCGGCAAGGACAAGGATCGTCTGCTCGAAGTCATTGGCAAGTATGATGGCCTTGCCATCCGTTCCGCCACCAAGGTGACGGAAAAGATCATCGAAGGGGCGAAGAACCTCAAGGTTGTCGGCCGCGCCGGCATCGGCGTCGACAATGTCGATATCCCGGCTGCCTCGCGCCGCGGCATCATCGTAATGAACACGCCCTTCGGCAACTCGATCACCACGGCAGAACACGCGATCGCGCTGATGTTTGCCGTCGCCCGCCAGCTTCCCGCAGCCGATACCTCGACGCAGGCCGGCAAGTGGGAGAAGTCGAAATTCATGGGTGTCGAGATCACCGGCAAGACGCTCGGCGTCATCGGCGCCGGCAATATCGGCTCGATCGTCTGCGCCCGCGCCATTGGCCTCAAGATGCATGTCGTCGCCTATGACCCGTTCCTTTCCAAGGAACGCGCCGAGGAAATGGGAGTCACCAAGGTCGAGCTGGACGAACTTTTCGCCCGGGCCGATTTCATCACGCTGCACGTGCCGATGACCGACAAGACGCGCGGCATCCTCAACAAGGAAGCGCTGGCAAAGACCAAGCCCGGTGTGCGCATCATCAATTGCGCCCGCGGCGGCTTGGTCGATGAAGCGGCCCTTGCAGAAGCGATCAAGTCCGGCCATGTCGCGGGTGCCGCCTTCGACGTCTTCGAGGTCGAGCCCGCCAAGGAAAGCCCGCTCTTCGGCCTTCCGAACGTCGTCTGCACGCCGCATCTCGGCGCTTCGACGACCGAAGCGCAGGAAAACGTCGCCCTGCAGGTGGCCGAACAAATGTCGGACTATCTCGTCAAGGGTGCGGTCTCCAACGCCATCAACATGCCGTCGATCACCGCGGAAGAAGCGCCGATCCTGAAACCCTTCATCCGTCTTGCCGATGTTCTCGGCGCCTTTGTCGGCCAGGTCACCGAAGAGCCGATCAAGGAAATCGAGATCCTTTATGACGGCATCACCGCCAACATGAACACGCGGGCGCTGACGAGTGCGGTGCTTGCCGGCCTCATCCGCCCGCAGGTCGCCGACGTCAACATGGTTTCGGCGCCGATCATGATCAAGGAAAAGGGCATCGTTCTCTCCGAGGTCAAGCGCGACAAGACGGGTGTCTTCGACGGCTATATCAAGCTGACGGTGACGACCGAGAGCATGACACGTTCGATCGCCGGCACGGTGTTTTCGGACGGCAAGCCGCGCTTCATCCAGATCAAGGGCATCAATCTCGATGCCGATGTCGGCTCGCACATGATCTACATCACCAATACCGACGTTCCTGGCATGATCGGCTTCATCGGCACGACGCTTGGTGGTGCCGGCGTCAACATCGCCAACTTCCAGCTCGGGCGCGACAAGCAGGGTGGCGACGCCATCGCGCTGCTCTATGTCGACGGCGAGGTGGAGGATGGCGTGCTCGAACAGCTGACGGCCCACCAGGCAATCCGCCAAGCAAAGCTGCTGACATTCAACATCGACTGAGTTTCCTCCTCCCAAGGAAACAGAGAAACCCGGCGCGGGAAACGGCGCCGGGTTTTCTGCGTCAGCAATGGGTATATTTCAGTGAGGCAAGCGCTTGCGGCGGACGATCTTGCCGAAACGGGCCCTATCGTCGTCAGCCTTGGTGCGATGAAGGAAGGCGCGCCTGCTGCCGTCGAGACCCTGGAAGAATTCGTCCCAGGAAATCTCCTCCTGCGTTTCCGAGGAAAAATCGACGCGGACGGTTTCGCTGTCGGTCGCGTCCTTGATGCGAGCGGGATGGCCGCCTCGCTCTTCGATCCAGTGTCTGATCCTGTTGTAATCCGCCGTCGTGCCGAACCTGGCCATGAAACCCTCCGCAGCATTCGATTGCGACATTGATGACAGCAGCAAACGCATGATCGAAAGAATAGTTCCATAGGGCGATAATTATTCGCTCGACGATTTCCGGTTGAGCCGGTCGGTGCTCAAGCATTCGTTATTTTGAGAACGGCGGCCGGCGCGGCATAATGCACGGGCTGGAAGGAGGATGTATATGAAACGCTATTCATTCTCGATAATCGGACTGGCGTTCATGACCGCGGTCATCGCCAATCCAGGCATCGCATTCGCCTGCAACAAGCTGATCGGCACCTGAGCCGCACCCCGCTTTAAGGCGTGGCCTCGGCCGCGCCTTTCCTTTCTCGCGGGCGAAACGATCGGCCGCCCGAAGCCGCCCCTTGCGTCCCGATACAATCCTTTCTATATCGATCGCTGATCGAAAGGCGGCCGATCCCGCCTGATACAGCAATCCGCCGCAATTGCAGCGCAAGGGCGGATGATGAGCGCGCAGAATTTGGCACCACCGTTGAACACACTGGATTTTGACAAGAAGCCGGAAGAGACCCGTGTCGTCGTCGCCATGTCGGGCGGCGTCGATTCCTCCGTCGTGGCCGGCCTTCTCAAGCAGCAGGGTTACGACGTGCTCGGCATTACGCTGCAACTTTACGATCATGGCGCCGCCGTTCACCGCGCCGGGTCCTGCTGCGCCGGCCAGGATATCGACGATGCCCGCCGCGTCTGCGAAACGCTCGGCATTCCGCATTATGTGCTCGATTACGAGAAGCGCTTTCGCGAGACGGTGATCAATCCCTTCGCCGAAAGCTATGTGGCAGGCGAAACGCCGATTCCCTGCGTCTCCTGCAACCAGACCGTCAAGTTTGCCGATCTCCTGGCAACGGCCAAGGAACTCGGCGCCGATGCGCTGGCAACCGGCCATTATATCCGTTCGCGGCCGAACCCTTCGCCCGAACATCCCGGCGGCCGCGCGCTGTTCCGTCCGGCCGACGCCGACCGCGACCAGAGCTATTTCCTGTTCGCCACGACTCAGCAGCAGATCGACTATCTGCGCTTTCCGCTCGGCGGCCTGCCGAAGGCCGAGACCCGCCGCCTTGCCGAAGAGATGGGCCTCGTCGTCGCCAAGAAGGCCGACAGCCAGGATATCTGCTTCGTGCCGCAGGGCAAATATTCCGATATCATCACCAAGCTGAAGCCGAATGCGGCGCTCGCCGGTGAGATCGTCCATCTCGACGGCCGCGTGCTTGGAAGCCATGAAGGCATCCTGCACTTCACCATCGGCCAGCGCCGCGGCATTGGCATCGCCACCGGCGAACCGCTCTACGTCGTCTATCTCGATGCCCGCTCGCGCCGCGTCATCGTCGGGCCGAAGGAGGCTCTGGAAACCCACCGCGTCTATCTGCGCGACGTCAACTGGCTGGGCGACGAAACGCTTGCGGAGGCCGCTTCCGGCGGCGGTTTTGCCTGCTACGCCAAAGTCCGATCGACACGGGCACCGGCACCCGCCGTGCTGCATGTCGATGCCACAGGCACCTATGTCGACCTGACGGTCGGCGAGGCCGGCATTGCTCCCGGCCAGGCTTGCGCGCTTTATTCCGCACCCGGCGACGACGCCCGCGTCTTCGGCGGCGGTTTCATCGAGCGTTCCGAGCGTGAACCCTCGGCCGAGGCCTCGCTCAAGGCCCTCTTGGCCAGCCCCGTCGCCGCCTGAAATCGATAGGAGAGGGCGGGTGGCCAAGCCCCAGCGTTTTTCTCCATCATGCGCTTGACACAAAGCCGAAGCGCACCTTATAAGCCGCTCATCCCACGAGCCCGCAGCGCTTCGCGAGCAGGTATCGTTTGACCAGTGGCGGAGTAGCTCAGTAGGTCAGAGCAGAGGAATCATAATCCTTGTGTCGGGGGTTCAAATCCCTCCTCCGCTACCACACGTTTTTCTTCAAACACTTCTCAAGTGTGGGCTGATGGCCGCGCCTTTCGATGGCTTGGGCCGTACTCCTGCTTAGGAACTCCCTTGGGTAGCACGGTGCCGAAGTCTTGAGCCATATCGCTACCGCCGGAAGTTCATTCAGTCGGTTTCTCATTCATGTCGAAGACCGCCGCATTGTCCTGGATTTCACGGAGGCCCTTATAGGATGCATGGCGCAAACTGCCGTCATCGGTCCATCCGCGAAACTCGATCTCCGCAATCAATGTCGGCTGGGCGAAGACCAGGTTCTTGCCCTTGAGTGCTACAGCCGGCCGCTTGGTTCTGATCTTATCGAGTGACATGCGCAGGTACGCCGCATCCCTGGCATTAAACCCGGTTCCAACCGAGCCGACATAGACCCAGTCACGCTCCTTGCGCACTGCAAGAAGCAGGCTGCCGATCCCACCGCGCGCAACGGTCGACTGCTCGTAGCCGACGATCATGAAGCTTTCGCTCTGGACACATTTGATCTTCAGCCAGTCGCCGGTGCGGCCGGAGCGATAGGGCTGATCCCGATGCTTGGCGATGATGCCCTCGATCCCCATCGAGCAGGCATTCGCCAGAAGCTCGGCGCCATCGCCAAAGACTTCGTCCGACAGCCGAATTGCGCCGGTGACGCCATCGAGAAAATCTTCCAGCAGGTGGCGGCGGACTGAGAGTTCCGTTCCCGTCAGATCATGGCCGTCAAAATAGAGAAGGTCGAACGCCATGAACACGGACTCCGTCGACGCGCGTTTCCCACCCCGTCCACCGAGCGAGCGCTGCAGGGCGCCAAAATCCGAATGCCCTCCTTGTCGAGCACGACCGCTTCGCCATCAAGGATGGCGGTTCCGACGCCGAGCTTCCTCGCCGCCTCGGCGATCGTCGGAAACCGGTGCGTCCAATCGTGGCCGCCGCGGGTGATGATCCGCACGCCTTTGGGTTCGAGGTGAATGGCAAGTCGATAGCCGTCCCATTTCACCTCAAATGCCCAATCCGGTCCATTGGGCGGCACCTTCTTCAGCAGCGCCAGGCATGGCTCCACTCGATCGGGCATCGGGTCGAACGGGAGATGAGGCTGTGTGGGATCGCGCGGCCGCGCCGGCTTCGACTTGAGAAGGTGCGCGTCCTGGAGCAACGGTTTGGCACGACGGGTCATCTGCCGGTCCGCTTTTCAGCTGCAACCGATTTCTTCAAAGCATCCATGATGTTGACCACGTTGGTCGGCGGAGCCGACGGCGCAGATTTGCCCTTGGATTTGGCAGGTTTCTTGAGGCTCTTCTTTTTGGCGGCGATGATCTCAAGCAGGCGCTCCTGTACCGGGTCGGCCACCATCTTCGGGCTCCAGTCCTTCGTCTGCTTTTTGATCAATTGCTGGACGAGCGGCATCATGTCGGAATCGGCGTTTTCGTCGCCGACTGCCTCGAAATAGCTGTCTTCATCGCGGACCTCGTCGCCGTAGCGCAGCGTCCACAGGACGATACCTTTGCCGCGCGGCTCGAGCATGACGGCGCGCTCGCGTCGCGAGATCACCAGGCGGGAAATCCCCACCATATTCTGGGCCTCCATCGCGTCACGGATGACGGAGAAGGCTTCCTGCCCGACCGGATCATTCGGCGAGAGATAATAAGGCGTGTCGAGCCAGATCCAATCGATGCTTTCGCGGGGCGTGAAGGTAGAGATATCAATCGTTTTGGTGCTTTCGAGAGCAACGTTCTCGAGCTCTTCGTCCTCGAGAATGACGTACTCGTTCTCTCCGCGCTGATAGCCTTTAACCTCGTCCTCTTCCTTGACCTCCTTGCCGGTAACGGAATCGACGTAGTGGCTGACGACGCGGTTCTGGGTCTGGCGATTGAGCGTGTGGAAGCGGACCTTCTCGCTTTCGGAGGTGGCCGGCATCATCTGTACCGGGCAAGTGACGAGCGAGAGCTTGAGATAGCCTCGCCAATAGGGACGTAGAGCCATGACTGTGACCTCCGATCAGCCGGCCCGGCGCCTCGGTGCCGAAGCCTGATTCGTTTTCGCGGCAGGCTTGGCTGCCTTCTGACGGCCAGCACCTCTGTTGGCGTTCGCCGCCGTCCGCTTCGGCTTCGATTCCTTCGTGCCGAGACCGGCGCTCTCGCGCAAGGCCTGCAGCAAGTCGCTCGGCTTGGAGGCGGCCGGCGCTTTCCGCTTCGGCAGCGTGCGGCCCTCGATCTTCGCCTTGACCAGCTCGGCGACTGCAGCCTCATAGCGGTCATCGAAGGTGCTGGCGTCGAAGCTGCCCTTCTTGGTGCCGATGATATGTTCGGCGAGTTGGAGCATTTCGCCTTCGATCTTCAGGTCTGGCATTTCTTCAAACGCCTTTTCGGACGAGCGGACCTCGTAGTCGAAGTTCAGGGTCGAGGCGATCAGGCCCTTGCCATGCGCCCGGATGAGAACGGTGCGCAGCCGACGAAAGAGCACGGTCTTGGCAACTGCCGCGACCCCTTCCTTCTTCATGCCATCCCGCAGGAGCAGAAAGGCATCCGTGCCGATCTTGTCGGGGGCGAGATAATAGGGCTTGTCAAAGTAGGTGGTGTCGATCTGCGAACAGGGAATGAAGGCCTCGATCTTCAATGTCTTGTCGCTCTCAGGGATCGCTGCCGCAACCTCGTCGGGCTCAAGCACGACATATTGGCCGTTCTCAACCTCATAGCCTTTGACCTGGTCGTCGCGCTCGACCGGATCCCCGGTCTCGCTGTCGATGAATTCGCGTTTGACCCGGTTTCCGGTTTTACGATTAAGGGTGTTGAAAGCGATGCGTTCCGACGAGGAGGCCGCCGTATAGAGCGCCACCGGGCAGGACACCTCCCCGAATCTGATATAGCCCTTCCAATTCGCTCTCGGACCCGCCATGGCTTGGGATGCTCCCGACACAACTCAAGCGATTCAAGTGATTCGGCGGCGAATCGTTCCGAGCGAAACGAATCATTTTTCAACGACTTAGCAAGCCGCTCATGCTCGCTTTCCGAGTCCTCATTAGCGCCCTGATTCCAATGCGTCTTTTTTTGGCGGCGCGAGATTCAGAAGCGAACAACTTCGAGGTGAGAGCAGGTTTGTCTGGGCGGATCTCAATGCAACATGACGTTAGGGCCCAGGCTTTGCGGGCTCTTCTAAGATCTTCACCGGTCGATCCCATTGGATGAGAACGACGCAGCCGGTATCGCTCCAGACCGAATGTTCGGTGCCAGGCGCATTGACGATGTAGCTGCCGGGGCCGTAGTTGCCGGCTTCATCGGATTGTACGCCATCCAGAACCAGGATCGTTTCCAGCCCTGAATGCCGGTGGCGCGGAACGCTGGCGCCGGCCCCGTATTTCAGGAGCGCCACGCCCGGCTGGTCGCCTTCGAAGGGGCGGATCCAATGGATGGTCACGTCGTCGCGAAAGGGGCCGAATTCCAGTTCCTTCCAGCCGCCTGACGTCAGCAGTTCGCGGGTTGTTTCAGGCATGGGTGATGCTTTCCAAAATGTCGTCGACATGGGCGGTCCAGCCGACGATCGCTCCCTGGGCGCGGATCATGGCGATTGTTGCCGCCTTGAATTCGGGGAAATAGCTTTCCGTCGCCTCCTCAGCGAGAAGGCACTCATAGCCGCGGTCGTTCGCCTCGCGCATGGTCGTCTGTACGCAGACCTCCGTCGTCACGCCGGCAAAGACAAGCTGCTTGATGCCCTTCTGCTGCAGTATCTCTCCGAGGCCGGTGGCATAGAAGGCGCCCTTGCCGGGCTTTTCGATGATCACTTCGCCGTTGATCGGAGCAAGCTCCGGAAGGATCGCCGTTCCCGGCTCCCCCCTTATGAGGATGCGGCCCATGGGGCCTTCGTCTCCGATCCTGAGCACGGGATTGCCCCGGTTGCGTTTCGCCGGGGGCAGATCCGAAAGATCGGGCCGGTGGCATTCCATCGTATGGATGACCGGCAGGCCGGCATAGCGGAAGCCCTGAATGAGGCGTCTGACATCAGGCACGATCCTGCCGATGCGGCTGACGTCGTTGCCGAGGCTTGCGCCGAAGCCGCCGGGCTCGGCGAAATCGCGCTGCATATCGATGACGATAAGGGCGAGCTGATCGTACTTCACCGGGAAAGCGAAGGGTTCTGCCTTGATCGCGGCCATCAATGATGCCCCGCCATGTGGGCGCCGATCACGGCGATATCGGCCGCACGCGCCGGTGTCTCGTAGACCAGCCGGCCTTCGGAAATGACCATGATGCGGTCGGACATCTCAAGCAGTTCGTCGAGGTCTTCGGACAGCAGCAGGACTGCCGTGCCGGAATTGCGGGCCTTCATGATGCGGGCCCGGATTTCGGCGACAGCCGAGAAGTCGAGGCCGAAACAGGGATTCGAGACGATCAGCAGGTCCACCTTGCCGGTCAGTTCGCGGGCGAGCACGGCGCGCTGCACGTTGCCGCCTGAAAGTGCCGCGATCGGCGAGGATGAGGAGGCAGTCTTCACCTTGAAGTCCGAAATCAGCGCCGCCGCCCGCTTTTTCATCTTGCCCTTGTTCAGCCAGATAGCATCCTTGCCGTCCGCCTTCAGGTCGAAGGTCCGGAAGGCGAGGTTTTCGCTGACCGTCATGCGCGGGGCGCAGGCGTTCTGCAGCGGCTCCTCGGGGATGAAGCGGACATTGTTTCTGCGGGTCTCGGGGCGCGTCGCGCCATAGGTCTTGCCATTGACGCTCACGCGGCCGCTGTCGGCCGGCCGCTGACCGGCGAGGATTTCTGTCAGCTCTTTCTGACCGTTGCCCGAAATGCCGGCAATGCCGACGATCTCGCCGGAGCGGATCATGAGATTGTCGATCGCGATGGTCTTGAGGCCAGAGCGGTCCGGCGCCTTGACCTGCTCCACCGCAAGGACGGGCCTGGCGTTTTCGGAGACGGGAACGCGGCTGTCGAGCTCTGCAAGCTTCACGTCGCCGATCATCATGGCGGCCATCTCCGATGTCGAGAGGTCGCCGACCTTGCCGGTGCCAACCAGCCTGCCGCGTCGCAAGACCGAGACGGCATCGGCGAACTTCGTCACCTCGTGGAACTTGTGCGAAATCATCAGCACGGTCAGTTCGCCGCGCTCGGTCATTCCCCGGATGAGACCGAGCATCTCATCGGCTTCGGCAGGGGTCAGAACCGAGGTCGGTTCGTCGAGAACGAGAAAGGAGCGGCCGAGATAGAGCTGCTTGAGGATCTCCAGCTTCTGCTTCTCGCCGGCGGCAAGCTCGCTCACCGGCCGGTCCAGCGGGATCCTGAACGGCATGCGCTCCATGAAGGCGGCAAGGTCCTTCCGCTCCTTGACCCAGTTGATGATGGCCGGCACTTCTGCACGGCTGATCACGAGGTTTTCAGCGCCCGTCAGCGACGGCACGAGCGTGAAGTGCTGATAGACCATGCCGAGACCATAGAGGGAGGCGTCCTTGGGGGAGGCGATGGCTACTTCGTGGCCGTCGACGGAAAGCGCACCCGACGTGGCGTGGTAGAAGCCCATGATGCATTTGACGAGCGTCGATTTGCCGGCGCCGTTTTCGCCGAGAAGCGCATGGAAGCTGCCGGCGGGCACCTTGATCGAGACATGGTCGAGGGCCGTGAAGCTGCCGAAGCGCATCGTCATGTCGAGCGTATCGATGCCGACGGCTCTGCCGGCCTGTGGGAGAGGCGTGTCGCGGACCGTGCTCATGGCAGTTGGCTCACAAGCGTTTGCGCATTGGAGACGGAACCGAAGACGCCGCCCTGCATCTTCACCATCTTGATGGCGGCGAGATGGTTGCCGTAGTCGGTCGCGCCGCAGCAATCTTCCAGCAGCAGGCATTCGAAACCGCGGTCATTGGCCTCGCGCATCGTGGTGGAGACGCAGACATCGGTGGTGATCCCGGTCAGGATGATGTTTGCGATGCGCTTCTGGTTGAGGATCAGTTCAAGGTCGGTGGCGCAGAAGGAACCCTTGCCCGGCTTGTCGATGATCGTCTCGCCCACGATCGGATAGAGTTCGGGGATGATGTCCCATCCGGGTTCGCCGCGGGTCAGGATACGCCCGCAAGGACCCGGGTCGCCGATGCCCGCGCCGATCCGCTGCGAGCGCCAGCGTTTGTTGGCCGGCAGGTCGGCAAGATCGGGCCGATGGCCTTCGCGCGTGTGGATGATGTGATAGCCCTTGGCGCGCATGGCGGCCAGCACGCGCTTGATCGGCTCGATCGGCGCCTGGACGAGCGACAGGTCATAGCCCATGTGATCGACATAGCCGCCCTTGCCGCAGAAATCCGTCTGCATGTCGATGATGATGAGGGCGGTGTTATCAGGCCTCAGATCGCCATTATAGGGCCAGGCATAGGGGTCGGCATCGATATAATCTCCTTTGGTTTCGACCATGGCGTCCATCGTCTTCTTCTCCTATTCACCCGCGAGCTTGAATGCTTCACCGTAGCGCCGCGTCGGCTTCTCAAAGCCGCAGGACGTACCGTCCGTGACCTTCACCCGATCCTCCCAGGGAAGGTGGTATTTGCCGGCGACGAGGTCGTGCATGTAGGTATAGGGTGCGTCACCCGCGCCGCCGGAGACAGCGACATAGCCGCGATGGCCGAATTGGTAGATATTGTTTTCGACGCCCCAGCCGAGGCGTGCTTCGCGCACCAGATCGGGACGGACTTCGGCGGTGATGATCTCGTTGACGCGCCCAGAGGCGCCGTGAGCGAGGATCGTGCCGTCGAAATTGCAGACCATGCCTTCGCCCATGGAATCGAAGGTGCCGTCCGAGCCGCACATGCAGACGCTCGCCGTGACCATGAGATTGCAGAAGGCATTCGACTGGTTGGTGAATTTCCAGCTTTCACGGATTGGCGCGGTGTAACCGGCCGTGCGGATCATGATTTCCGCACCCTTGTAGGCGCATTCGCGTGCCATCTCCGGGAACATACCGTCATGGCAGATGATGAGCGCGAGCTTTGCACCCTTTGGCCCGTCGATGACCGGGATACCGGCATTGCCAGGCTCCCATGGTTCGACCGGCACCCATGGGTGCATTTTGCGATAATAAAGCTTCAGCTCGCCCTTATCGTCGATGACGATCCCGGAATTGTAGGGCATGCCCTCAGGGTTCAGCTCCATGATCGAGAAGCAACCCCATATCGCGTTCCCCTTGCAAGCCTTCTTGAAGGCTGCGACCTCCGGCCCGTCGAGCGTGCACATGATCGCGGGATTGATATCCATCGACAGGCCGTGAAGGGCATATTCAGGGAAAACAACCAGATCCATGCCGGGCTGGTTGCGTCGCGCTTTACCGACGAGATCGACGATCACCTGTGTCTGGCGGGCGAGGTCTTCTCTCGTGACGGTAACGGGAAGCTGCAATTGGACGAGGCCGATGGCGACGCCATGTTCCGATTTGTTCAATCCGCCGAGACCGTTCATGGCTTGGCTCCTTTCATGCTACTTTGTCAGGGAAAGCGCCCCGGGCGCACCGGCGAGCGAACGTGTCGGCGAAGAGGTCGCGATCATGATGACCAGCGTCAGCACGTAAGGGGCGGCATAGAAGAGATAATAGCCCTCGCTCACCCCAACCGATTGCAGCGCCGGTCCGAGCGCGCCGGCGCCGCCGAAGAGCAGGGCGGCAAGGAAGCAGCCGATAGGATTCCATCGGGCGAAGATGACGAGGGCCACGGCCATCAGACCCTGACCGGAGGAGACCCCCTCGTTCCAGGAGCCGGGATAATAGAGCGAGAGATAGGCGCCGCCGATCGCCGCCAGCGAGCCGCCGACGGCGGTGGCGAGCAGTCGCACGCGATCCGGATCGATGCCCATGGCCCGTGCTGCATCCGTACTGTCGCCGACGACGCGCAGGACGAGACCGACGCGGGTATTCTTGAACGCCCACCAGAGAACGAAGGCGAGGGCGGCCCCGAGGAGGAACAGCACGTTGATATTCAGCGCCGCCTGGATTTGCGGCAAACTGGACCAGGAGCCGAGCGGAATTGCCGGCAGATGCGGCGCTGCCGGCTGGATGAAGGGCTTGCCGAGGAAGAAGGCGAGCCCCAGGCCGAACTGCATCATGGCGATGCCGATCGCGATATCGTTGACCTTCGGCCATTTGCAGATCCAGCCGTGGACAAGGCCGAAGACCGCGCCTGTCGCCATGGCCGCGAGCACGCCGAGCCAGGGGGAGTTGGACATGACGGCGACGGCATAGGCCGTCATCGCGCCGAAGACGAGCGTGCCTTCGAGGCCGAGATTGATGCGGCCGGAGCGCTCGGTGATCGTCTCGCCCAGGCTGACGAAAATGAAAGGGGTGGACACACGGATGGCGCCTGCGAGGATGGCGAGGGGCACGCCCCAGAAGCCGATGCCTGTCTCTTCCATCACAGGCTCCTTTTCCAGAGGTCGGGATTGAAGACCTTGAAGCGGCCGTAGAAGGTCTCGCAGAACAGGATGACGAGGAAGAGCATGCCTTGCAGCACCAGCACGGTGGCATCAGGCAGCCCCATGCGGCGCTGGATCAGGCCTCCCGAAGCGTCGATGCCGCCGAGCAGGATGGCGACGGGGACGATCGCCAGCGGATTGTGTCTGGCCAGGAAGGCGACGAGGATGCCGGTATAGCCGTAGCCGGCGGCAAGGGAGGCGTTGGCGCTGCCTTGGACGGCGGCGACCTCGATCATGCCGGCAAGCCCGGCGAAGCTGCCAGCGATCGCCGTGAAGCCGGCAATCAGCCTGCCCACGGGCAAGCCTTGAATCTGGGCCGCGCGCACATTGCCGCCGGCAATACGGGCGGCAAAGCCGTAGCTCGTCACTTCGATCAGGATCCAGGAGAGAATGCAGGCGACAATGCCGATGACAAGGCCCCAATGCACGTCCATGCCGGGGAGGTTGCCGAGCATGTACTCTGCCGGCAGCGGTTTGCTCGACGGCTTATTGAGGCTTGCAGGATCGCGCAGCGGCCCTTCGACGAACTGGTTCATCAAGGCGATGGCGATATAGGAGAGCAGCAGCGACGAGATGGTCTCGTTGACGCCGCGGTAGTGGCGCAGAAAACCGGCAAGGCCGATCCAGATGCCGCCGACCATCATGGCAGCAATTCCCATGAGAACGAGCGTCAGCAAGACCGGCGCCGAACTCGCGAGGGGCATCGCCATGGCCGCGGCGGCAACGCCGCCCAGCACGACCGCGCCTTCCCCGCCGATGATGACGAGACCGAGGCGGGCGGGCAGGGCGACGCAGAGTGCCGTCAGGAGAAGGGGTGCGGCACGGCTTAAGCTGTTCTGCACCGAAAACCAGCTGCCGAAGCCGCCGGTATACATGAGCTGGAAAAGCACTGCCGGCGATTTGCCAATCGCCAGGATGAACAGGGAGAAGAGCGCGAGACCGATCAGGATGGCGGCAAAGCCGATGACAAGAGGTTCGGCTTTTCGCGCGATCCATTCGAGGATGGGGCGCAGCGAAGCCGGGTTTTCGGCGATGGATATTGCGGGATCATTGGCCTGGACGGTCATGGCGCTTCCCCCTCGCGGTTTACGCCGTGGATCCGACGACACCCTCGAGCAGATAGTTCATGCTTTCGAGCTCGATCGCGTCTTCGGCGTAGCTCTTGTCGGCGGTCACGACCGTGCCGCCCTTGTTGTCTTTGAGCGGTCCCTTGAAGACCGAGAAGCCGCCTTTCATCATCTCGGCATGGGTAGCCTCGAAGGCCTTGCGCCCGGCTTCGGAAACGCCGGGGCCGAGTGCACTCATCTTGACGAAGCCGTCCTTCAGGCCGCCGCGCACGAAGTTGCCGAGCTTTTCGCCGGCCTGCGCCTTTTTGACGAAGTCGCTGTAGACGTTGCCCCAGGCCCATTCGGCGCCGGTCAGGTACTTCTCGGGCGCGAGCGGGCTCTGGTTGGCATGATAGCCGCAGACGAAGGCGCCACGGCCGGCCGCCGTCTCGACAACGACCTTCGGGCTGTCGACATGGCAGGTGATGACATCGGCGCCTTGGTCGACCAATGCGTTGGTGGCTTCGGCTTCCTTGACGGCGAGCGACCATTCGCCGGTGAAGATCACCTGGCAGGTAATGGTCGGATCGACGGTGCGTGCGCCGAGCAGGAAGGCATTGATGTTCTGCAGCACCTGCGGGATCGGCTTGGCGGCGACGAAGCCGATCTTCTTGCTTTTCGTCGCATGACCGGCCGCGATGCCGTTCAGATACTGGCCCTGGAAGATGTAACCGAAGTAAGAGCCGGTATTGGCCGGGTGCTTGCCCTCCTGCCAGAGGCCGCCGCAATGGCGGAACTGGGTATCGGAATATTTGGCGGCCATCGCCAGCATATGCGGATCGAAATAGCCGAAGGAGGTCGGGAAAAGTAGAGCCGCGCCATCGAGGTTGATCATCGATTCCATCGTCTTCTGGACGTCGACCGTCTCCGGCACGTTCTCTTCCTCGACGAGGGTGACGCCGGGCAGCGCCTTGACGGCGGCCGCACCCTCGGCATGGGCCTGGTTGTAGCCATAGTCGTCCTTCGGACCGACATAGATGAAGCCGACGGTAAGGGCGCTCTGGGCAAGGGCGCGCGAGGAAAGCAGGCCGGGCGCGACGCCGGCAAGGGCAGCGGCAGCAGAGGCCTGAAGAAAATTGCGGCGGTTCATGGAAAGGAGTTTGGTCATTGGAATGCTCCCCTTATGGCGTTCTGCCGGTTCATTGGATACGGGAAAGTGTATGCAATGGATGTGCCAGACATTAAGCGATTGATTTTACGATGGTAATTTCGAAGCTGTTTGGCGAATGTCGCAAGTGTATGCAAATTTAACGGACTCACGGTATAAAATTTATGCAAAGCCTATAATGTTGGCGAAAATTCCACATTATATAGAAAGTGGACTTGTTTTCGGTCGCGGATTAATTTCATTTTGCAAATGAAAACAGTGTATTGCTTCCATATTTGACTTTGTGTCGTGGGCAATGCATGTGTATGCAGCATGACCAACGACCAGAGTGACCCATCGAAGCAGATCCGGCGCCGGGAGATCATCCGGGCAGGAACGACCGTCGAGCAAATGGTGCGGGCAATCGCCGACATGATCGTGACCGGGCAGATGCTGCCGGGTGACAAGCTCGACGAAATTTCGCTGGCAGCCCGGTTCGATGTGTCGCGCACCCCTGTGCGCGAGGCGCTCCGGGAACTCGGAGCGATGGGGCTTGTCGAGCGCGAGCCGAACCGCAGCGCCGTCGTCACCAATGTGACGGAAACCTATCTGCATTCGATGTTCGAGGCGATGGCGGAGCTCGAGGGCATTTGCGCTCGGCTTTCCGCCGAGCGGATGACGATCGAGGAGCGGCGCCTGTTGGAAATCGAGCACCGCGCCTCCGCCCGGCTCGTGCGTCAGGGCGCCGACGAAGAGTATTCTGCCTATAACACTGAATTTCATAGCCGGCTCTATCGCGGCGCGCACAATGAGCACATCTATGAGCTGGTAACGCAGAGCAGGGCCCGGCTTGCGCCTTTTCGCCGCGCGCAGTTCCGGCTGTCCGGCCGGCTGGCGAAATCCTATGACGAGCACGACGTGATCGTGACGGCGATCATGCGCGCCGACGGCGCGGCCGCCGCGCGCGCGGCCTATGCCCATGTGGAAATCGTCAGCGACGCCAGCGCCGTCTTTGCGGCCGCTGCCGAGCGGAAAGAGCGAGGCGCTTGACGTCGGAGAGGGTTTGGCTGAGGAGTTGAAGGAAATCGCGCTATGGAAATGCCGATGAAGAAGATTTTCAATCCGCCGTCCGTCCGCCGTCCGTTTGGAAATTACAATCATGGGCTGCTGGTGCCGCCGGGCGCGTCGCTGCTCGTCGTTTCAGGCCAGCTCGGCATCGGTCTCGACGAGAAGGTGCCGGAAGATATCGGCAAGCAGGCGGAGCTCTGTTTCGAAGCGATCAAGGCCATTCTTGCCGATGCGGAGATGAGTTTTGCGGATGTCATCCGCATTTCGGCATTCGTGACGAAGCGCGAGGATTTTCCGGCCTATATGGCGGTGCGCGATCGCTACACGCTCGATCCGAAGCCGGTTTCTACGTTGATCATCGTCGGCGGGTTCACTCGGCCGGATTTCCTCGTCGAAGTCGAGGTCACCGCCGCCAAAGTACTGTGACGTCTGCTGGGGGCGACCCGTTTCAGAACCGTTCCATCGATGTCTGCACCTTTTCCAGAAACCGCGCCCGCGTTTCAGGCGTGCAATTGTTCATGTCGTAATGAGCAAGGAAGGTAACCGGCCGCAGCGGATTGATCTGCGCCCTCAGCACGCGCTTGACGATCCTCTTCGGCGGGTTGCCGGCCACGAAGGCGCGGAATGGGGTTGCTCCGTAGGTCAGCACGGCGGCGAGCTTGGTGATATGGCGCAACCGCGATTCCACCTTGCCGTCGACAAGTTCGAAAGAGACGCCCGGAAGCCAGACGCGATCGAAATAGCCTTTGAGGATTGCCGGGAAGCCAAAGTTCCAGACGGGTGTCACCAGTACCAGTCCTTCAGCCTGCTTCAGCCGATCGACATAGGGCTTCACCAGTGCGGAATTGCCGGGATAGTCGTGATAGGCGAGCCGGTCGTTGCGTGACAGCACGGGATCGAATTTCTCGGCATAGAGATCGCAGCCATCCACCTCGTGACCGGCTTTGCGAAGGCTTTCCAGCGTCTGTTTGTAAAGCGCCTTGCCGTAGCTTTCCTCGACCGGATGCGAGTGAAGGACGAGAACTCTCATGAGGCCTCCATGACGCTCGCAAGCCCTGGGAAGAGATAGTTCTTGCCGGCATCAAAATCGAAATCGGGGTTCTCCCAGGCGATCATCTTGCCGGGATTGAGGAGCCCCCTCGGGTCGGTCTCGTGCTTGAAGGCGAGCTGCACCTTGTCGGTGCGTTTCATGCCGCCTTCCTCGAGCGTGTAGCGGTGCGGGTTGAAGATCGGGCAGCCGTGATCCTGGTGAATCCTGATGATCTCCTCGAGGCGTTCCTCCGAGGTGTAACGCACCAGCGGCAGGCCGGAGCACTGGATCTGCCCGTCGAACCTGATGAATTCGAGATGGCCCGGCACTTCGTCACCAAAGATCTCGACCATCTTGGCGACCTTGGCCACGTGATCCGGCCCCGGATACTGAACCTGCAGATAGGTGAAGTTGGGATCGACCTTCAGGGCGCGCAACGTCGTGTGGTTCCAGGCAAGCTCATAGGCATGCGGAATGCCCTTCATGCTTTCGACCGTGTCGGAGCGGAAGACGACCTCGCCCTTATGCGCGGCGGCGAAGGCCAGGAAAGCATCCATTGAATGCGGCGCGATCATCAGCACCACGACCGACTGTCCCTTGCGGATATAGGGTTTGTGGCGCGTGAAATAATCATGCGGTATGGGTGCGGCGATCGGCGCGATCTCCTTGACGAGGATGCCGTTGCATTTGGCGAGCGCATCCGAGAAGCGCACGGCCGCCATGAAGTCGTCGTAACCGACAAGCACGTCGACCCAGTCATAGGCGGGCGCCAGCGGCATTTCGATTTCAGTGATGATGCCGTTGGTGCCATAGGCATGGCTGACCTTCTGCAGGTCCCAGCCGGTGAGGTCGAGCACCCGAGGTTCGGCTTCCATCGTGACGACGCGCAGACGCAGGATATTGCCGAGATCGCGCAGGCCTCCCCAGGTGATCGAGCCGACGCCGCCGGAGCCGCCGGCGATGAAGCCGCCGACGGTCGCCATCTGCGCGGTCGAAGGGTGGAAGCGTAGCTCCTGCCCGGAATGGGCCTTGGTCTGCTTGTCGAGCTGAGCGATGATGATGCCCGGCTCGCAGATCACCCGGCCGGGATGGATTTCCTTGATCTTGTTCATGGCCGCAAGGTTCAGCACGATGCCGCCGGAGAGCGGCATCGCCTGGCCGTAATTGCCGGTGCCGCCGCCGCGGGGAGTGACCGGCACCCCATGGGCGAAAGCAACCTTCAGCGTGCGGATGACCTCTTCCTCATTCTTTGGCGTGACCACGAGATCGGCCGTCACATTGTCGAGCTGCGCCTTCAGGATCGGCGAATACCAGTAGAAGTCCCGGCTCTTCTGGCGCACCAGCGCCGGATTGTCCTCGACGGCGATGCCTTCGAGTTCCTTCTTGATCGTCTGATAATCCGGCATGTCAGGCTCCAACGACGCTGTCGAGTTCACGATAGTCCGGCAGGCTGCGGTCGATCACCTTGCCGCGGCGAAGGACGACGCGGTCTGACTGCGGACGGGAAAGAAATTCGCTCCAGCGCCTGGCGCTGAAGAGCACGAGATCGGCCGGGGCTCCGACGGCGATGCGGCCCATATCGGAGCGGCCGAGAATATCGGCGGGCGAAGTGGTGACGATGCGCGCGGCCGTATCCAATGGGTGATCGAGATGCAGGATGCGCACCGCCTCGCGGAATACCTCCACCGGGTCCAGATCGCCGTAGGCGTAGAAGGGGTCGCGAGTATTGTCGGAGGCGACCGCCGTTGCCACACCGGCCGCGGCCAGTTCCTTGAAGAGAGTAATGCCGCGCCAGCGCGGTGTCCGGCCGGGGTAGCGGTCCTGCAGATACATGTTGCACATCGGCAGCGAGACGATGGAAATGCCGGCCTTTGCAACGAGCTCGACCGTGCGCTTTGCGGCCTCCTCGTCCTGGCGGGCGAGCGAGCAGCAATGGCCGGCCGTTACCTGGCCTTCGAACCGGTTGCGCAGCACGGCCTCGGCAATCGCCTTCAAGGTCTCGGCAGCGGGATCGTCGGTCTCGTCGACGTGGAGGTCGACATCGAGGCCGTTGTCGGCGGCAGCCCTGAAAAGCACGTCGAGCTGGCTGTCGAGATCGGCGGTCATCCGGGTGACGCCGCCGATCAGTCCGCCTTTTTCGCGTACGACAGCAACCAGGTCGGCGAAAAAGGCCGCATCCGCCATATTTTCCATCGGGAAGAGCGCTACAGCCTGCAGCGCGATCCGGTCCTTCCATGCCTCGCGCATCTCGGCAAAAACCTCGAAGGAAATGCGGTGCTGCGGCGCCAGCGAGTCGAGATGCGTGCGGATCAGGCTGGTGCCGTGCGCATAGGCCGAGCGCAGCGAAAATTCCATGCGTTTCCAGACATCCGCCGCTGACCAGTTCGCTTCGCGGTCCGTGCGCACGGCCTCCAGCGCGCCCATGAAAGTGCCGTCCGCATTGGCGTTGCGCGGCCAGATATGCCCCTTGTCGAGGTGCGTGTGCATGTCGGCGAAACACGGCCAGACCATGCCCTCCTTCAGGTCGGATCTCGCGAATTCCGCCGGCGTTCCGCCCGCCGGCAGCAGTGCGGAGATGACGCCATTGGTGATGACGATATCGGCCTTGATCAGACCTTCGACGGCAGGCGTGTCAAATCCGACGGTGGCGGCGGCGGGAAGCGTCGCGTTGCACAGTGCGAAGCGGCCGGCATTGGGCGGAGAGATGAAGGGATAGGTCATCAGTTTTCCCGTTTCAGGCTGCTCTCGTGCCAGCGGTGCAGGGCAAGCCAGGAAATGAACGAGGTGAGGGCAAAGATCGCGACGCCGAGAAGCGAAAGCATCAGCAGCGCGGCGAAGAGGCGGGGGATGTTGAGCCGGTACTGAGCTTCGAGAAGCCGGAAGGCGAGCCCGGAACCCGCACCCGCCGATCCTGCCGCAAATTCCGCGACGACGGCGGCAATCAGCGCCAGGCCGCCGCCGATCCTAAGGCCTGTCATGAAATAGGGCTGGGCGGCGGGCAGCTTGAGATAGAGCAGTGTCTGCCAGCGGGAGGCGCCGTAGAGTTCGAAGAGATTGATGAGATTGTGGTCGACGCTTTTCAGCCCCTGGACCATGTTCGACAGGATCGGAAAGAAGGCGACGAGGAAGGCGCAGATCAAAAGCGCCACCTGCGTCGAGGGCGCATAGATCAGGATCAGCTGCGAGATCGCGACGATCGGCGTCACCTGCAGAATGACCGCGAGCGGATAGAAGGCGAGTTCGATCCAGCGCGATTGCACGAGGAAGATCGCAAAGCCGACGCCGCCGACAAGTGCCAGCATCAGCGACAGGAAGGTGATTTTGGTGGTGACCCAGAAGGCGGGCGCAAGCGTGGCCCAGTCGGTCACGAAGGCGTTCGCCACAGCCGCTGGCCCCGGCAGGATATAAGGCGGCACGTCTGACAGTTTCACATAGGCGTACCAGATCAGAAGGAGGAGAGCGATGACGAGCAATGGAACGGCGATCCGCAAGGCGAGATCGCGGCGCCTGGCGCTCGCGGCATCCGGATGGGGCGATGCGCCGGTCTCGTCGCTCATCAATGATCTCCAGCCGAATTGATTGCGCCGATGAGCGAATGGGAGACCGTCTCGCAGGCCTTCCTGTATTCTTCGGAACTGCGGTAATAGGCATCGCGCTCCAGGCTGGTCGTTAGCGGGACGTCTGCGTGCACCCGGCCGGGCCTTGCCTTCATCACGACGATGCGGTTCGAGAGATAGGCCGACTCGAAGACGGAATGGGTGACGAAGATGACGGTGATGCCGGTCGTCTTCCAGAGCCGCAGCACGTCGTCGTTGAGCTTCTGACGGGTGATTTCGTCGAGTGCGGCGAAGGGCTCGTCCATCAGCAGAAGTTTCGGTTTCGTCACCAGCGCGCGGGCGATCGAGACCCGCATCCTCATGCCGCCGGAAAGTTCGCGCGGATAGGCCTTGGCGAAATCCTGCAGACCGACCGTGGTCAGTACATCCATGATCCGCTTGGAGGCTGCCGCTTTCGAAACACGCCTCAGCCTCAGCGGCAGGTGGACATTGTCGAATACGTTCTTCCAGGGCATCAGCGTTGGCTCCTGGAAGACGAAGCCGATATCGCCCTCCGGCAGGCCTTTCGAATTGATGCGCGAACTCGGCCAGTCGATCGCCCCCGATGTCACGTCGCCGAGGCCGGCGATGATGCGCAGCGCCGTCGACTTGCCGCAGCCGGAAGGGCCGAGGAGGCTGACGAATTCGCCGCTTTCGACGGTGAGCGACATGTCCGAAAGTGCGACGGTTCCGCTGGAAAAGACCTTCGAAACCGAGCGCATGACGACCAATGGCCGCTTGCGCTTGTCTTGTGGGGATACGGCCTGGGCTTCTGCTAGCGGCATTGCCTGTCTCGTTCATGCGGGGGAGATGCAATCCGCCGCAGCGGCGGATCATCGGGGTTGCGGCCAGCTTACTTCTTCATCGCCATGCCGGTGCTCTTGCAGACGAATTTCGTCGTAAACGCCTTGGTGTAATCCGTCTCCGGCTTGAAGACCTTGATCGCGACCATCTCTTCGAAGAACGCCTTGTAATGGGCATCGGTGATGCAGCCGATGCCCTTGTCCAGGCTGTCGCCGGACTCGATGATGCCGTATTCCTTCATCTTGGCGATCGAATAGGCGATCTGACCATCCGTCATTTCAGGATTATCCTTCTTGATCAGTTCGTTCGCCTTGCGGTTGTCGCCGTAGAGATAGTTGTACCAGCCCTCGATGGAGGCATCGACGAAGCGCTGAACCACATCCGGCTTACTGTCGATCATCGTTTGCGTCGTGGTGATCATCGTCGAATAGGGAGAGTAGCCGTTGTCGGCGAGCAGGAAGACCTTAGGTTCGAAGCCGGCCTGCTTCTCAATCTCATAGGGCTCCGAGGTGAGGTAGCCTTGCTGCGCGGACTCCTTGTCCGCGAGGAACGGAGCCGGGCTGAAATTGTAGGGCTTGTATTGCTCGTCCTTGAAGCCTTTGAAATTCGCCTTCATCCATTCGAAATAGGTGAGGTAGCCGTCCTTGCCGAGAAACAGCGTCTTCAGCTTCGCGAGGTCTTCGAATTTCTCGATGCCGGCGTCCGGGTGGGCGATCAGCACCTGCGGATCCTTCTGGAAGATCGCCGCGACATCGACGAGCGGAATGCCCTGTTCGACGGCCGAGATTTCGCCCTGCGGGCCGCCCATGTAGAAGTCGATCTTGCCGGAGATCAAAAGCGCGCTGTTTGCCGCGTTCGGGCCGCCCTGCACGATGGTCACGTCGAGGCCGTGTTTCGCATAGGTGCCATCGGCGACCGCCTGGTAAAACCCACCGTGTTCGGCCTGGGCTAGCCAGTTCGTGCCGTAACTCACCTTGTCGGCCGCATGGGCGGAGGCCATGGCGGCAAGCGCGCCGCCAAGACCGGCAAGTGCGGAAAGGCCCCAGTTCTTCAGTGCATCGGCCATGATCTGCGTTCCCCTTCTGAGCGCGGAACGCCCATCGCGACGTTCCATTTTCCTCATAGGAGCGGTTGCGTTGCTCTTTGAAAAGCATCAAATTTCGTGCGCAATGATGCCTTTTCGGCATCTCAGCGAAAGCCTGTGCCTAATTTGTGCGTCTGCTTTATTTTTACGCAACGAGGTTGGGATGCTACATTCCAGAAAGCTCATCTACATCAACGAGATCGCCCGCACGGGCTCGATCCGCAAGGCGGCGGCGCGGCTGAACGTGGCGTCGTCGGCGATCAACCGGCAAATTCTTGCGCTGGAGGAGGAGATGGGCGCGCCGCTCTTTGAGCGTTTGCCGCGCGGTTTGCGGCTGACGGCCGCCGGCGAACTCTGCATCGAACATATTCGCGAGGTGCTGAAGAATTACGAGCGGCTGGAGGGGCGCATCCGCAGCCTGAAGATGCAGCAGGCCGGCAAGGTCCGCATCGTTACCACGGTTGGCCTGGCTGCCGGTCCGCTGCCTGACATCATTGCCCGGTTCCAGTCGGAGCATCCGCGTGTCTTCATGCAATTGCGCAACGACGCCGGTACGATGACGGTCAACCCGGTGATCTCAGGCGAGGTGGATATCGGCCTCGGCTTCAATATTCCGGCAACGCCGGGCATCCGGACGCTTGGCAATTTCGACATTCCGATCGGCGTGGTTTTGCCACCCGGTCACCACCTGATCGGGTCGGGCCCGATCAACCTGGCGGACATCGTCCAGGAGCGACTGGTGCTGGCCCAGCAAGGCACCAGCCTGCGCGATGTGATCAATCTGGCGCTCGCGCGCCTCGACGTGCATGTCGAGCCGGTGCTCGAAACCAATGCCTCGGAGATGCTGAAGAAGCTGGTCAAGTCGGGGGCTGGGCTGACGATTCTCAATCCGCTCGACGTCATCACCGAATGCCGCCAGGGCGAGTTGGTCTTCCGGCCGATCGCGGAGCCGCATGCCCGCCACCAGCCGATGAAGCTTTTTGCCCGCGCCCGCGCGCCGCTCGATTCCGCGACCAGCCTGTTCGTCGAATATCTCCTGGCCGAACTGGCCGGCCTGGTGGAGGAATTGCAGGCCAAAGGCCACATCGCGGCGGAAAAGCCCGCAGCAATCTGAGCCGTGCGCGATAGAGACCCTATCTCGAATGGAGATTGGAAAGCGGGTAGCGCTTCAGGTCATGGAGCAGTTCGATGAACCCTTGGACCTGGTGGCGGCAAATTGCTTCGCCCTTTTCGGCTGTGCCGAGCGACGCGTCGCCGACAACGCCATTGGGATTGAGATCGTGGGCGATCCAGGCGAGCGAATGTGGCGGCAGCGGCTGGATGTATTTGGATTGCCCGCGCATCCACTCCGCCTTCGAGGTGAAGTTCTCCGCCTTGTCCATTCGCACCAGGTCAGGCCGGAAATGGAGCATGAGCGAAGTTTCCACCTCGCCGCCGTGGATGCCGTATTTCAGCTCGTGTTCGCTGATCATCCCCTCCGGGTGTCCAAAGCGGCCCCATTGCGTGGAGACGACGGCCATCTGGTAACGCACGCGTAGTTCGCGCGCGACGATGCTCATGATATCGACGTTGCCGCCATGCGAATTGACGATCACTAGCTTGCGGATGCCGGCTTCGGCCACCTTGGCGCCGATCGCCGTCCAGACCGGAATTAAGAGTTCCGCACCGAGCGACAGCGTTCCTGGTCCATAGACATGCTCATTCGCCTTGCCGATCTCCTGCGTCGGCAGAACAAGAAAGTCGAGGTCGGCAGGCTTCTGCTTTCGAAGCTCCGCGAGCATGCCGTTGGCAATCGCAACATCGGTCGCGATCGGCAGGTGCGGACCGTGCTGTTCCGTAGAGGCGATCGCAAGGATGGCAATGGTCGTGTCGGGCGAAAGGCCGGCGAAATCACCGGTATTGAGTTCGTTCCAGTAGAATGGCATCGCCATCGCCGCACCTCTCGTTGCTTTCAAGCAGTGAGTAGGGAAAATTATTGCGCGCGAAAAGCATCAATTTGCGCCCGGACCGATGCCTTTTTGAGACTTGCCCGCTGAGATCGCGCAGGTCCTGGCAATGAGACCTCTTAGAAGGAGCTGCGCTGCCTTGGACAGAAATCTTCGCATCCTCTCTCCCTTTACGCCACCGGACTGGTTGAGCGAACATAGTTGCGCCAGCCGCCGAATTCGGTGATCTCCCGGCCCCCCGTGACCGCATGTGCCTCGCACAAGAATCCCGTGATGCAACTCGCGTCGTCGAGCGTGATCTTGCCGACGCCAAGCGGCGCCGGAATGTTCTGGACAAAAAGGGCAAATGCGGCCGGTGGCAGCGCCCAGACCTCGATCTCCACGCCATCGCCGACAAAGCCCGGATCGCGCACCAGCCCGGGCTTTGGCGGGACCGTGCCGTCGAGGGCAAAGAGGCGGTAGCTGCCGTCCGTTCGCCCCGTTCTCAATCTGTATCCGCCGGTTCGCGTCAGTTCGTGGTTCAGCGGCATGTCCGTCAAATGTGCGCCGACGACGACGATCGGGACGAAGTCGTCGGCCGGGGTTTGAACGCGGCTTGCCTCCGGCAGCGCGATGTTGCGGTCCTTGCCCATTCCGGTCTCCGCCGCACGGTGCATGGCGTCGGCGAAGGGCGCCAGCGCATCGTCGGTGAAAGCGGGTCCTACCAGCATCACGCCTGCGGGCAGGTGTCCGTCTGCATCAAAGCCGGCGGGAATGGCGATTGCCGCGCAATCGAGCAGATTGGCAAAATTGGTGTAGCGGCCGAAATGGCTGTTCTTGACGATCGGGTCCGCCTGCATTTCTTCGACGCTGTAGGTGGTGGGGGATGTCGGCAGCATCAGGAAATCCACCTTCACCCATTCGGCCCTTGTTTTCTGCCGCAACGCTTCCAGCCTGTAGCGGCCCTCGAAGGCGTCGACTGCATCGTAGGCCTTTGCTCCTTCGATGATGGCCCGCACCGTCGGGTCGAAGTCGCCTTCATTCGTTGCCAGGAATTCCTTGACCGCCGCCAGTCGTTCGGCGACCCAGGGGCCGTTGTAGAGCAATTCGGCCGCCTGTCGGAAAGGCGCGTAGTCGAAGGGCAGGATCACCGCACCTAGCGACCGCGCCCTTTCGATTGCTGCGTCATAGAGCGCCTCCACGCGCCTGTTGCCGTAGAACTCCCGTTCCGCACCGTCGAGGACGCCGATGCGCGGGCGTGTCGACGGCAGGCTTGCGGGCACGGCTTGCCGTGAAAACGGATCGCGGGCGTCGTAGCCTTCCATGATCCGGCGGATGGCAATGCCGTCGCCGACCGTCGCGGCGAAGACGGTGACGACGTCGACGCTGCGGCAGGCAGGCACCACGCCGACATTGGGCACCAGCCCCGGTGTCGGCTTGATGCCGACGAGATTGTTGAAAGCAGCCGGCACGCGGCCCGAACCGGCCGTGTCGGTTCCGAGCGAGAAGCTTGCCAGACCGGCTGCGACGGCGACGGCCGAACCCGAGCTGGAGCCGCCGGAGACATAGTTGCGGTCAAACACCGAACGCGGCGCGCCATGCGGCGAGCGCGTGCCGTTCAGCCCCGTTGCGAACTGGTCGAGATTGGTCTTGCCGATCACGATGGCGCCGGCGGCCCGCAAGCGCGCGACCGTTGTCGCATCCGCCTGCGGCTGATAGGCGAAAGCCGGGCAGGCGGCCGTCGTCGGCAGGCCGGCTACATCGATATTGTCCTTGACGGCGAAGGGAATGCCCCAGAGCGGCAGGCTGTTCGGTTCCGGCGCACGGGCCACCAGCTCGCGGGCGGCGGCGCGTAATTCCTCCTCTGGCGTCATCGTGATGAAGACGGCCGGATCGTCGGACGCGCTGCATCTCGCGATGATCTCTTCCACCAGATCAAGCGGGGAAAGGCCCCTCGTATAGGCGGACCGCAGCGAGGCAAGATCAAGAATGGTGGGGAGCATCAGATTTCCTCCAGAACGACCAGCACATCGCCGGCTTTGACATTGCGCCCAGGGCCGGCACGCAGATCGCGGACGCGGCCGCCGGCATGCGCGGTTACGTTGATTTCCATTTTCATGGATTCGATGATGGCCAATGTGTCGCCGGCGGCCACCGGCTGCCCCTCTTCGACGAGGATCTTCCAGACGTTGCCCGGCACGGCGCTTTCGACACCGAAGCAACCCTGCGGTATCTCGCCGGCAAGGCTGGCGCCGGCGCTTTCATCGACGGTGAAGCTGTCGAGGCCGAGTTCCTTCCAGCGTTGCCGCTCCGTTTCGAAGGCGGCCTCCTGCTTCGATTTGAAGGCGCCGATGGCGGCTGCCTCACGGGCAAGCCCGGTCTCATAGGCGGCATAGGAGAACTCGCTTTCCTCTATCCTGACCGGATATCCTCCATGCGGAAAGGCGGCGCGGGCTGCGCTCAGCTCTTCGTGGCTGACGGGGAAGAAGCGGATCTGATCGAAGAAGTCGAGCAGCCAGGGCTTGTCCTTGGCAAACACCGGCGTCGGCCTCCATGTATTCCAGACCTGGATGGTACGGCCGAATAGCTGGTAACCGCCTGGGCCCTCCATGCCATAGATGCACATATAGGCCCCGCCGATGCCGACGGCATTTTCCGGCGTCCAGGTGCGGGCCGGATTGTATTTTGTCGTCACCAACCGATGACGCGGATCGATCGGTGTCGCAACCGGTGCGCCGAGATAGACGTCGCCGAGGCCAAGCACGAGATAGCTGGCATCGAAAACGATGTCGCGCACGGCCTGTTCGTCGGGCAGGCCGTTGATGCGGCGGATGAACTCGATGTTGTCAGGGCACCAGGGCGCGTTCGGCCGCACGAGATCCTGATATTTGCGCATGGCGAGCTCGGCATCCGGATCATTCCAGGAAAGCGGCAGATGGACGATACGGCTCGGCACCTTGACGTCTTGCGCGGCCGGCAGGCCCGCCTCGATCTCTGCCAGAAGACCGAGCAGGCGCTTGCGGGTGAGTGCCGTACCGTCATAGTGGATCTGCAGCGAGCGGATGCCGGGCGTGAGATCGATGATCCCGGGCAGTTGTGCCTGCGCTACGGCTTGCATCAGCAGGTGCACCCTCAGTCGCAGGGCGATGTCGAGCGTCATCGGTCCATATTCGACGAGCAGATTGTCGTCGCCTTGGCGGCGATAGACGACGGAGACCGGGCCGTCGTCGCACTTGCCGATGATCGGCGAGCCCGCTTCCTCCTTTGCTCGATGCACGACGGGGCCGGCGATCGGATCTTCGGGCCGCGCGGCGGGATGAAAGCGGATACGGTCGCCGGGCTTGAACTGACCCATCTTCCATTGCTCGTCGCGGGCAATCACCGCTGGGCAGACGAAGCCGCCGAGGCTCGGTCCGTCAGGCCCGAGAATGATCGGCATGTCGCCCGTGAAGTCGATCGCACCGATGGCGTAGGCATTGTCATGCAGGTTTGAGGGATGAAGGCCAGCCTCGCCGCCATCGCTGCGCGCCCACTTCGGCGCGGGGCCGATGAGGCGTACCCCGGTGCGGGCGCTGTTGAAATGCACCTCGTAGCTCGTCGAAAACAGCGTTTCGATATCGCCGTCCTGAAAGAAATCGGGGGACCCATGCGGACCGTAGACGACGCCGACATCCCATTCGCGCGTCAGTTCCGCAGGCTCCGTCGCCGGCATCGGCGGCACGACCGCGGCCTTGCGGGCAAGATGCAGAACGTGGCCAGTCTTCAGCGTGCCTGTGGCGTTGCCGCCGAACTGGCCGAGGCCGAAGGTGGCGCGGGAGCCGAGCACGAGCGGGGCGGCAATACCGCCTGCGACGGCAAGATAGGCCCTCTGTCCCGGCCCGTCGATGCTGCCGATTGAGAGGATCTGACCGGCGCGGATCGTCACGGCCACGTCATGCGGCAGTGTCTCGCCGTCGATGCTCATCGCCATTCTCGCGCCGGCAAGCGCGACCACCGTTTCGCTGTGAAATTTCAGCACCGGGCCGGACACCGTCAGCTCCAGTGCTGCGACAGTGTCACCGTTGCCGACGAGGCGGTTGGCGTGGCGGAAGGAGCGCTCGTCCATCGGTCCGCTCGGCGGCACGCCGACATGCCAGAGGCCAAGCCGGCCCGGCAGTTCCTGGATGCTTGACTGGGCGCCGGGCGCAAGCACCTCGATAACGTCAGGCACGAAGAAAAAATCGCGGAGAGCCGTCGTCGCCACCTTGCCGCTGGCGAGCAGATCCGAATGGGCGATTGCGCTGAGATAATCAAGATTGGTCTCGATGCCGGATATCGATGTTTCGGCAAGCGCCTTCTGCAGCTTTTCGATCGCCGCCGGGCGATCTTCGGCGGAGACGATCAGCTTGGCGAGCATCGGGTCGTAGAAGGGGGTCACCTCCGTGCCGGTTTCGATCCAGCCGTCGATGCGCGCGTCCTGGGGAAAGACGACCTCCGTCAGCAGCCCAGCGCTCGGGCGGAAGTCGGCATGCGGCATCTCGGCATAGACGCGCACTTCGATCGCTGCACCTTTCGGCCCTAGTGTTTTGGCGCCGGAGAGCACGTCTTCGCCCGCGGCCTGGCGGATCATCCACTCGACGAGGTCGATGCCGAACACGGCTTCCGTGACGGGATGCTCGACCTGAAGACGCGTGTTGACCTCAAGGAAATAGAATTCCTCGCGCAGCGGATCGTAGATGAATTCGATCGTGCCTGCCGATTCATAGGAAACCGAAGCGCCGAGATCGACGGCTGCCTTGTGCAGGCGGCCACGGGTTGCAGCTGAAAGACCGGGGGCAGGGGTCTCCTCGACCACTTTCTGGTTTCGCCGCTGCAGCGAGCAGTCCCGCTCGCCGAGCGCGATGACGTTGCCTCTGCCGTCGCCGAAGATCTGCACCTCGACATGGCGGGCCTCCGCCACGAAGCGTTCTATGTAGACGCGTGCGTCGCCGAAGCTTGCGCGCGCCGTGCGCTGCACGCTCTCGAACGAAGCCCTCAGGCTTTCCGGATCGGCGCAGAGCTGCATGCCGATGCCGCCGCCGCCGGCCGTACTTTTCAGCATCACCGGGTAGCCGATCGCTTCCGCTGCGGAAAGCGCTTCCTCGGCGCTCGACAACAGGCCCGTACCGGGCAGAAGCGGTACGCCGCTCGCCTTGGCGAGTTCGCGGGCCGTATGTTTCAAGCCGAAGGCCGATAGATGCTCCGGCCGAGGGCCGATGAAGGCGATGCCTTCGGCGGCAAGCAGCTCGGCAAAACCGGTATTTTCGGAGAGAAAACCATAGCCGGGATGGACGGCTTCCGCTCCCGTCGACCTGCACGCGGCGATGACGGCATCGACATTCAGGTAACTTTCGCCGGCCGGCGGCGGGCCGAGACGGACGGCTTCGTCGGCCATCATCACCGCTTTGGCGAAACGGTCGGCATCGGAATAGACGGCGACCGAGGCAATGCCCATGCGCTGCAGCGTCTTGATGACCCGCACGGCGATTTCGCCGCGGTTCGCGATCAGGATTTTCTTGAACATGATCAGGCCTCGCCATCCCAGATCAGCACCCGGATCGGTGTCGGATCGAAGCCGTTGCACGGGTTGTTGACCTGCGGGCAATTGGAGATGACGCAGAGCACATCCATCTCGGCGACGAGTTCGACATAGTCGCCGGGCGCGGAAATACCGTCGACGATCGTCATCTCGCCGGTCGGCTGGATCGGCACGTTCATGAAGAAGTTGATGTTCGGCACGATATCGCGCTTACCCATGCCGTGTTTCGAAACTTCGAGCAGGAAGTTGTCGCGGCAGGCATGCAGGTATTTCGTGCCGTGGCCGAAGCGCACCGTATTGCTCTCGCAGGAGCAGGCGCCGGCCGAGGTATCGTGGCGGCCGCAGCTGTCGGCCGTCATGGTCAGCATGACATTGCCTTCGCTCGACATGATCTTCGTGCCGATGCCGACATAGGCGGCATTATGCATGCGCATCGTGTCCTGGTTGGAATAACGCTCGGAGAAATCATCGGCACGATAGAAGAGCGTGTCGATCGCCTGTTGACCGTAGCTGTCTTCGATGCGGATGATCTGGCCCTTGCGGACGATCCCGGACCACGGCGCTTCGGCTGCGATGAAGTGATCCTGAGCTGCATTTCCCACGGTGCGGGCAGGGGAGGTCTGGATGAAATCGGACATCGTCTTCTCCTCAGGCCTGCATCAAGGCGTTGTTTTCGAAACCGCGGACTGCTTCGGCGGTTGCCGTGTGGCAAAGATCGTCCTCAGCGGGGACTGCCGCCTTGTAGCGCGTGATGACAACGGGTTTCGGCTGATAGATGGGATCCGGATCGAGCGGATGCGGGCAATTGGAAAAGCCGACCAGCACGTCCATCTCGGCACGGAGATCGACATAGTCGCCGCTGTTGGAACGCTTACCCAGCCAGGCGAAGCCGCCGGCCTCGGCAAGGCGCACGGGTGCGAAGAGATTGAGGATGCCGGGGATATCGCGACGGGTAAGACCGAGCTTGCCGGCGACGAGAATCAAGTTGTCGCGCGTGTTGCGCGTCTTTTCGCCCGGATATTTCGCTGCGTTTGAGGCAGCGTTCGAGCCGCCCATCAGGCAGTCATGGGCGCCGGAACTGTCCTCGATCATCGAGAACATGACGCGACCCATGTCGGAGAAGATCACGCGCCCCTTGCCGAGCGCCGTCGTCCACTGGACCTTGGCGGTATCGACGAGATTGATCCGTTCGCTGCTATCGGCGGCGCTCCAGGCGACGAGCGCCAGGGTGGAATTGCCCTCCGCTTGATCGATGCGGATCGCCTCGCCGCGCGAAACTTTCGTCGACCAATACCAGCCGCCGGGGACGGTTTCCCGGTGGATGATAGCGGCGGCGTCGATGGCCGGCGCCGGCAAGGGGCTGGGGCCGGGCAGCGCCTTGGGGGCGAATTCCAGCCCCTTCTTCTGATGCTCCTCATATCGCGCGCGGTTGGCGGCGATTTCTTCGGGTGAGCGTCCCACATGCATCATTGCATCTCTCCTGATGGTGCCAGGTCGTCCCGGCTGTGCCCCAGGGAAGCGACCGGGCCGTCCCGGTCGGGGCTGAAGATCGATGGCTGGCCGGCAAGGCGCGGCGGCCAGATGGAAATATCCTTGGTGATGGTAGCGCCGTAGCGCTCCCTTTCCTCCGGCCGGTTGCGGCGGCGTTCGAAAGCGACGACGCGGTTCGCAAGCGTGAAGGCTTCGCGCATGTCATGCGTGACCATGACGACGGTCATCTGCGTCTCATGCCAGAGCCGTTTCATCAGCGTGTGGATCTCGGCGCGGATGCCCGGATCGAGCGCGCCGAAGGGTTCGTCGAGCAGCAGCACTTTCGGCTTCATGATCAGCGCCTGGGCCAGCGCAAGGCGCTGCTGCATGCCACCCGAAAGCTGGACCGGGTATTTGCCTTCGGAACCGGCAAGACCCACCTCGGCGATCAGCCGGCCCGCTTCCTCAAGCGCATTGCGGCGGGCCGCGCCGAAGAGCTTGGCCCTGTAGCGCGCGGCGGAAAATTCCCTGCCGAGCAGCACATTGCCGAGCACCGTCAGATGCGGGAAGACGGAGTAGCGCTGGAAGACGACACCGCGATCCGGCCCCGGCTCCGACGGCAGAGGCTCGCCGTCGAGCAGGATCTTACCCTTCGTCGGCTGCTCCTGGCCGAGCAGCATGCGCAGAAACGTCGTCTTGCCGCAGCCGGAGGGGCCGACAAGGGCGACGAAGGCGCGCGAAGCGACGGTGAGCGACACGTCTTCCAGCACGATCTGGTCGCCATATTCTTTCCAGACCCGTTCGATCTTCAGTTCGCTCATGCCTGCTTCTCCAGCTCCGACCAGGGAAACACGGCGATCCGCAAGCGGTCGAGCAGGGCGTTCATGACCACGGCAAGCAGCGTGATCCAGACGACATAGGGGAAGATGATATCCATCGACAGATAGCGGCGGACAAGGAAGATACGGTAGCCGAGGCCGGAATCCGAAGAGATCGCTTCGGCAGCAATGAGGAACAGCCAGGCGGGACCGAGCTGCAGTCGGAGGCAAGTGATCAGCCGCGGCAGGACCTGCGGCAGCACGATCCGCAGGCCGATCTGCCAGGAGGAGCCGCCAAGCGTCTCGGCCTTGACGATCTGCTCGCGCGGCAGCTCCAGCGCCTTCAGAGCCAGGTCACGGATCATCGTCGGCGCTACACCGATGACGATGAGGGCGATCTTCGAGGTTTCGCCGAGCCCCATGACGATGAAGAGGATCGGCAAAAGGGCGAGCGGCGGCACCATGGAAATCACGGCGATGAAGGGGGCGAGCAGTGCTCGCAGATAAGGCAGCATGCCGATCAGCATGCCGATGAGAAGCGCGATCGCCGTCGAGATGCCGAGGCCGGAGAGCAGCCGGATCAGGCTTGCTCCGGTATCCGACCAGAGCAGATAGTCTCCTGTGCGCTGGTCGGCAACGAAGGCCAGGCGGTTGATCGCATCGGCGAAGCCCGCAAGGCTCGGCAGAAGCTTGTCATTGGCGTTTTCCGCCAGTCGCGCAGCCGAGCCGAAGGCATAGGCAAGGGCAAGCAGCACGAAGGGCAGCAGCGTCAAGGCAAGCTGCGCACCCCGGCTCGGCCTCGTGTTGATCCAACGCATGGGAAATGCTCCGCTGAGAAGGAGAGGAGGCGCGGCCGAACCGCGCCGCCGTTCTGATCAGAGCGAGCCGTCGGCCGCTGACTTCATGTAGGTCTCGGTGAAGCGGAGCTTCACGTTGCCGGTATCACCCAGCACCTTGCCGTCGGGCATCTCAATGCCGATCACGTCAGCAGACGGCGCCCCATTGCCGAGCAGACCCTTCTCGAAAAGGAAGCTGCGGACGAGATCCATGGTCTTCGGCAGGCCGGGCGAAGCGGTGAAGGCAACGGCGTCGGCCGGTTTGTCGAATAGCTTGGTTGCGGCGAGCTGGGCTTCGAAGCCGGCACGGTCGGTGCCGGATGCAGAGCCCATGGCTTCGCGGGCGGCTTTGCCTTCGGCTGTGTCGGCCCGCAGCAGTGCGGCCGTCTCGTACCAGATGCCGGCGAGCGCCTTGCCGAAGTTCGGATTTTCCTTCAGCACGTCGGTGTTGGCGACCATCAGGTCGATGATCTCGCCCGGGACCTGCGAGCTGTCGAAAACCTTCTTGGCGCTGGGATCCTCCAGAATGGTGGAGACGAGCGGATTCCAGCTGACGACGGCGCTGACATCAGGCGTCTTGTAGGCTGCGACCATGTCGGCGTCCGATGTATTGACCACCTTCACGTCGCGCTCACTCAGCTTGATGCTTTCGAGCGCACGGGCGAGCAGATAGTGCGAGACGGAAAACTCGACGAGATTGACGTTTTGGCCCTTGATGTCGCCGAGGCTCGCCTTGTCCTTCAGGATGACGGCGTCATTGCCGTTCGAAAAATCGCCGACGATGACGGCCGTCGTGTCGACCCCGCCGGCGGCCGGGATCGACAGGCCGTCCATGTTGGTGAGCGTCACGGCATCGAAGGCGCCCGCCGTGTACTGGTTCATCGACTCGACGTAGTCATTGAACTGGGTGACTTCGATATTGATGCCGTATTTATCGGCCCATTTCTTGACGATGCCGTGGTCGCTCGCATAGCCCCAGGGCATCCAGCCGACATAGATGGACCAGGCGACCTTGAAGCTGGTTTTCGGCGCTGCGCCGGCGGAAGAGCCGAATCCGAAAGCCAACGATACCGAAAGGGCCGTTACGGAAAGAATCTTCGAAAAAGTCTGCATAGAAATTCCCCTTTTGCTTTTTCAAAAAGGGATCGGCAAAGACCATCGCGCCGCCAATCCCTTGGCTTACGAGGTCTCCCGGGCTTTTGTCCCGCCGTGCATCCGGTGGGATTTCTCTCCCAGCCGGTGGTGGCTCTCGGACCAGCACGCTCCCGTACGGAGCGCCGGAACCCTAGCCACCAACTCACAGATATCGAAGCAAGCAGTGTGCCAGATCGTAACTGGTTGATTTATCTCGAAAGGGGATTGCCGGCTTGCTTTCGAAATCGGCTGCATAAGCATTTTGCGCGAAAAATGTGCAGTGTTAGACAAAGGGATTGTGGCAGCGGCCTTCGCCATTGCGCAATGATTGAATGAGCGCTCTTTCGATTTCCTCAAGCAGATGGCTGAGCGGAATTCAGGCTCCTGAGCTTCAGTTGCCTGGTCTTCCGTTGAAACGCGCGCGTAGGTAACAAGGCTGGCCTTTTTGCCTCGCCAACGCGGGAGGCAGCACTATCTGTACAGCACAAAATGCAATATGGGCATTTTCATCGCCCAAAGATGGGATGCAGCGGCAATAATTAGAGCCCATAAGGCCAGCGAGAACATGACCGCGGCTAACCTGATTCCCATTGACTGCATCATTTCCTCCAACCCAGCATAATCGTCCCTCCTCGGACGATCTAACGCTATCAGGCTGCAGGTGGATCAGCTATCGCAAGAAATCGCTACTGGATCGTCGCTGCAGCGAGCGCTGGAAAAGATGCAATGTTTGGCAATGGGGCGCTCGCTTCCTCTCTCTCAAACGACAAAGTGGAAGTTGTCGTATTGCGCGCCATAATAATCGGGGCCGCTCGTTTCGTTGATGACGGGCTCGGTGTCGAGCACGAGATAGTCGATTTGGCCATAGGCGCTGAGATCAATCACTTGCGGGTCATGAATGCTGTCAGCGGTCACGTTGACCGTAACCAAGAACACGGTATCGCCGTTCAGCCTACCTTCGATCGTCAGAACGTTGTCATAATCGGATGTGCCATTTGCCACGCTGAATTGCTCTATTTGGAAGGTGCCGCCATCGGCGGCCTGGATGGGTGTCCAGAATGCGCCGCCTAACAGATAATGGTTGCCGTCGGCTTCCTTTTGTATCGCTGCATCGTCACCATCGTGCCAAGCGCCCCAATCGAAGCCCTTGTAGCCTGTGGGGAAATCATATTTGCCGACATCCTCGAAATTCACGAAGATGTCGCCACGCTCCGGCAGATCGACAGTGATATTGAGCAAGCCTAAGTCGGTGGCGCCTTTGCCGTCCGAGATCTTGAAATTGAACTGGTCGAGGAGTTGATCTCCAGGGCCGAGCGCTGATACCACCGGATTGGAGTGATCGAGTTCATAGGTATAGTAGCCGTCGGAATAGATGGTCAGCGTGCCGTATTTTCCCTCGATCGTCGTCGTCGTGGCCGGTCCGTCCGGAGTGGCCGGTTGCGGAATTCGCTGCCCGTTGACGAAGTTGAGACGCACAAGATCTCCGTCGGCATCCCTGGAACCGTCCAGGATGTTGCCGTCAACCGGCTTGTCGATGCCGAAAATGGGCTGGTATACGTCCGCTGCGACCGGCTTGTGGTTTGCCATTTCTACCTCCCGTCTGAAGTTCTGTTTAAACATGCAACCCTATCGGGTGCTTGGCAACGAGATTTTGACGAGCGTCTGACCAGTTCAGCCGGTTAAACCCAACAGACGCAATTTATCTGGAGTTCAATGATCCAAGTAAAGGGAGCGACGCAGGCGTCTATTCCCTTGGAAATGAATATTTATGTCTGTCTTACTCTGATGCCGCTTTGGGGAATGCGGTATTTTCTGCCTGTTCAAGCTTTCGATCAATTTCGGCCAGCGGAAATATTTCAGGCAGCGTAATAATGCCAGGCTCATGATGACGTCATCATGACGATAACCGGCGTTGATTGCTTCAATGCAGGCCGCCCACTCCGAGCAAGCTTTCGACGGCTTCGTGGTCCTTGGATAGGTCTGCCGGCGTTCCCGCCCAGGCCAGCCGCCCTCGTTCGAGAATGACGACCTGATCGGCGAAATCGAGCGCGCTCTGGATCCGCTGCTCGACAAGAAGGATGGTCATGTCGCCTGACTTGGCGAGTCCGGCGAAAGCTGCCATCAGTTCCTCGCAGATAACGGGGGCAAGCCCCTCGAGCGGTTCGTCGAGCAGCAGCACGGACGGGCGGCCGAGAATGGTGCGGGCCGTTGAAAGCATCTGCTGTTCGCCGCCGGAGAGCTGGTTGCCGAGGTTGCGGCGGCGCTCCTTCAGGCGCGGGAACAGTGCATAGGCTTCCTCCAGCGCCGTTTTCGGCCGCGCCTTCAAGCCGACGAAAAGGTTCTCTTCGACCGTCAACGTCGGAAAGACGCAGCGTGTCTGCGGCACATAGCCGAGACCCTTATGCGCGCGTGTTGCGCTTGGTGCTGTTGTGACATCCGTATCGCCAAGGGTGATGCGGCCCTCATAGCGTCGGGTCTGACCGGCGAGCGTCGCCAGCAGCGTTGTCTTGCCCATGCCGTTGCGGCCGAGCACGGCGAGCCTTGCGCCTGCCGGCACGGAGAAGGAAATGCCTTCCAACACCCGCGTCGGCCCGTATCCGGCCGACAGATTTTCGACCTTAAGCGACAGGGCTGGCATTGGCATAACTCCCGAGATAGGCCTCGCGCACACGCGCATCCCTGGTGACGTCCTCAGGTCGGCCGTCGAAAATGATCGCGCCGGCTGCCAGCACGATGACGCGTTTGGCAAAACGAAAGACAAGATCCATGTCGTGTTCGATCATCAGCACGGCGAGATCGGCGGGCAGATCGGCCAGCGCTTGCTCGATGCGGCCGGTATCGCTTTGCGGCACGCCGGCGGCCGGCTCGTCGAGCAGCAGCACCTTCGGCTTCAGCGCCAGAGCGACGGCGAGTTCCAGAAGCCGCTGTTGCCCATAGGCAATCTCGCTGACCTTGCGATGCATCAGCGGCGTCAGTCCGAGCTTTCCCAGGAGGTCGTCGATCTCGGCCATGACATCGGGCATCGAGAGGAAATTTCCGAACATGTTCCAGGTCTTTCCGTCCCGCTGCAGGACAGCGAGCCCCACATGTTCGGCGGGCGTCATGTCCTGGAAAAGCCGCGTCACCTGAAAGGAGCGGACGAGGCCGCGTTTGACCCTGCCGATCGCATTGACTGCCGTCACCGTTTCGCCGCCAAGGCGGACCTCGCCGGAATCGGGGGGGAGATTGCCGGTGACGAGGTTGACGAAGGTGGTCTTGCCGGCGCCGTTCGGGCCGATCAGCGCGACGCGGTCGCCGGGCGCCATCGCCAGCGAAACATCGTTGGTGACTGCAAGGCCACCGAAGGCTTTCCGGAGATTGGCGACTTCGAACACATGGCTCATGAGCGCTGCTCCCTGCGGCGGTCAATGAAATTTGCGGCCGTTCCGTAAAGCCCTTTCGGCGCGAAGAGCACGACGGCGATCAAGAGCGCACCGACCATGGTCAGCCAGTGGAAGGGATTGGCGGCCGAGACATAGTCCTCGAAGAGCATAAAGATGATCGTGCCGGAGAGCGCCCCGAAGAGAGAGCCGGTGCCGCCGAGCACGAGCATGACCAGCGCCTCCGCCGACTGTGTGAAGGACAGGCTGTCAAGACCGACGACCTGCGTCGAGATCGCGTTCAAGGCGCCGCCGACCCCGGCAACCGCGCCCGAGATGGCGTACATCCTGATGAGCGCGCCTTTCGGCGAACCACCCATGGCGCGGACACGCAACGGGTCCTGCTTGATGGCGCGGCAGAGCATGCCGAAGGGTGAACGCACCAGCAATCTCAGCAGCACGAAGACAACAAGCAGCAGCGTCATTCCGAAAAAGAAGGCGGTGCGGCCATAAAGATCGAATTCAAAAAAGCCGAGGACCGGATCGGGCGCGATGCCGGAAAGTCCATCGCTGCCGCCTGTCCATGAGGAGGCCTTGTTGGCGAATTCGTGGAAGAGGTGGATGAGGGCAATCGACAGCACGAGCTGCGGCAGGCCATGCGCGCGCAGAATGATCGCGCCGCTGAGCAGCCCAGAAGCTACGCCGCCGGCAATGCCGGCGAGCAGCATCAGCAGCGGATCATTGATGCCGTAATGCGCCGATAGGATGCCGGCGGCATAGGCGCCGGAGCCGAACAGGGCGGCATGGCCGAGCGTCGCAACGCCGCAATAGCCGGTCACCAGATCGAGCGAGAGCACGAGCAGCGCGATGGTGATCATCCGGGTCAGAAGCGCGAGATTATCAGGGAAGGCGAAATAGCCGATGGCGGCAACGGCGATGATCACCATGATGCCGGCGAGATCGCGGCTGACATAACCGCGCCGTTGCTGGAGACGTCCGTTTACGTTGTTCAACACAAGCGCCATCTCACTTCGCCCTCCCGGCAAGGCCGCGCGGGAAGACGCAGATGATCGCGATCACGGCAAGATAGAAGAAGAATTCCCCGAACTCCGGCATCAGATAGCGGCCGGTCGTATCGATCGCGCCGAGCAGCAGGCAGGCGATCAGCGCGCCGGGAATGGAGCCGGCGCCGCCGACGGAGACGACGACCAGGAAAGTCACCATGTAGCGCAGCGCGTAATAAGGTTCGACCGGCAGGAGTTCGGCGCCGACCACGCCGCCGAAGGCGGCAAGCCCGACGGCGATGGCAAAGCTCACCGCATAGATGATCTCGGTGCGTACGCCGAGTGCCGCCGCCATCGCCGCATCGTCCACCGAGGCGCGCAGTTTGACGCCGAAGCTGGTCCTTTCGATCGCGAACCAGAGCGCGAGCGCCACGGCGAGGCCGCAGAGAATGGCAAAAAGCCGGTGAACGGGAATGGTGCGAAAGCCAAGATCGGCCGAACCCTGCAGCGCCGCGGCAAGCGGTATGGTCTTCAGCGTTGGTCCCATGAGGTAATTGGCGATGCCGATGATGCAGAAGGTTATGCCGATCGTCATCAGCACCTGGGTCAGTTCCGGGGCACCGTAGATCCGGCGGTAGAGGAAGCGCTCGAGAGGGATTGCAATGATGATCGTGGCGACCACGGCAGCGAAGATCGCTATAGCATAACCGAGGCCGAGGTCACGTGCGGCATAGGAGGCGATGTAGCCGCCGATCATGGCGAAGGCGCCGTGCGCGAGGTTGACGACGCGCATCAGCCCCATGGTGACGGAAAGGCCGATCGAGATCACGAAGAGCACCATGCCATAGGCAAGCGCGTCGACGGCTATGCTGAAGACTGTCTGCATGGAACTACCTGCTTGAATGCGACGGACCTAAGATTCCAAGCCCGCCGCATGTTCTGACGCCCGATGTTACTTGGCTGCCGCCAGGCCCGGATCGCCCTGCTTCTCGAAGGTCTGGACCTCCTTGTTGACGTAGGTCCCGTCGTCGGCCTTGGCGACTTCGCGCAGATAGATGTTCTGCGTGATGTGGCGACTTTCCGGATCGATCGAAACCGGGCCGCGCGGGCTCGTCCAGGCAAGGCCCTTCACCGCATCGACAGCCTGTTCAGCATCCTGCTTGCCGCCCGTCGCCTCGATCATCTTGTAGATGACATACATGCCGTCATAGGCGCTGACTGCGGGGAAGGAGAGTTCGGCCTTGTTGCCGATCGCTTTAGTGGCAGCCTCGACGAAAGCCTTGTTTTCGGGCGAGTCGTGCGAAACGGCATAGTGGAAGGTCGTCTGGATGCCGAGTGCGGCATCACCGAGCGCCGGCAGGTCGGATTCCTGGGTCAGGTCGCCGGGCGCGAAGAACTTGATACCGGCAGCCTTCAGGCCATTCTCGTTATAGGCTTTGACGAAGCCGAGCGTCGTCGGTCCCGACGGCAGGAAGGCGAAGACGCCCTCAGCGCCGGAATCCTTGATGCGCTGCATAATCGGGCTGAAATCGTTGGTCGCAAGCGGCATGCGGATGGCCTCGACCACCTGACCGCCGGCCTTTTCGAAGCCGGTCTTGAAGGCATTCTCGGCATCGACGCCCGGGCCGTAATCGCTGACGACCGAGATTACCTTCTTGACGCCGGCGTCGAAGGCGACCTTGGCGATCGGCGTCGAGGTCTGCCAGGTCGTAAACGAGGTGCGCACGACGAGCGGACTCTTGGTCACGATCGCCGAGGTGGCGGCGTTCATGATGACCATCGGCACATTGCCCTGCTTGAGGATCGGTGTCACCGCCATGGCGTCGGGGGTGAAATAGAAGCCGGCGAGATACCGGACCTTTTCCTTGACGATCAGTTCCTGGGCAAGCGCCTTGGATTGGGCAGGATCGGCCTGCGGCACGTCGCGATAGACGATCTCCACCGTGTCGTTGCCGACCTTGCTGCCGTTAACGGCCATATAGGCGTCAATCCCCGCCTTGAAGTTCTTGCCCTGAAGCGCGAACGGACCGGAGAATGGGCCGATGACGCCGACCTTGATGGTGTCGGCATAGGCGCTCGTGCCCAGGACGATGGCCGCAGCGGCGGCCAGAAACAGCTTCCTCATTTTCTCTCTCCCTTTTCGGCGTACTCCGGCGCCGTATTGAATTTCATGTTAGCTTCTCATGCGAAATGGTGATGTAAAATGAAATAAATCCCCAAACACATGATTTCCTGGTTATGGTTCTGCGTCCCGAGCACTCGGTGGCTCTGCGGATGCGCGCAGCCTTCATCCGCAGTCCTTCAGAATGGCAACCCCACATAATTTTCGGCAAGGACCGTCGAGGCGGCGCGGGAATGCGTGAGATAGTCGAGCTCCGCCTCCTGAATCCTCTGATCGAAATCACCGGTATCTGGGAAAAGATGCATCATCGTCGTCATCCACCAGGAAAACCGCACCGCCTTCCACACACGGGCAAGTGCAACCTGCGAATAGGCGTCGATGCCATGATCCGAGCTTTCGCGGTAATGCTCGATCAGCCCGGAGAAAAGGTAATGCACGTCACTGGCCGCAAGGTTCAGCCCCTTGGCGCCGGTCGGCGGCACGATATGGGCGGCGTCGCCGACCAGGAAAAGCCGGCCGAAACGCATCGGCTCGGCGACGAAGGAGCGTAAAGGCGCGATCGATTTCTCGAAGGACGGCGCGGTTTTCAACGCCTCGGCGTGATGCGCCGGCAGGCGCCGTCTGAGCTCGTCCCAGAAGCGGTCGTCGCTCCAGTCCTCGACCCTCTCGTCGAGCGGGCATTGGAGATAATAGCGGCTGCGTGTCGCCGAACGCATTGAGCAGAGCGCAAAGCCCCTGGGATGGTTGGCGTAGATCAACTCGGGGCTCACCGGCGCCACGTCGGCAAGCAGACCCAGCCAGCCGAACGGATAGACCTTCTCGAAACTTCGGATCGCCCGTTCCGGGACGGCTTTGCGGCTCGCGCCATGAAAGCCGTCGCAGCCGGCGATGAAATCGCAATCGATGCGCCTGGCAGCGCCGTCCTTTGTATAGGTCACGAATGGAGAGCGGCCATCGAAACCATGCGGCGTGACATCGGCGGCATCGTAGATCGACAGGCCGCCGCTTGTTTCGCGCTGCGCCATCAGATCGCTCGTCACCTCGGTCTGGCCGTAGACAGTGACGCGCCGGCCGCCGGTGAGTTCATGCAGATCGATGCGATGGTCGCGTCCGTCGAAAGCGAGGGAGAAGCCGTCATGCGGCAGGCCTTCGGCATGCAGTCTCGCTCCGGCTTTGGCCTGGTCCAGCAGCCCGACAGTGCCTTCCTCCAGAACGCCGGCGCGCACCCGGCCGAGGATGTAATCCTTGTTGACGCGATCGAGAATGACATTGTCGATGCCGGCTTCGGTCAGAAGTTGACCCAGCAGTAAGCCGGCTGGTCCCGAACCGATAATGGCGACTTGAGTTCGCAAATGCTTCCTCCCAGCTTTTTGCGTTTTATCAGATTCTGCCGCGCCGACCGGATCGCCACAATGGACATTCCGGCCAAAAAATTGCACTAATCGAACATCCGCGCGGGAGGGAGCCAATGAGCAGGCATATACCGACTTACGAGCTCTACGGCGAAAACGTCGGACGATCGCCGGAATTTTGGGTGCATTGCGAAACAATTCGCTCCCGGAGCAGCTTGCATCAATGGGAAATTGCACTGCACCGCCACGAGAGCTTCTTTCAGATATTGTACATCGAAGCCGGTTCGGGTGATGCGATCTTCGGCGACAGGCGCCATGTCATCCGTCCGCCGGCGGTCATTACGGTTCCGCCCGGCCTCCATCACGGCTTTCGCTTCTCACGCGATATCGACGGTCTTGTCATCACCATATTGCGATCCCATCTCAGCCATCCGCCCGGCGAGCGCAGCCATCTCGGCGAATGGCTGGCGGCGCCGCATCTGACGCCGCTCGATCCGCGTGATGCCGACGGCATTCATGTCATGCAGACGTTGCGGCGACTAGGCGACGAATTTGAAAACCGCCGCAGCGGCCGCAACGAAGTGCTGGCAGCCTACGTCGCCTTGGCGCTGCGGCTGACAGCGCGGATTTCTCATGACGGTAATTCGAGCGAGCTTGCCTCAAGCGAAAACGAGCGACGGATGGACATGCTGGGCGAGCTCATTCAACAGCATTTTCGATCCCACAAGCCTGCATCCTTCTATGCCAGGGAGCTCGGGGTGTCGCCGACGCATCTCACCCGGATCGTCCGGTCGATGACCGGCAGCACGCCGCACGAGTTGATCGCCGCCAAACTCATTGAGGAGGCGAAGCGTCAGCTGGTCTTTACTCTGGGCAGCGTTCAGGAAATCGGATTCCGCCTCGGCTTTGCCGACCCCGCGTATTTCTCGCGCTTCTTCCTGAAATATGCCGGTGAAACGCCGCGAGTCTGGCGCATGACGGAAAAGGCCCGACTCGACCGCGCATAGGGTTTCGGCGTCCGGTGACAGCGCATTCGCAGGCGTCAGTCACCGATGTCTCATGTCGCCGGCCATGTCCAGTTCCGCACCTCCGGCATGTCCTCGCCATGTTCGCGCACATAGTCGTGGTGTTCCGAAAGCTTGCGACGGAAGGCGGCGAGGGCTTCGCCTGCTTTTTCCTTGACACCCGGGACGCGCTCGATCGCTTCGATGGCGAGGTGGTAGCGATCGAGTTCATTGAGCACGGTCATGTCGAAGGGCGTCGTGGTCGTGCCCTCTTCGATAAAGCCGCGGACGTGGATGTTTTCGTGGTTGGTGCGCTTATAGGTCAGGCGGTGAATGAGATAGGGATAGCCGTGATAGGCGAAAATCACCGGCTTGTCCGGCGTGAAGATCGCGTCAAAGGCGTCGTCGGTCAGGCCGTGCGGGTGCTGGTCCCTGGATTGCAGCGCCAAGAGATCGACGACGTTGACGGTGCGGATTTTTAGCGCCGGCACCGCCTTGCGCAAAAGGTCGACGGCGGCAAGCGTCTCCATCGTCGGCACGTCGCCGGCGCAGGCCATGACGAGGTCCGGCGCGACGGCATCTTCCTCGTTGCTTGCCCAGTGCCAGATGCCGATGCCTGCCTCGCAATGTTTCATCGCTTCGTCCATCGACAGCCATTGCGGCTCCGGCTGCTTGCCGGCGACGATGACATTGACGCGGTCATAGGTCCGCAGGCAATGGTCGCAGACCCAGAGCAGGGTGTTGGCATCCGGCGGCAGGTAGATGCGAACGATATCGGCCTTCTTGTTGGCGACGAGATCGACGAAACCGGGATCCTGGTGGCTGAAGCCGTTATGGTCCTGGCGCCAGACATGCGAGGTCAGCAGGTAGTTCAGCGACGAGATCGGCTTTCGCCATTCAAGCTCGCGCGTCACCTTCAGCCATTTGGCGTGCTGGTTGAACATCGAATCGATGATGTGGATGAAGGCCTCATAGCAGGAGAAGAGGCCGTGGCGGCCGGTCAGGAGGTAACCTTCCAGCCAGCCCTGGCAGAGATGTTCGGAGAGCACCTCCATGACGCGTCCATTGCGGGAGAGGTGGATATCATAGGGCTCGATATCCTCCATCCAGACGCGGTCGGTGACCTCGAAGACGCTGCCGAGGCGGTTCGATTCCGTTTCGTCGGGACCGAAGATACGGAAATTCGCCGCCGCCTCGTTGCGCTTCATCGTGTCGCGCAGGTAATGGCCGAGGATCTCCGTCGATTGCACCATCGCGCTGCCGCGCTTGCCGATCACGACAGCGTAGTCGCTGATATCGGGAACATCGAGCTCTTTGCGCAGCAACCCGCCATTGGCGTGCGGATTGGCGCCCATCCGGCGTTTGCCGACAGGCGCAAGCGCCCGCAATTCGGGTTTCAGCCGGCCGTCGGCGCCGAACAGGTCTTCCGGATCATAGCCGCGCATCCAGTCCTCGAGGATCTTGCGGTGGCCGTCATCCCCGCGGCAATTGGAGACCGGCACCTGGTGGGCGCGCCAGAAGCCTTCCACCATCTTGCCGTCAACCTCCTTTGGGCCGGTCCACCCCTTGGGGCTGCGCAGCACGATCATCGGCCAGCGCGGGCAACCCTCCGCGGTTTCGCCCCCTCGGGCCTGCTTCTGGATCTCGCGGATGCGGCCGAAGACACTGTCCAGCGTCGCGGCCATCTGCTGGTGCATATCGCGCGGTTCATGGCCGTCGACGAAGAACGGTTCGTAGCCGTACCCTTCGAAAAGACGGCGGAGATCATCGTCTCCGCCACGGCCGAGAATGGTCGGGTTGGCAATCTTGTAGCCGTTCAGGTGCAGGATCGGCAGCACGGCGCCGTCGCGGGCGGGATTGAGGAACTTGTTTGAATGCCAGCTCGCCGCCAACGGCCCGGTTTCGGCCTCGCCGTCGCCGACGACGCAGGCGACGATCAGGTCGGGATTGTCGAAGGCGGCGCCATAGGCATGGACGAGGGCGTAGCCGAGTTCGCCACCCTCATGGATCGAGCCCGGCGTTTCCGGTGCCGCGTGGCTCGGGATGCCGCCGGGGAAGGAGAATTGCCGGAAGAGCTTGCGCATACCTTCGGCATCCTCGGAAATATCGGGATAGATCTCGCTATAGCTGCCTTCGAGATAGGTGTTGGCAACCATGCCGGGCCCACCGTGACCGGGGCCGCACATATAGATGATGTCGAGATCGCGGGCGCGGATCACACGGTTGAGATGCACATAGATGAAGTTGAGGCCGGGCGTCGTGCCCCAGTGGCCGAGTAGGCGGGGCTTGATGTGTTCCGCCTTCAGCGGCTCGCGCAGCAGCGGATTGGCAAGCAGGTAGATCTGGCCGACCGAGAGATAATTGGCGGCCCGCCAGTAGCGGTCGATCAGGGTGAGTTCGGTATCGGTCAGGGCGGCGGCGGTTGCGACATGCTCTTCCATGGGTCTCTCCCGTTCGAAAACGCCTTTAACGTTATTTCTAGCCGCTGACGCCAGCGCGCCATTGATCTGGATCAGCGGGCGGCGAGAAGGGATAGCGCCTCGTCGGCGATCACCTGTTCCTCGTCCGTGGCGATGACATGGGCAGCCACGCGGCTTTCCCCGGCGCTGATCGTAAAATCATTGCCGGCATTCGCCTCTTCGTCGATCGAAAGGCCGAACCAGGCGAGGTGTTTCGCCACGCCGGCGCGGATCTCCGGCTGATTTTCGCCGATGCCGGCGGTGAAAACGACAGCATCGAGGCCGCCGAGAGTTACCGCCATGCGGCCGATCTCGCCGGCAATGCGCAGCGTGAAGAGGTCGATCGCCTGGCGCGCTTCCGGCCGTCCGTCCGTCAACAGGTCGCGCGTGTCGGCGCTGATGCCGGAAACGCCGAGCAGGCCCGAGCGGTGATAGAGCAGATCCTCGATCTCGCCCAGGGAGCGTTTTCTCTCTCCTGCCAGATGCAGGATGACGCCGGGATCGAGCCAGCCCGGGCGCGTTGCCATCGGGATGCCGTCGAGCGTCGAAAAGCCCATGCTGCAATCGCGGCTGATGCCCTTGTCGAGCGCACAGAGGCTGGCGCCGCTGCCGAGATGGGCGACCACCGCCTTGGCAGCCTGCGGCGCCTTGCCGGCAAGTTCACCAGCGATGAATTTATAGGAAAGCCCGTGGAAGCCGTAACGCTTGATGCCCTCGTCATGCAGGGAACGGGGTATGGCGAGACGGCGAACGAGATCATCCTGCGTGGCATGGAAGGCGGTGTCGAAGGAGGCTGTCTGGACAAGATGCGGCTTCACATGTCTGAGCGCGCGAATGAAACGCAGCGCTTGCGGCTGGTGCAGCGGCGCGAGCGGGATCAGCGCTTCGACGGCATCGATTGTGGTGGTGTCGAGGGCGGCTGCCCTCGTGAAGCGGTCGCCGCCATGGACGACGCGGTGACCGGCGGCGTGCGCGGCGGTCATGTCGAAGTGGTTGGCGAGAAGCCCGAAGGTCTCATCGATGACGCCGTGCAGGTCGTCCGTTACCTCCGCCTTCAGCGGCAGGTCGAACGTCTGCAGTCCCTTGTTCAGGCTGAGGCTGAGTGGGTCGGCACGAAAATCGATGACGCACTTGCCGATGTGTCGTGCTTCGGCGCTCTCAATCGAGAAGATGCCGATTTTGACGGTAGAAGAGCCGGCATTGAAGGTCAGAAGCAGGTCGGTCGATGACATGTCTTTAGCAGTTCCGCGCAGGCATAATGATGACCGAACTTAGTGCCGGGACTTCTGATGGAAAGATATCTATTCGTCCGTCACGCGTATTTGCGGGCCCGCCCGGCCCTCTTGATGCATTCGGATTGTAACCCGGCACCTTTCATGAATGCGCCCCTCAGCCATCCCGCAGCGGGCAATGCTCTGCCGTCAGTGACTTACGGGCGTGGGTGGTGAGGACGTCTTGAGAGGTTCATCGCGATGCTTCCCATGATCCTGCGGCAGGTGTTCTAGCGCGTCGCATAAATCAAACTGAATGCGACGCGCTTAAAGCCTCGTCAGGCCGTGGATGCCAGATTGGCGTTGCGGTCGCGGATGAAGGTGTCCGCCTCGGCGGCGGGCATCGCCTTGCCGAAAAGATAGCCCTGGCCGATGTCACAGCCGAGTTGCAGCAGGAAGGCGAGCTGGCCATGCTCCTCGACGCCTTCCGCAGTCGTCTTGATATTGAGGCTTCTGCCGAGACCAAGCATGGCGCGGACGATCTTTTCCTGGCGTTCGTCGTCGCGATAGGTGGCGATGAAACTTTTGTCGATCTTGATCTTGTCGAAGCGGTAGCGGGCGAGCTGGGCGAGGCTCGAATAGCCCGTGCCGAAATCATCAAGGGCGATCTGGATGCCGGCAGCATGCAGTTCTTCAAGAATGACGGCGGCGATGGCGGGATCCTGAATCAGCGCGTTCTCGGTGATCTCCACTTCCAGGCGTTGCGGCGGCAGCCGGGTTGCCGACAGCACCTTGAGGATGCGGGATGTCAAGAGCTTGTCTTCCATCTGCACTGGCGAGACGTTGAAGGACAACATGACATGCGCCGGCCAGGTGAGCGCGTCGCTGCAGGCCTGGGCGAGCAGATCCTCGAACAAGGCGGTGATCATGCCGGTTTCCTCGGCAATGTCGATGAAGACCGGCGGCGGAATGTGGATGTCATCCTCGCCCGCCCAGCGCGCGAGCGCTTCGAAACCGCAGAGCTGGCCGGTCTTCAGGTCGATCAGCGGCTGATAGAAGGGCTTAATGTCTTTACTGGCGATTGCGGCGCGCAGTCTGGTTTCCAAGGAGGCGCGCTCGGCTACCTTGTCCTGCATTGAGGTTTCGAAGGCGAGAAAATGGTTGGGGCCGCGTGATTTGGCCTCGTACATGGCGAGGTCGGCACGATGGGCGGCATCTTCCAGCGGTTCGGTTCCCTCAGCCCAGCGATCGTAGCCGACGCTGGCGCCGACTTCGACGGCAAAGCCATCGATATGGATCGGTCGGGTCACGGCCTGGATCAGCAGCCTGGCGAAACGCTCCTCCCGTTGCGCGGTCAAAGCAAAGGCGACGATGATGAATTCGTCGCCCCCAAAGCGGTAGACGCAATCTGCATTGCCGAGCGCGCAGATGCGCCTGGCGACTTCGATGAGCAACACGTCGCCGCCTTTGTGGCCGACGAGATCGTTGACTTTCTTGAAGCCGTCGAGATCGACAGAGAAAATGGTGACGTTGTCGTCCCATTCCTCGACTTCGGCCTCGTCGTTCTTGATAGGCCGTGCGAGAGCCTTGCGCTCGAAGGCGTAGCGGTTCGGTAGCTTGGTCAGATGGTCATGAGTTGCCGTCCAATCGGCCTTCGCCTGAGCGGCGACGCGCAATTCCATTTCCTTGCGCAGGTCGGCAATACGCAGCACCGAATAGACGAAGCTCATAGCGCCAGCGATGCCGAGCCCAAGAACGAGCTTGTCGGCGCCATAGGCGCGGAAATGGGTCATGAATGAAACGAGGCTGTCGTCGAACCGGAGCAGCGTACCGAGGAGCCAGAGGGTTATCCCCAAACCGACGATCGACATGCATTGCCTTCCGGCTCTGCTCTGGAAAAACACCGGCATAATGCCTTCTCCATCTCCACCCCGCGTGGTGATATCACAAAAGTCTGAAATGTTCGTTGAAACCAGAAGGCGAATTTTCAGAGGGGTGGGTTTGCCGCTGCGGCATCAAAAGCCCCGATGGTATTGAGATACAACCGGAATTGCGTGGCGGCTGTTTGACGGATCTCGACCATAAGGAGAATAATTGCCGCAGGTGATTGGTACTGCAAAGATAGGATGAAGAACGAAGGCGAGCGTGCTATCGCATGCTCGCCCTTTCTCGTGCGTCAGGCGGTGACGATCAGCAGCGGAACGCTGACGATGAGACCGGCCAGAACCGTGAACGTGGCGAAGCGCATAAAACGCAGGCGCCGCGTCCGTTCTCCACTCCAATCATATGTCATTCTTCCATCTCCTTGGGACAAGGAAGGTAGTCCCCGGGCAACCGGGTTCAACAGGGATGACACAATTTGCTTGTGTAAGGCTGGATAAAATGCGGGTTCTCTAATGCTGGAAGCGCAGAGACCAGCGGCTGCCGTTGCTGGTCATGCGAAGGATGGCGAGCGGCTCGACGTCGCTCAGCCAGAAGGAGGAAGGCGGCGCCTGAAGCACATGTGCGACGGCCGCCCGGATGACAGCCGCATGGCTGACGGCGATGACGTGACCGCCGAGGGCCGATTGGGTGTCCATCCAGCCGACGACGCGCTTTCGCAGATCAACAAGGCTCTCGCCGCCGTGCGGTGCTGCTGCCGGCTCGGTCATCCAGGCCATGAGGCTTTCCGGCTCTTCCGCCTCGATCGCCGCGATCGGCCTGCCGGCCCAGCGGCCATGGTCGCAGTCGCGAAGCGACGGCTCTATCCCGGCCTGAAGCCGCAGCGCCTCGGCTGTCTCGCGGGCACGCAAGGCGGGGCTCGTGACAATACGGTCGGCACGGGGGAGGACGGCCATCCCGCCAGCTTCTTCAGCGGCCTTGCCTTCCAGCGGTTCGTCGAGCGGGAAAAGGGCCTTGCGACTCGCCGCCGTCGCGCCGTGGCAGATCCAGGTGAGGCGCGTGTTCACGGTCGTGCTGATCTCCGGATAGCGGTGGGGATGGCCCTTAGGCGTTTCGTGAAGTTTCGTTGACAGTCTCTTCGGCGTGCAGATATAACCGGGCTGTTGCGGGTTTGGAAGCCGGTGGAAATCCGGCGCGGTCGCGCCACTGTGACCAGCGTGTCGAAAGCTCTTCGCGCTGGAAGTCAGACCCTGCCGCACAAGCACTCTTTCGACTGAACGCGTCATTCCGGAGGAATACATGTCTGACACCACTTTCACGCCCGTCGCGGCACCAGCGCCGATCCCGGTCGGCGAAATCCTGCCCTGGGCGATCTTCGGCGGCCTGCTGATGCTCATCGCCATCTATTTCGTCGGCACCGAGGAAGGCGCGATGGCGCTGTTCAACGGCATGTATGTGCATGAATTCGTGCATGACGGCCGCCACCTTCTCGGCTTTCCCTGCCACTGAGGGAGTTCCCGACATGGTTGGAAACCTTTTGCTTCGCGGCATGTTCGCGGGCGTGATTGCTGGCATTCTCGTTTTCGCCTTCGCCCATATCTTCGGCGAACCGCTGGTCGATGCGGCAATCGCCTTCGAAGAGGCGAGCGCGCAGGCGGCCGGGCAAGCGGCCGAACCTGAAGTCGTCAGCCGCGCCACGCAGGCCGGTCTCGGCCTCTTCACCGGCGTCATGGCTTACAGCGTTGCCGTCGGCGGACTATTTGCCCTCGCCTTTGCTTTCGTGCACGGGCGCTTCAGCGCTCTTTCGGCGCGTGGCACCTCTGCTGTCATCGCCATCGCCGCCTTCGTGGCGATCGTGCTCGTTCCCGGTATCAAATATCCGGCCAACCCGCCGGCGGTCGGCAACCCCGACACGATCGGCGTCAGGACGGAGCTGTTCTTCCTGATGATCGTCGTTTCGGTCGCGGCGCTGATTGCCGCCGTGGCGCTGTCGCGCCGCCTTTCCGAGCGTTTCGGGCTTTGGAACGGCGCGATCGTCGCCGCTCTCGCCTATCTCGTCTTCATCGGCGTCGTGCTTTATCTGCTGCCCCCGATCAACGAAGTGCCGGAGAATTTCTCGGCGATGGTACTCTGGCGGTTCCGCACGACCTCGCTCGGCATGCACGCGATTCTCTGGGCAACGCTCGGCCTTGCCTTCGGAGCGCTCGCGGAAAGACGGCTTGCCCTCAAGGGCGGGCTGCGGCCCGCCTTCCGGTGATCCGGCGCATCGGCAGGCTTGCGGCTCTCGCTCTGATCGCAAGCCTGTTCCCATTGCTTGCGGGAAACACGTCTGCCCATGAGCGCAGCGCCGACGGTAGCCATGCCGGCCTCGAGATCCCCGCCATTTCCCACGGCGAGATGGCGGTCATTTCCGATTACCGCAGCGGGATTATCGGGCTGGCGTCGCGGGCGGTCGATACCAACGAACCGTTCCGCCGCGTCCTGAACTACGCCGAGATCCAGTATTCCTATTGTCTGTGGGGCCGGATGCCGGGCAGCGTGACGGACGAGGAAAGCCCTTTCAACGAATGCGCCCATGCCTATCTTGCGGCGACGAAAGCTGTATTGCTGTCGATGCGGGAGATGCCGCGGGAGGCGGCCGCGGCGGGTGAAATCATCTCGGCAATCGACGCGGATATGGCGCGACGCGGGCTCGCGCTCATCACCTGCCAGTTCAGCGGCGAGGCCTTCAACACCGCCGACATCGTCAAGCCAAATTGGAGCAAAGTGCCGCTTCATCCTGCCAGCATGGCATCGTTGACAGGATTGGCTGCCCTGTTCGGTCTTGCCGGCCTTGTGCTTAGACGCGTCTTGCGGCCGAAAGCTCAGTCGTCGGAATAGCGCTGTTCGCGCCACGGATCGCCATACATGTGGTAACCGTTCTTTTCCCAGAACCCGGCCTTGTCGGCGGGCATCAGCTCGATCTGGCGCAGCCATTTGGCGCTTTTCCAGAAATATAGATGCGGCACGACCAGGCGCATCGGGCCGCCATGGTCTGATGTCAGCGGCAGGCCCTCCCATGAGGTCGCCAGGATCGCGTCCTCGGCGGCGAAATCGGCAAGCGGCAGGTTGGTGGTGTAGCCGTCATAACTCGTCAGCAGGACGTAGGCCGCTTCCGGCTTCGGCATGGCGAGATCGAGCAGATCCCGCGTCGAAACGCCTTTCCAGTTGTTGTCGTAACGCGACCAGGTGGTGACGCAGTGGATATCGCTGACCTTGGTGCTCTGCTCGATCGCCTGGAAGGCCGCCCAGTTGAGCGTGAGCGGTGTTTCGACCAGGCCGCGGACATCGAGCCGCCAGCTGTTGGTGGAGATGACCGGCTGCTGGCCGAGATCGAGCACCGGCCAGTTCTTGACGAGGTGCTGACCGGGTGGCAGGCGCTCGGCTTCAGGACGGCTGACGCGGCCGGTCAGGAATTTTCCCTCCGCCGCCCAGCGGCGTTTGGAACTGGTCAGCTTGCTGTCGGAGGGCGTCTGGTCGTCGCTCATGAGCGGGTCTCCTTGGGATGCCGCAATAGGGCATTCGGCTCCCCGGGTGTCAAGTTTCGGCAGACCCTTGGAAATCCCCGTCTGTATCATTAGACTTGGAGCCCGTCGGGCGTGCCTTGCTGGGGAGTGGAGGCAGAAAGGGAGGAGCCGGATCTGTCTTCGAGATATCGCGCGATAGCGGCGCTTTTGGTAGTGCCGATAATCATTTTCGCCTTCTTCACCTATGGAAGCGCGATTGCGACGCGCGCCTACATGGAAGAAGCCTCGGCGCAGGCTGGAACGACGCTGCGTCTCGCGGTTTCGGCGCTCAGCGGCCACCTCAATCGCTACGAGGCGCTGCCGGCGCTGATTGCCGATCACGACGATATCAAGGAGCTGGTCAGCACCCCCGACGACGGGGCGTTGCGCGAGACTGCCAATCTCTACCTCAAGGAGATCAACGGGCTGTTGAAGTCGTCCGACATCTATGTCGTGAAGCCGGATGGGGAGACGATCGCCGCCAGTAATTATGATGGACCGGGAAGCTTCGTCGGGCAAAATTTCAACTACCGGCCTTATTTCCAGGAGGCGATCGAGGGGCGGCAGGCGCGGTTTTATGCGCTCGGCACAACCTCACTGAAACGCGGCTATTATTTCTCGGCGCCGATCAGGGTCGGGGCTGACATCCGTGGCGTCATCGTTTTCAAGGTCGATATCGACATGATCGAATCCTCCTGGAGCGGCGGGGAATACAAGATCTTCGTCTCCGATCCGGAGGGCATCATCTTCATGTCGGGAAGCCCGGAATGGCTCTACGGAGCAATCCTGCCGCTGACGTCCGACCGCATCGCCCGCACGGAAGCCTCGCGGCGTTATGCCAATGCCAGGCTGACCGGGTTGCCGGTGGTGCGTCACCGCTTCGAACAGCACGAGCTGATGACGCTGGCAAGTGATCGGGGCGCAAGCGAATATCTCGTGCTGTCGCATTACATGCCGGCCGAGGACTGGACGGTGAACGTGCTGATGGAAACGAGCTCCATCCGCGCCCAGGCGCGCACGGCACTGGTGGCCGTCTTCCTCATCCTTTGTATCGCCGCGCTCGCCGTCGCTGTGCTCCGCCAGCGGCGGGCGCGGCTTGCCGAGCGCATGCAGATGCAGGCTGAGGCGCAGGGCGAGCTGGAGCGCCGGGTTGAGGAGCGCACCGCCGATCTTGCCCGCGTCAACAGCCGCATCGAGGAGGAGATTTCAGAGCGACGGCTGACCGAACAGCAGCTTCGTCAGACCCAGGCCGATCTGATCCAGGCCGGCAAGCTTGCCGGGCTCGGGCAGATGTCGGCGGCTCTTTCGCATGAGTTCAATCAGCCGCTCGCCGCAGCCAAGACCTATACGGACAGCGCCGCCGTGCTGATCGACCGCGGGCGAATGGAGGAGGCCAGGGACAATATTAGGCGGATCGGCGGTCTGATCGACCGCATGGCCTCGATCAGCCGGCACCTGCGCAACTTTGCCCGCAAACCGAACGAGAAACTCGGGCCGGTCGCTCTCGACGATGCGATGCGTGATACGCTGGAAATCGTCGCATGGCGGCTGAAGGCGGCGGACGCCGAGCTCCGGCTCGACCTCGGAACGCAGCCGCCGGTCGTGCGTGCCGGTTCGGTGCGTCTGCAGCAGGTGCTGGTGAACGTCATCTCCAATGCCGCCGATGCGGTCGAAGGACTGGCTGACAGGCGCATCGAAGTGTCGGCTTTCGAGGAGGCCGGCAAGGTAGTGCTGACCGTGCGCGACCATGGGCCGGGTGTGCCGGCGGCGATTGCCGAGCGCATCTTCGATCCGTTCTTCACGACGAAAGGCGTCGGCAAGGGGCTCGGTCTGGGGCTTTCGATCTCCTATAACATCGTCAAGGATTTCGGCGGCAGCCTTGCCGCCGCCAATCATCCCGAAGGGGGCGCGGTGTTCCGCATCGAGCTGCGGTCGGCGGCAGGGCTGATGCCGGAGGCGGCGGAATGAACGAAGCGAAGATCCTGCTTGTCGACGACGAAGAAGAGTTGCGCCGGTCGACTGCGCAGGCGCTGGAGCTTTCCGGCTTCAGCGTCGAGACCTTTTCGAACGGCGATCATGTGCTGGAGCTGATCGGCTACAGCTTTCCCGGCGTCGTCGTCAGCGATATCCGCATGCCCGGTATCGACGGCATGACGCTGATGCAGAAAATCCGCGAGATCGATCAGGAAGTGCCAGTTATCCTCGTCACCGGCCACGGCGACGTCCAGCTTGCGGTGAAGGCGATGCGCGAAGGCGCCTATGATTTCATCGAGAAGCCGTTCACGCCTGAAATGCTCGCAGGGGTCATTCGGCGAGCAATGGAGCGGCGTGGCCTCGTGCTCGAAAACCGGCTGCTGAAGGCGGTCGCGGGCAAACGCGACGATATCGAGGCGCGGCTGCCGGGGCGTACACAGGTGATGGTGGATCTGCGCTACCGCATCCGGGCGATCGGGGCGAGCGATGCCGATACGCTTATTGTCGGCGAGACCGGCGCCGGCAAGGAGGTGGTGGCCCGCGCGCTTCACGACATCAGTGCCCGGGCAAGCCGGCCGTTCATCGCTATCAATTGCGCCGCGCTGCCGGCGAATCTCATCGAGAGCGAGCTTTTCGGTCATGAGCCAGGCGCCTTTCCGGGAGCGGTCAGGCCGCGTTACGGAAAATTCGAGCACGGGCGCGGCGGCACCATCCTGCTCGACGAGATCGGCTCCATGCCGTTTGACCTGCAGGCGAAGTTCCTGAGGGTGCTGCAGGAGCGGGTGATTTCCAGGCTCGGGTCGAACGAGATCGTGCCGCTCGACGTCCGCTTCATTGCGACGAGCAAGGTGGATCTCGAGGCGGAGGTGGCAGCCGGCCGCTTCCGTGCCGATCTCTTCTACCGGCTGAATGTTGCGACGCTGCACGTGCCGTCGCTGTCTCAACGACGGCCGGACGTTCCGCTGCTTTTCCTGCAACTAGTGCGAGAGGCGGCCGCCCGCTACGGCCGCGACGAACTCCTCGTGCCGCCGGAGGTGATCTCCGACATTGCCCAGCGTGACTGGCCCGGCAATGTCCGCGAATTGAGGAATGCCGCCGATCGTCTGGTCCTCGGTCTCGACAATGGCGGGTGGCAGGCCGAAGAGGCGATGGGGCTTGCGGAGCGAGTCGCCGAATTCGAGCGAGGCGTCATTGCCACCGCGCTGGTCGCGCATGGCGGCAGCCTTCGGCCGGTTTATGAATCGCTCGGCATTTCCCGCAAGACGCTCTACGAAAAGATGCAGAAATACGGCCTCGACAAGCGGATGCTGATTACCGACGGCTGATCCACATTCCGATGGGTGGATTTCCACCCATCGCGAGAGCCGTTTGTTTCCAAATCGACCCATGCTGCATCGCACTGTCGCAAATTCGTCTTGTGAAAGCGGTGGCGGCGGTTGCAGCTGGACCTTTTCCGGCGGCAAATAGCGATCGGAACCGGCGCGGAGGATGTGCCGGCGGTTGTTTCATCAGGGAGGAAACGATGAAAATCCTGAAGGCCATGCTCGGCCTGACCGCGGCTGCCGCGGTGTCTGTTCTCGCCGGCGCCGCTTCGGCGCAAACCTATCCCGAGCGCACCATCACCATGGTCGTACCCTTTTCAGCGGGTGGCCCGACCGATACCGTCGCACGCCTCGTCGCCGAATCCATGTCGAAGGATCTCGGCCAGCAGATCGTCGTCGAAAATGTCGGCGGCGCCGGTGGCACGCTCGGCGCCGGCCGGGTCGCGAACGCCGATCCCGATGGATACACCATCCTCCTGCACCATATCGGCATGGCGACCAGCGCCACGCTCTACCGCAAGCTCGCCTATGACACGCTCGGCGCATTCGACTATGTCGGCCTCGTCACTGAGGTGCCGATGACGATCGTCGCCCGCAAGGACTTGGAGCCGGCCGACCTCAAGGGGCTGATCGACTACGTCAAGGCCAACAAGGACAAGGTGACGGTCGCCAATGCCGGCATCGGCGCAGCCTCGCATCTCTGCGGCATGATGTTCATGAGCGCCATCCAGACGCCGCTGACGACCGTTCCCTACAAGGGCACGGGTCCTGCCATGACCGATCTTCTCGGCGGCCAGGTCGATATCATGTGCGACCAGACGACCAACACGACGAAGCAAATAACGGGCGGCACGATCAAGGCCTATGCCGTAACCTCGCCTAAGCGCCTCGATGTGATGAAGGATGTTCCGACGGCGGTCGAAGCCGGCCTGCCGGGCTTCGAAGTCGGTATCTGGCACGGCATCTATACACCGAAGGGCACACCGGCCGAGATCAACGAGCGGCTGTCGAAGTCGCTGCAGGTCGCGCTGAAGGATCCGAATGTCGGCGCCCGCTTCGCCGAACTGGGCACGGCGCCGTCCTCCGACGCCGATGCGACGCCGGCCGCGCTGAAGGCCAAGCTCGAAAGCGAAATCGCCCGCTGGAAGCCGGTGATCGAGGCTGCCGGGGAATATGCCGACTAGTGAGGGATGTGCCAGGAATAGCCCCTCACCCTAACCCTCTCCCCGTAAACGGGGAGAGGGGACTGCGTGCTCAATAGCAGCTGCAGGGGGCCGGCGGCATATCTCTCCCGGCTTGTGGGGAGAAGGTGCCGGCAGGCGGATGAGGGCTAGCTCCTTTGTGACGGCATCACGTGAACCATCTCCAACTCCAGGAGACACCATGAAATCCATCAGTTTCGATACCACCAATGCGATCTGCGGCGCGCTTTTCGTCGCGACCGGCGCTTTCTTCGCCTTCCAGTCGCTGGGGCTCGACCTCGGCACGACACTGCGCATGGGGCCTGGTTATTTTCCGCTGTTGCTTTCCGCCGTGCTCGTACTGCTCGGCGCGATCATCTTCATTCAGGCGCTGCGCGTGGAGGGTGAGCCGATTGACCCCTTTGCCTGGCGCGGCATGCTGTTCATCTTGCCGGCTCCGGTCTTCTTCGGGCTGACCGTGCGCGGGCTCGGATTTGCGCCGGCGCTGTTCTTCACCGCCTTCATCGCCTGCTTCGCATCGCAAAGGATGAACGTGTTCTTTGCGATCATTCTTTCGCTGTTGCTGACGGTCTTTTCGGTGGCTGTCTTCAGCTATGGGCTCGGCCTGCCGTTCGAGCGCTTCGGCCCCTGGGTCCGGTTCTAGGAGGCGATGATGGATCTTTTCAGCAATCTCGCGCTCGGCTTTGCGACGGCCGGCACGTTTGACAATCTGCTCTTTTGCCTGATCGGCGTGCTGCTCGGCACGCTGATCGGCGTCTTGCCCGGCATCGGCGCCACGGCGACGATCGCCATGCTTCTGCCGATCACCTTCCAGCTCGAACCGGTCTCCTCGCTGATCATGCTCGCCGGCATCTATTACGGTGCACAGTATGGCGGTTCGACGACGGCAATCCTGATCAACATGCCGGGCGAATCCTCCTCCGCCGTTACCGCGATCGACGGTTATCAGATGGCGCGTAAGGGCAGGGCGGGGGCGGCGCTGGCGATCGCAGCGCTCGGTTCGTTCTTTGCCGGCAGTGTGTCGACCTTCCTGGTTGCAATTTTTGCGCCGCCGCTCACCGCGATTGCGCTGCAATTCGGCTCGGCGGAATATTTCTCGCTGATGATCGTCGGCCTGGTTTCGTCGATTGCGCTTGCCCACGGCTCGGTCGTCAAGGCCTTGGCGATGGTGGCGCTCGGGCTGCTGCTCGGCCTCGTCGGCACCGACATCTACACCGGCACGCCGCGCTTCACGCTCGGCATCCGCGAATATGCCGACGGGCTGAATTTTGTGGCACTCGCCGTCGGCGTCTTCGGGGTGGCGGAAATCCTGCGCAACCTCGAGGGCGAGTCGACACGGACGGTGCTGATGGCCAAAGTCTCCGGCCTGTTACCCTCACGCCAGGAATTCAAGGAGATGATCGCGCCGGTCATTCGCGGCACGGCGATCGGTTCGGCACTCGGCATCCTGCCGGGTGGCGGCGCGATCCTGGCCGCTTTCGCCTCCTATACGGTGGAAAAGCGGATGTCGAAGACTCCGGAGGAATTCGGCAAGGGGGCGGTTGCCGGTGTCGCCGGACCGGAATCGGCTAACAATGCCGGGGCGCAGACCTCGTTCATTCCGCTCCTGACGCTCGGCATCCCCGCCAATCCCGTCATGGCGCTGATGATCGGCGCGATGATCATCCAGGGCATCGTGCCGGGGCCGAATGTCGCCACCGAGCAGCCGGCGCTGTTCTGGGGCATCATCGCCTCGATGTGGATCGGCAATCTGATGCTGGTGATCCTCAACCTGCCGCTGATCGGGCTCTGGGTGAAGCTGCTGACCGTTCCCTATTACGTGCTCTTCCCCATCATCATGGCCTTTTGCTCGATCGGGGTCTACAGCGTCAATACGAACGTCTACGACCTCTATGCAGTCGCCTTCTTCGGCTTCATCGGCTACGTGCTGGCAAAGCTTCGCTGCGAGCCGGCGCCGCTTCTGCTCGGCTTCGTGCTTGGACCGCTTCTGGAAGAGAACCTCAGGCGCGCCATGATCCTGTCGCGCGGCGACCCGACCACCTTCGTCACCCGTCCGATCAGCGCCACGCTTCTGGCGATCGCGGTTGCCGTGCTGATTGTCGTGTTCCTGCCGAGCGTCAAGAAGAAGCGCGAGGAGGTGTTTGTCGAAGAAGCCTGAGGGCTTGAAGTCACAGCTTGTTTGATGAACAAGGATGATCTGACGCGGGCGCCGGTTGGGCGCCCGTTTCGTATAAAGGGATATCCTGGCAATGAGCATCCCCGCCCGGATCAAGGACGATTTGCCGTTCCTCACGACCTTGCGTCGCGATCTGCACGCCCATCCCGAACTCGGTTTCGAGGAGGAGCGCACCGCTGGCATCGTCGCGAAGCTTCTCGAGGAGGCCGGTGTCACGGTGCATCGCGGCCTTGGCCGCACCGGCGTGGTCGGCACGCTCAAGGTCGGCGATGGCATACGCCGGATCGGGTTGAGAGCCGATATGGATGCGCTCGCCATGACTGAGACGGCGGAGCGGCCTTATAAATCGAGCGTGCCTGGCAAAATGCATGCCTGCGGCCATGATGGCCATACGGCGATGCTGCTCGGCGCCGCGCGGCACCTTGCGGCGACGCGGGGTTTTTCCGGCACGGTGCATTTCATTTTCCAGCCGGCCGAAGAGGGACGCGGCGGCGCGAAGCGCATGGTGGAGGAGGGGCTGTTTAAGCTCTTCCCCTGCGATGCCGTCTACGGCCTGCACAATATGCCAGGGCTTGCGGTCGATGAGATCGCCGTGGTCGCGGGGCCGCAGCTTGCCTCTTCCGACAGCTGGCGCGTCACCTTTCGCGGGGTCGGCACACACGGCGCCAAGCCGCATCTCGGCCGCGATCCGATCACGGCCGCCGGCACTTTCCTGTCATCGCTGCAGACGATCGTCGGCCGCGTGGTCGATCCGCTGCAGCCGGCCGTCGTCAGCGCCTGTTTCCTGCAGGCGGGCGATTCCAAGGCGCTGAACGTTATTCCCGATTTGGTCGAGATCGGCGGCACGGCACGCGCCTATTCGCACGAGGTGCGGGACCAGATGGAGACCGAGATCGGCCGGTTGGCGCAGGGGACTGCGGCCATGTACGGCATATCAGTCGAATATCATTTCGAGCGGCGGATCCCGCCGGTGATCAATGACGCGGATGCGACTGCCCGGGCGCTCGCAGCGGCCGGCTCGGTGTTCGGGAAGGTGCGGACAAACTTCCCGCCGTCGACGGCGGGCGATGATTTCGCTTTCTTCGCGCAGAATGCGCCGGGCTGTTACGTCTGGCTCGGCAACGGGCCGGCGGAGGGCGGGGCGCTGCATCACAATACGGCCTATGATTTCAATGATGAGGCGCTTGGCTACGGCGCGGCTTATTGGGTGTCATTGGTGGAGCGGGAGTTGAAGGGTTAGCTGGCGTTTGCGGCCCCTCATCCGCCCTAACGGGCACCTTCTCCCCGAGGGGAGAAGAGACTTGTGGCAACGTCTCGATTCCCTCTTCTCCCCAGCGGGGACTGTTGCATAACCGGCGTTGCAGCTTGGGTCAGGCGATTGCCGTCATCTGTGCTTGCCCCGCTTCGGTGTGTGGCGGGGTGATGGTGGCTGAATTTGATGATTTGGCAGGCAGCTGGACGGA
>NZ_RQIH01000008.1 GCF_003939025.1 Rhizobium sophoriradicis
CATGTGCGCGCCGAAATCGGGCCGATCGCCTCGCCCGACAAGATCCAGTTTGCCCCCGGCCTGCCGAAGACCCGCTCGGGCAAGATCATGCGCCGCATTCTGCGCAAGATCGCCGAGGACGATTTCGGTGCGCTCGGCGACACCTCGACACTTGCCGATCCTGCTGTCGTCGATGATCTGATCGCCAACCGGCAGAACAAGGAAACGGCTCGGCCATCACGCACCGATGGCTCCTAATCATGCCACTCGCCTTCGACATGATGAGGAGAGGTGCACGAGGTTCAACTTCGGCGTAACAGTCTGTTCGGACCGTTTCGGAGCCAGTGAAACACACCGTGTGGGTGACAATGCTCTCGAGGTCGAAACTCGCCAAGTCGGGCAAAAGCCATTTTGCGCCGCCGACAAAACCCTCACCCAGGTGCTTGCGGACCACGATTAAACGTCAGCAGATCCTTGCCAGGAAGGAAACTGCGGGAATTGCAAGACCAAATTGCTATCGGGCCGGATCAATCATCGTCTTGTTGACCGCCCGCCGGAGAGAGGCAACTGACTGCACGATGGTCTGCGTGTCTCGCGCGGCAGATCAGCGGGATACCATCGTGCTGGATGGTCGCAGCTTTGGATTTTCGCTCGTCTGGCCTAACTCAAGGCATGGCCAGCGAGGCCATATACCGCCGGTTCGTTCGCTTGTCGATTCAGGAAGCGACGGCCTTTAGACATGGTCGTAACGGTCTCGGATATAGCCAGCCGGCTTTGTTGAAGAAAGTCCGCAAATGGGCCTTTCTCCCGTGTATCGACGCGGGCAAATTGACCAGCCAGATCTTTAAGATGCACGGCCGCGAGATGCATCGCATCGTGATCATTGCTTGCCACGATAGGGCCGACCACGTGACCGCGCCCGAACTCGCGACACATGGAATAGCCGACAGGTTCGCCGCCGCGCCGAAGCACGCAAATTGCAGCACCTTCTGCAAGAAGGGCAAGCAATCGCGCTCGGTTCGTCCCGAAGGCAGATGTGTCCAGAGCGGTAATCTCCTCTATCCTATCGATCGACAGCGCGCTCAACTCGCCATTCAAAGCTGGCAGCGCGGGAAGCGCGGGAGCGACGTCTCCCTGATACTGGTAAACCGTCGCTTCCTTTGTGAAACCGAGCGATAGATAGAGTTTATAAGCCGCGTCGGTCGAGTTTAGAGCCAGATTGCGGTCGCCGCATTGCTCGAACACTTGTTGCATCAACCAGCGGCCGTTTCCTTCTGCCTGCGTGCGAGGCGATGTGATCACGAGCCCGATGGTGGCAAAATCGTCACCATGAGGAAACCACATTGCACTTCCGAAGACGCGTCCAATTCCATCCACGGCGACGATGCCTCGGCCGGCGCGGCGCAGGAACTCCCAATCCTTGAGACGGTGCGGCCAGCCGACGCCGGTCGACAAGGCGTGAAGCAGGCTTACGTCAACGCTTTGGATGTCCTGGGCGATTAGTTCGAACGATTTCAGGCGCACCGATTTTTGCATTTCAGCTATCCGCTCCATCCTCCGGATCGCCCACCGCGCTGGCAGTGTCTCTGATCCCGGCTTAGGTTGCAATCTTGTTAGAATATTTACATACAGAGAGCGGCAGGTTCGGCTTGCTTTTAGGCATTATCCGCAATTTCTTACCTAACAAAGCCGCGATTCGGCAGGAATAACACTCAGCTCCGCTTAGAGTGGTGTCATCCGAGCCGCCTCCATGTTCGCGCAAGAACGCCAAAGATATTCTCGCCAGACGGGTCGCATTTCCTCCGTCGTGAATTCTCCAGCGGAGCTATCGCGGATTGGATCGGTAAATCGTCGCCAGATGGCAGGCCTGGTGACGCCCTATGGCCGGAAGGGGCTGCTTCAATCTGCGCGACAATAGGGCCTGCCTACTCACCTGTCACGTCGTACCTGCCGCCGACGCAGAGTGGAACTCGGATGCTCCATCGAGACGATGCGCAAGATCCATGTTCGCGTTTATGACTGAGCGCTCATCGCGGTGGGCGCGGCGGAAGGCAGCGAGCACGTTCAAATCTGCGGCACCTGGGGCGCATGGCACCAAACAGAATATCCTGTGGTTTGCCCCTCATAAGAAAGCCAATAATTGCGGAACGCAGCCGATCGCCCCGCACTATTGAGCGCAAGCAGGCCTATACTTGACGCATTCGATCAGACGAGCATAAGGGCTTGGGGTGATGAGATTTGCTTCCTACTGGCATGAGACTTCCATCCCATTTGCAAGCGGCACCGCTGGCCCGGTCTCGGGAGATTTCGAGGTGGCGGTGATCGGTGCGGGCTTCACGGGCCTGAGCGCTGCGCGCAAACTGGCGCAATCCGGGGTGAAGGTCGCCCTGCTGGAAGCGGAGCACGTCGGGTATGGTGCGTCCGGTCGCAATGGAGGGCACCTCAACAGCGGCCATTTCGCAAGTTTCAGCGCCGCAAAACAGCATCTCGGGGAAGACCGGGCACGCCGCTTGTGGCGAGCCTATGATGACTCGATCGATATGATTGAGCGGATCATCGAGGATGAAAAGATCGCGTGCGACTTCCGCCGGGGCGGCAAAATCAAGCTGGCATCGAAGCCGTCCCACGTGGCCAAGCTCCAAACGATGTGTGCAGAAATCCGCCGGGAGGTCGACCCGTCAGCCGAATGGCTGACGCGTGAGGACCTCCGCAAGGAGGTGATATCGGATGCCTTCCATGGCGGAATTCTCTCTCCGAAATCCGCGATGATGCACATGGGACGCTACGCCAACGGCCTGGCGCAGGCGGCCCACCGCTATGGCGCCGCAATCTGGGAACGTAACCCCGTCACCGCGCGCGAACGCGTGGGGAATGGCTGGCGGCTCAACACGCCGACAGGCAGGCTAACCGCGCGCCAGGTCATCCTGGCGACAGACGCCTATACGCCGAGCACCTTCAACTATTTCCGACGAAGGCTCATGCCGATCGCTTCCTTCATCATTGTGACACGACCGCTCACCCCGCAGGAGATGGCCGCGGCGGTTCCGGGCAACCGCAACTTTACGAACTCCCTCAACATCGCCAATTATTTCCGCCTCACACCCGACAACCGCATGCTGTTCGGAGGGCGGGCCAGATTTTCGGCGGTATCGAACCAGAAAACCAACGTCAGCTCCGGTCAGCTTCTGCGCCAGCAGATGGTTGGCATATTCCCGCAGCTCGCAAATGTCGAGATCGACTATTGCTGGGGCGGGCTCGTCGGTTGCACGCAGGATCGTTATCCTCGGGCGGGCAGCGCCGAAGGGGTGATTTACAGCATGGGTTATTCCGGCCACGGAGCCCAGTTGTCGACTTTCATGGGTAACGCGCTTGCCGATATGGCCATGGGGCGCAAGGACGCCAACCCGCTTGACGGTTTCGCCTGGCCCGCGGTTCCGCTGAATGCCGGGAATCCCTGGTTCCTGCCTATTGTGGGCACCTATTACCGAATGAAGGATTTGATGCCCTGACCGATTTTCGCACCGCGTATTAGCGCCTTTCTGCCGGGCTGGTGCTGGCGCGCCAGGGACGTTTTGTGGCTGCTTTCGATGCCTTGATCCTGGCGAGGGGGCATCGTCGCGCAAAGGCGGCATTACCAGCGCCAGCCGCTGATCCCGTCCAAAGGAGAGATCTACTGGCGCCCCAGCCTCTTGGTCGCGCCGCCTACGTCTACACCGAAAGCTGAGCCTGGCGTGTTGACGCGCAGCACTCGAATTCGGCTTGGCCGGACTTAACACCGGCGCCATCTCACCGAGGTAGCCTCTTTTGGCGGTTTCAAACAGTCCGGCCTCGGGCGCGAGTGTGCGCAGGTAGGCTCCGAGGACAAGCTGATGGCGGGCGCGTGGGTCATTCGGTGCCAGCATAAGATGCCGCGGACCATGAGGGGAAAACGATAAGATGTCACTGAGAGTGCAGCCTTTGGTCGATTTGCCTACTCACACTCATTCACCATTTACACAAGAAATCCGAGGAAGTGTCGTGCAGACAAGTCAGATCGATATTGCCGCTTTTAGCCCCGAACATCTGAGTGCCGCCGTGAACCTCTCCCGGCAGGCAGGCTGGCCCCATCGCCCCGAGGATTGGCAGATGGCGCTTGCATTAAGTGAGGGCGTCGTCGCCATCGAGGACGGCCGAGTGGTCGGCACCGTCCTAGTTACGCGGTATCGGGAAGACTGCGCTACGATCAATATGGTCATCGTCGACGAGGCCATGCGGGGGCGCGGCCTTGGCCGCAGACTAATGGAGGCCGCGATAGGCATTGCCGGTGAGCGGTCGTTGCGGCTCGTGGCGACGGCTGAAGGTCTTCCGCTTTACGAAAAGTTTGGTTTCCGTGAGACCGGCCGCATTTTGCAGCACCAAGGCATTGCAGAGAGAGTAGCCGCGCCACCGGCCGCGATGGCCGCAACACTAACCGATGTCGCTGTCATCGAAGAACTCGATCGAAAGGCTTTCGGAGCTGATCGCAGCGATCTGATTTCATATCTTGCGAAAACCGGTGAATTAGCTGTGGTACGCCATGACGGCAAGGTCACCGGTTTCGCCTTCCTTCGCACTTTTGGCCGTGGCGAGGTTATCGGTCCTGTCATCGCCGCGAACCTCGACGACGCCAAGGCACTCATCTCCTATTTTATTGCCGCGCGGCCCGGCAAGTTCCTCAGGGTCGATACCACCGCCGCCGCGGCCGGCCTTTCCCAATGGCTCTCCGAGCAGGGCCTCCCTCATGTGAGCGGTGCCATTGCCATGATGAAGCCGCCAATCGCGATTGGAGATTCCGGTCCCACCATCTTTGCTCTCACCAACCAGGCGCTCGGGTGATCCGGAGGCCTCAGTGGCTTGGGCATCCGGGCCTTCGCCAATGGTGTCCTCGGTTGCGCGCCGCCACTCTGCTGCACGACGAATGACATCGCGATCATCGAGCGCAGCCGCAGAGGCTCGAAGACACTCTGACCGGTTCCGATGTGCGCGCGGTCTTGTAAGGCTGAGCACCTCCGCTCGCGTTTACATAGCCGACGACCATGAGGTCAGAGGATTGCTCTACGCCATTCTGAACGGTCGGAGAGCTTATTTCGGCAAGGATCTGCCCCCGTGGCATTGAAAGCGCGGGATCAAGCTACAGAGGAAACAGACTCGTTAACGGCATATGGGCTTTGACAATGGGCGACTTCAGCACCACGAAACTGAAATATTTGTCGATGCCGATCTCCATATCGGAGAGTCGCTCCATGATCGTCTGATACTCGCTGATCCCGGCTGTAACGAATTTCAAGAGATAGTCATAGCCACCGGAGACGAGATGGCATTCAATGACCTGGTCAACCTTTTCGACCGTCGCCAGGAAACGGGCGAAGTCCACCTGCCGGTGGTTCTTCAGGGTAATCTCGGTGAAAACCGTTAGCGTCTGGCCGAGCTTGGCGACGTTGATCTGCGCGGAATAGCCTTCGATAAAACCTTCCGACTGTAATTTTTTCACTCGCATCAGGCAGGGGCTCGGGGAAAGGTTGACGAGCTCGGCGAGTTCTACGTTGGTCACGCGCCCATTCTTCTGCAACTCATGTAGAATCTTTATATCGATCCGGTCGAGTTTCATCGCGTCACTCCGCCTGTCGAGCTGCAAAGAGGCGCGGCATGGTGTACTGCCGTGTCTCGGGCCGTCAGACTAACACGTTGGATAAACATGTCGATTGCGTTTCGAGGTTTTGAGAGGAACGAACAACTGCGGCAAATTGCAGGGACGGCATTTTATGCTGCCGTCGCCGATCCTGTGACTTATAGCTGAAACAGACTCGTCAAGGGCATACGCGCTTTCACGAGCGGGGATTTGAGCACGATGAAACTGAAATATTTGTCAATGCCGATTTCCATGTCGATGAGCCGCTCCATGATCGTCTGGTACTCCTCTATCCCCGCCGTGACGAACTTCAGAAGGTAGTCGTAGCCTCCGGAAACCAGATGGCATTCCATCACTTGGTCGATCTTCTCGATCGTCGCGAGGAAGCGGGCAAAGTCGATCTGCCGATGGTTCTTCAGGGTAATCTCCGTGAATACCGTCAGGGTCTGAGCAAGCTTGTTGAAATCGATCTGAGCCGAATACCCTTCTATGTAGCCCTCCGCCTGCAGCTTCTTTATGCGTATGAGACACGGACTGGGCGACAGGTTGACTAGTTCGGAGAGCTCGACATTGGTGATCCGTCCATTCTTCTGCAGTTCATGAAGGATCTTGATGTCGGTACGGTCGAGTTTCATGGGCTTTGGTCTCCGCTAATGAGAATGGCGCGAATGTCATCGGCGTCCGTTCCGGCGCCGACGACGATGCGACGCCCCTGCGGTAGAAGTGGCAGATGCCGTGGGACGATCTTGGCTGGACTGGGCTGGCGTTTGCAACGTCAAATATACGACGCAATGTCGCCCCGCGCCTTCTGATCGTCTCAAGTCATGGTTCGTTCCTCCTTTAGGCGTTGGAGGAGTGGATCGCGTCGCAGACGGCGTCCGTGACTTCCTTGGTGGTGGCCGTCCCGCCGACATCCGGGGTGAGGATGCCCGCGCCGGTGACCGTTTCGACAGCGCGCATGAGGCGGGCCGCGGCCTCCTGCTCGCCGAGATGCTCCAGCATCTGGGCCGCAGTCCAGAAGGTGGCGACGGGGTTGGCAATGCCTTTGCCGGTGATGTCGAAGGCCGAGCCGTGGATCGGTTCGAACATCGAGGGGAAGCGGCGCTGCGGATCGATATTGGCCGTGGGTGCAACTCCGATGCTGCCGGCGAGCGCGCCGGCCAGATCGGAGAGGATGTCCGCGTGCAGATTGGTCGCGACAATTGTATCGAGGCTTTGCGGCTTCAGCGTCATCCTGACGGTCATGGCATCGACCAGCATCTTGTCCCAGGTGACGTCGGGAAATTCTTCAGCCACTTCGGCGGCGATCTCGTCCCACATGACCATGCCGTGTCGCTGGGCATTTGATTTGGTCACCACCGTCAGCAACTTGCGCGGTCGCGCCCGCGCCAGCTTGAAAGCATAGCGCATGATGCGGGTGACGCCGACGCGCGTGAAGATAGCGACTTCGGTTCCAACTTCCTCCGGCAGGCCGCGATGGGCACGGCCGCCATTGCCGGAATATTCGCCTTCGGAATTCTCGCGGACGATCACCCAGTCGAGATCGCCGACGCCACAATTGCGTAGCGGAGGGGTGATACCTGGAAGGATCTTGGTCGGCCGGACATTGGCATATTGGTCGAAGCCCTGGCAGATCGGCAGTCTGAGCCCCCATAGGGTGATGTGGTCAGGAACATCCGGCGCTCCGACGGCGCCGAAATAGATTGCATCGAATTTCTTCAACCGCTCAAGCCCGTCGCGGGGCATCATCACGCCGTGCTTTTTGTAATAGTCGGAACCCCAGTCGAAGTTTTCGATGGTGAATTTCACGTCGCCCAGACGTTCTTCCAGAGTTGCGAGTACGCTCCGTCCGGCAGCAATGACCTCGGGGCCTATCCCGTCGGCGGGGATGGCTGCGATAAAGTATTCACGCATCAATCTTCTCCAGTAGCGCCTTTGCATTCACCGCAGGAAGGAAGGGCTTTCTCCGCTCGACTAAAGCCTAGGACCTGGAGCTCGGTTTACTCAATCACCAAAAAATTATATAAAAAATCGATATAATGGGAGATGGCACATGGAGCTTGAACAGTTGCGCTGCTTCATTGCCGTTGCGGAAGAGCTTCATTTCGGCCGGGCGGCTCAAAGGATAGGATTGCTACCCGCATCGCTTGGACGCCACGTCCGCTTGCTCGAAGAGTCGGTTGGGAGCCAGTTGCTGTACCGCACGACCCGAAGCGTCTCGCTGACCGAGGACGGGGTCGCTCTCTTGGAGGAGGTCAGACCGCTTCTCGCCCGGCTGAATGAGCTTGAACAACGGTTTCGCGCGAACCAGCGGCAACGCAGTCATGTCTTGCGCATAGGCGCAATCGACAGCGCGGCCGCCGGCCTCCTCCCGACGCTGATCCAGGACTTCCGAGCAATCGCGCCTGATGTCAAAACCCAACTGACAGAGGACAAATCCATTCGGCTTGTGCCGAAGCTCTTGGCCGGCGGGTTGGACCTGGCGTTCATCAGGCCGCGCTCTGGAATGAGCCAAAACCTCGCAGTCGAGGATTTATTTTCTGAGACAGCCGTCGTGGCAGTGCCGTCCGCGCATGTACTCGCCGACAATAATAGCATCTCTCTTCCTGATTTAGCGAGTGAGCCGCTGATTGTACCGGACAGGAGATCCAGACCCCACAGCTATGATCTTACTCTGAATATGTTTGCGGCGGCAGGCCTTCACCCATACATTGCCCAGGTAGCCGATGAAAAACAAACGATCGTCAGCATGGTCGCGGCGGGACTTGGTCTCGCCGTCGTCCCAAGATGGACATCATCGCTCGCTTCAGCCGGCGTCCGCTTTCTCCCTCTTGACGACGGGACCGGCCAGGCGACGCAGACACTGCCGTTGGCGGCTGCGTGGATGAAAGCAGTTCGAGATCCACAAAGAGATGCTCTGCTTGATCTTCTAAGACAGAATCTCGCGAGATATTCCGCACAGGCATGATCGATTTTGTCGACATTTGCTTTGTATTGCTACGTGTCGCTGATGGCTGTCCACATGGTTCGGACAGCCTTTGCCTCTTACCTGTGACCTCCCGCCTCGACTCATGGAGCGGTTTGCCCTGCTCGCGCGTCAGCGCAAGATGTCGGCGGTCCCTGCGCATCAGCTTGCAGCGGTCGAAGGCCGACGTTTGCCGCCAGAGCGTGAAGCCCTTGTCGGCCGCTTCCAGCGCGAGATCGAGGTCGGCGTGACGCGCATGGGCGACGCAGCCGATCACCTCCTCGGTCGCCGGATCGACGACCGCGATAGTCTCCGCAGCCAGGGCGTCGCGCCATTCGCCGCCGATGAAAAGCCTTACGTCCGGATAGGTATGCATGAGATCAACCGCTGTTCGACATTGTGGCGGGCCGGCGGGCTGCGGCCCGCGGCATTTTCTAGAGTGCGGCGGACTGGTGAAGCCGAGCCGCTTCGGCGCATGTCATCAGCATAACATCGGCGCGGCTCTGGACATCGGCGAGGAAATGCTCGAGGGCTGCAATCCGGCTGGCGCGACCGCTTCCATAGTCCGAACGCGGGCTAACGGTGATTGTCGCAAAGCAACGCTCGGCATGCATAGCCTCGAATTCCTGCCTCCACCAAGCCAAGAGCCTCGCATGGGTCGCCCGCCGCGATAATGTGTGAGGTTTTCCGAACCGCATCATCCAATCACCGAAAGCATGCCGCTGTCTCACATGAGCTGGCACTGGGGCGGCTCCTACAATGTTCCGGAAAGCGCGCGCTCGATCCTCGAGATCGACGATGGCCGTGGCAGTCTGTTTCTCGATTTTCCCGCATTGCCGGGCGGCGGGCGTTTGCTGCTCTCGACGCTCGACCCGCATTCGCACAACGGCCAGCGCTTCATGCCGGCGACCACGCGGTGCCTGCGTTCCTTCTATCCCTGGCTGAACCGCGAGCTCAGCATCGAGCGGCCTTTGAGGAACCGGTTCACCTATCTGCAATGCTCGCATGTCCCATCGGAGTGGCAGCCTGACGGGTTGCAGGAAAGCCTCGCACAGGCCGGCCTGGAAACCTCGTTCGTTCCGCAATACGAGCTCGGCCCCGGGATTCTTGACAGGACGGACACGCTCTACATTCCAAGCAGCCATGATGAGTTCTTTCTCAAGAGCCGAGCTGAAGATCTGCTCGCATTTCTCGCGCGGGGCGGGCGATCTGGCTGACCGATGTCGGCCCGGAGCACGATCCGAAACCGTCGGACTGGATCTGGCAATATCCGACGCCGGCCGGGCGCGGCGGATATGTCTTCATGCACAACGGCGACAACATGACCCGCTATCCCGATTGCGGTCCGAAAAAGGAAGGGCTCGTCGCCAATGTCGCCATCGCGCTGCGAAAGCTCTCGATGGGCGAGTTATCGTTCTGAGCAAAAGTAAGGATGCGGGCGGGGATTCTACATTACCGGGCTGACGGTTCCAGTCCCATCACGGCGTCCAGCACATAGCGGCACCTTGGTCCCCGACCGGGAGAGGAAAGGCTCTCGACCACTTCCGATGCGCGATTTTGGGTGGTTCGCGCCACGACGGTCCTTCGAGCAAGGTAAACTCAGGCTCGCTGACAATCCGGAAATGTCCGCACGGACTGCCCTGTAGGCTCAAAGCTTTTTTGATCATTTTCCGTCGGCTACGAACCTCCGCATTCCTTTGCACTTGACGGCAAATCAAAGTTACTTAATCTAAAGACTCGGCAGGACCCGCTGGGAGGAGGGGCCGGCAATCGCGAGCTCTGCCGCACCATCCGTCATCTCCCAAAGCCCATGACTCCGGATCGTTCGCGGCCGATTTTTGAACAGGGATAAGCCATGCCTTTGACCATTGCCCAACGCCTCGATCGCCTCAAAGTCCGCATTGCGGAGCTCGCGCATTGGCGGGATCGGCAGAGTAGCCCGATCGACGGCTGGACCTTCGAAGGCGAGCCGATCGGCCATCATCAGGACTGGCCGCATCGCCAGGGCGTCGTGCATTTTGCTGCGGAAGCTGAGGCGCCGGCGGGCTGGCCGCTCGAGGATATCCGCCTGCAGCTCGATCTCGGCGGCGAGAGCCTGATCACGCTGAGCTATCCTGATGGCGAGAGCGAGACGTTCGGACTCGATCCCTACCATCAGGAATTTCCGGTCAGGGGCCGCCGCTTTTCGATTGCGACGGAAAGCGTCGCGCGCTTTCCCTTTGGCGAGCCGAACCGGACGCCGCGGCTCAACAAGGCCCGGCTGATCTGGCTCGACGGCCCGGCCCATCGCCTGCATCTTCTGTTGAAGCAGGTGGCCGAAGCGATCGAGGTGCTCGGCGATCATGAAGTCGTGCCGCATATGATGGATGCGGCCGAGCAGGCCTTGCGCAGCCTCGACTGGCCGTCGGATACCGCCGCTTACGTCTCCCGCACCGCCGATGCCGTCATGCAGCAGAAGATCTGGGAGCTGCCGGAACTCGAGGACAATCCGGCGGGCCTCTCCGACGAGCAGAGCGCTTCTGCCGCCTCCGCCTTCGAGGCGCTGACGGCGCGGCTGAAGGAATTGCAGAAGCGCTTTCCTGCCAATGGCGAGCTGGTGCTGACCGGCCATGCGCATATCGATCTCGCCTGGCTCTGGCCCTATCGCGAGACGCGGCGGAAGATGCGGCGCACCTTCAACACGGCGCTGTCGCTGATGGAGCGCTCAGCCGATTTCCGCTTCAACCAATCGACCGCCCATTATTACGCGCAGATGGAAGAGGAAGACCCGGAGCTTCTCGATCGCATCAAGAAGAAGGTCGCGGAAGGTAAGTGGGAAACCCTCGGCGGCATGTGGGTGGAGCCCGATACCAACATGCCCACAGGCGAAAGTCTCGCCCGCCAGGTTCTCTACGGCCAGCGCTATTTCGAAAAGACCTTCGGCGCGCGCCATACGGTCTGCTGGCTGCCGGACTGCTTCGGCTTCTCCGGCGCGCTGCCGCAGATCCTGAGACAGGGCGGCATCGACAGCTTCTTCACCATCAAGGTCAATTGGAGCGAGACCAATCACATTCCCTCCGATCTCTTCTGGTGGAAGGGCCTCGACGGCAGCAAGGTGCTGACCCACACCTTCGATAACCCGATGCAGGGTTATAACGGCTTCGTGCAGGCCGATTGCTATCTGCCGACCTGGAAGAATTTCCGCGGCAAGGTGCAGCATCATGCCTCGCTTCTCGCTGTCGGCTATGGCGACGGCGGCGGCGGCGTGACGCCTGAAATGGTGGAGCGCGAAGTGCAGCTGCGCGATTTTCCGGCCATCCCGCAGGCGCGCTGGGGCACGGTCAAAGGCTTCTACGAAGAGGCGCACCGAACTGCATCGGAGAAGAACCTGCCCGTCTGGGATGGCGAGATTTATCTCGAACTGCACCGGGCGACGCTGACGACGCAAAGCGGCGTCAAGCGCAAACACCGCCAGGCCGAACGGGCGCTGATCACCGCCGAGACGCTGGCGTCGCTCGCCCACATGCTCGGAGCTGAAAAGCCGAGGAGCCTTGAGGCGGATTGGCGCGTGGTGCTGAAGAACGAATTCCACGACATCTTGCCTGGTTCGAGCATCCGCGAGGTTTATCAGGACGCGGAGCAGGAGCTCGGCGGGGTCATCGAGCACGCCAAGGCCGAACAGGCCAAGGGCTTGCAGCTATTGTCGGCCCAGCTACCGAAAGGCAGCGTCGGCGATGCGCTTGTCGTCGTCAACCCGTCGCTTGTGCCGCGGCCCCTCAGCGCCACGCTCGCCGACGGCACCGTCGTCTCGGCCGCCGAAAATGTCGCACCCCTGTCCGTCGCCGTCTTCGACCGGCAGGCGCTGCAGCCGGCGGCCGGGCTCAAGGCGAGTTCCGATCGCCTCGAAAACGATCATCTCGCCGTCGTCATCGGCAGGGACGGCGCGGTCGCGAGCCTCCTTCACAAGGCGAGCGGCCGTGAGGCGGTCGACGGCTCGGCAAACCAGCTCTGGGTCTATCCGGCCGACAAGCCGCGCAACTGGGACGCCTGGGATATCGATGCCGATTATGCCGAAAAGGCCGTCCGTCTCGAAGCGCCCGAAAGCATCGGCCTCGTCGAAAGCGGCCCGCATCGCGCGGCGATCCGCGTCGTCCATCGCTACCGCAATTCGAGCGTCACGCAAACCTATGTCCTTACGGCGAACGCCAAGCGGCTCGACATCGAAACGACGATCGACTGGCATGACCGCCGCACTCTGTTGCGCACGCTGAACCCCGTCGACGTCAGGTCGCGCAAGGCGACCTTCGAATGCGCGTTCGGCGTGGTCGAGCGGGCGACGCACACCAACACCTCCTGGGAACAGGCGATGTTTGAGGCCGTCGCCCATCGTTTTGTCGATATCAGTGAGCCGGGCTTCGGAGTCGCGCTGCTCAACAATGCCAAATACGGTCACAGCGCTCGCGGCAATGTGATCGGCATGAGCCTGGTGCGCGGACCGATCTATCCGGATCCGCTGGCCGACGAAGGCGAGCAGAACTTCACCTATGCGCTGATGCCGCATGACGGCGCCTGGCATGAAAGCTGCGTGCTGGATGAAGCGCTCGACCTGAACCAGCCGCTCGTCACCGCAGAAGCCCACGGCCTCTCCGTCGGCACTTTCGCGCCGCTTGCCGTCTCCGGTACGCCCGTCGCCTTCTCGGGCCTGAAGCCCGCGGAAGAGGGCGACGGCCTCATCCTGCGCCTCTACGAACCCGCCGGCCGGCGCGGCCGCCTCTCTCTCAACCTGCCTTCCGGATGGAGCGCGTCGCAGCCGCTCAACATTCTTGAAGAGCCGATGGAGCGCCAAGGACCGGCAGACATCATGCCGTTCGAAATCCGGACTTGGAGACTGCGGAAGGGCTGATGGTCCTTCGTTGCAAAAGCGCTCCGCCGCTCGACACGGCCCGGCGACTCATTCTCCGAAGTATGAAAATGGAGTGCCGAGCCGGGCAGCAAAGTTCTCGACGACGAAATCCACGAAAGCGCGGATTTTGGGTGAAAGCTGGCGGTTTGACGGCCACACGAGCGAGAGCGAGCCGAAGGGCGCCATGAAGGCGGTGAGGACGGGGATCAGCGTGCCGGCCCGGATATGCGGCTCGGCGACATAGACGGGCAGATGCGCGAGGCCGAGCCCATCCCTGGCCGCCCGCAGCCCGGCATCGGTGTTGTTGAATGTCAAGCTTTTCGGCAGAAGCAGCCGCTCGTGCGGCGGGCGGAAGGCCCAGGGCGCGGTGCGGCCGGTCGATGGATATTTGAAGTGAATGCAGGCGTGCCGCGAGAGATCGTCGGGCGTGTCCGGCCGTTCGTGAAGTTCGAGATAGGCGGGACTCGCGCAGACGACGAAATGCTGCTCGCCGAGACGACGGGCGATCAGCCGCGCATCGGCAAGCTCGCCGCTGCGCACGACGACATCGAGCCCCTCCGTAATGAGATCGATGACCCTGTCTTCGAAATCGATGTCCAGTTCGATCTCGGGGAACTGCGCGGTGAAGCTCGGCAGGATCGGCATCAGAAGATGGTGCCCGACGATATGTGGAACGCTGACGCGCAGGCGCCCCCTTGGCCGGTCCCGGCCCTTTGATACGGCTGCCTCTGCATCCTGCATGTCGTCGAGGACGCGTTTGTAGTGCTCGTAGAGGACCGCCCCTTCCTCTGTCAGGCTGATGCTGCGCGTCGTGCGATTGAAGAGCCGCACGCGGAGCCGGCTTTCGAGACGCGCAACCGCCTTTCCGATGGCCGACGGCGAAACGCCGGCAAGGCGCGCGGCGGCGACATAGCTCCGCTGTTCGGCGGCATGAACGAAGGCGACGACGCTTGCAAGACTATCCACGGCCACTCCCAATTGAGGACATTTTGTCCTTTATGTAAGTCCATGTGCGTTGGTTGATCAACATTGCGTAACAAATATCCTTTGTCTCGGATGCCTGCCCAATTGAAGGAGCGAATGCCATGCGGGACTATGCAAAGGAGTTGCCCGAGCACAGGGAAAAATTCATCGGAGAGAACGACCTTTTTCTTGAGATATTCCATGGGAACCATGGCTCGCAGCGGGCCGGCCGGCCGCCTCTGCTGTTTGTCCATGGCGCCTTCACCGGAAGCTGGATGTGGAGCAAGTACATTCCGCATTTCATGGCCGCAGGATGGGACTCCTACTGCATCAATCTGCGTGGCCATTACAAAAGCAGATCGGTCGATTTCACGCGGGTCGGATTCGAGGATTATCTCGAAGACATTCAGGTGGCGATCGCCGAAATCGTCGATGAGAGCGGAAGCCCGCCTATCGTGATCGGCTTCAGCATGGGCGGCATCCTGAGCCAGAAACTGGCGGAAAGCGTGGAGATCGCCGGGCTGGTGCTGATCGATTCCAGCATCTGCAAGCAAGTGCATCACGAGGTGCCCTATCAGGGCCTTGCTCCGCAGGCGCACGGTCTCGTCGTGCCCGCGCCGGCGCGCGGCGAGCAGGTCAGCGCCGATGAGATCTTCGAAGATATTGCGTTTCAGCGGAAATACCTGTCGATTGAGTCAGGCAAGGCTTTCAGCGCCTTCTCCTTTCATTTCGGAGCGGAGGGGATTTCCGTCGACGGCAGCAGGATTAGCTGTCGAAGCCTTGTCATCTCCGCTGTTGGCAATGAAGACGATGACCGGCGCGGCCGGGCGGCGGCGCGCCATATCGGCGGCGAATATCTGGGTCTTGCCGGCACGACGCATACGGGTCTGCTGGTCGGGCAAAGGTATCACGAAGCGGTCAGCCGCATTATGGATTGGCTGGCGCGCTTGCAAGTTTGATCTATCCGCTTTCCAAGCCGAGGGCCCGGTGATAACCACCGGAATGGGCTTCCAGGTGCGACAATATCGAGCCGCGGCTTCCCTTCAACACCGGCAATCAGGCGGATAGTCTGGAAACGAGATGACCTGGCAAGGTGACAGCTTCAACGGCGCGGGCTCCGGTAATCATCTCCACTATCGTGTTGATCATGTCATAAGTGGGCTGCTCGTAAGTTGTCAGGCCATAGGCCGGCGTCGCGCCAAGCTCGATATTGTCGAAGCCGACCACCGCAAGGTCTTGCGGCACGCGGCAACCAAATTCACTGCGGGCCGTATCCATGGCTCCTAACGCCAGAATGTCGTTTTCACACATCAACACATCGACGCGCGAGGGAGGCGGAGTAGCGCTCAGATAGGCTCGCGCCGCTTCGGCGCCCGCCTCAGCACTGTATCGGTCTGTATTGAGCTCTACGACGCTCTCGACGCCCTTCCGCCGCCAGAAATTCGCGTAATGATGGCGCCGGCCGAGTGCCGTCGACAGGGTTCTTGCTCCCGTCATGAAGCCCGGACGGCGATAGCCCTTGTCGAACAGGTAATCGACCATCTGGCTGAGAGCGAGTTCCGCATCGCAGGCGATTGCCGGGACGCCGGGGATCTGGCTGTCTCTTGCCAGAACGAACATCGGCGGAAAACCTGGGCCGAGGCGTCGATCGCCGAGCGTTTCCTCGCGAAATGCCGTCCCGAACAGGATCACCGCGTCGAATTGCCGTTGGTCGGCATTGATCAGCGCGTGAACGTGATCGAAATGCCGATTGATATTGATCAATACAGTCAGTAGTCCCTCCGCCTGCAGGCGCTCGGTGAGCATCTCCAGAACCGGAAGCTTGTGCGGATTGGCGAAGTCATCGACGAAGACCGCGACCTGATGCGTGATGTTTGTGGCGAGGCTGCGGGCAAGCAGGTTCGGCGAATAGTTCAGCGCCTCGGCGGCCTGAAGCACCTTTTGCCGGCTGGCGTCGGTAATGGATGCACCTGGTGTAAACGCACGGATGACCGTCCATTTCGATACGCCGGCAGCTTCAGCCACCTCCTTTGCCGTCGCCCTTTTGCGCATGACTGTCTCCTCCTGATTGGAATGAATATTCCATAAAAAAATAAAAATGGAATGGATGCTTGATTTTTGCCGACAATAAAGTAGTTTGTCCCAGCTTGCTACCGGGTGCAGAAGGATTTGCTACCGGTAGCAACTGCGGGTCCGTATGGAGCGGACTGTTTTTGGGAGGGTTAGATGAAATCTGGTTTGAAATCGCTTTTCGCGGGCGCTGCCGTCGCTGTTGCATTCATGTGTTCTTCAGCAATCGTCAATGCGGCGGACATTCGCATCGTTGCCGTTACCCATGGCCAGGCCAATGACCCGTTCTGGTCCGTGGTCAAGAACGGCGTCAACGCAGCTGCGAAGGATATCGGCGTCAGCGTCGACTATCGGGCGCCGGAAACATTCGACATGGTGTCGATGGGCCAACTCATCGATGCGGCCATCAATCAGAAACCTGACGGGCTGATCGTCTCCATCCCGGACTCTTCGGCGCTCGGTCCGTCCATCAAGAAGGCCGTGGCCGCTGGCATTCCGGTTATCTCGATCAACTCCGGTTCCGACGTATCGAAGGAATTGGGGGCGCTTCTGCATGTCGGCCAGGACGAATACACCGCCGGCAAGGCCGCTGGCGCGAAGCTGCATGAGCTGGGCGGTAAGGAAGGCTTGTGCGTCAATCAGGAGGTCGGCAATGTCGCGCTCGATCTGCGCTGCAAGGGCTTTGCCGACGGTTTTGGCGGCAAGGTCACGGTTCTGCCCGTCAGCAACGATCCTGCCGACGTCCGGGCCAAGGTCAAGGCGGCGCTGAGCTCGAACACCGCTGTCGATACCGTCATGGCGCTCGGTGCCGGCACCGCCGGCGAGCCGTCTCTGGCGGCTGTCGAGGATGTCGGAATGACCGGCAAGATCCGCGTGGCGACCTTCGACCTTTCGGCCGATTTCCTGAAGGCCGTGGCCGACGGCAAGGCAGCCTTCGCGATTGATCAGCAGCAGTTCCTGCAGGGTTATCTGCCGGTCGTGTTTTTGGCGAATTACGCCAAATACGGGCTGATCCCAGGCGGCAACGTTCCGTCCGGTCCGAACCTGATCACCAAGGAAAAGGCCGCCCAGGTCGTCGATCTTTCCGCCAAGGGCATTCGCTGACCGACTTGCCGAAAGGCATTCTCGCAGAATCTCCTCCCCCTCGAGGGGAGGGGGTTCGGTTGAAAGAGCGCTGCCGAGCAGCGCCGCCGCTACCTCAAAACAAAGATTACATGGGAGGAGTTATGGCTTCGCTTGAGCAGAACACGGCGGCTGCGCCGACGGTCGATGAGCGCGTCAAACAAGTGAGTTTTTTAACACATATGATGCGGCGGCCCGAACTGGGTGCGGTCGCCGGCCTTGTCCTCGTCATCGTGTTTTTCTTTCTTACTGCAGATTCGACGATGTTCTCCCTTTCCGGCCTGATGACAATCATGGCGCCGGCATCGCAACTGGGAATCCTCGCCATAGCGGCGGCACTGCTCATGATCGGCGGAGAGTTCGATCTCTCGATCGGCTCGATGGTGGCTTTCGCAGGATTGATCTTCGGCGTCATCCTGACCAATTTCGGTCAACCCCTTTCGGTTGCCATCGTCATGACGATGCTGTTTGCGGCGTTCATGGGCGCGATCAATGGGCAGATCGTCATCCACACCCGCCTGCCGTCGTTCATCGTGACTCTGGCATTTCTGTTCATACTGCGCGGCTTGACCCTCGTCGGTCTGAAATGGGCCACGGGCGGCTCGACGCAGCTTCGCGGCATCGGCGATCATGTGAAGGACAGTCCGCTGCTCGGGCTCTTTTCCGGCGATGCGCTGAAGGGCCTATTTGTCTGGCTTGCAGATCACGATCTGATCGACAAGTTCCCCAATGGCCTGCCGAAGGTCACGGGCATCCCGGTGTCGGTCTTGTGGTTCGTCGTGCTTGCCCTGGCTGCAACCTGGGTCCTGCTGCGCACCCGCATGGGCAACTGGATCTTCGCGGCCGGTGGCGATCCGAATGCAGCAAGAAACTCAGGTGTGCCTGTCCATCGGGTGAAAACCGGCTTGTTCGCCTTGACGGCATGTGCCGCCGCGCTGGTCGCCATCATCACCGTGCTTGACGCCGGCTCGACCGACGCCCGACGCGGTTTTCAAAAAGAGTTCGAGGCGATCATCGCCGCCGTCATTGGCGGGTGCCTGCTCACCGGCGGCTATGGCTCGGCGATCGGCGCCTTCTTCGGAGCGATTATCTTCGGCTCGGTTTCCATCGGCCTGACCTATACCAGGTTCGACTCCGACTGGTTTCAGGTCTTCCTCGGCTCGATGCTGCTGCTGGCTGTTCTCTTCAACAATTTCATTCGCCGCAAGGTTACCGGGGAGCGCTGATCATGCCAGACGTCAATAACCGAACGCCGATCATCGAAGTAACCGATATCGTCAAGCACTACGGCTCCGTGATCGCTCTCAACGGCGTGTCGATGCAAGTGTCGGCCGGAGAGGTATTGTGTCTCCTCGGAGACAATGGTGCCGGCAAATCCACCTTGATCAAGACGCTGTCTGGCGTCGTCCGGCCAAGCGGAGGTGTCTTCCTGGTCGAAGGCAAGCCGGTCAACTTCCGCAGCCCGCGCGACGCACTCGATGCAGGGATCGCGACGGTCTACCAGGACCTCGCAATGATTCCGCTGATGTCGATCACGCGTAATTTTTTCATGGGGCGGGAGCCTCGCAAAGGCATCTTCCCATTCCGTCACTTCGACCTCGCGCACTGCAACGATGTCACGCGTGAAGAGATGCGCAAAATCGGCATTGATATCCGCGATCCCAATCAGGCGGTGGGCACACTGTCGGGTGGCGAACGCCAATGCGTTGCGATTGCACGCGCGGTCTATTTCGGTGCCAAGATCCTTATTCTCGATGAGCCCACCTCGGCGCTCGGCGTGGCGCAAACTTCGATGGTGCTGAAATACATCCACCAGGTCCGACAAAACGGACTGGGCGTGATTTTCATCACCCACAATGTTCGGCACGCCTATGCGGTCGCGGACCGCTTCACCATTCTCAACCGCGGTCAGACGCTCGGCACTTTTGCCAAGGCGGATATCGCGATGGACGAGCTTCAGAACCTGATGGCGGGCGGTAAGGAGCTGCAGCAACTGTCCGAGGAGCTCGGCGGCACAATCTAGCCCTGCTTATCCCCGCGGTGCCGGATTGGCTTTGGCAAGCTGCCGCATTCTCAATCAACAAACATGGAAATGGTCATGAACGACGGTCCGTCGAATACATCATCCCCCTTCACGCTCGCTGTCTGCGCCGAAATGGTCTTCAAGTCGCTTCCTGTGGTCGACAGGCTGAAGCGTATCAGCGAACTCGGCTTTCAGGCCGAAATCTGGGATTGGACAAAACACGACATCGCCACGCTTGCGCGATCGGGAGCGGTCTTTTCGTCAATGACCGGCTATGTGTCGGGCACGCTTGCCGATGATGAAGGTGCGGAAGAATTACTGCAAACCGCGAAGTTATCGATCCCCGTTGCCCGGCAGCTGAATTGCCCGCGTCTCAACCTGCACGGAACCGGCCTCGACGGCAATGGACTGCCGGTCGTCAAGGCTGACCAAGTGACGGGTGCGATGTGGCTCAAGGCGCGCGACACGCTGAAGCGCATTGCCGACCTCGGAGAGCAGGAGGGCGTGACCTTCGTGCTCGAAAACCTCAACCAAGCCGTCGATCACCCCAAGACCCCGTTTGCCAAGGCCGAGGATACGCTCGCGCTCGTTTCGTCCGTGAACCGGCCGGCGTTGAAGCTTAACCTCGATCTCTATCACGCCCAGATCGGTGAGGGGAACCTGATCGAGCTGTGCCGGCGGGCGCTGCCCTATATCGGCGAAATCCAGGTGGCGGATGTTCCCGGTCGCATGGAACCGGGCACCGGGGAGATCAACTACAAGGCCATCGCCCGCGCGCTCAAGGACATGGGCTATCGCGGCACGATCGGCATGGAGGCCTGGGCCTCGGGTGATGACGAGACGGCGCTTGCCCGCTTCCGCAACGCCTTCACCGTTTAGATTTCGATAGTCAAGACTTACAGATAATGGAGAGACATCAATGATCAGATTTGGAGTGATCGGCGCCGGCCGCATAGGCAAGGTGCATGCCGCAACTATCGCGGCGAACCCGAAAGCGAAGCTCGCCTATGTGGCGGATGCCTTCAAGGCATCGGCAGAGGCGCTTGCCGCGCAGACCGGCGCCGGGGTTGCCGACGCGGAGGACGTCATCAACTCCGCCGACGTCGATGCGATCCTTATCGCGACACCGACCCCGAGCCACGCCGACCTCATCGAGGCGGCGGCACGCGCCGGCAAGGCAATCCTTTGCGAAAAGCCGGTATCCCTTTCGGTCGAGCGCATCAATAGCTGCCTCGACGTCGTTGAGAAAAACAGGTCGACCTTGATGATCGGCTTCAATCGCCGCTTTGACCCGAACTTCGCGAGTGTGGAAGCGCGCCTGCGCCGGGGCGATGTCGGAGCAATTGAAATCGTGACGATCACCAGCCGGGATCCAGCGCCGCCGCCTGCCGACTACGTCAAATCCTCCGGTGGTCTGTTCCGCGACATGATGATCCATGACTTCGACATGGCCCGCTTCCTCATGGGCGAGGAATTCGTCGTCGTGAACGCGCTGGGGTCGTCTCTCGTCGACAAGGCAATCGGAGCCGAGGGCGATGTGGATACTGCCGCCGTGCAGATGCAGACGGCTTCGGGCCGTATTGCCGTGATCACCAATTCGCGCCGGGCGACCTATGGCTACGACCAGCGCATCGAAGTCCATGGAGCTGCCGGCATGCTCGCGGCGAAGAATATCCATGCCACGAGCGTCGAGCTTTCCAATGCGAACGGCGTCAGCGGCGATCCTGTTCAATATTTCTTCCTCGAACGCTATGCACAGGCCTACGCCAACGAGATCAACGCCTTCATCGAAGCGATCGACAGCGGCAACTCCTCGCCGCGGCCAGGGGGGCTGGATGGGCTCCAGGCTCAGAAATTGGCGGAGGCCGCTACTGTGAGCTGGCAGACAGGCAGGCCAGTTGCCGTCAATTGACGTCATGGCGATGCAGTCCGGTCCATATCGCCCGCTGTATCGCCCATCCCAAGAAATGCGACGACTTATCCTGCGCGAAATGCATCTGCCACGGAGGTGCCAATGTCAGTCATGTGTCCTTTGAGAGATCAACGTCCTCAAACTTTTCAGGAACTAAAACAGTTCATCGCTGAGGGACGAATCTTCCTCCCGCACCAGGTGGAACAGGTGGCCAGGCGGATGCTTGAGCAGCCGGACATGATTGCTTTCGAGAGCGCTGCAGTAGTCGCAAAAAACTGCGGCGTTTCGCAAACGACAGTGATACGGCTGAGCAGCCTTCTCGGAATTGGATCGTACCGAGGGTTGAAGAAACTCTGTGCCAGCTATGTTCGAGAACGCTCCAAAGGCATATCGCACCCTCATTGAGTCCCTGAGCCGCCGTCGTGCAATAGTCGATCCGGTGCCCCAAATTGCAGGCCGTTTCAGCTCTCCAGGCCGAGGCTCGTCTGCAGGCGGCTGATATAGGCTTCGAGGCCGCCGACCATGTCGAAGCGATCGGGGTCACGCAGCCAGAGCATCTGCAGGCCGTCCATCACGGCGATCAGTTCCGCCGCCATCGCTTGCCCGTCGATGCCGGCATTGATCATGCCGTCGACGGCGGCCCGCTCAAAGGTCGCGGCGATGTGCTTCTGCATCTCCGTGGTGCGATCGAAAAACCAGGCTTTGGCGGGGTGGTCCTTCATCAGGCTTTCGGCATTGAGGATGGCGAAGGCTCTGATGACCTCGACCATTCCGGCGTTGCGGCGGAAGATTTCGACCATGCCCCTGAGCAGGCCGCGAAGATCGGCGCGATAGTGGCCGATGAAATCGGCGCTATCGAGATCGCGCTTGGCGAGGATCGCCAGCAGCAGATCGACCTTGGTCGGGAAGTGATGCAGCAGACCCGGCAGCGACAGGCCGACATCGCGGGCGATGTCGCCGATCGCAGCGCTCTGATAGCCGTCTTCGGCAAAACGCCGCATCGCCGCGGCGAGGATCTCCGCACGGCGTGTCTCCCCCTTGCGGGAGCGGCGGCGGCGCCTTTCCTCCGCGACGTTCTGTTCCGACAATTCTGCCATCATTCCCCGGTACTGTCCTATGCTCTCCTTCCATACATCAGCTTTGCCCAATTGACATCTTAAAAATACCGAGTAATCGGTAGGTTTAAGAGCTTGCTTGGGAGGTTTGCATGATCGATTCCATTCTCGACCAGATGACGCTGGAGGAGCAGGTCTCGCTGTTGTCGGGCGCCGATTTCTGGACGACGGTTCCGGTCGAGCGTCTCGGCGTGCCGAAGATCAAGGTGACGGATGGACCGAACGGCGCGCGCGGCGCCGGTTCGCTGGTCGCCGGCGTCAAGGCGACTTGCTTCCCCGTCGCCATTGCGCTCGGGGCCAGCTGGAATCCCGGCATCGTCAAACAGATGGGCGCGGCACTTGGGCGCCAGGCAAAGAGCAAGGGTGCCGCCGTGCTGCTCGCGCCCACGGTCAATATCCATCGCTCCGGCCTCAACGGCCGCAATTTCGAATGTTATTCCGAAGATCCGATGCTGACTGCGGAACTCGCCGTCGCCTATATCGAGGGCGTGCAGGGCGAAGGGGTCGCGGCGACAATCAAGCATTTCGCCGGCAATGAATCGGAGATCGAGCGGCAGACCATGTCTTCCGATATCGACGAGCGGACGCTGCGCGAAATCTACCTGCCGCCCTTCGAACAGGCGGTGCGCCGCGCCGGCGTGATGGCGGTCATGTCCTCCTACAACCGCCTGAACGGCACCTATACGAGCGAGCATCACTGGCTGCTGACCAAGGTGCTGCGCGAGGAATGGGGTTTTGACGGCATCGTCATGTCCGACTGGTTCGGCTCTCACTCGACGGCTGAGACGATCAATGCCGGCCTCGATCTCGAAATGCCGGGCCCGGCGCGCGATCGCGGCGAGAAGCTGGTTGCGGCCGTGCGCGAGGGCAAGGTCGATGCCGCGACGGTGCGCGCTGCGGCGCGGCGCATATTGGTTTTGCTGGAGCGGGTCGGCGCGTTCGAGAAAGAACCCGATCTCACCGAGCGGGCGGTCGACCTGCCGGAAGACCGGGCGCTGATCCGGCGTCTCGGCGCAGAAGGCGCGGTGCTTCTGAAGAACGACGGCATCCTGCCGCTTGCGAGGACCTCGCTCGATCGCATCGCTGTCATCGGACCGAATGCGGCAAGCGCGCGGGTCATGGGCGGCGGCAGTGCGCAGATCGCGGCGCATTATACCGTGAGCCCGCTCGAAGGCATTCGCGCGGCTCTCTCCAATGCCAACAGCATCAGCCATGCCGTCGGCTGCCGCCACAATCGGCTGATCGATGTGTTCAAGGGAAAGATCGCGGTCGAATATTTCAACGGCCGCGGCTGCAAGGGCGATCCGCTGCACGTCGAAACGGTCGACAAGGGCGAATTCTTCTGGTTCGAACTGCCGTCGGGCGAGCTCGATCCCGCCGCTTTCTCGGCCCGCATGACGATGCAATTCGTGCCGGAGGAGAGCGGCGAGCATGTGTTCGGCATGACCAATGCCGGACTGGCGCGGCTCTTCGTCGACGGTGTACTGACCGTCGACGGCCATGACGGCTGGACGCGCGGCGAGAACTATTTCGGCACCGCCAACGACGAACAGCGCGGCACGTTGATGCTCGAGGCCGGCCGGTCATATGAGATCACCGTCGAGTATGAACCATCCACGGCGACAGAGGAGGGGATCAACCTCATCGCCGTCCGCTTCGGCGTCGAAAAGCCGCTTGGCGAGGTTGACATCGAGTCGGCCGTCGAAACCGCCCGTAATGCCGATGTGGCGCTTCTCTTTGTCGGCCGCGACGGCGAATGGGATACGGAGGGACTGGACCTGCCCGACATGCGGCTGCCGGGCCGACAGGAGGAACTGATCGAGCGGGTTGCGGCCGCCAACGCCAACACGGTGGTGGTGCTGCAGACCGGCGGCCCGGTGGAAATGCCCTGGCTCGGCAAGGTTCGCGCCGTGCTGCAGATGTGGTATCCGGGGCAGGAACTCGGCAATGCCGTCGCCGACGTGCTGTTCGGCGACGTCGAGCCGGGCGGACGCCTGCCGCAGACCTTCCCGAAGGCGCTTGCCGATAACGCCGCCATCACCGGTGATCCCGCCGTCTATCCCGGCAAGGACGGGCATGTGCACTATGCCGAAGGCGTCTTCGTCGGCTACCGTCACCACGACAGCCGCGCCGTCGAGCCGCTCTTTCCTTTCGGTTTCGGGCTTGGCTATACGCGCTTCAGCTGGGACAAGCCGCGACTGTCGGTGAGCGAGATGGATGCTGACGGCGTGATCGTCAGCGTCGACCTGACCAATATCGGCGATCGGGCGGGGTCGGAACTGGTTCAGCTTTATGTGCGTTCGCCCAAATCCAAAGTGGCACGGCCGGACAAGGAACTGCGCGCCTTTGCCAAGCTTTCGCTGCAGCCTGGCGAAACGGGCACGGCGGTCCTGAAGGTCCTGCCGCGCGATCTCGCTTACTTTGACCCTGAGGCCGGTGCCTTCCGGGCAGAGCCGGGTGACTATCAGCTGGTTATTGCAGCCAACGCCATAGATATAAAATCCGTGATCGATCTGCGGTCACCGGCCAGCTATCTGTTGCCGCCGTCGCACGCGTGATTGCCTACCGTGGTGATGCCTCTGCTTGTCATCAGATCTTCTCCCAAAATCTTCCATCAGTCGAAGAACATCTTCAGGTGCCAAACGATTTAGGTGAACAAAAACAGCCTTCAAGAGGCCGTGGGCTGGCCCGAAATCCGTGTCAAATTTTTTTTGACGCACCTCTTGAATCGAAAAAACATGCAAACCAGATCATGCTCGTCGGCTGCGCAAAGCGGGCCGGCAATCAGAGTGGAGACGCAGGTTTGCGACGCGTCTCCACCCCATGTTGCTTTACGGAGGATATGGCTATGAGAAACGAACTTGACTTCGCTCCCCTTTACCGGTCCAGCATCGGCTTCGACCGTGTCTTCAACCTGCTGAACAATGCGCAGCGGCTGCAAGCGATCGACGCGTGGCCGCCCTACGACATCGTCAAGACGGGCGAAGACGATTACCGCATTCAAATGGCGGTTGCTGGTTTCGCCGAGGCCGACCTCGAAATCACCCAGGAGCGGAACGTCCTTGTGGTAAAAGGGCAGAAGGCCGAAGCGAAAGACGGTGAGTACCTGCATCGCGGCATCGCCGGGCGTACATTTGAGCGCCGCTTCGAGCTCGCGGATCACGTCAGGGTCGAGAATGCCTCGCTGATGAATGGTATTCTCTCGATCGCGCTGAAGCGTGAAGTGCCTGAAGCCATGAAGCCGCGCAAGATTGCCATTGGAGATGGCTCCTTTCAGCAGGCGCCTCTTCAGATCGAAGCCGAGCGTCAGGTGGCTTAAGGAGAGCTTCTTCATGAAGTCTCGGATAAAGCCGTTTATCGTGCAGATAAAGAAACGTCGCGGAAGCATCGCGAAGGATGCGGGAAAGCCTCTGCTTTTGAAGCAACTAGGCAAGCTCCGCACCGCGACCTCGGGTCTTGAAGCACGAACCTGAACAGGACTTGCACAGCAAAAGGGCCGGCGCCGCGTGGCCGGCCCTTTATAGTGGAAGCAAGTACGATTCCCCGATCAGGCCGCGTCCGGCTCAGTGCGCAGATTGGTGACGACGCGCCGGTTTTGCACCTTGCAGGAGCGGTCCGTGCAGTCGCGAACCTCTCGATCGTTCCCATAACCCTTGGCCCACATCCGCTTCGGGTCGACTCCCTTCGAGGCAAGATAGGCCATCGCCGCTTCGGCGCGCTTCTGCGACAGCGTCTGCATTTTCGATGTGGAGCCGGAATCGTCGGCAAATCCCTGCAGCTTGAGCAGCCAGGTCGGGTTCTTGTTGAGCCAGTCGGCCTGGCTATCCAATGTCGCCATCGCAACGGAGTCGAGGGCGGCGGAATCCTGCTTGAAGTAGATCCGTCGGCCGACATTGAGGATGAAATCCTCTTCGCTGCCTGCCGCCACGTTCTCGAATCCCGGCGCCGGATCGTTGGTCTGGCCGGTCATCGGCGCCGCAGTCAGCTCTTCCAGGGAGGCGATCTGGGTGGTGGAGCAGGCGGCAAGCGCCAGGAGCATGGCCGCGGCGAGAAGGCGGCGCGTATAACCGGTCATAGCAGACATCGGGGTAAGATTCCTTATTCGACCGGGGTTGTTTGGCTGATTTGGGTGGTGCTTTCGGCTTGGTCGGCGATATGCGGCAGAACCTGCACGGCCGTGCCGATCGGGCAGCGCTGGTAGAGATCGATGGCGTCTTCGTTGAACATGCGGATGCAACCGCTGGAGGCGTCCTTGCCGATGCTCCATGGCTCCAGTGTGCCGTGGAAGCGATAGCCGGTATCGACGCCGTCACGATGCAGATACATAGCGCGGGGCCCGAGCGGATTTTTTGGTGAGCCTCCGGCCACGAATTCGGGCAGTTCGGGATGACGCTTGCGCATCTCCGGCGGCGGCGTCCAGCGCGGCCAGAGCGATTTGGCGTCAATCGTGGCGCGACCGAACCATTTGAAGCCCTCGCGGCCGACGCCGACCCCATAGCGGATGGCGGTCTTGTTCTCCATGATCACGTAGAGAAAATGGTGCCTTGTATCGACAACAACCGTGCCGATCGGCTCGCTGCTGAAATATTTGACAACCTGACGGTGCCACCGCTTGTCGATTTTGGCGAAATTGGTGCTGCGAAACGTCACACCATTATCGACGGCCGGGCCGTCAAAATAAGAAGATGCCGCGGCGACCGCCGGTTTGTGAACGGCGCCAGTCCCAAGCAACGCCAATCCACCAAGCACAATACTCCTGCGGTTCCACATCATCGGCCAAGCTCCCCCTGAAAGCCAACAAGCGAAGCGCCAGTAAACCAGATTTTTCATTTGCCTCAATAGAAAACTCCGCGCCCGATCAAGATCGATATGGAGTCGAGGGCCTCTCGGATCTCTATTGCACCGGCCGTTACTCGGCCTCGGATCATATTATACCAATTCCGCACCGGATCACTGGAAGGGGTAGAAGGGGGCAGCCCTGTCCTTCTGTCGAAAAGTCGGGCAGCGCCGGCGGGTCGCCTTAGTATCATTCGCAGCCCCCGGCATTCCCACGATTGATCGGTTGTATCAAAAGAATTGTCTATCCCAGGCAGCACCTGTTGCGTAGGTTTCACATGACTCTCTTACTGGGATCTTCCCATTTTGCCGGATTCCCTCATGCTGTCGATCATCAGTGCCAAGAGCGTAAGCAAGACATTCAGCCAGCGGGTGCCGCAGCCAGGCTTGGTTGGGGCGCTACGCAACTTCATCGCGCCGGTGACGAAACCTGTGCATGCCGTGGAGCAGATTTCCTTCACGATAGGGGCGGGGGAAGCAGTCGGTTATCTCGGCCCGAACGGTGCGGGAAAATCGACCATGATCAAGATGCTGACCGGCATCCTCATGCCCACCTCCGGCGAGGTCAGCGTGCTCGGTCGCCGGCCTGTCGAGGATCGGATTGCCAATGCGCGTGAGATCGGCGTGGTTTTCGGACAGCGTACCCAGTTGTGGTGGGATCTTCCCCTTGCCGAGAGCTTCGAACTGCACCGGCGTATCTATCGGGTGCCGGATGTGGCCTTTCGCATCAACAGAGCCGAGCTCGTCGAGATGATGCAGCTGTCCTCATTCATCGAGCGGCCGGTGCGTCAGCTCAGCCTCCGCCAGCGCATGCGCGCCGAAATCGCCATGGCGCTCATGCATGAGCCTAAAATCCTGTTTCTCGACGGCCGACCATCGGGCTGGACGTTGTTGCCAAGGATGTCCTGCGCAAGTTTCTTGCCCGCACGAACAGAGAACGCGGCACGACGATCATTCTGACAACGCACGACCTGCAGGACATCGAGGAAATCTGCCCGCGCCTGATCATGGTGGACGAAGGTCGGCTTCTGTTCGACGGTCCGCTGGCGGAATTGCGCGTAACTTTCGGCGCGAGACGGCGGTTGACGCTGGAGTTTGATGGTGAACCCGGCGCAGTCTCATTGGCGGGAGCCGAGCTGCTCGGCGGAGAGGGAGCGGTACGCGAGTTTCTGCTGGCAGACGATGGACGTTCCCTGATCGATCTGATGGGCGCTGACCGCCAGGGCCGCGCTTCGCGACGTTCGGCTGCACGAGCCCGGCATCGAGGAAGTGATCCGCACCCATTATCAGGCGAGGGGGTGACATGCGGAGCTTTGTCGCTTTTGCGGTGGCCGCCGTCCGCCAGCAGACCGGCTATCGTGCCGAAATCCTTTCGATGGTCCTCGGCGCCAACATCGAAGTCTTCGCCCGTATTTCGATATGGAAGGCCGTTTATGGCGGGCAACATGCCGTGGCCGGCGTTACACTGCCGCAGATGATTGCCTATGCCATAATCGGGGCTACGTTGCTGTCGAACTGGGATGCTGCACTGGTCGTGCGGGAAATCGGCGCGGCGATCCGGACCGGCCAGATCGGCAACACGCTCATTCGGCCGGCGAGCTTTCCGGTGATGCTGTTTGCCGAAAATCTCGGGCCGCGGCTCTTCAACTTCGCCGCCGTCTGCACGCCGGTGATCATCATATTCTCGCTTCTATATGGACTTTTGCCACCGGCGAACTTGGCGCATGGCCTTCTTTTCATCGGATATGTGGCCGTCTCCACAACACTGCTTCTGCTGATCTCGATCCTGTTTGGCCTTCTGTCCTTCTGGGTGTTCGACGCACATTCGCTGGAATGGTTCATGCGCGGATTCGGGGCGCTCCTGTCTGGCGGGCTTGTGCCGCTATGGTTCTTTCCGCCGGTGCTCGCCGAAACCGCCCACGTGCTGCCCTTCGCCTGGATCACCTATTATCCGATGGCCGTCTATCTCGGTCAGCTCGATCTCGTCTATTCCCTGACATATCTGGCCGTCGGGCTCCTCTGCTGGATCGCCGGCCTCGTCGGCCTGATCGCAGCGCTGTGGTCCCGCGCCTGCCGGCGGATTGTGGTGCAGGGAGGCTGATCATGCAGCAAACGCTGGCGCTCGCCTGGTATCTGATGCGGCTGCGTATGCGGACCCGGTTGCAATATCGGGTGGCACTGGCCCTTGCCTGGGTCTCGCAGGGTTTCGGTTACGCCGGCGCCTTCGCCTCGCTTTGGATCATCCTCACGCGATTCGGCGGCATGGGCGGATGGCGGTGGCAAGACATGGCTCTGCTGCTCGGTTTCCACACCCTGGGTTATGCCCTCGGCGCATGCTTCACCTTCGTGCAGCTGCGCCGAATGGAAGAAATGGTCAGGGATGGCGAGTTTGATACGTTGCTGATCAGACCGATCAATACATGGGCGTTTTTATCGTTCTCCGGTTTCAATATCGAGTATGGCAGCCATGTCATATTGGGCGTGGGGCTGATGGCGTGGGCTTTGCCCAAGGTGGCGATCGACTGGGGCATGCTTACCATATTGCAGCTGGTCGCCAGCATTTTCAGTGCCGCGCTTCTGACCGGCGCGGTCATCACCCTGATCGGCGCAACTGCGCTGGTGGTGCGGCGCGCGCGCTATCTTTTCGGCATATATTTCGACTTTTGGGAACTCTCCCGCTACCCTATAACGATCTTTGCCGCGCCGCTTCAATTTCTGCTGCTTTCCGGTTTGCCTTTTGCCTACATGGCTTATGTGCCGGTCGCCGCTTTGATCGGAAAGCCGGTTCCTTACCTCGGTGATGCCGCAGCCCCCGTGGCCGTCGCCGTGGGACCGGTTGCCGCCTTGATTGCCGCCGCCTTCTGGCGCTTTGCGATCCGGCGTTATCAGCGTGCAGGCGGCTGATGCCGCAGCTTGACCGTTAGTCGTCTGCGCTGGAAAATGCGCCTTTACATCTCGACGCTGCGTGCAACTTGTTCGGGAACGCCGAACATTCAAAAATCATCGATTAAAAGATGACAAAAACAATCACCTTATGTTGACAAGGCTGTCTTCGCTCCATAGGTTCCGCGCGCATCTATGACGTAGGGACCAAGCAATGGCGCGTGTTTTTTTGAATGTTTCTAATAATGTACCGCAAATTTATAGACATACCCTATTTGCCACGACGGCGATGGTCCTGACCGGCATCGCGGCATCGCCGGCTTCTGCCCAGAGCGCGACCACTGGCGACACTGCGACGACGCTGGAACCGATCGTCATCCAGGGTGCAGCCTCTGATAGCAAGACAGACAGGACGTCGGTCACCGCCAAAAACAGCGCCGGCGCGACCAAGATCAGCACGCCGCTCGTCGAGACGCCGCGTTCCGTGTCGGTCACCACCGAGAAGGAAATCGAGCAGCGCGGCGCGCAGACGGTCATCGAGGCGGTGCGCTACACCGCCGGCGTGACGACGGGAACGAGCGGCTTCGACCCGCGTTTCGACCAGATCTACATTCGCGGCTACAACGCCACGACGGTCGGTGACTATCGCGACGGATTGCGCCAGCCCTACATCAATTACGGCATGTTCCGCACGGATCCCTATCAGCTGCAGCGCGTCGAGGTGATCAAGGGACCGGTTTCCGTTCTTTACGGTTCCGGTTCGCCGGGTGGCCTCGTCAACAAGATATCGAAGCTTCCGACCGAGGAGCCGATCCGCGAAGTCGGCATTACCTACGGCACCAAGGATCGGGTGCAGGGGATGTTCGATTTCGGTGGGCCGATCAGCGAGGGCAACGACGACTTTCTCTATCGCATCGTCGGCGTCGCCCGCCGCGGCGACACCAATTTCGACATTGCCGACGACCGCTATTTGCTCGCGCCGTCCTTTACCTGGAAACCCGACGAGGGCACGACTTTCACGGTGTACGGTCTGGCGCAGGCCGACGAGACCGACGCCAACGTCGGCGCGATCACGACGCTGGACGGCCGGATCCTCGACATCAGGCAGAGCGACCCCGACTACGACCACCAGAAGGTCAAGCAGCAGCAGGTCGGCTATCAGTTCGAGCATGAATTCGACAACGGCCTGACCTTCCGGCAGAACCTGCGTTATTCGCATCTCGATCTGGAGGCCCGTTACCTCGGCGTTACCGGCTGGAGCGGGACCGTCGCGCATCGCGGCACAAATGCGATCCGGGACGAAATGAACGTTTTCCAGATCGATAACCAGCTCGAGGCGAAGTTCGATACAGGCCCGCTTGCGCATACGATGCTGTTCGGGCTCGACTACACCAATCTCCAGTCGAGCTTTGGCTACGGCGCCGGAGCCGCAGATCCGGCATTCGACTTCGATATCGCCAATCCGACCTATGGAGTCTCGGGCGCTACGCCGGATTATAATATATTGGCGTCCGATGCGGATATGCGGCAGCTCGGCATTTACGTCATGGACCAGATCGAGGTCGGAAACTGGCGCTTCAACCTCGGCGGTCGGCAGACCTGGGTGAACCAGACGCGAGATGCGACCTTGCCCACGGTCAGCTCCGAGGAGGTCGACAAGAATGCCTTCTCCGTACAGGCCGGCGCGCTTTACCTCTTCGACAACGGCATCGCGCCGTTTGCTTCCTACGCGACCTCCTTCGATCCGGTCACCAACCGATCGAGAGCCAACACAATTCTTCCGCCGACGAAGGGCGAGCAATTCGAACTCGGGGTGAAATACCAGCCGCCCGGCTCCGACATCCTGCTCTCGGCCGTCGCCTATCACATCGTCGAACAAAACAAGCCGAGGCTCGCCGACCCGCTGACCTTCGCTTACGACTCTCAGGGCGAGGTGACGGGAAAGGGTATCGAGCTTGAAGCCCGCGCGGCAATCGCCGACGGCCTCGATATTATTGCCGCCTACACCTACAACGACTCTGAGATAACCGGGGGCAACAACGTCGGAAATACTCCGGCCGTCACCCCGACCCATGTTGCGAGCCTGTGGGCGAATTATACCTTCCAGGAAAGCAACCCCTTCAACGGCCTGTCGATGGGCGCCGGCGTGCGCTACATCGGCGAGACCTGGACGGATGTCGCCAACACCTCGAAGAATTCCGCAACTTTCTATGTCGATGCCGCCCTCGCCTATGATTTCGGCGCCGTCGACAAGAAATATGAAGGACTTACGGCGGCCTTCAACATCCGCAACATCGGTGATGAGCGCGAAACTGTCTGCGAAGAGGGCTTCTGCTACCTCGGCCAGGGTCGCAACATGACCGGCACCCTGAAGTATTGGTGGTAGCACCATGGCGGCAGAGATGAACGGGGCGGACTCGCGCCCTTCGATCGCCGATCATCCTGTCGCCCACCAGGCCGTCGATCTCGACGGCCTGGTGGGCGATGGCCCGTTCTCTTATTGCCGCGGCAAGCTACTTGCCTCTCCGCCACCGGCGGGTTTGGTGGTCTCCTGCAAGGATCTTGGCGACCCGGAAGTCTTTGGCGGGATCATAGCCCGCTATGCCGAAAAATTTCCCGGCAGCGACCGCCGCGCGATCGTCTCCATGTGGACGCTCTATTATTTCAGCATGCTGACGATCGCGCCGAGTGTCCACATGTTCGTGAACCGCGTCGCCCTGCCGCTGGAAATCGACCGGCTTACGCTCGTGTACAATGCTGAGACGGGCGAGCCGGAAGCCTTCGTGATGTCCGACAGCCCGGAGCTTGCCACCGATCCGGCCGGGGAGCTTCACCGCCTGATGCTCGGCCATGCCGAGCCTGTCATCACGGCGATTGCCGCCAATGCCGGCGTGGCGCCGAAGCTTCTCTGGAACAATGTTGCGGCCTATCTCTCCTGGATCCTCAAAGAGATCGCTCATCGCCACGAGCCCGCCCTTGTCGAAGGCGGTCTGGCGCTGCTGAACGATGCTGAGTGGCCGGGCGGCGGGCGCAATCCGATGTTCGGCATGATCCGTATGGCGCGCCAGCAATGCGGGCTGGAATTCGCCCGCCGCAAGGTCTGCTGCCTGCGCTATAACCTGCCGGGCGTCGGCGGCTGCGGCGAGGCCTGTCCGCTGCCGGACGGGCGGCATTAATCTTCCCAACCGCAGTCTAAATAATCGCCGGTTGCCTCTCATTGCCGGCCATCCTTCACGCCCGCCGGCGCAGAACGAACAGCAGCATCGGTGCCCCGACCAGGGCCGAGATCAATCCCGCAGGGACCTGGTAGGGAAAGGCGATCATGCGCCCGGCCCAATCGGCGGTGACGAGCAGGGTCGCGCCGATGAGGGCGGCGGCGAGCAGTTGGATGGATGGCCGGCGAAGGCCGAGCCCGTGGGCAAGGTGCGGCGCCATTAGGCCGATGAAGCTCAAGGGGCCGACGACGAGCGTGGCTGCGGCGGTCATGATCGCCGAGAGCCCGAACAGGATCGCGCGCGCGGGAACGATCCTCAGGCCGAGTTCGCTTGCGGCCTCCGGCCCGAGTTGCAATAGCGCAAGCCATCTGCTGGCGAGAAAGGCCACGATAAGACAGGCAATCGCAATCAGCATGGCGCTTGCGGCAACGCTGTTGTCGACGAAATAGGTTGAGCCCGCCATCCAGCGAATCAGCGCCAGGCCGCGCGGGTCGCCGCTGGCCGCCAGCACGCCAATCCCGGCGTCGAGGATCGCGCCGAAGGCGGTGCCGGCGAGCAGCACGCGGTTCGGGCCGAAGCCCGAACGGGCGCTCAAGAGGAAGATCAGCAGCAGAACCGCAAGCGCGCCGCCGCCGGCAAAGGCAAGCTGCACCGTCAGCCCCGGCGCGGCGAAGGCGAACATGGCGGCCGCGACGCCGAGCGTTGCTCCCGCCGAAACGCCGAGCACCTCGGGACTTGCCATTTCGTTTCCGGTCAGCCGCTGCAGGATCAGCCCGGTCACGCCGAGCACGGTTCCCGCGCCGAAGGCGGCGGCGACGCGCGGCAGGCGAAGGGGAAGGATGTCATCCCAGGCGGCGGCCGACAGCCAGGCCCAGCTTCCGTCCGGCGCGCGGCCGAAGAAGATCGCTGCCGCTGCCAGCGCGGCGACCGAGATCAGCAGCAGGCCAAGGGATGCCGTTCTGTTGGCGGCTGCCACTCTTGGTGAAACCATACCGGGCAGCGCGCGGGTGGCGGTGGCAAGGCGCGGTAGAAGCGCAATCAGGATCGGTCCGCCGAGCAGCGCGGTTACTGCCCCCGTCGGCACGAAGTCGCCGGGAGCAACGAGCTTGATCGCCTCATCGGTCAGAAGAAGAAGCCCGGCGCCGGCAATGGGCGACCAGATCAATTGGCTGACGACACGGCGTGCGCCGGCCAGCCGGACGATCTGCGGGGCGACCAGCCCGATGAAGCCGATGACGCCGACGGCACTGGTGACGAGGGCGCTCAGCGCAATTGCGATCGCCAGGATGAAGCCGCGTGCCCATTTGATCGGCAGGCCGAGGCTCGTCGCGCCGGCATCGCCGAGCTGGCTCAGCGCCAGCGGCCTCGCGGCGAGAAAGGCAAGGCCGGCAAGCAGGGTGACTTTGGGCAGCAGCGATATCGGGATCGCCCAGCTTTGCTGCGACAGCGATCCGGCGCCCCAGATAAAGATCCCGGAGAGATATTGATCGTTCATCAGGATGAGAATGGCTGCCGCCGCGCCGCACCAGAGGCCGATGATCATGCCCGACAGGATGAGGGAAAAGGGCGAGAAGCCGTGCCGGCCGCTGATCGAGAAGATGGCGAAGGCGGCAGCAGCACTTCCGGCAAGCGCGATCGCGTCGCGGCCCCATCCCGTCAGCGACGGGAAGGCGAGCATGACGGAGACCAGCGCCAGATTGGCGCCGGCCGAAACGCCGAGCGTTGTTGGCGAAGCGAGCGGATTGCGCAGCACCTGCTGCAGGATCGTGCCCGACAGCGCGAGGGCGGCGCCGGTGATCAGGGCCGTGGCCATGCGCGGAAGCGTCGAATAGAGAAGGAGAAGGTGCTGCGCGTCGTATCCGCCTGATGCCTCCAGATGCGGCAGCGCCGGCAGCAGGTCGAGGAGAGCCAGGCCGAGGCCCGAAAACAGCAGTAGCGCCGCGAGCGCGGGCGCGCCAAAGCCGGAAGTTTGCGCTTTCATCAGGCGGCAGTCTCCAGAACATCGACCATCAAAGTCGAAAAGCGCAGCGCTTCCTGGACCATTCCAAACATCAGGACGCCTGGAACGACTGAGATGCGCTGGCGCCGGACGAAGGGAAGGCTGGTCCAGAGCGGGCTTTCGGAAAGCCGGGTCAGGACATCGGGCGGAAGCAGCGGCGAAACGACGACAAGATGCACCTCTTCATCGAGTTCGGCGAGCTGTTCCAGGCCGATCGTCTGAAATCCCCAGTAGCTCGCCTCGCCTTTCCAGGCGTTCTCGAGGCCGATCCGGCGCATGGCGCCGCCGTAAAGTCCGGGGCCGCCATAGATGCGCGCATGCCTCTGGTCGATGAAGTTGATGACGGCGACCGGGCGCGCGGACAGGCTTTTCATCCGGTCGCGCAGCCGGGCGAAGGTGGCGTCGGCGCGGGCGAGAAATGCCTCCGCTTCCCTCTGCCGCCCGATCATCGCCCCGAGACGCAGTGTTTCGGCGTAGGAGCGGTCGAGCGCCTCGCCATTCTCGGCATAGACGGTGAAGCTTTCCACAGGCGCGATCCGGGACAGTTTTTCGTCCAGCGCCGCAAGGAAGGGCGTGCTGAGGATGAGCGATGGCCGCAGGTTTCTCAGGACTTCGAGATTGATCTCGGCGGTGGTGCCGATATCGACGACGCCTGATGGCATCGCCGGCTCGACCACCCATTCAGACCAGTTCCTGAGGGAAGCGATGGCGCGCGGCACGCTGCCGAGCGCCAGCATCGTCGACGCCAGCCCATAATCCAGCGAAACGACGTTGGCATCGCCGGTGCGCGCGATGGCGGGCGTGCCGGTCATTGCCAGCGCGCCAAGAAGAAAGTCTCGTCGTCTCAAAGCGCGGTCCTGCCCGGCTGCGTCTCCATGAGCGGCTTGACCATGAACAGGCACGGATGATCCTCATGCCAGAGTTTTGGAAAGACTTCGGCCCTGATGAAGCCGGTCCGGTCATAGAAGCGCCGCGTCGCCTCGAATTGCGGTTCGTCGCGGCCGCGCGGCGCGAGTGTTTTAACCGTCAGCAGCCGGGCGCCCGATTCATGGGCGAAGCGTTCGGCTGCATCGACGAGATGGCGTCCGGCGCCGCGGCCGTGATATTTGGGCCGGGTCGCAATCAGCGCGATCTCGACGGCATCAGGCAGGTGCGGCTTCAAGGCGATCAAGGCGGTGACGACATCCGCTTCGATATAGCCGAACACCGGCAGTTCCTCGACCGCCCGGGCGCTTGCCTCGATGACTTCGGGTTCCGAAAACCAGTCCGGCAAAGCCCCCATGATCGATCGGCAGAGCTCCGCCTTGCCGGTCAGAATCTCGACTGTTCGTCCCATCTTTTTCTCGCCTTCGTTCGGTCGATTTAAAACTTGACTCCTGTTATCACCTTAAAATAGACACTGCAATCACATCGTGTAGCTTCCTGCGATAAAGGAATGCCAAGACAGCACCGACCAGCAACGACAGAGCCTGATTTTCCATTTGTAAAAAGGGTACAGGACAATGCGAGCATCGCATCGTGATGTGAACGGAAATGCCGTGGTCAACGCCATGATCGAAAACAAGGATAAGCTCCTCAAAACGATTGAAAGCGTTGTCAAATCAAGATCATATTCTGAGGATATATTTCAGGACGGAGTGATAAAAGCTTACGGGGTCAAAACCGACGACATCCGTTGCCCGATCGGTTACGCATTTCGGATGGTGTATAATCTCGCCCTCGACGAGAGCCGCCGACAACGCCAGCGGGTGAGCAACTATAGGTCGATTGACCAGGTCCAAGAAATGACGGCGCCCATCCCCACCGTGCTCGATCAGCTGGTCGCCGCAGAGACCCTACGAGATGTACTTGCCTCGCTAGAGGCGCTGCCGAAGCGTACCAACGACGCCTTCATCCGCCATCGTTTGAACGGCGTGCCGCAGAAGGATATCGCGGCCGAACTCGGCGTCTCCAGGACGCTTGTCAACTTCATGATCAAGGCGGCGGAGCAGCATTGCCATCTGGCAATCACCGAGCCTGCCCGCCCCGATCACGAGCGCCCGCGGGATATTACCGCTTCGCGGCGAACAGCGCCTGCTGCAAATCGCTCCACAGCAATTCCGGTTCTTCCAGCCCAACAGCAAAACGTATCGTCTGCTCGCTCACGCCGAACCGGATGAATGTGGTCATCCGGTCAGGGATCTGCAGCGCGACCTTGGCCGGAACGACCAGCGTTTCCGGTCCTCCCCAGCTGACGCCGAGACGGATCTCGCGAAGCGCGTTGACGAAGCGTGCGACATCGATATCGGGCGTGAGATCAAAGGCGAAAAGCCCGGCATAACCCGTGAGCGTCGCCCGCCCGGGATGATCCTGAAAGGCCGGGTGGCGAACGCGCGCGATGTCGGGATGCTGCTTCAGCCGTTCGGCGAGCAGAAGCCCGCTGCGCTCATGCTCCTTGAGGCGCACACGCAGCGTGCGCATGCCGCGCAGCAGCAGCCAGGCCTCGAAGGGCGAGAGCTTGGCGCCGACATAGGGATAGGACGTCGAGTTGATCTTCGCGATTGCCTCCTTCGTGCCGACGACGACGCCGGCGACCGTATCGCTATGGCCGCCGAGATATTTCGAAGCGGCGTGAATGACGATATCGACGCCATGCTGGATCGGTTTCTGGAAGAGCGGCGTCGCCCAGCTATTGTCGATGATCGTCGTGACGCCGGCCTCCTTCGCCATGGCTGACAGCGCCACGATGTCCTGAAGCTCGAAGATGAAGGAAGACGGATTTTCGAGATAGAGCAGCTTGGCGCCCGGCAGCGCCTTGCGCACCTCGTCATGGTCGGAGGGATCGACGAAATCGACGGTGACGCCGAGCCTGCCGAGCAGTTTCACCAGAAGGCGGTAGACGTCATTATAGAGATGGCGGACGGCAACGACGCGGTCGCCCGCCTCCACCAGGCTGAGAATGGTCGCGGTGATGGCGGCCGTCCCGCTGGAGAAGGCGCGTCCGTCTTCGGCACCCTCGAGGCGGGCGACCAGCAGCTCGAATTCGCGGACGGTCGGATTGTCGCCGCGCGAATAGATGAAGTTGCGCGTCCGGCCGGCGAAGACATCCTCCATCGCCTCGTAGCTGTCATAGGTAAAGAGCGAGGTCTGGAAGATCGGCGGCGAGACGGCGTTGAAGGCGGCCGGATCGACGGGCGTGAAGAGATCGTCGGCGGCCGCATGGGCGCCAAGGTCGCGGGGGCTGAACGACTGGTTCATGAAAATCCTCTCATGGACAAAAGCTGGGATAGGGGCGAAGAGCGGTCAGATCGTCGGCCGCGCGCTGCCGGAGCGCGGCGAGCGATCTCGCCAGGCAGAAGCATGACAGCAGGCCGGTCAGCGCCGAGGCCAGGAACATGGCTGCGAGCAGGCCGGAGAAGCCGAAGAAGGGCGGCAGGAGCGCGAGCAGCGGAAAAAGAAGATACCCATTCTGCGCCAGGCCGACGGCAAGTGCGGCTTTCGGCCTGCCCTGAGCCTGGAAGAGGATCAGCACCGTCTGCCGCAGGCCGAACAGCAGGAAGGGAAGATGGGTTGCAATGATCGCCTGACCAGCGATCGAAAGGACGGAAGCTTCGTCGGTGAAGAGCGCGGCGAGGCGCTCGGAAAAGATGATCGCCGTCAGCCCATAGACGCCGCCGACCGCGCTTGTGACCACGGAAAGCATGCGGGCTGCCGCCAGGACCCGGGATATATCTTCGCGGCCCCAGGCAAAGCTCAGGATGGACTGCGCTCCGAGCGAAATGCCGATGACCGGGAGTGCGCCGACCGCAAGCAGCCGCAAGGCGATGCCGACCCCAGCGATACCGTCTTCACCGTGATAGGTGCCGGCGACCGAAAGCATCAGGGCAATCGCGCCAGCCGTTGCGAGGCTCGTCAGCGTCGTCGGTGCGCCCACCGCAAGGACCGGTTTGAGGTGCCTGACATCGGCGAAGCGCCGGGAGAACGTCAGCCGGATCGTCCCGAGACGTCTTGCGTGGTAGGCGCCGTAGATTGAGAGCGCCACGAGCTGGGAGAGAATGGTTGCCATCGCCACGCCCTGCAGGCCGAGGCCGAAGCCGAAGATCATGATCGGGTCGAGGATGATGTTCAGCGCGAAGCAGGCGACCAGCGTCCACATGCTGAAGCGGGCATTGCCCTCGGCGATCGCCAGGAAATCGAGAATGATCTGCGCCATCGTCAGTGGTATCGAGACCGCGATGATGAGGAGATAATGCTGCGCGAGCGGCTCGATCGCGGACGTGGCGCCGAACAGCAGGACAGAGGGAAAGGCGACGATCGCAATCGCGCTCGCCGCGCCGAAGGCGATGCCGGCGGCAAGGCTGACCGAGGCAAGGGTGCTGGCTCTCGACCGGTTGCCGGCGCCGAGCGCGCGCCCGACCTCGGTCGCCACGCCGACGCCGATGCCTTCGCCGAAAGCGGCGACGAGCATCAGGATCGGCAGCACGATCATGATCGCGGCGATCTGGTCTTCGCCGATCATCCCGACGAAGACCATGTTGATCGTGTGATGCGCGGCATTGATCGACAGGCCGAACATGGCCGGCAGCCCGAGCCTCAGCAGCAGCCTGAACAGCTGCGGACTGGCAAGATCCTCCGGCGCAAGCCGCCGCTTCCGCAGGCTGCCGCTCATCTCGCTCATGTCGTTCATGATGCGGGCACCCAGAGATGATCGCCGAAGAAGCGCTCGCGGGTCAGCATGACGAGAAGCGCCCGCTTATGCGGAAAATCGAAATGTTTGATCTTGGCGAAGCCCGAGCGGTCGAGATTGCGGATCTGCTGCTCGTGGCTGGCGCGCGGCTCGCCGACGATGCGCTGCGTGCGGGGATCGTCGAGGAAGATGAAATGCATCAACGAAGGCAGCCAGGCGCTGATCCATTTCTTGCCGCGATAATCCGCCTCGCCGATCGCCACATGCCAGCCGCGATCGTAATCGTCGGCGTCATAGAACGGGCCAAGCCGGTTCTCCTTGGCCCAATAGACTTCGAAATAGCCGAAAGGGATATCGGCGAAACTGCCGATCAGCGGCAGCACATGCGGATCGGCGAGCCGTTCTTCGAGGATTTCGCGGTGTTTTTCGAGCGAGCCCGAATCCTCCCAGATCGTGTTGACCTGCTCATCGTTCATCCAGCGGTGGAAGGCTGCAAGATCGGTCTCGGGATCGGCCACGCGGAAGGTGATGTCCCGCTCCAGCCAGGGGATGAAGCGGCGATAGACCGTTCCCTTCGGCTTTGCCGGCCGGCGCGGATGATAGCGGCCGGCGGTCATCTCACGTACCGGCGGCAGCGGAGAGGTTAGCTGCTGCAGCCACAGCGACGGCCATTGCCAGAGGATCGCGGAATCGAGCTTTCCCGCACTCGAAATATGCCTGAGAAGGCTTGCCTGATGGCCTTCGAAGACAACCGACGTGATCGAGCGATCCTCCGCCGTCACCGCTTCGGCGGCAGCCATTAGAAGCTCCGCCGATTGCGGCGGCTCGCCGTGGTAGAAGGTGAGCGTTGCGACGCCGGCCTCGACCTCGAAGGCGGCTTCGTGCTGTCCGTGCGCGGTCTTCAGGTGGACGATGTTGGGGGCGAGCCTGATGTAGCTCCGCGACTGCAGAGCCCGCCTTTGTTTGGCGGCGTCGAAATCCATGATGTTCTCCTTGATCGACAGGGCTTTTCACGCTTCGAGCATGAAGCCCGCTCCTGTGTCGATTTGGTAGAATGACGATCCGTCTCCGGCCGGATTTAGGGTTTCGCAAAGAAAAAAATTCTCATCAATTTTCTAAACTGCAACCTGCACGATCCGTCATTTGCGCATGACGTCACTCTCAGCAGGAGCTTCGAATGGACAATCTTGAGCCCCGCGACGATCTCTGGATCGTCGTCATCGACACCGAGCACCACTACTCGGTCTGGCCGCAGGACAAGCGGATTCCGGTGAGCTGGGAGGCCGCGGGCTTTGCCGGTTCGCGCCAGGAATGCCTGGCCCATATCCGCGAGATCTGGACCGATCCCCGCCCGCTCTCCCTGCGCTCGGCAATGGCCGCTGACGCACGTCTCTGAAACCGTCTGGATGGCAAGATGAACAAGCAGATCACCAATTTCGCCGATGCTCGCCCGACCGACGCGGTGGACGCCGTTTTCGAGAGTTTTCCGCTGACGATCGCGCAGAAGCGCATCTGGTCGCTGGAGCAGATCGGCAACTACACAGTCTTTCCCGACCAGGTCATCGGGTTGCGGTTCAATGCCGCGATCGACGTCGAGACGATTGCCGGCGCCTGCCGGGCGCTCGTGGCGCAGAATCCGTCGCTCGCCTTCCGCTTCCGCCGGCTGGCGGGAGGCCGCATCGAGCAATATCGCGGCGCATCGAACGCGGTGCCGGTCGAGATGCTCGGCAATGACGGAGTGGTTCTTTCCGAGCCTGATGCCATGGCCGCACGGAAAGCTTTCCGCGACAAGCGCTTCGATCTCTTGGAAGGCCCCGGTACACGCATCCAGATCATCCGGCTTGCCGAGGGGCAATCGCTGCTGACGATCGTGCTGCATCCAATCATCTGCGACGACCGGGAAAAATCCGTTCTCGCCGGCTCGCTCGCGCGCATTCTCGATGGTGAACCGGCCGGCGAGATGCATCCGGTGGAAATCGCCGCCGGGGCGCAGGAGGCCGATTGGCTGGAGACGGATGAGGCGCGGCAAGCGCTTGCCTATTGGCGCGATGCGATCGGTCTCGACTATGCGGCCTCGACCTTCCCGACCCGGTTCAACAGCGGCGGGCTGGCAGGCGTAGCGCGCGCCGAGCATCGGTTTTCGATCGAGCCCGACCTCTGGGGCACACTCGAACGGCATGCGGGGCACAAGGGCGTTCAGGTCGATCGCGTGCTTCACGCCGCCTTCTGCGCGCTGCTGGCGCGCTACAGCGGCAACTACGCCTTGCTGACCGGCCTCCTCGTCGCGCGACCCCGCAACGAACATCTCGCCAGCCGCGGCCGCGCCGAGCAGGTTCTGCCCCTCGTGCTTTCGCTGACCTCCAGGCACTCGCTCGACGACGTCGTCGCGGCGATCTCGTCGGTGACGGAGGAGGGGCTTGCCCGCCTCGTGCCGCTGGAGCGCATCACGCAGGAACTGGTCGTCGACGAGGCCGCCGCCCAGGAGGCCGTGGTCAAGGCCTTGTTCGAATTCCGCGAACCTTATCCCGTTCCCAGGCAGGCGACCAACCTGGAGCCGTCAGGCGCACGCGCCGATAGCGAGCTTTCCCTCGTCGTCGAGGCTCGCACGGATGGCGGCGCGTACGGGTTGATCGACTACGCCGGCGATCTCTATGACGGTGCCCTGATTGCCCGTGTCTCCAGGCATTTTTGCCTTGTGCTGGAGCAGATCGTCGCCAAGCCCGATCTCAGGATCAAGGATTTAGAACTCATGGGCAGCGACGAGCTCGACTGGCTGTCGGCGCCTTATGAGGATGACGTCGTCAACGACGACAGGCCGGTGCACGAGCTGATCTCGGCCCATTCGCGCCGCACGCCGGAGAAGACCGCGATCGTCTATGGCGACGAGGAGTGGAGCCATGGCTGGCTGGAGGCGAGCACCAACCGCCTCGGGCATCGGCTGCGGCAGCTCGGCGTTCGCGCCGAAGTGACGGTCGCCATCTTCATCAAGCGCTCGCCGGAAGCGATCGTCGGCATTCTCGCGACCTTGAAGGCCGGCGGCGCCTATATTCCTGTTGAGCCCGACCACCCGCCGGCGCGCAACCACCACATCCTGCGCGATGGCGGCGTGAAAATTATCCTGACCCATAGCTGGCTGCGCCACCGCCTGCCGGAGGAGCTCGACGCGACTGTCCTCGAACTCGACAAGCTCGATCTCGACGGCGAGCCGGATACGCCGCTCTATGTTCCCACGCACAAGGACCAGCTCGCCTATGTCATGTACACCTCAGGCTCGACGGGATTGCCGAAAGGGGTCGCCGTCGAGCACGGGCCGCTGACGCACCATCTGCAGAATACCTCGCGCGTCTATGGCATGAGCTCGGAATCGCGCGAGCTGCCCTTCCTGCCCTTCAGTTCGGACGGCGGCCATGAGCGGTGGATGAACCCGCTGATGGAAGGCGGCAGCATCATCCTTCCGGACCAGCCGTTGTGGACGCCGGAGGAGACGCTGACGGCGATGCGCAAGCATGGCGCCAACAATGCGAGCATCCCCACAACCTATCTACAGCAGCTGGCGGAATGGGCCGACATCACCGACGGCGCGCCGCCGATGCGGCTCTATTCCTTCGGCGGCGAGGGGCTGGCGCAATCGACCTTCGATCTTCTGTCGCGGGCGCTGAAATCGGAGTGGCTGATCAACGGCTACGGACCGACTGAAACGATCATGACGCCGATGGTCTGGAAGGTCAGGGCCGGCACGAAGTTCCAGGGCGTCTATGCGCCGCTCGGCCGCGCTGTCGGGCTGCGGCGTGTCTATGTGCTCGATCCCGACCTCAACCTGTGCCCGATCGGCGTGACCGGCGAACTCTATATCGGCGGCGAGGGCATTGCGCGCGGTTATCTCGGCAAACCTGAAACCACGGCGGACCGCTTCGTCCCCGACCCGTTCTCCAAGGAGGGCGGCCGGCTTTATCGCTCCGGCGATCTGGCGCGTTGGCGTGAGGACGGGACGGTCGAATTCGTCGGCCGCGTCGACCATCAGGTCAAGCTGCGTGGATACCGCATCGAACTGGGTGAGATCGAGGCAGCTTTGCTCCAGCAGCCCGGCGTCGGCGAGGCCCTGGTCGTGCTGCGCGATGACGATGCCGGCGGCGAAAAGGCGCTGGTTGCCTATGTCGTTCCGAAGAAGGATGAGAGGCTTGACGTCGAGACGGTCCGTGCCGGCCTCGAACGCAGCCTGCCATCCTATATGGTGCCGGCCGCCGTAGTCGAACTTGAGAAGATGCCGACCAATCCGAACAGCAAGCTCGATCGCTTCGCGCTGCCCGCACCCCAGCCGGTCAAACGCGCCATTATCGAGCCGGCGACTGCGCTCGAAGAAGAATTGCTGGATGTCTGGCGTCAGGTTCTCAAGCTGGAAGCGATCAGCGTCGAGGACAATTTCTTTGCCATCGGCGGCAATTCGCTGGGTGCGATCCGCATCCTTTCGCTGCTCCGGCAGCGCCGGCCAAAGGTGCCGCTGACCGTCGCTGATATCTTCAACAACCCGACCATTCGCGCCTTCGCCGGGGTGATGGAGCAGGGTGAGGAGCGCGATCTCTCCGAGGTGATCGTGCTGCGCGCCTCCGGCGCCAAGCCGCGGCTCTATTGCTTCCCCGGGCTTCTGGTCAGCACCCGCGAATATGTGAAGCTCGTTGATTATCTCGGCGCCGACCAGCCGGCGACCGGCTTTATTTGCCATTCGCTGTCGGAAAAGAAGGAAGTCGGCGCGCCGATCGAAGAGATCATCGAAAGCTATGTCGATTACATCAGGACGCATAGCAAAGGTGCACCCTGCTATTTTCTCGGCTGGTCCTGGGGCGGGCTTCTCGCCTATGAGGCTGCCCGCACCCTCGGCAACGAGGTCGACGTCAGGATGATGGCGATGGTTGACGTTTGCGACCTCGGCTCGGAATTTGCGATCGGCGCCAAGCCGCGCTTCCGGCCCGGCGAGCGCGACACGCTGCATCGCGACGTGCAGGCATGGCTGCAGAAAACGGCGATGCGCCCCGAGTGGGACCGGCTGCTTTCGACCATGGACGCGGATACTTACGAGCAGTTCCTGCGCTTCGTCGGCGACGAGAAGGATCCGCTGCCGACCGACGGGCCTGACATCAGCAGCCGCGAGCATACGTTCTGGGTGCTGATCGACAATGCTCTGATCTTCCGCAAGCATCGGCTCGTTCCCCACGACGTGCCGATCTATCCCTGGGCGGCCGACGACAGCCTCAACCGCGGCCTCAACCTGATCGATTGGCGCCGCCTGTCGCCGCGGGCGCGGGCGGCCGAAATCATCACCGGCACCAACCATCTGCACATGATCGGGTCTCCCGCCTTTCACTCAAGGCTTGCCCTGCGTCTCAAGGAAACAGAGAAGGATAACGCATGACCGTCGCTTTTACCCGCAGGGATGCCCTTAACGAGCCGCTCGATCTTGCCGGCATCGGCATCGGTCCTTCCAATCTGAGCCTTGCCTGCCTGCTGGAATCCGTGCCCGAAGTGCGCAGCCGCTTCTTCGAGCGCCGAGCCTCGTTCGACTGGCATCCCGGCATGATGATGCCCGGCGTCGAGCTGCAATCATCCTTCCTGAAGGACCTCGTCACCCCGGTCCTGCCGACGAGTCGCTGGTCCTTCGTCTCCTATCTGGTGGCGCATAAGAGGCTCTATGCCTTCCTGAACGCCAATTACGAGGCCGTTCCCCGGCAGGAATTTGCGCGCTATCTCGCCTGGGTCGCGAACGGCGTTGACGGCTTGCGTTACGGAACTGACATTCGCGATGTCGAGCACCGCGACAACAGTTTCGTTCTGCGCTTCGACAACGGCCAGGAAGAAGCGAAGAACCTGGTGATCGGCACGGGATCTTCGCCCTTCGTGCCCGATTGGGCGAAACCCTTCCTTGGATCCGATTGCTTCCATAACAGCGAGGCCAAGTCGCGTCTCAAGGATCTTCGCGCCGCCCGCATCGTCGTGGTCGGCGGCGGCCAGAGCGGCGGCGAGGTGGTCGAAGCGCTGCTTGGGGATGCCAGCTCGATGAAGGAGCTGACCTGGATCAGCCGGCGCCACAATTTCGAGCCGATCAACGACACGCCGTTTTCGAACCAGGTCTTCTCGCCGGAATATGTGCAGGCCTATCTGAAGCTCAGCGGCGAGCAGAAGCAGGCGGCGCTGAAGAACTCGATCCTGACCAGCGACGGCCTGTCGATTTCGACGATCCACTCGATCTACCGCCGCCTCTACGCGCTGCGTTATCTCGATCAGAGCACGCTGAACGCATCTCTGTCGCCGAACCGCGACGTGATCCAGATGGAGCGGAACGGCAATGCCTATCGGCTGATCGTCCGCAACCACTTCGACGGCGGGATCGAGGTGCTGCATGCCGATGCGGTGGTACTGGCAACCGGCTACAGGTTCCGATTGCCGGATGCGCTCGGCTCGCTCAGCGAAAGGATCAGCCTCGACAGAAACGGCTATCCCACCTTGAACGACGACTACACGATGCAGTGGACTGGCCCGAGGACAAACCGGCTGTTTGCGCAAAACGCCGGCCGATACTCGCACGGCATCGCCGACTCTCAGCTCAGCCTGATGGCCTGGCGCAGTGCCAAGATCGTCAACGCGCTTCTCGGCCGGCAGCATTTCGATGCCGAACCCGACAATGCGCAGCTGGTCTGGGCGACGGAAGCCGCTTCGGCCATGCCGCATCAGCTCCGCGCCGGCTATTCGGACGGCATGCTCTCGTCCTGAAACATCCGGACACGAATGTCGAAGGCTCGTGATCGTGAGCGGACCGCCAGCGCGACGACGTGCTGGCTGCCGCTCTCGATCAGGCGGTGATGCCATTGCCGGTCGGGTTCGCCGCTCTCAACCAGGAGGGGGATGCCGTCCTGCCAGGAAAAGCCGACGCTGCGGGGATCCTGGCGCAAGCCCACCCCGAGCGCCTTGAGATGGCTCTCCTTGAGCGTCCAAAGGGCAACGGCCGCACGCGGCCGTTCGCCCGCAGGCACTCGATCGAGCCAACGCCGTTCGTCCAGGCTGCAATAGCTCTCCAACGCCGCCGCTTCGATTTCGGCATCGGCGTGTTCACAGTCGATCCCGACGCGCTCGCATTCTGAAGTGACCGCGACTGCCACCAAGCCGTCGGCATTGGAAAGGCTGAATTGCAGCCTGTCGCGCCCCTCGATCGTCAGCTTGCCGTACGCATCCGCCAGCAACACGAGCCTGTCAGGCTGCGTTTCGGTATGCGCGCTCAGCAGTTGCCGCAGCAGATAGCGGCCGGCGATGAACGAGTTCCGGTCGCGTTCGAAGCAATAGGTCGCGGCGCGCTCCCGCTCATTCGGTGAAAGCAACCGCATCCAGCGCTCCCCATCGCTCCGGTTCTTGGGATATTGCCAGAGCACGACATCGATGGCGGCCGGTTGACTGTCTAATTGCTGCATCAGGCCAGTATGCGTACCGCTGCCCGATTGGCAATCGCCGCGGGGTCTACTCCGCGGCTTCGATGAAGCGGTGGCGTTCGTAAAGGAACTTCAGCACGGCCTCGCGGCATTTGAGATATGTCCTGTCGGAGGCGAGTTCGATGCGGTTGCGGGGGCGGGGCATGGTCACATCGAGCTCTTCGCCGATGCGGGCCGCCGGGCCGTTGGTCATCATCACGATGCGGTCGGAGAGCAGCACCGCTTCGTCGACATCATGGGTGATCATCACCATCGTGTTGCCAAGCCGGGCGTGAATTTCCATCACCGCATCCTGAAGATGGGCGCGCGTTAGCGCATCGAGCGCACCGAAGGGCTCATCGAGGAGCAGGATCTTCGGCTCCATGGCAAGCGCGCGCGCAATGCCGACGCGCTGCTTCATGCCTCCCGATATTTCCGCGGGCCGCTTGTCTTTGGCGTGCGCCATCTGCACGAGGTCGAGATTGGCCATGACCCAGTCATGCCGCTCGGCCCTGGTCTTCGTTCGGCTGAAAACCTTGGAGACGGCGAGATTTACGTTCTCATAGACCGTCAGCCAGGGCAGCAGCGAATGGTTCTGAAAGACGACGGCGCGTTCCGGACCCGGTTCGTTGACCTCGCGATTTTCCAGGAGCACGGCGCCTGAAGAAACCGGGGTCAGGCCGGCGATGAGATTGAGCAGGGTGGATTTGCCGCAGCCTGAATGGCCGATGATCGAGACGAATTCGCCCTCGGATATCGTCAGGTTGATATCCTTCAGGACTTCGGCGCGCACGCCGCCGCGATCGAAATGCTTGTCGATGTGGTCGAGCTTGAGATAGGCGTTCATCAGGATGGTCCTCAGTTGGCCATGGCGCCGCGGGTGACGAGTTTGCCGAGCGCGGCCACCAGCTTGTCGAGGGCAAAACCGACGATGCCGATATAGGCGAGCGCGACGATGATGTCCGAAAGGCGCGATGAGTTCCACGCGTCCCAGATGAAGAAGCCGATGCCGACGCCGCCGGTCAGCATTTCGGCCGCGACGATGGCGAGCCAGGACAGGCCGACGCCGATCCTGAGGCCGGTGAAGATGTAAGGGGCTGCCGACGGCAGCATGATCTTCCAGAAGAATTCGAGTTGGTTGAGCCGCAGCACCTCGGCGACGTTGCGATAATCCTGCGGAATATTGCGGACGCCGACGGCGGTGTTGATGATGACAGGCCAGATCGAGGTGATGAAGATGACGAAGATGGCCGAAGGGTTGGAATCCTGGAAGGCGGCGAGCGACAGCGGCAGCCAGGCGAGCGGCGGCACCGTGCGTAGCACCTGGAAAATCGGATCGAGGCCGCGCATCGCCCAGACCGATTGGCCGATGATCGCCCCGATGATGATGCCGGTGACTGCGGCAAGGCCGAAGCCATAAGCCACGCGCTGCAGCGAGACCAGCACCCGCCAGCCGAGCCCGATATCCTGGGAACCGTAGTTGAAGAACGGATAGACGATGAGGTCGTAGCTATCCTGCCAGACTTGATGCGGCGACGGCAGAGAGGCATCCGCCGATGAACAGAGCGCCTGCCAGAGAATGAGGACGAGTGCCAGCACGACGGCCGGTGGAGCGACATTGTGAAGTGCGGTCAGCGCCGCACGGCGAAAATCGATCCGCGATCCTTGTTTGCCGGAGAATGACAGAATCTTCGCCGCCGGCTTGGCAGACGCGACGATCGAGGGATTTTCTTTATTTGCCAGGGCGGACATCAGCGCGCTCCTCACGGGAATGGAAGGCCGGCGCGCCGTTCGCGCGCCGGAGGCGGGATCAGGAGACGGCCTTGATCGAAAGGCTGTCGAGATAGGCGGAGGGATTTTCAGGATCGAAGACCTTGCCGTCGAAGAAGGTTTCCTTGCCGCGCGACGAGGAAGCGGGAATGTCGGCGGCTGCGACGCCCAGATCCTTGGCGGCTTCCCGCCAGATGTCCTCGCGGTTCACCTGGTTGACCAGCGCCTTGATGTCGGTTGTACCAGGCAGATTTCCCCAGCGGACATTTTCCGTCATGAACCAGGTGTCGTGGCTCTTGAACGGATAGGAGGCGCCGTCCTTCCAGAATTTCATATAGAGGTCGGTGGCCTTGGCTTCGCGGCCGTTGCCGTAGTTGATGTCGCCCTTGAGGCGGCCGAGCACGTCCTTGGTCGGAACGTTGAACCATTGGCGCTTGCCGAGGATCTCCGCCATCTCGGCCTTGTTCTCCATGCTTTCGCACCATTGCTGCGCCTCCATCACGGCCATCAGCAGGGCCTTGGCGGCATTGGGGTTCTTCTCGATCCACTCGGCGCGCAGGCCGAGCGCCTTTTCGGGATGGCCCTTCCAGAGCTCGCCGGTGGTCGCCGCCGTGAAGCCGATGCCCTGGTTGACGAGTTGCTCGTTCCACGGCTCGCCCACACAGAAGACATCCATGTTGCCGACCTTCATGTTGGCCACCATCTGCGGAGGCGGCACGACGATTGTGGAAACATCCTTGTTCGGATCGATGCCGCCGGCGGCGAGCCAGTAACGAATCCAGAGGTCGTGGGTGCCGCCCGGGAAGGTCATGGCGGCCTTGATCTCCTTGCCTTCCGCCTTCTTTTTCTCGAAGGCGGCCTTCAGCTTGGAGGCATCCAGCTGCACACCGGTCTCTGCATATTCCTTGGCCACGGAAATGCCCTGGCTGTCGAGGTTGAGCCGGGCAAGGATCGCCATCGGCACCGGCTTGTTGTTCTGCGTCACCTTGCCCGTCTGCATGAGGTACGGGAGCGGCGAAAGGATGTGCGCGCCATCGATGCCATTGGCCGCGCCGCCGAGCACCAGATTGTCGCGCGTCGCGCCCCAGGAGGCCTGCTTGGCGACATCCGTTTCCGGCAGGCCGTGCTTGTCGAAAAAGCCTTTCTCCTTGGCGATGATGAGCGGTGCGGAATCGGTGAGAGCGATGAAGCCGAGCTTGATGCCTTTCACTTCAGGGCCGGCTCCGGCTGCGAAGGCGCCGGAGGGAAAGGCGGTCTTGGCGGCGCCGATCAGGGCGGCCGCCGCTGTCGTCTTGAGCATCGTGCGGCGGGTAATGCCGGTTGTCGAAATCCCAGTCGTCGAAAGCTTTTTCATCTGCAGGTTCCCCTCTGCTTGGTGAATTCGGACGCAAAAAAACGCCGCCGGCATCTGCGTTCGGGGTGGGAAATCCCGGACAGCAAAAACCTTGCGACGTCGGTGTCGAAGTCGGCGCTTAAGCCGCGCCTCTCTGCCTCAGTCGCCGTTGACCGGGCGTTTGAGAACCTGCAATCAGCGTGCCAGTTCCAGGGGATGGCCGGTAACTGCAGGAAGCGAAACAAGAAAATCGGAAATTTCGGATGTGACTATTTGTTGTGCATATGTCGAATGTGATTACGATTTGTGCTACTGCGAACGCGGGGCGCACCCGCGGAGCGCCATATTTGTGCAGTGCACATAAAATGGCCACGCGGATTTAGGCCCTGCGACCCAATAGAAGGCTGCACGCTCGCGTTCAACGGTTGAAGGCGTTAAGCGGGCTGGTTGCATTCCCATGCTCTCCCTCTGGCGAATCGCGACGCAGTGGCAGTCCGAAGGCGCCCGTCTCGCAGATCTCCACGCACGGTGAAGTCGTAATTCTTTATATATTCCAGTAACTTTGAGGGGAGCTGGCCTTGGGAATGATCGCGGAAGTAAATGCGACGACCAGCGATTTCGAGACCTGAACGAATCTCTCTGTTTAGTTAATACTAAATTATCGAATCCGATGGGAAATTTTGCCTTAACCGGCAGCGACCGTCCCAAGAGGAGACCCGCATGAAGCGCCCGAGTATCAAGCAAGCCCTCATCTTAAAGCTATCCATCATCAGCATGTTCATAGTTGTTCTGTCCTACGTCTCGCTGGACACCATTTCCTCGCTTCGCGCAAATGCCGAACAGGTCGGTACCTTCTGGGTGCATCGGCTGGTGACGGCGCGTGAAATCAAAGCCAACTTTCTTGATCTGAAACTTGCCCACACCCGGTATTTGCTCGAAGACACGGTGGAAAACGACAGAACCGGAAAGCAGGCGATCGCGGCCGCTGCCGCGGGGCTCGAGACGGCTGTTGGCGACTACGACAAGGGCGTGCGCACCGAGCGCGGACGCCAGCTCATTAATCAGATAAAGCCCGAACTCGAAAAATACCGCGCGTTGGCAGAGGAAATGACAGCGCTCGAAGATAGCGGCAAGACAGCCGAGGCAGTCCGCCTTTTTAAGGAAAAGATGGTGCCGCAGGCCGAACTGGTGAACAATGGGGTGGCGGATCTGGTGGCATTCATTCTCAGCCAGACCGAAAGCTTTGTCGCGGCAAGCGATGCCGATGCGAAGTCCGCTTTCATAATGACGGCCGCGATCGCCTCTCTCGCCTTGCTGGTCGCTCTGGCGGGGATCGTTTTCGCGATTTCCGGCATTGCCCACCCGATCCGCAATACGGCGTCCGCCATGAAGCGGTTGTCGGCGGGCGATCTCGACAGCGATATTCCCTATGCCGGCCGCGCCGACGAAATCGGCGAAATGGCCGGGGCGGTCGAAGTGTTTCGTCAGAATGCTCTCAACGTCGTCAGGCTTGAGAGGGAGGCTGCCGAATCCCGCAGTGAGGGCGAGGCGGCGCGCGCCGCAGCCCAGCAGCGCGCCGAGCGCGAAGCCGAACAGTTGCGCTTTGCGACCACGACCTTGGGCGGAGGTCTGCGCCGCCTTGCCGCTGGCGACATATCCTTTCAGCTCTCGGAGCGATTTGCCGCTGAATACGAATCATTGCGCGACGATTTCAATATCTCGCTGCGGCAATTGGGCGCGACGATCGGCGCGGTGCTGCAGACGGTTCACAGCATAGACAATGGCACCGGTGAAATAGCATCCGGTGCCCAGGACTTGTCGAAACGCACTGAACAACAGGCTGCTTCGCTCGAGGAAACCGCAGCCGCGTTGGACGAGATTACCTCGAATGTCGCGATGGCATCGAAGCGCACCGAGGAGGCGCGCACTATATCCGCAGAAGCCAATGTCAGCGCCCAGCGCTCGGCAACAGTCGTGTCGGAGGCCGAGCAGGCCATGCGACGCATCGAGGACAGTTCGCAGCAGATTTCCAACATTATTGGCGTCATCGATGAAATTGCTTTCCAGACGAACCTCCTGGCGCTCAACGCCGGTGTCGAGGCGGCGCGAGCCGGTGAGGCAGGAAAAGGTTTCGCGGTGGTCGCACAAGAAGTCCGCGAACTCGCGCAGCGTGCCGCGCAAGCGGCCAAGGAAATCAAAGGTCTTATTCAGAATTCATCGACTGAAGTCCAACATGGGGTGAAACTGGTTCTCGAAACCGGGACGTCACTGAAATCGATCGGCGAACGCGTTGCCGAGATCAACCGAGCCATGGACGCGATCGCCACCTCGGCGCGCGAGCAGGCGACCGGGCTTTCCGAGATCAACACAGCTATCAATCAAATGGATCAGGCAACCCAGCAGAATGCGGCAATGGTCGAGCAGTCCACGGCCGCCGCCTCTTCGCTAGCCTCCGAAGCAAGCCGCCTGCGCCAGCTGGTCAATCAGTTCCAATTGGATGACAGAGACCCCGTGAATGCCCAGTACAACACGCGCTCCTTGGAAAGCAGCATGCCGTCGCAGGTGGTCGCGCTGCGGCCCGCGATGCAGAGGTAAATTGCGGCCGTCGTCAATCTCGCCTGCAGGGAAACATTCCCGCTGGAGGAAGCTCGTTGCCGCAAGCTGCCCTGGTTCGACATCAGAGGTCACGGACACATTTCGGCCGATTTGCGATCGGCGACGGTCGGATTGCCGCCGCGCTTGCTCTCGATTAGCACTCTTTAAAATATTCAATGCGACATTCGGGCGAACGAAACAGCGAGATCGCCTTGAGCAGCAAACGATCCAGAACAAATGTCGAGCTTGAGAACCTGCTTCGCCAGCTTGGACTGGCCCTTGAAGCGTCCGGGGTCGGGATCTGGCAGCACAATATCGCCAAAAATCAGACGCGATGGGATGAACAGCTCAAATCGATCTATGGCATTCCGAAAGCGCCGCTCGATGTCATCTGGCTCGACAGCATCCACCCGGACGACCTCGTGCCGACCAATGAAATCTTTCTCCGCGCGATTGAAACCAAATCGGATTATGCCTCCGAGTTTCGCATCATGCGGCCGGATGGAGCGACCCGCTATCTGCGTTCGCGTGCTCGTTATTTCGTCGACGCGGCCGGCGACCCGTGCTTTGTCGGCGCCGAATGGGATGTGACGGACGATGTGCTTCTCAACAAGGAGCTGGAGAGGAGCCGGGCGGAGGCGCGGTTCGCGGCCGATCACGATCACCTCACCGGCCTGTTGAATCGGCGCAGCTTCGATTTCGCTCTGTCCGAATTTGCCAGGCAGGAGAGCATCAAGGTTGCGCTTCTTCATATAGACGTCGACCATTTCAAGGAGATCAATGACCGCTTCGGACATGCGGTCGGCGACCTCGTTCTCTGTCACGTCAGCAAAATTCTGCTGGAGGCCATTTCCGCTGGTGACGTCGCGGCACGGCTCGGCGGCGACGAGTTCGCTGTCGTCATCACCGAGGACGAATGTGACAAGACGATTGCGGTGCTCGATCATATTCAGAGACGTCTGGAGAGCCCGCTTCCTGTCGGCGATCAGACGCTGATCGTGCGGTGTTCGATTGGCGTTGCGAGCGCCATGAGCGCCGATTTCGCCAGGCTGCTCTCCCAATCCGATCTGGCGCTGTACCATGCCAAACGCAACGGTCGGAATCGGGCCGAGATTTTTTCCGACGAAATGGCTTCGACGCTGGCGAATGAAAGGCAGCTCGCCCAGGATCTGCGGGCCGGACTGGCGCTCGGTCAGATCCGCCCATTCTACCAGGTGCAGGTCGACGCCAGATCTTTCCGGGTGAGCGGCGTCGAAGCTCTGGCGCGGTGGCATCATCCTACCCGAGGAATTCTCGCCCCGGCGCATTTCCTGTCCATCGCCTCGTCGAATGGATTGGTCGCAGAGCTTGACGATGTCGTTCTGAAGGCTGTTCTGTCGGACATGAAATCCTCCGCTTCCCCACTCAAAGGCATCCGGGTGTCCGTCAATCTTTCCGCCGATCGTCTCGACGATCCCGAGCTGACGGCGAAGCTCGACGGCTATGACATCCCGCCCGGCCGGTTGAGTTTTGAGCTGATAGAGACGATATTCCTGGACAGCCTGAGTGACCAAGTGCGGCAGAACATCCAGGCGATCAAGTCTTTCGGCATCGACATCGAGATCGACGACCTCGGCTCGGGGCATGCTTCCTTGCTGGGTTTGCTCGAGCTGCGGCCGGATCGTGTCAAGATTGATCGCCAGCTTGTGACGCCGATCCTGCAATCGGTGCCCAGCCGCCGGCTGGTCGGCTCATTGGTCGACATAGCGCGGGCGCTGGATATGGAGGTGATTGCGGAAGGCGTGGAAACCCTCGAGCACGCCAACGTGCTTGCCGCTCTCGGCGTCCACACCCTCCAGGGTTATGCGTTCGGACGACCGCAGTCGTTTGCCGACCTGTCGGCGCGTTTGGAGCAGGAGATATTCGATTGCGAGCGGGCCGAAGTTGTTGGGGCCGGTCGATAACGTCGAAGCGATCAAGCGACGGCAGTCAATGCCTGCCGGCCGAATGGACAACCTATTGGACGCTCACATCTAGCTTGCTTTCCAGTTCGCATTATTGGGGATTGACCGCTGAGGCACGACGACCTGGATGATGGACGGACTGTTCAGGTTTTCTTTGGCGCCATTTATGGCGTCCTGCAGTTCGCCATAGGTATCCACTTTCCAGCCCTGGCAGCCAAAGACCTCTGCCAACTTGCTGTAATTCCATCGGTGCAGGATGCATGAATTGTAGAACGGCTTGTTACCATGGAAAACCGATGCGTCGGCAAGCCATTGCTCCACGCCATAGATGCCGTTGTCCATCACGAAGATGATCGGGTTGAGATTGAAACGGGTTTGTGTCGAGAGGCATTGAGCGGTCATCTGAAACCCGCCATCCCCGGCAAAGACCAGCAGCCTCTGGTTATCTTGCTTCGCCAGCGAAACCCCGGTCGCGGCCGGGCCGATATAACCGATCGCCGAATAAGATGACTGGACGATGAAACCGCGGCGAGCCCCCACTTCAAGAAGCAGGCTGCCGAAATAATTCAGACTGGCATCGGCACCAACGATGGTATTTTCGTCGATCTGCTGCTGAATGAGATCGTAGAAACCCTGATAGGTAATTTCGCCTGCCGGATTCACGACCGGCGCTTGCCGGGCCGTTTTCGCCGGAAGGCTTTGGGCTTTGCATGTCAGCCTTTTGTCGATCAAGCCGTTGACGAGATCCGCCAACGAAACCTGTGCGTTGAAGATCGTGCCGTATTTCACTGTATCCCAGGAGGCGAATGCGGTCTTAGCAACATCGATAGGCCAGCCCAAATCGTTGATATCAGTCAACCAGACGCCCAGCGCCAATACGAAGTCGGAGTCTTTGACGAAAGACTGGACATAGGGTGATGATGATTGGCCATCGAACACCCCGGCAAATTGGACATCGTCTTCCGACAGGATGGCCTTGCTCAAAAGCTCGGTCACGTAGGGAATTTTGAGGTCCCGAATGAGCCGCTCCGCCTGGTCGTGGAGGCCGAACCGGTCGATCTCGACACCGATCCAGATCAGCGGTTTGGTGGCATTCTGCAATCTTTCGCTGATTTGCGCGATCGACTGATTGAGACTGTCCTCGTCGGATATGTCAGGCGCCGCTCTTAATGCAGTCGACGGGCGCGCGCATTCCAGGTCGACCATATCCTCCAGCAACTCGATATAAACAGGACGTCTTTCCGTGATGCACTGTGTCAGCGCATAATCTATCAGCATTGGCGCAAGATGAGGGCTGTCGATGCGGACGGTAGCGGCGGTTATGTATTCGAACACCTGACGATCCGTTTCCCGCCCGCTGATGAAGTGGTGCGAACTGTAGCCGGTTTGTTCGAATGTCAGCGTTTTCTGGATGCTTGGCGCACCGTTGATCAGGACGACCGGCACTTTCTCGACGTAAGATCCGGCGATCGCATTTGTTGCGCAAAGCGAGCCTGCGGAATAGGTGACGCACAGCGCACCAATTCCTTTCAGTCTCGCATAGCCGTCGGCCGCATAACCGGCATTCAGTTCATTCACCTCTTCGATGACCTGAATATCGCTTTTTTCGACATAGCTGTTCACCCATTCGATCGAATAATCGCCCGCCACGGAAAACAGGTGCCCCAGGCCCAGTTCGCGAAGTCTATCGACCAGATATTGCCCAACCGTGTATGTATCGCCCATGTTCCAACGGCTCCCCTGTTGACGAGAATTGACGAATATTAGAACTCGCTCGCGTTATCGAATAAGCGCGGTATGTATATGTCGAATATTCCGGGGCATTTTCGTTCGGGAAATCTTTCCAGCAGGAAGCGCTTGAAAGCATCATTGGTGAGTCCGTTGCCGGCGGCCTCCATGGCGACGGACAAATACTCTATATTTTTGGCAACCTCGTTTTTGTCAGCCGGAAAGCCGTGACCGGGAAGGAACAGCTCATAGTCGGACAGCAGCATGCCCTGCAAAATCCCGATCCAATGCTCCATATATTTCGTCAGATAAAGGTGCGTTCCGCTGTAGATCAGGTCTTGCGCAATAAAAACGCCGACATCAGGAAGACCTATGGTGAGGAGAAAATCGATCTCCGTATCAACGACTTCATCAAATACGTATTTGACACCGTCGATGATCTCGTGGCCGGCACGGACGGTTTTTTCGGGAATTACCAAGCTCGTCGGAGCGAGGTTGCCCAGTTTCCAATGGTCATTCAGGGAATCCTGCCCATGCTGCCTCAGGAACTCCTTCGTTTCCGACAGTGCATGAATCGGAATGTCGCTGAATGCGGCTCCCAGGCCGAACCAATGGTCGGGGTGCCTGTGCGACAGGTAAATCCGGTCGATCTCCTTGCCGATACTGTCGGCATAGGCCCTGAATTGCAGCGCATAGGGAACGAGGAATTGCCCATCGACAAGAACAAGCTTGTTCCTGCTCTCGATGATGTGCGTCGCATTGGCGATATTGTCATCCGTGAAAGCCGAAATGAAAGTATGAATACGGACATCGCCTGCTCGCCTGACGATTTTAATGGGCTCCGGCAATTGGGCCACCATCGGTATCTCCCTGTTTGAAGGTCGTTGACTGAGGTTTGACGTTCACCCGGGCATGGCGGAGATTTGGTTCCCCAGCATTCGCCGGCTGTTTCCAACATTTGCGCGCCGGAGCGCCATCACGGATGAGATCGACGACCGTGGGACGCGATCTTTTCCTCCAATGTCCTCAGGGCTGCGCGCGCAACGTCGTAGGCGCTGTCGACGCCCGCCTCGGGCGCGTCCTCGCCGGGCCGCCAGAAGCGTCTGCGCGTCATTCGCATCGAGCTCTCGAAGGGGGGAATCGCGTTGAAGACTTCGACGAGATAAGGGCCGGAATAGACCGGTACGATTTCGTCCAGCATGATCTCCCAGGGAATCCAGCTATCGCTGACAGCGCCCCGGTCCGGCGCTGAGATATGAACGTAATTCAGCCGGCTCTGCTGTGCTGCCCGGGCGACATTTTTCCTGAAGATTGCCGGCCCCTGGCTTTCCATCACGACCTGGGCTGTATCGATCGTGACGCCACAGACCGGAATGTCGGCGCTTTCGAGAAAATCCAGCGCTTCCGAGACCATTGTCGGCCCGGGCGTTTCCCAATTCTTGACGGGTTCGATGGCGAGCTTCACCCGCTTCTCGGCGGAATATTGCGCCAATTCTCGGAAGATGGAGGCCGCCGCCGCGTATCGCGGCTTCATCCAATCCTGAAGCGCGTCGCTCCATATCCCTTCACCGTCATCCGTCAGCGGAAAGATGCCATAGGGGTAAAGGAACGGCCCTGACATGATCGTATTCTCGCCGCCCAGCACCGAGGTGATGTCGACGCGGGACTTGAGATAGGACAATGCCTGCTTACGCTGTTCCTCGTAGGGCGAGGTCGGATCGAAGCTTCGCGTGGTCCCCACATTGGTTGTGAACTTCACATCCCGGAAGCCGGCCCGATCGAACGCTCGTCTGAGGCTGATATAGCTTTCGACCTCAGCGTGATGATCGGCATGGGCCGGTCCTGGGGCGATATGCACATCGAAGCCGGTGTAGCCGATCTCGGTGAGAGCTTCCAGATGTCTGACGAGAACCTGGGTATAGGCAGCGTCATTCGGCCTCAAGTCCGCTGTAAACATAAAGAAGCTGAAATATATATCTCGCCTGCGTGCCTCTTCCATCTTCATCACTCCAGCTGTGGCTATCCAGTAATGCGTGGTTCAGGGTGATGTCTCGCCCGGCATTGTGATGAGGCGAGATCCGTCCCCGCCTCCTTCACATTGTCATCGGGGCGAAACAAACGGTCCGCGCCGGGCTACCATCCAAGCAGCTTGCGCAGATATTCGCGGCCCATTTTCGCGTATTGCAGCGGATTGGCCTTGGCCGGGTCCTGCTCTGCCTCGATGCAGATCCAACCGGCGAAATCCGCCTCGGCCAACGCATCGAGGATTTCCGGAAAGGTTTCTATGGAGCCGTCGCCCGGCACGGTGAAGATCCCCGCCTCGATCCCTTGCTGAAAGGACAATTCTCTGTTGTGAATGTTCTTAACCACCTCGGCGCGAATGTCTTTCAGGTGAACATGCTTGATGCGGTGGGCGTATTTTCTGGCCAGCGCCAGCGGATCGACGCCGGCGGCCGCCTGGTGCGCGGTATCGAGAAGCATGTTGACCAGGCGAGGATCCGTCTCGTCCATGAGCCGGTGGATCGCTTCCGTCTTCATCACCCCGGTTCCGAGATGCGGGTGATAGCAGAGCCGGCGGTTGCGGGCCCTGGCCTTCTCTCCGGCTGCGTGCAGGCCTTCGATCAGCTGTTTCCACTGGTCCTCGGAGAATTCGGGGCAATTGGGAAACAGGGCGACCGGAAGCGGATTGACCGCTCCGCCAAATTCGGCGACGACGAGATCGGCCCTGCGCGGATCGTCGCTGCCGCCTTCCATGGCTTCGAGGAAGTCGAGCTGAGCATCGACGCTTTCAAGCGTGTGACGATTCATCGCCTTGATGGTGAAGTAAGTGCTCACCCAAGGCTCCGAAATCCGCAATCCCCTGAGTTCGAGGACGGGGCGCAAGATTTTCGGATCCGTCGGATATTTATGGCCGACGCCGCACCCGACATAGCCGGCGAGCGCCATTTCACTCAGAGCCTGCTCGTAGGGGATGCCGATGTCGATATTGATGAAATCGTCATTCCACCAGAGCGTGGGGATGACGCCGAGCCAGACCTTAGCGGGCGTCAATCGATGCAGATAATTCGTCATGGCGTTGATCCAGTTCTTTGAAGACAAGCGGAAGTGGCGTCAGGTCAGGTTTTGGAACGGGGGCCGGAGCCGGAATTTTCGGTGGAAAGGCCCAGGAGCCGAAACCCTGCCCCTTGGCGCCCGCAGGGTGAGCTCCGATCGCCTTCCAGAGCAGACCCTCGATATAGGCATCGGGAGAAACGACGAAGGTGGTATTCGCAGGCCTGGGGCCAAAGCGCTCCGTCCAAGCGGAGGGCAGCTCGAACCAAGTGCCGGAATACCAGAGCTTGATCAGCGCGCGGGCGACGTCTCCGAGCAATTCATTGCCGAGGATGGTCGTGCGCAGGGCGTGGATACGGGCCTCACTTTCCGGCGGTGGCAAGGCGGTGAAAGCGGCCAGCAGCGCGTCGGTGATCTCGCTGCCGACCACCGTGTCGAGCGTGGCGAGATAGCGTTCTGCCAGGCCGGTTCCCAACAGATCGAAGTAGGAGAAGGCCGTCAATTCGACGGAAAGGCCCAGAAAGGGCTCGAAACGGCTGCTCATGCGTTCACCTCCGCCTGCCGGGTGACGGCTGGCTGTCTGATGCCGCCGGGGATCTCATAGGTGGGGCTGCCGTTCTTGCCGGGATGCCCCGGCAGCGGATTGCGGATGAGTTCGAGGATCATGTTGCGGAATTCGAACATCATCGGAACGGCTTCCAGCAGCAGGTTTGGCTGGCCGTTATAGGCACGCGTCAAAAGCTGGAGAAATTCGCCATAGCGGGTGTTGAAGGCGATCGCCGCCTCACGCAGTTCCGAACCTTCGTGTATATCTTTTACTTTCAGGTTCTCTTTTATGGGATAGGCGCCCTCCCAATCGACCTGCAGGTGCGGACCTGTGGGCTGGCCGGGCTGGTCGCCCTTCTGGTAGTAGCGGCCTTTGACCAGCTCCTCGAAACGATAGTAATGGGCCAGTTCGTGGTCGTCACCGTCGTAGATACCGCCGCCGTCGCCCTCACCCTGTTCGATGATGAGCTCGATGGCTTCCTGGGCGCTTTTCAGATCGGTGACGGGAAACAGCTCGCCGCCGCCGGAGTAATAATATTCCGAAGTGATCTGGCGCGACCTGTCGCCGGTAAAGATGGTTGTGCCCGCCCCATGCGCTTCGGCTTCCAGATATTTGATGCCTTCCGCAATGGCCGAGTAGAACTCGCCGATACTGTAGAAATGGAGGTCCTCATGCCTCGGATGGCTGGCAAGCGCGGTGATATCGGCGGGAGTTTTGCGGTACATCAGGCCCTTGCCGACGAGATGTTCAGGACGCTGGGCCGGCCGCTCGATTTTCAGGAAAGTCGCCAGCGCCTCACGGCCGAATGCCTGGATACCGACCCTGAAATCGGTCTCACCGTCCGGCAGGGCGGCCGGATAGCTGGCGACGAAGTCCGGCCTGACAAGATCCGGCTTACCGCCGATGGCATTGAGAATATTGGCCGCGATCGTCAGATGCAGCATTTCTTCCACGACGATTACGCGCAGAACCTGGGTCGCGTCCTGGTTGATGCTGGGCTTGATCGAGTAAAGCGCCGTCAGATACGGAGGAATCGTCGCATGTTCGAGCTGCATCGCCCGGTAGAGAAACTCTTTCAGCTCATCGAGCGTCTTGATGCTATAGGAATCCATGCTCATGCTCCGTGAAAGATAAAATGGGTGCACCTGCCGGCTTCGTGTCGCATCGGCTCGTTCCGCGCAGGGGATGCCGGTCTTCGTTCAATGCAGAGACTTCAGAATGTCGCGACCGCTGCGGAAGCACATGGCGGCCAGCGTCAAGGTGACATTGGCCGTGCCGATCGTCGGCATGCTGCCGCCGCCCACGAGATAGAGATTTTCGTGGTCCCAACTGCGCTGGTTTTTGTCCACGACGGAATTGGTCTTCGTCGTTCCCATGATATGGGTGCCGGCCAGATGATTGCCGCCGCGGATCGCATAGCCTTGTCCCTCATAGGCCACATAGCCGTAATCGCTGGGGTCGTACTGGGTATGATCCTGCGCGCCCAGGCGCGCAAAGACGGTGCGCGCAAACTGGCGGCCATAGGCGGCGCCCTTCATGGTATATTCCGGAACCGTGAAGGACAGGATGGGCCGCATGTTGCCCAGAGCATCGGTATATTGCGGATCCACCGTGATGCGGTTGCTGTCGACGGGCATGACCTCGATCATGAACGCCAGCAGCAACTGCCGCGAAACCTGGTCGACCATGCCGCGCCGAAGATCGGCCCCGTAGAGGTTGCGATCATCCACCAACTCCAGAAGGTCGGAGGTCGGCGCACCCGTGGCCCAACCCCAGCCGTCGTTATGGATATCGATGGCGAAGGCGGCCTGCTTTTCCCGGAAGGGGCCGTCCCGCAGGTCGACGATACCGCCCGTCGAACTGGTTCCGCGCATTGTGCCGCAGATCTCAGGCATCAGCGCCCAGTTCAGCAGGTAGGCGTGGTCCATCAGATTGCGTCCGACAAGACCGCTGGTGCTGCGCAGGCCGGAGGCCAGCATGAGACGCGCCGTTTCGATGGCGCCTGCCGCAAGCACGAAAACCTTACCCTTCACGGTGATGGTCTCATGGGCCGGTGAGGCCGGGTCCTTGTAAATCTTGACCTCGAGAGAGCGGACTTTCCCGCTATCCGGATCGATGTTGACCTTCGATGCGACCGCCTGCGGTAACATTTCGACAAGCCGCTCGCCGCCTTTCCCGTTTACCGCGAACGCCTTGGCAAGCGTTTTGCCGGAGTGGTAGCGCGCTTGCACGGGACAGAGCGGTACGCAGTTGGTGTTGCCCTGGCAGCGACCGCCCTCTTCGACCTGATGCGTATCGACCGCGCCGATTGGACGGTAGCCCTTCCCACCGTCATAGGCCGGGTTTGGTATGCCGTTGCGCCCCTGCGGAAAGGGCCTGACCTTCAGGGGATAGGTCTTGTCGTAAAGTTCGACGCTGGTGCCCTCGATGCCCTTGTTGACCTGCTGATCCAGATAGGAAAGCGGCAGGCCGCGCATGGGAAAGACATAGTCGTCCGGGAAGGTCTGCCCGAGATATTGCTGATCTTCGACATTCGCCGATACGCCGATTTCCCGCTCGGCCAGGCGGTAATCCTCCTCGACTTCCTCAAAGCTCAGCGGCCAGTCCAGCCCGTGGCCGAAAAGCGTGCGCGTTTTGAAATCGGAGCGAAGCAGACGGGGCGTTTTCGCCTCCCAGTGCATGGTCGTTCCGCCGAAAATACGGGTATATACCGTATCACTGACATAAGGGCCGGATTGAACGATATAGTTCGAGCTATCGGTTTCCCCCGCCTGCAGCTTGCGAAGCTGCGGGCTGCGGGGTATGGCCGCGTTCGCATTTGGCGGAAAGGGCGACTGGTTGTCCTTCGAGGCTGCCGAATAGAAGGTCGTCAGTAGATTGTCGTAGCCTGCCAGAGTGACATTGGAACCGGTTCCGGCTTCAAGGATAAGGACACGTTTGCCCGCTTCCGCAGCCTGCTTGGCAATGATTGCTCCGGAAATGCCGCTGCCGACGATCACGATATCGTAGTCGCCAGACTCTGCGACGGTCTTGGCATCGGCTCTTATTGCCGATTCGAGGGGAAAAAGCACTTTGGTCCTCCATTAATCCCGGAAAGCCGATCAGGGCTTTGCGAACCATGCCGTTCTGGACTCGATCGAGATTTCAGGCCCTGCGGCCTTCAATCGTCATGATTTCGGGCCGCGAGAGTTTCGGGGCTTGGACTTGGCGGCTGGCGCGGCGGCGCGGGCTCTGACTGCCGAGAGGAAGGAGGCATAGCTCCAGGTCAGATTCCGGACGCTTTTCTCGTAGCCAACGGTTCCATCGAACTGTTCGCTCAGCTCATAGTGATCGCTGTGATAGACGATGGCGCGCAGCATGGCGTCAGACGAAGCCCGCAAGGCAGCCGACGCGTCGGCGGCGCTGCTGGATGCGCCAAGTCCCAGTCCCGCGAAGAAGGGTTCGGAGAACTGATCGAGGGGGATGGCGCCGCTGGCATCGATGGCATTGGCAAGCCGATATTGAAACTCGGCGAAGTTGGCGGTGCACAGAGCCCAGGGATGTCCGCCGGCAACCGGAGCTGCCACATCGCCATCGTAATGGTCGCCCGGATAGCGCCCGAAGAGTGGTCCGAGCCCGTTGGCCGCGTCGGCGCCATTGACCGGGTAATAGGTCGAAGACGAAGGATCGGCCCACTGGCGCCGCAGGATGGCCGCCGTTGCCAGAAGCTTGGTATCGGTTGGCTCGATCCCGCCATAGCAGACCGAAGAGACGATATCGATGTTCGCGTCGTAACCGGCTTGCTCCGCGGCATCCAGAATGCTCACATAGAGTTGCCCGTTCCAGTGGGTTACCAGCTGGGTTTCCAGCCAGGAGATGGCATCCGACACCCCGGCAGGCACCGCAATGCCGATCGTGTTTGTGGAAATTTCGCGGAAAAAGCGCAGCTGTACGGCTCTTGCGAAAAACGAATAGCCCTCATATTCCTCCCAGAGATTTGTGGTCTTGTTCTGGTAAACTTCGAGAAGATAAGCGAGGTTGGCCTGGACCAGTTGTTTGGCGATCGTCTGCGTGGCGCCATCCAGCTGATCGAACAGGGTCAGGATCGCAATCGACTGAATGGCCGGCCCGTCATTCTGCTCCGACCACGGACGAACCTCGCCGGTGATGGTGAAGCAGGCGTGGCCAAGTGTGACGGTGTCGGAATTCTCCGCATTCGCCTGGCAGAGCGCGGCGAAGTTCACGTAGTCGACCAGGCTTGGCAATACTCCGCCCGGAACGGGCAGCAAGCCGGCAAGCGCGATCTCTATCGCAGTAATCGCCCCGTCGCGAACCCAGTTGAAAACATAGTCCTGGTCCACCCCGGGCGTGTTCGCTGGATAGGAGGGTGCGGCGATGACGCAGCCCGGGGCCGAAAAGACGCCGGGCGATGTGGGATCCTCGATGACATAGCCATCGCTGGTGATGTTGCGCATCATCAGAAGAGAAAAATAGCGCGACAATGCGACCAGATCGGTCTGCGCGAAGGCAGGCCGTGGTTTGACCGTAGGCGCATTGGCGCCGATATGGGCCGGGTTCGCACCCGTCATTGACTGACTCCAAAGCGCAACTGTCATTGACTGACTCCAAAATCGGTTGAGACTTGCCGGGGTCGCGGAAAAATTCCGGACCCGGATGAGCGAAATATTGCGGCCGAATGGGCGGCGAGCGTGAACACAAGGCCTCTGCGGAGGGCTGGATGATTGGCCATCCTGCCCTTGCTGCAATTGAACCTTTAGCTAGAAAGATCGTCGACGATCTGCCATTTAGCAACCTGAAGCTGTTGACCTCAGGTCAATTAATCTCGGAGAATTGCGCTTGGCGTTACGCATGCTCCGGCGGGATGGATTCGACCAGGCCGACGAGATTGGACCGTGTTGCCGCAGACCGGTTGCGCAACGCCAGAACCATTTGCAATTCCGTGGCGGAAATCGCGCTGTTCCTATGCCAGTCCATTGTGCCGCGCCCGAGCAGCAGCCAGTCGAGGGAGACATCCAGCAGGTCGGCGAGCGCGCAGGCGCTTTCCAGCGAGGTATGTCCGCCATTCTGCCAGCGTGAGACCGCGGCGACGGACACGTCCAGTTCGGCCGCCAGGGCGTGAACTTTCCGGAACTTGCCGCGGGATATCGCCTCTCGAATACGTCTGCCGCGTGCCATGTCGTGAGTCATCAACAATCCTCCCCGTTGTTGCGTTAAAATTGGCAATTACCAAGAGCTTTCGATCGACGAACATCAGAAACTTCTTATGGAAGGGGACGGCAAAGCCAAGCACCGGTCAACCTGGTGAAATATCCAGATTGCGCCCGCTCGGCCTCCTGTTGTGAAACGTCAAAACATCAGGAGGGACGGATATGTTGCGGATACTCACCAAAGACATGCTCGAGACCGATCGACGGGCTTTCGATGAAATGTTTCGGGCTCGCGCCGCTGTTTTTCGCGATCGGCTGGGATGGCAGGTCGATGTCCGGGATCAATGGGAGAGGGACCGATACGACGAGGCCGAGGATCCCGTCTATCTCGTCACGCAACGACCTTCCGGCACGCTGACGGGTTCGCTGCGCCTGCTGCCGACCACCGGAGCGACGATGCTCAAAAGCGAGTTCCGGCATTTCTTCGATCAGCCTATCGACGTCGATAGCCCGACGACCTGGGAATGTACCCGCTTTTGCCTTCATCCGCATGCCGGACACATGGAGCAATCGCGCGCAGTCGCCACGGAACTGCTCTCAGGGCTTTGCGATCTTGCCCTCGACACCGGTATCGAGAGCATTGTCGGCGTCTATGACGCCGCGATGGTTGCTGTGTACCGGAGGATCGGCTGGAGGCCGATGCCGCTTGCCCGATCCCGGCCCGAGATCGGCAAGCTGTATGTTGGCCTATGGGATGTGACGGCGGACAATTGTCGGACACTGCGGGCCAACCTGTCCCGACTTCTGGAGCAAGCCTCTCCCTATCCTGCCGGAGCCCTTGTCGATGGCGGCGTGGGGTAAGCTCAGTCGCGGTCCCGCCGCCCAGCATAGGAGATCTCGCGAGCTCTTTAACCTGTTCTTCACATCGCGTCATGGTTGCTAAAAAAGTATCTGTTCTCGGTAATCGCGAAATGTTACCATGGCGAGCAGTTAAGAAACAACGCAATCACGAGTCCATCTCATGCTGAGCAGTTCTCGTTTTTTCTACTGTCTGGACCGGATCTCCGCATCGCCGACATTGCAGGATCTGGAAGCAGCGCTGGATGAAGTCCGCCACATCTATGCGATATCGCATATGGTTTTGCACGTGACCCGCTCATCGGGGGCGACGGTCAGCAATCCATTGCTGATGCTGACCTACCCGCCCGAGTGGGTGAAGCAATATCGTGCCCGGGATTACTTCAGCATCGACCCCGTCGTACGTCTCGGCCGACGTGGCTTCCTGCCCGTAGAGTGGTCTGCGTCCAAATGGGATTCGGGCAAGGCCTATGGCTTCTTCAAGGAGGCGATGGCCTACGGCGTCGGCCGGCAAGGCGTTACTCTGCCGGTGCGGGGACCTCAGGGGGAGCGATCGCTGTTTACGGTGACCTCCAATCACCCCGACACCTATTGGCGGCAGTTCCGTATGGACAGCATGCGCGACCTCCAGTTTCTCGCCCATCATCTCCATGACAGGGCCATGGTGCTGGCCGGCATGAGGGAGATTGCGGATGTTCCGCATTTGTCGCGCCGCGAACTGCAATGTCTGGAGATGACGGCCAGCGGCTTTCTGGCAAAGCAGATTTCCGCCCGGTTGTGCATTTCGATCAGTGCGGTGCAGCTCTATCTCGCCTCAGCGCGCCGGAAGCTGACCGTTGCCACCACGAGCGAGGCGGTCGCCAAGGCCACGGCGCTGGAGTTGATCTAGGCTAGCGGATGGCGGTTCAGCGCCTGCCCCGCGTGCGCGTCGCCAGAACATTGCGGATCGAGAAGCTGGAATGAATCCGGAGGACGCCGGGCAGGGTCGACAATACCTCCTTGTGAATCCGTTCGAACTCGCCCGCACTGGCAACCTCCACGCGCAGCAGGTAGTCAGATCCGCCGGTCATCAGAAAACATTCGCGGATTTCCGGATGCCGACGCACCGCCGCTTCGAAGCGATCGAGATGATCCTCCGTCTGCCGTTCGAGGGTGATGTTGATGATCACGGCGATCATCTCATCCGCATTGCCGGTATCCACCAGCGCCGTATAGCCGCGAATGACGCCTGATTTTTCCATGATCTTGATGCGTCTGAGGCAGGCCGACGGCGAAAGGCCGATCTCGGCGGCGAGTTTGGCGTTGCTCATGCGCGCGTCAAGACGCAACAGCCTGAGGATATTGCGGTCGACCGTGTCGAGGGCGGGCATGACGGTTTCCTTCATATCTTGGCTGATTATGCGAATAATGTGCAATATGCGCAATATTAAGCGACAAAATCATCGGCAATTTCGCTCATTGTTTCATAAGCTGCTGATATCGAGATGGGGTGGACATGGATAGCGATATTTTGGTTTCCCGCGCACGCACCGCTACGATCACGCAGGGAGCCACGGGCTATCTGACGATCGATCTTGCCGCGCTCGGCCGCAATTATTCGAAGCTTGCATCGATGCTGGCGCCGGTCCGCGCGGGAGCCGTCGTCAAGGCCGATGCTTATGGCCTCGGCGCCGAGCGGGTCGCCCAAACGCTCTACGATCAGGGGTGCAGGCATTTCTTCGTCGCCCAGTTCGTCGAGGCCGTAAGGCTGCGGCCGGCCCTTGCTGAGGGTGCTCAGATATTCGTGCTGAACGGCTTGCAGCCCGGCAACGAGCTCGCCTGCGCCGAAAGCGGCATTATTCCGGTTCTCAATTCGCTCGCGCAGTGGCGGCAATGGTCGGCGACCGCGCGTCGGCTGAAGCGCAGCCTGCCGGCCGTTCTGCAGTTCGACACCGGCATGTCGCGGCTCGGTTTTCCCTGGGAAGAGCGAGCCGAATTGGCGGCAGCCATCCGCGACGGCGTCAATGTCGAAATCCTGTTCATCATGAGCCACCTGGCCTGCGCCGACGAGCTGGAGAGCAGCCAGAACGGCGAACAGATTGCCGAGATGGCGCGCATTGCCGATGAATTTCCCGGCTTCGATATCTCCTTCGCCAATTCCGGCGGCGTCTTTCTCGGCGATGCCTATCATGGTGTGCTCGCCCGCCCGGGCATCGCCCTTTATGGCGGCGCACCGAATGCCGGCGGCAACAACCCGATGGAACCGGTCGTCAGGCTGGATGTCGCGGTCGTGCAGACGCGCACCGTACCTTCAGGCGCCAAGATCGGTTATGGCGGCGCGCATGTGACGCGCAGGCAAACCCGCCTCGCCACCATCGCCGCCGGTTACGCCGACGGCCTGCCGCGCAGTCTCGGCGACCGCGGCGCCGTTTATCACAAGGGCATCCGTCTGCCGATCGTGGGGCGCGTGTCGATGGACAGCACGACCGTCGACATCACGGCTTTGCCCGAAGGGGCGCTGAGCCTCGGCAGCCTCGTCGAAGTGCTTGGTCCCAACCAGACGCTCGATGACGTGGCTGGCGATGCCGGAACGATATCTTACGAAATACTAACCGGTCTGGGCGATCGTTACGACAGGCAATATTGCTGAGAGCCGGCCGGCATTGTTCTTGAGGAAATCATGAAAGTCATCGTTCTGGGTGCCGGCATCGTCGGCGTCACATCCGCCTATCAGCTGGCCAAATCAGGTCATGAGGTTACCGTCGTCGACCGGCAATCGGGGCCGGCGCTGGAGACGAGCTTTGCCAATGCCGGCGAGGTCTCCTTCGGTTATTGCTCGCCATGGGCTGCCCCCGGCATTCCTGCCAAGGCCATGAAATGGCTGGTCATGAAACATGCGCCGCTCATCCTGCGCCCGAAACTCGACATGGCCATGCTCGCCTGGATGACGAGGATGCTGTCCAACTGCACCTCCGAGCGTTACGCGATCAACAAGAGTCGCATGCTGCGCCTTGCCGATTACAGCCGCATCGCGCTCGCCGAGCTTCGCGCCGAAACCGGAATCGCCTATGACGAACGCATGCAGGGAACCCTGCAGCTGTTCCGCACGCAGCAGCAGCTCGATGCCTCGGCGAAAGATGTCAAGGCGCTGGCAGCCGACGGCATTCCCTATGAGGTGCTGGACCGGGACGGCTGCATCCGCGTCGAACCGGCGCTAAGGCACGTGCGCGACAAGATCGTTGGCGGCCTTCTGACGCCCAAGGACGAGACCGGCGACTGTTTCAAATTCACCAATGCGCTGGCCGCCAAAGCCGAAGCGCTCGGCGTCCGCTTCGCCTACGGCACGACGATCAAGGCGCTGGACGTCGAAGCCGGCCGGGTGCGCGGGGTCGTCACCGCTCGCGATCCCGATCGCGAGCGCGAACGGATGAGCGCGGACGCGGTGGTGGTTGCGCTCGGCAGCTATTCGCCACTGCTGCTCAAGCCGTTCGGCATCAGCCTGCCGGTCTATCCGGTCAAGGGCTATTCGCTCACCATCCCGATCACCGACGCCTCGCGCGCGCCGGAATCGACGGTCATGGACGAAACCTACAAGATCGCCATCACCCGGCTCGGCGAACGCATCCGCGTCGGCGGCATGGCTGAAATCTCGGGCTACACCAACGATCTCGGCCTCGCCCGCCGCAGCACGCTCGAGCATTCCGTCACCGATCTTTTCCCCGGCGGCGATGTGTCCAAGGCCTCCTTCTGGTCGGGTCTGCGCCCGATGACACCGGATGGCACGCCGGTCATCGGCCCGACGAAGATCGTCGGCCTCTTCCTCAATACCGGTCACGGCACGCTCGGCTGGACAATGAGCACCGGTTCGGCAAGGCTCATCAGCGACCTCGTCTGCGCCCGTACGCCTGAGATCGATGCGCGGGATCTTGCGGTCAGCCGCTACGCGTGAAATCCTGCCGAGGTAACGCAAAAAAGAAGAGATTTTATTGGAGAGAATCGATTATTACTCGCGGGAATAATCGTGAGGTCGTGAATGTCCGTTAGTTCCGATAGGCACTTCCTTTATCCGGCAGTGCAAAGCCCGTCGTTTTCGGAAACGGCATACACCGGAACAGACCCGGATGCCCTGTCGGAAATATTGTCGTCATCGGCCTCTCCGATCAAGGCTGCGGCGCAAGCCAATGCCTCCATTGCATATCGATGCAATTTCGTCTCGGCGGGAGATCTGTCCATAGCCGACTGCGCCTATGAGGGCGCGATCTCGCTCAGGCGGGAGGCGCCGAACAGCAAAGTGATCATATTCCTGCCGGTGGAGGGAGATGCGGTCTTTCGATGCCGGGCAGGAGCCGATCCATTCAGGTCCAGGTCGCGGCACCATTCTGGGAGCAGGTCGCGCCACCGGCGCCCGCCTGCTCGGCCCTCGCCGTCATCTCGGTTTGTTCGTCGATCAGGAGAGGATCAACCGGCATCTCACCCATATGTTCGAGCGAATGATCACCGGTGACGCCGATTTTCATCCCCATATCGATCTGACGGCCGGCCCGGGGCTGTTGTTGCAACAACTTGTTACGAACCTGCATCGCGGACTGGGCGGGGGCGGGCTGCTGCAGGAGTCGCCGCTAGCCGTCAGCGCGCTCTGCGACGCGACGGTCTATCTGCTTCTCGAGGCCTTTCCGAATCGCTATTCGGGCGAACTGACGCTTCCGGCGCCGGCGCCGGCTCCGCGCCATGTGAAATGGGCCATCGATTTCATGCATGCTCACATCGCCGAACCGATCTCGCTCAGCGAGATCGCGACGGCAGCCAAGGTCAGCATTCGTACTTTGCAGCAAGGTTTCCGGCAGTTCAGGAGTACCACTCCGATCGCCTACCTCCATGAAATCCGAATGGCCGCTGCCCATCGCGACCTGCTCGAATCCGGTGCGAAGCAGGCCGTCGCCGATATCGCGCTCAGATGGGGATTTACCCATCTCGGGCGTTTCGCCGCCGAATACAGGAAGCGCTTCGGTCATCTGCCATCACAGACCCTGAAGCGCTGAACTCCGCCTCGGCGTGCCGGATGGTTCCATCGGCGACGGACCGAGCATCCGATCGCCGACGGGAATTGCGGGCGCCGGATGCAGATCTAGGCCGCGCGTTTCAGAGCGTCCGCAAGCGTCGAGACGAGCGTGTCGATCTGGTCCTTCTCGATGATCAGCGGTGGAGACAGGGCGATGATGTCGCCGGTCACGCGGATCAGCAGTCCATTGTTGAAGCAGTCGACGAAGACGTCGTAAGCGCGCGTTCCGGGAGCGCCATCACGCGGCGCCAGTTCGATTGCGCCGACCAGTCCGAGGTTGCGGATGTCAACAACGTGCGCGAGACCTTTCAGTGAGTGGAGGGCTTCCTGCCAATAGTCAGCCAACTCGGCTGCGCGGGTCAGCAGCCCTTCTTCCTCATAGATTTCGAGGGTCGCGAGCCCGGCGGCGCAGGCGACCGGGTGGCCGGAATAGGTATAGCCGTGGAAGAGCTCGATCGCATTTTCCGGTCCGACCATCAGCCCGTCATAGACCTTGCGGCTGGCAAAGACCGCGCCCATGGGAACGGCGCCGTTGGTGAGGCCCTTCGCCGTGGTGACGAGATCGGGTACGACGCCGAAGTAATCCACCGCAAAAGGCGTGCCGAGACGGCCGAAGCCGGTGATGACCTCATCAAAGATCAGCAGGATGCCGTACTTGTCGGCGGTGGCGCGCAGCTTCTCCAGATAACCCTTCGGCGGCAGGACAACACCGGCCGACCCCGACATCGGCTCGACGATGACGGCTGCGATGGTTTCGGCGCCGTGCAACTGCACTAGGCGCTCGAGATCATCCGCCAGTTCGACGCCATGGGCGGGCAGCCCCTTCGAAAACGCGTTCCGCCCGATGTCGAGCGTATGGCGCATGTGATCGGCCGGGATCTGCGGGAAGACCCGGCGATTGTTGACCAAACCACCGACGGAAATGCCGCCGAAGCCGACACCGTGATAGCCCTTTTCGCGGCCGATGATCCGGGTGCGCGTACCCTGGCCGATCACGCGCTGGTAGGCGATGGCGATCTTCAGGGCCGTATCGACCGATTCCGAGCCTGAGCCGGTGAAGAAGACCCTGTCGAGCTTGGCGTCAGCCCCGCCCGGTGCGTTGGCGGCGAGCTTGGCAGCGAAGTCGAAGGCGATCGGATGCCCCATCTGGAAGGTCGGCGCATAGTCGAGCGTGGCAAGCTGCCGCTCGACTGCCTGGGCGATCTTCCTGCGGCCGTGGCCGGCGTTGCAGCACCAGAGCCCGGCCGTGCCGTCCAGCACCCGGTTGCCATCGACGTCAGTGTAATACATCCCTTCCGCAGCGGCCAGCAGGCGCGGCGCGGCCTTGAATTGCCGATTGGCGGTGAACGGCATCCAGAAATTTTCGAGTACGGGCGCGTTCGTCTTGCTGATCTGGTCCATCCTGGCCTCCTTTGAAATCGCCCGGAGAATGGCAATTTCCATCCTTCAAACAAGTCCTTTTCTTTGGTGATGCAAGTTATTGAAATTTAACAACGAACAAGATAGGTTTTGCGATATTCTGGACAACGCAAACGGATCCATCATGTCAGTCGACATCGGCAGCCGCCTTCGCCATCTGCGCCTCGCCCACAAGCTTTCCCAGCGTGAGCTCGCCAAACGCACCGGTGTACCGAACTCGACGATCTCACTGATCGAATCGAATGCCTCCAATCCTTCGGTCGGAGCGCTGAAGCGAATCCTCGACGGCATTCCGATCGGGCTGGCGGAGTTCTTTGCCTTTGAACCGGAGCGTCCGAAAAAGGCCTTTTACGCCGCCGAGGAACTGGTGGAGATCGGCAAGGGTGCCATTTCCTACAAGCAGGTCGGTGAAACCCTGTTCGGGCGCAGCCTGCAGATGCTGAAGGAATGCTACCAGCCGGGTGCCGACACCGGAAAAATTCCCCTTGTTCACGAAGGGGAGGAGGGCGGGATCGTGCTCTCGGGAAGACTCGAGGTCACGGTTGACGACGAACGGCGTATCCTTGGACCGGGAGACGCTTATTATTTCGAAAGCCGGCGTCCGCATCGGTTCCGCTGCGTCGGACCGGTGCCCTGTGAGGTTATCAGCGCCTGCACGCCGCCGACCTTTTAGCGCAATTCAGAAGAACAGCGCAGTCGTTTCGGAAGGATGATCCCGAAGGCGGATCGGTAAGGACCCGCCTTCGGCAGTTGATCTTGACTTAGTCGTTCGCCGATACCTTGACGCCGAGAACCGTAGGAATGGTGTTGGGCGCACCCATGGCAGCACCGACAATCATCGGCACCGGAACCGGCTTTTCCGGAGCGGCGCTGATCGTCAGGCTCTTCGGGCCGTCGAGATAGGTGTTGAGGGCCGCCGATATCTGGTTTTGCAGTTCCGGCATGTTGAGTTGCGCCATCATCATCGGAACCAGCGCCTTCAGCGATTGTGCCAGTTCGTCGCCCGTGACGCCCTGCTTCGTGCCGGCATAGTCGAGCGCCTTTTTGGTGATCGAGGCGTCGTCGAAGCGGATCGAGGCGCTGTTGAACGTCAGCTGCTGCATCAGCCCCATCATCGCAAGTCCAGCGGCCTGGTTGGCCTCTTCCTTGTTCGGATTGGCTTCGGCTGTCTTGACCGCCTCCTGCAGCGACTTGATGAAGCCGAGCGTATAACCGGAGAAGTCGACGGCGAAGTTCAGCCGGCCGACATTCTTGAAATCGAAAGCATATTCGTCGAGGACAACCTTGCCGCTTTCGACTTCCCAGCTTCCCTTCATCGTCATGGTGCCGTCGAGCGTCGTCAGTCCGAGCTTCTCGATGGCCTCCTTCGCAGCCGCGTCCTCGACCTGCGACAGGTCGGCCTTGAAGCCGGCGACGTTGGCGTCGTAGGCAAATCCGCCGTCCTGCCGCCCCATGTTTGCCTCGACGCCTTCGATCGCAAGCACATCCTTGCCCTTGATGTTGAGCGCGATCGGCCCGGTGCTGGCGGTTTCATAGAGAAGGATATCGTCCAGCGTTTCGCCGGTCGCATTGGCGGGAATCGTCAGGCCGGTGAACAGAATCTCCTTGGCGGAAAAGCGTCCTCCCTCCTGGCTGATATCGACATCCGGGAAGGAAAGGGTCTTGGCGTAATAGGCGCCGCCTTCTTTTTCCTCCACGCCCTCGAAGGTGAGGTTGCCGATCTTCAGCGTGTCGCCGGGCACGTTGGCAAATCCCACCTGGACGCCTGTTGCCGTCACCGTGTCGCCGTCGACTTCGGCCTTCTCGAAGGTGATGACGGTGCCGCCGGCATTGGTTGCGGCGCTGAGCTTCTTCATCATATCGGCGCCGTCGAGGGCGAGCGCCGGGCCGGCCAGCGTCAGGAACGCGGTGCTGGCCATCATCAGGTGGAAATTGCGCAGATGCTTCATGGAGATGTCCTTGTGTTGAAAGGTGATGCGGGGAAATTCATGGAATATGCCCCGCCGCGCTCTGCTGGCAGAGCGGCCGGGACGTCACGGTTCGTCAGATCAGCTAATTGGGGGTGATGTGATCGGGATCGGCTGAAACCGGCAGGCCGGAGAAATTCGGCCACCCCGCCGCCGGCGGCCGGGCGAGGATATTTTCTCTAGCAAAAGTAGTTTCGTGACTCATCGTCAGAGGTAAATTGCATTTCTGCGATTATTGCAACCGTGATTTTCGATGGCGGCGCGGAATCAGTCAGGCTTGCCTGCGATGCCGACGCATTCCAGGATCGTCGTGCGGCAAACACCCGCCTCCCTCTCTGAGCGAGGCTGCGCGCGCCAGTTCTGGTCGGCGATCCGGAATTCAATATCCTTATAAAAATAGGTCCTGGCCTTTTGTCGCGAGCGGCTCCTGTTCAACGCATCGGCCGTGACCACGACATGGGTGGCAAGGCGTTTGAATTGCCACGGCGGCGTGCGTCGCTCCTTCTCGATCACCTCGACGTGGTAATAGGGATCGTCTTCCCCTGGATCGGGAGCCTTGTGGACGGTGGCCCAACGGACGGTCCGTGGTGACACGGAGAGGATGATGACGGAAATGGTCGGTCGCTCCAGCGGTTCTGCGCGCGCCCAAATCGTCTGGCCCAAAATCGTGGCAACTGTGAAAAGGACGGTAAGGGATTTTCGCTTGAGGTGCATGCGCTTCAGTTGTTGCGGCCCTCGATGCGAGCGAGCACGCCATCGAGCGCTGCGGTCAGCGCAGCAAGGCCGCCCTGCTTGTCGACGTCGGAAAGAACCTGCTCGTTCAATCCGCCCTTGGTGGCGAATTCGCGGCTCAGCGCGCTGAACGGCTCGGTGCCTGGGCTGTTGGCCTTCTGCGCCAGACTTGCGAAAAGCGGCGCGATGTAGGCATTTGCTTTCGGCCTTTCCAGGCCGCTTTTTTCCAGCCAGACGGCTACGGTTTCCATGATGCCGAAATAGGTCGACATCATTGCGCTCGCCGCCGCGAGCAGATCGTATTCCTTTTTCGACTGGCACTGGACGGCGGTTCCGAGCGTATCGAACAGCGCCGCGACGGCGGCATCGGGCGGGAGAATGGCGGTGACGCCTTGGCGCTGCGCGACGAAGGGCAGGGGGATGGCCTGGACGAGGTGCACGTCGGTGCCGATCCAATGGAGAAGCGCCTGGCGCTCGGTCGCTGCAACGAGGCTGACGACCACCTGGCCGGTTCTGAACGAAAGCGCCCGTACGACCTCCTCGGCGATCTGCGGCCGGATCGCCAGGAACACCATGTCGCTGCGATCGACGACAGTCTGGTTGTCCCCGGCGATCCTGACGGCGGCGAACTCCTGGGCCAATGTCGCGGCAATGTGCGCGCTCCGCGGCGATACGTGGATCTCGGAGGCGTAGGCCGGTGCGGCCAGAAGCCCGCGAACCATCGCTTCGGTGATCGCGCCGGTGCCGACAAAGCCAATGCTGTTGATCATCACCTTTTTACTCCGCAGCCCGCAGCGGTCCGATTTGGTCGACACGCTGTTGACACACATGGTCGTCAGTCGACACGCAGCCGACAAAGAATAACAGAAGCGGCTGGAGCCGACGAGTGGAACCGCGCGCTTAGCGCACAGCAAAAGTGGAGCGCCGGACACTTTCGAAGTTGATCACGTCCGCCTTGCGGGCGCTGCCCGCATCGCCTGCGGCGATGATCCCGCTTTCGTTTCGGGCGTCTTATGTTTACAAGCGGAGGCTGTAAACATACGACCGAACGGAGGCATCGATCTTGCATATCCTGCGTCGCTCGCTCTTGGGGTCCTTGTGGGCCATGATCGGCTGGAAACCGGCTTTCGCCGGGGAAGCGAGCCCGGAATCGGCGATCCGGGAGGAGGCGTCCTCGGTGACGCCCCGGCATGTTCTGTGTTTCCTCGGGAAGGATCGCGACCTCAGCCGCTTGTCCGAGGCAGCAGCCCAAGCGATTCGGGACTTCGCCGATGGATTCAGCGTCGACGAGGAATATTCGCAGGCAGAACCGGATGATCGCATGAGCCGATCGTTCGATGTCTGCTGGGATCGGGTCGAGGCCGATGTGTGGAACGAGGCGGATGAGAAAGCCGTCGCCGATCATCAGTCCGTCCTCTATGTGCTCGGGCCGAGCATGGCGCAGGCGGAGACGGTGAAGGTGTCGATGACCGCGCTGCGTCTCGTCGAGCGACTGATCGCGGCGGGAGCGGTGGCGGTCAAAGGCGAAAGCGCCGGCATCGCCCATGGCCTCGATCGATGGAGAGCGCTGATCGGCCAAGGTGCGGAGGCGGTGAAAGCGGCAGATCCGCTCGCCCAGCAGCGCATCGGCCGGCTCGCTTTCGCCAAGCGGCCGCTCTCGGCGCGGGGATATCTGGAGAGTGTCGGCTTCCATCTCGTCGGGTTGCCGGAAGTCTATGTGCCGGAGACCGCCGGCAGTGAAAGGAAGGTCGTTGCCATTATGGATGCGGTTGCCGACGAGATTGGCGAGCAGGGGCTCGATCCGACGCTCAAGGCGCGCGGGGCCAGGCTCTCGTTCGATTCCACCTATGAAGTGGACGAGTTCAAGTTCAATCCCTACGGCATCGTCAAGCTCGCCGGGTGAGCCTCGTTCCACTCAGTAAAGGCTGTAGTGATAGTCGTAGCTGCGCAGCCAGAGCCGGGGCTTCTTCGGCCCGTCGAGATTGAGCTGCAACAGATTGCGCGCATGAGCAGTGTCGACGACAGCATGGGAACTCGCGATCGCGGCCAGCAAGATCGGCACGACGGCAGACAATTGCCGTATGCCGCCGGAACCTCTTCCTGCCGTCATTTCAAGTTCCTCATATTCACGATCATGCATTGCGATTCACTGGAAAAGCCGATCCCGCCGAGCGGCCGAAGCAATGCATCATTGTCGGCCCGGCGACAATGATCTGAATGGCGGGCAGCCTGCGGCTCAATTGTATTTGATCGTGTCGCTGACCCTGGGACGCGTGAAGAAATGGTGGTCGAAGCTGTAGCTGTCCATTCCCGTGAAGTTTGAAAAGAATGCCGAGACGGGCGTCGTCAATCGATATTGCACGCGGGTCAGCACCACCTGCACCCCGGTCTCCTGTATCTTTTTCGGTATGTCGATGGCGCTTGCCGTGCCGGAAGCAAGCGGCGAGGTGTTGAACGCGGCCGACCAGTTGACGGTTGCCTTGCCGCTGTTGTCGACATCGTTGACCGTGACCATAATGGTCAGCCCAGTGGTTTCATAGGGCTGCAGGATGAAGCTTGCGCCGGAGAGAAGCTTAGTGACGTCGGTCTTCGCCCAGGTGCTCTGCTGGGCGATCATGTCGCTCGTGCTGGAAGCGATCTCGTCTATCTTGCGGCTGACGGTCAGGGCATGGCCGAGATCGACGGTGCCGAACAGCAACACGATCAGGATCGGCAGCACCAATGCGAATTCCACGCCGGAAGCCGCCGAACGGTCGCGAGCGAGCCGGCGGATACGGGACATGATGAAGCTGATAAGGGGGAGGCTTCGTTTCATCATCATGTCAGAAGGGCTCGTTGCGGAACAGAGCGGACGATCCGAGGAGATAGCTGCCGTCGGAAAGCTTGGCGCTCGACAGGCTGAAGAAGTTGACCGTGGCTCCCCAGGGCAGGAATGCCTGCACCAGAATGTAGTCGCTGCCCTTGCCGATATCGTAGGTCTCGGTGACGGTGAGCTTGCCGCTGTTGTCGATAGGATCGGCGCTGGTGGCGGAAGACAAGTCGGAAAGCACGCTGACCTTGACGACGAGACCGCTGGAGCAGCTGAAGGCCAGAAGCATGTCGTCGCAGATCCTGCTCTTGAATCCGGCCAGTGTGATCTTGGACGAGGCGACCTCGCCGGTGCGGATCATCCGGGAGATCTTGTGAACCGAAGCGTCCAGCGCGGAGTTGACGAAGAACATCAGCGACACTTCAATAATGCCGAATATCATGATGAAGAGCGGCAGGGCCAGGATCGCAAATTCGATCGCGGCCACCCCCTTGCGATCGCCGAGCAGGCGGCGAAACGGCGCAAAGCGTTTTCTTGCGGTCATTGAGTCAGCCGGACGGAAGAGAGATACTGGGTAAAGAGCGTCGACAGGCCTTCCGTGATCTCAGACGACGACGATGCCGAGATGAACAGGCTCTTCGACGATGCGCAGCCGGCAAGCGCATAGGGGATGTAATCCCGCCGCGTGATGCTGCTCGAAACGCCGCTGTCCATGGTGCCGCCCCAGGTGCTCTTCCAGTTGGCGCTGGCCATGGTCGAGCCGACGGTGGCGTTGTAGCCCCAGTCCGAAGTGATCGGCAGATATTCGGTATAGAGCACCGCCATCGTATTGGACTGGTTCTTCAGATAGCCGCACCACTCGGGATTAAGCGGCGCCACCTTATTCCAGTATGAGCCGGGAATCGCCTTTCCCTTGCTCCATACCACTCCGTCGGTGACCCATTCGCGCTGCGACTGCACGCCGTCCGTCAGCAGGAGAACCAGCTTGAGCGGCGAGCCTGAGGTGGATCCGTCCCCTCCGGCGCCGACTTTCTGCTTGAGCGTTGCAAGCGATACGTCGAAATAGGTGGCGGCCTTCGAGGTCGAGCTGGTGAGGCCGTAGCTCGCGTCCGCCAAGCGGGTACGCGCCGTATCCGTGCTCAGCGTCGGGGTCAGAACTTCGGTGAGCGTATCTCCCAGGCTGTAGAGTCCGACCTTGATCCGTTCATGATTGGCGTCGGATTCGTCGATCATGTCGAGCACTTCGCGGACCGCGTCGCCGGCGACATCGGCACGCAGTTTTATCTTCTTTTCCGAGCTGTATTCATAGTTGTTGGCATATTTCTTCTTGCCGATCGTGTGCGCGTCGCCAGTGTGGCAGGCGAACTGGCATCCGATGCCGGCATACATCGTCGCCTGGCCCGATGTCGTCGCCGCCAGGAGCATCGAGGGCGAGGTGTCGATGACGATATAGACGTTGAGATAGGAGGTGGCCGGTCCCTTGACGGCGCTCGCCACGCTGACGTCGACGCTCTCGATGTTGGCGATCTTCATGAAGGTGGTCGGAACGGTACCGCTCGCCGTCGCCGTGATGTTGTGGTTGGCCGTATCGATCTCGATCTCACCCAACGAATAGCTGTTGTCCACCTGTGCGTGGAACCAGTCGGAAACCTTCTTCTTGAGAGTGTCCGCGTCCTCGACATTGTCGATCTGTTTGACCGCGGCGATCAGGGCTGCATCGAGGTCGCTCTGCATCCTCTGCCGGACATTGTAGCTGCGGATGTAGTCGAAACTTGCGCCGACTGCGACGAGCATCGGCACCAGGCTGAGGGCAACGACGATCGCGACATTGCCGGTTCTGTCCGTTCCGAAACCGCGAAGCGTGTGCAAGCATCGACCCAATGAAGATGAAAAAACTGACTTCAAAAAACCACCAAACGCCCGGAAATAAAATCGTGATGGCAAGATGTTTCAACGAAGCTTAAGTCTTTGTTAAATCTTGTGAGTTCCAGCGACCAGCGGACTGGCGGCGGGCTGTTTGCTGCGCTTATCGTACATCTCTGCGAATCATGGATATTCGTGCCGTACTGCGGTACCGGCCTTCCGTTGCCTTCAGCGCTGCATCAGCAGATCGTGCAGGCGCTTCTGAACCTCGTGCGGCGACATGTTCCTGTTGTTGAAGAAGTCGCCGACCACGGCGATCCAGCCTTCCGACATCTGGGTCGGCATGGCCTGGGACTGGGCGCTGACTTCGCCCTTATGCGCCTTGATCATCTCCAATCCAAGTTTGCCGCAGCGATCGAGTCCTGATGGATCGACATCGGTGCGGACGGGCAAAGAGCCCTTGATCCGGCTGAAGGCAACCTGGTTGTCCCGATCGAGCACCATGCGCGCGAAAGCCTGCTGCGCTTGCGCTGTGCCTTCCCGGCTGGTCAGCGGAAAGGCGAAGGCATCGATCACCATGAAATAGGCGATGGAGGTGCCGGGAACGAGGCTGCAGTCGAAATCCTTGTCGACGCTGTAGCCGCGCGCCGCAAGTTCGCCCTTGGCCCAGTCGCCCATGAACTGCATGCCGGCCTTGCCCTGGCCGACCGCCGCAGCCGCATCAGCCCATGTCTTGTCTTTTCGCTGTTCGATCGGCTCCACATAATCGGACAGGCGCAGCAGCATATCCAGCGCCTCGATCATGCGCGGGTCCTGCACCAGTTCTGCATCGCCGCTCATCAGCCGGGCATAACCTTCCGGCCCGAACTTGTGATAGACGATGTCGTTGAAGATGAGCGACACCTCCCATCGGGCGCCGCCGAGCGCGATCGCCCGGCGTCCCGTCGCCTGGATTTTATCGGCCGCATCGAAAAGCTCGTCCCAGGTCTGCGGCGTCTTCACTCCCGCTTCGGCCAATGCCGCCGTGCTCGTCCACAGCCAGTTCTCGGCATGGATATTGGTCGGCGCAAAATAAACCTTTCCCTTGGAGGAGATTCGGTCGAACACCGTCGCGGGAATGACATCGCGCCAGTGATCCGCCTGGGTGACATCGTCTATATCGAGCACGATGCCCATTTCCGGCAGTTCGCGTGATCCTTCGTTGGCATTCCACTGCATCACAGCCGGCGCATATCCGTTGGCAATGCGGTCGCTCACGACCCGCTGGACCGCGACCTTATTCTCCGCCGGCATGTCGACCCATTGGTTGCCGGCCGCTGCCCAGGCCTTGCGGTAAACATCGAGCGCCGCCGCCTCGCTTTTAGACACCCAGAAATGCACGACGTCCACCGCCATGCCCTCTGCCGCGAAAGCCTGCGCCACAGGAGCTACCGTCGCCAGGGTCGTGGCGAGCCACGTCCGTATGATTGCCCGTCTCATTCGATTTCCTCTTTCGTCGATGATTGTGCCGCCCCGTGCCCGTGCAGCGCGGTTCAGGAGACCATTACAGCCGGCGATTTGCGGGATCGCCCTGATATTCCGCGCACCGGCGGCCGGCGAACCAATCGTTCCGCCACGAGGGCCGGTTCCGGTTTGCCGAACAGATAACCCTGGCCGATGTCGCAACCCGCATGCAGGAGGAAGTCCCGCTGGACCTCCTCCTCGATGCCTTCCGCCACGCACCGTTTGCCGAGGTTGCGCGCCAGATCGATGATCGCCCTGACGATCTGTTCCGATCGGACATCCTTGCCGATTTCGGCAACGAAGCTGCGGTCGATCTTCAGTTCGTCGAAGGGGAAGTCACGCAGATGGACGAGCGACGCAAAGCCGGTGCCGAAATCGTCGAGCGAGACCGAAACTCCATGCTTGCGGAAGCGGGAGATGGTCTCGGCGATCTGATTGGCGCCGCGATTGAGAAAGACGTCTTCAGTGATCTCGATGGAAAAATCGAGCCAGTCGAGCCGGTTTGCTTCGACCGCCGCGGCGATAAGGTCGTAACCGTCATCGCCGACCAGCAGGGCCTCCGGCAGATTGATGGCGACCGATCCCACGCTGAGCCCGGCTGCCTGCCATGCTCTGAGGTCGCGGGCGACGGTGTTGACGATACAGCGCGTCATCCCCTGTATAAGGTGACCTTCCATAAGCGGCAGGAAGCGTCCCGGCGGTAGAATGCCGAGCTGGGGATGACGCCAGCGCACCAATGCCTCGAAGCCGAGGTGCCTGCTGGTCTGCAGGTTGACCTTCTGCTGGTAGTAGACGACGAACTCGTCGCGATCGGCGGCGAAGGCGAGGGCGCTCGCAAGCCGGTTCTGCTCCAGACGCTGGGCGAAGGAGCTTTCGTCGAAAATGACGGCGGTATTGCGCTTGGCCTTTGCGGCATAAAGCGCCAGATCGGCAACGCGCATGAGGGTCGCCTCGTCTGAGGCATGGCCCGGCACGACCGCGCCGCCGAGGCTGGCCGAAACCGGCAGCGACCGGCCCTCGAACTGGCATTCCGTCGCAATGGCTGCGACTGCGCGCCCGGCAATTCCTTCCAGCGTCGCCGCATCTGAAATGCCCGGAAGCAGTGCGGCGAACTCGTCGCCGCCAAGCCGCGCGACGATATCGCCGGACCGGAACGTCTTCTGCAGCGCGCGCGCGACATGGCTCAGAACCGCATCTCCCGCCGGATGACCAAAACTGTCATTGGTGGCCTTAAAGTGGTCGAGGTCGACCAACAGCATGGAAAAGCCTGCCCCCGTCCGCTCAAGGGAGCCAAACAGCCCGTTCAGCGCCTCGTTGAACGACGATCGGTTGCCAAGGCCCGTCAAGGTATCGGTATGCGCCAGATGCGTCAGCTTGATCTCGAAATCCAGGGTCCGGCGGTGTTCGGTGCGCAATTTGACGAGGAGCGGTATGAAAAGGATGAGGGTCGCAAGGATGAGCGTCGCGGCGGTGAGGCTGAGCAGCACGGCACTGATAAGGCGCGTGTGATCGATGCTGACATCGCTCCGGTCATGCGCGCTCTCGATCAAGGCGCTGAACTGACGCATCAGCGTGCTGTCCGAGGAAACGGCAAAGTCGATTGGTCCCCAGAAGCTGTAACGTTCCCGTCGATCCTGCAGTTTTGCTGACACGACGCGTTCGGCCCTCTGAAGGAAATCCTCCAACCGTCCGTCGAGTTCGCGCCGCAATTTCTCGGACGCGCCGTCCTGTCCGTTCAGCAGTTCCAGAAGGTTCGCCTCGACCTGCGTATTCAGCCCCTTCAACTCCACGCTCATGGAGTGGATGTCGTCGATTGCCCTCTGAACGTCCTCGACCATCGGCCTGATAACATATTCAGGCATATTCGGGTCGGCCGAAGCGCGCATGATGGCGCGCGTCTGGGTGGCCAGTTGCTGGAAGCGGATGAATTGGCGTCCGATCACATAGCTGATGTTCTGCTGCAGCGAATGGCGATCGAGAGCCACCTTGACCGTCAGGAAGGTTGACCCGATCAGAACTGTCATGACCACGACGGCGAGGACGTAATGGCGCCCGATGGAGCGGATATATTTCGCTACGGAGGAATGGGACTCACCGGCCGGCATCACTGTATTTTCCAAATCCGAACCCCACCATTCGCGCTTCATCAAAACAAGACAGGCCGAACGGCCTCCGGGACAACTGCTTCACAATCATTTGCAAGAGATCGGCCATCATGGCCCGGTCCTGCGCGTCGGGTGCGGCGCGCCGGGAGAATGGAGTTCAGATCGCCGCCTGCCTTGGACCGATCTCGTGATCGACGTCCAGCCGGCGACATCTTGTGGGAGCTTTGAGCAAGCCAGGGCGGCGCGATCCGCGGTCAGCTATTCCAGGGGGCGAGGATATTCAGCATCGCGATCGCGCCCGCTGTACTGCCTCTGGATTGATGGTCATAGGCATGCGTACTATCAAACATTTCCACCTCTGAACGCGCTGTCGAACAACGCGGATTTTTGGCTCGTCTCTGAACCCGTCTTCATGGCGGAGAAGTACAAGCAGCACCTCGTTCGGTGGCCCAGCTTGTCGTTCCCTGGTTTAAGAAGCGTAAAAAAATGCAACGAAACCAGGTCCTTGCCACAGGCCCATACGAAATCGTCGTGATCTGGCCAGAGGGTTCGGATTCCGGATAATTGCCTACCTGATTTCCAAACCTAGGCCTTTTCGGACGTGCCGTTTAAACAAAACGCAAGGTAGACCACGACAGGCAAGGCAGTGTTGCCGGAGAAGACGAGAAATTATGAGTATCCATATTGCGTCGACGCGATCCGCTTCGCGCGACGAAATTTGCTGAGCTGCCGGAGACCACAGCCATCTCTTAATTTTCTGGCCGCAATATCCGATGCCAAGCCGACATGCTTGGTCGCGGCGGACCGGAGTCTTTGCATCCGATCTCAGGCCATAACTTCCCCTCAAATGATTTGGGTGGCCTTTGCTAAAGATTCTCGACCGGATGGATGACGCATCCGGTTGTTGCCCATGGTTGAGGAAGATCAATGATGACCGTGTCCCAGTCGCTTCGCCAGCCGGCCCTCCGTACAGAAGGGCACGACCGAGACGCGGCAGTCGATCGGGAGGCCCTGCTCGGGGCCTTGCTCGGCACCTTTCCGCTTCCGGTCTTCTACAAGAACCGGCATGGGCGCTACCTTGGCTGCAACAAGGCCTTCGAGAGTCTGCTTGGTCATGCACGCAATGGGATCATCGGGAAAACCGACGCCGATCTCGATCCGCACCATCATACGGAATGGCATCTGACGCAAGACGATGTTTGCCCCGAAAGCGGCGGGGCCCAACACTGCGAGACCAAAATCACGACAGCTGGCGGTGCGGTGCGTGATGTCGTCGTCAACAAGGTGGTGTTGTCGGGAGCAAACGGCGCCGCCGGCGTGATCGGCGCCATCGTCGACATTACCGAGCACAAGCAGGCGGGGCGGGATCTCAAGAAGGCGCTTGAATTTGCCGAAGGAATCATCACCGCCATTCCCGATGTCCTCTTCGAGGTGGATGAGGACGGCCGGTATCTTCAGGTCTGGACACGAAATCCGGAACTGCTGGCCCAGCAGAAGGAGATGCTGCTCGGAAGGACTGTCAATGACGTCCTTGCGCCCGATCAGGCCGCCATCGCGATGGAGGCGTTGCGCGAGGCCGCCAAGGAGGGCGTTGCCTATGGGCGATGCATTTCCATCGCCCTGCCGAACGGCGAGAGGCGGTGGTTCGAACTCTCCGTGGCCAGACGGCCGAGTGCCGATCCTGCTGCCGCGACCACGCTCCTGGCGTTCTCGCGCGACATTACCGAGCGGAAGCAGGCGGAAGACGCCATCAACCTGGTGCGAATGCAGCTGCTCAGCGTGCTTCGGACCATGCCCGATATGGTGTGGGTCAAGGACATGGACGGTGTCTATCTGCTGTGCAACCACGCCTTCGAGCGGCTGACCGGATTGGCGGAAGCCGACGTTGTCGGGAAAACCGATTTCGAGCTGTTCGACGTCGAAAGGGCGCGGTTTTTTCGGGAATCGGACAAGGCGGCTGTCGAGGCTGGAGAATGCATCCTCAGCGATGAGGAATGGGTCATTTCTCAGGAGAACGGGCAATCTGTTCTGCTTGAAACACGCAAGGTGCCGGTCATGGATGCAGGGGGAGGCGTCGTCGGGGTTCTCGGTGTGGCGCGCGACGTTACCGAATTGAACGTCTCGCGCCAGAAAATCCACCAGATGGCCTTTTACGATCCCCTGACCTCCTTGCCGAACCGATCGCTGTTCAACGACCGGCTGCGGCAGATGATCACTTCAGCCGTGTCGCGAGGTCAGCGGGCCGGCGTGGCGCTGATCGACATCGACCACTTCAAGGTGGTCAACGATACGATGGGGCATCCCGTCGGCGATGAACTGCTCTGCCAGGCGGCGGCCCGCCTCAAGGCGAGCGTCCGCGACTACGACACTGTCGCCCGTCTCGGCGGCGATGAATTCGCGATCCTGCTGCCGGAGATCCGTCAGGGCGACGACCTCGGCCGGATTGCCGGCACGATCCTCGAGAGGTTCAAGGAAGGCTTTCTGCTGGATGGCAAGGAAGTGTTCATTTCGTGCAGCGTCGGCATCGCGCTCTATCCCGATGACAGCGCCGACGTCAACGATCTCGTGAAATACGCCGACTCCGCGATGTATCTCGCCAAACGCTCGGGGCGAAACAGCTTTCGCTTCTATTCAAAGGACCTGACGGCGAGCGCCGAAGAGCGCATGCGGCTGGAATCAGATTTGCGCCGTGCCATCGAGCGTGGTGAATTGGAGTTGCACTACCAGCCCAAGGTGCTCCTGGACAGCGGCGCCATGATCGGATCCGAGGCCCTGTTGAGATGGCGCCACCCGGACATGGGCATGGTTCCTCCCTTCCGCTTCATTCCGGTCGCGGAAGATACGGGGCTGATCGTGGAGCTCGGCCGATGGGTGCTGCGTGAGGCGTGCGAGACGGCCGCCGAGCTGAATGCCGACGGCCGGATACCGCACAAGGTAGCAATCAACCTGTCGGTCAAGCAGTTCCAGTCCGCCGGCTTGATAAAGTCTATCGCCGAGATTCTTGAGGAGACCGGCTGCCGCGCCGAATGGGTCGAAATCGAAATCACCGAAAGCCTGCTTCTGGATCAGAAGGATGAAACGTTGCATATGCTTTCCGAGCTTCGGAGCATGGGATTTTCGATCGCCATCGATGATTTCGGCACGGGCTATTCGGCGCTGAACTATCTGGCCCGTTTTCCCATCGACACGCTGAAGATCGACCGCTCTTTCATCAACAGCGCCGACAAGCGTAACGAGGAACTTGTCAAGGCGATCCTCTCCATCGCGCGCTGCCTCGGCCAAAATGTGGTGGCCGAAGGCGTCGAGACCGCCGAGCAGGCAGCCTTCCTGGCGGCCCACGGATGCGCATCCGCGCAAGGTTTCCTCTACAGCAAAGCCCTGCCGAAGATGGAAATCATGGCTCTGCGGCTGGCCTCTTCGATGGGCGAGTCTCCCGCAAGCGCGATGCCCTAGCCCTCAGCCGCCGATTTCCCTGGAGCCGTGTTCGACGCCGTCCTGACGTCCCCGATCTCGGACCGTGCCCGAAAGCCTCGTCCGAAGCTCCGCCATCAGCCATCTCGCCGCAGGTCCGGGCGGGTTTGCAACGTTGCGTATCACGTGGATCGGATATTCATCCTGATCGAAGGCAGGAAACCGGAGATGGACGAGACGGCTATCGGCAAGATCGTCCTTGACTAGATAGGCCGGAAGCCCGCCCCAGCCCAGTCCGCCGCGGATGAAAAGATGCTTCGTTGCATTGTCGCTGACCCGCCAGGTCTTGAGCGAAAATACGTTGAAATCGCGGCCCTTGGTCAGCCCCGAGGCGTCATAGACGACGAGCTGGGTTTCATCGCGCACGTCGGCAAGGTTTAGCGGCCGGCGCAGCATGCCGAGAGGATGGTCGGCGGCGGCGACCGGGATCATCGCCGACTGGCCGATCCGCTCGAAAACGATCTGATCGTTCCTGGTTGCCATGGCACCGCCGAAGCCGACGGCGGCCTTTCCTGCCATGACCGCATCCATGACGATCCCGAGCGTGCCGACGGTCACGTTCAGTGAGACGGTCGGATAATGAGTGCGGAAGGCGCGCAGCACGTCGACGACGATATCCGACGGCACGATGGCGCTCATCGCGACATTGAGTTCCGCCTCCAGTCCATCGCTCAAAGCGCGCACGCGTGCCCGCATCAGGTCGAGGTCGCCGAGCAGCCGGCGCGCATCCTCCAGCACGGATCGGCCGGCCTCCGTAAGCTGCGGCCGCTTGGTGCCGGAACGGCTGAAAAGCGCCACGCGCAGCTGTGCTTCGAGATTGGCGATCGTATAGCTAATGACCGACTGCGTGCGGTTCAGCGCGCGGGAGGCTGCCGAGAAACTGCCTTTCTCCACCACGGTCAGGAATACGTGAAGCTGATCCAAGGTCGGATGCGGCTGCATATCTCATCGATCCAGTCGATAAATTATTTCGAAAATATACCGATTTTCACGATGGGTAGCCAGCTTTATCTGTAAGGCTAATTCAAGGCTGCCTGCCGCAGCCAGCCATCGTTCAGGAGGTTCGAGTTGTCCAATGCTACGACCATTTCGCCAGCGCCCCGTGCGGGAAGATTGCTGCAGATCGCGATATGGTCCGCGCAGGTGCTCATCTTCGCCGCTTTCACCTTGTTCGGCTGCATGAAATTCTTCATGCCGGTCGATCAATTGGCGGCGATGTGGGTCTGGCCGGGCCAGGTTCCCGCCTGGTTTTTACGGCTCATGGGCATCATCGATTTTGCCGGCGGCGTCGGCGTCCTGCTGCCGGCCCTGACCCGCATCCAGCCGCGTCTGACCGTGCTTGCGGCGATTGGCTGCGTGCTGCTGCAGATCGCTGCGATGATCTTTCATCTCTCCCGCGGCGAAGCGCCGGCCCTGCCGCTCAACGTTATCCTGCTTGGCCTTTCCGCCTTCATCCTCTGGGGCCGCGGCAGGCGGGCGCCTGTAACGCCGCGCGGATAAAGAACGACCGCTTGCGAGTTCGCCTCGCAGCAAGGCGAGCGGCCGGGGATTTCCCATTTTGCCGAACTCCTAAGCTGCAGATACGGTCGGTTCTCAAAGCTGACGATTGCCTTATCCGAATTTCGCAATGCTGTCCGGTCGGCGCAGCAAAGCTCCGGACTGAGCCGCCCGCAGGGGAAAAGTAAGAGTTTGTTAAGGTTGACAAGGCGTTTACTGGCTGCCGGGACGAACGCAACGCATTGAAATGAAAAGCGAAGACGTTCCCGCCGATTGGCAATGAAACACGCCGAATCCTGGAGACATGAGAGTTTCCATCCTCCCAGGCACAACGAAAAAATAATGAATGAGAATGGCTGAAATTATCCAGTTTCCAAATCCGGTCTCCAATATTGCGACGAATGCTCATGACCTGCAGACCGCAGCCGGACCGTCCGGCGGCTCCGACATTGACCAGATGCTCCAGGCCCGCGCCCGCATCGAAAGGGTTCTGCACGAACTCGACAGATTGACCGGTGAGCTCGGCCAGTTGTTTATCGAGGGCTGACAGCGGAATGTTCGGTCGGCGCGTTCTTGCTTACTCCGATGACGTCCCAGCAAGACGCAGCGGGATGCAGAGCGGCCGGCCGTGAACGGGATCGGTTATGACCCTTGCCTGCACCCCGAAGACGTCGGCGACCATCGCCTCGGTGACCAGATCGGCGGGCGCCCCCGTGGCGACGATCTCGCCGCCCCGGAGAAAAACCAGCGTGTCGCCGTAGCGCGCTGCGAGATTGAGGTCGTGCAGGACGAGGACCACGGTTCTGCCGAATTGCTGCTTGAGACGGTCGACCAGTTCGAGGCATTCGAGCTGGTGGGCGAGGTCGAGATGGTTGACCGGCTCATCGAGGCAGATGATGTCGGTCTCCTGCGCCAGAACCATGGCGATCCAGGCGCGCTGCAACTGGCCGCCCGAGAGCGAGCCCAGCCTGCGGTCACGCAGATGCCCGACGCCGGTGCCTGCCATCGCCTGCTCGATCGCCTCCGCGTCGCCGGCGTTCCAGGGCTGCAGCAGCGTCTGGTGCGGATAGCGGCCTAGCCGGACGAGCTCCTGCACCGTCATGTCTTCGGGGGCTGAAGGACTCTGGGTCAAGAGCCCGATCTTCCTGGCGAGCGCCTTTTCCCCGAGGCTGTGAAGGCTCAGTTCCTCAAGGAGGACCTCGCCCTTGCTGGGCTTGTGCAGCCTGCGGATCGCTCTCAGCAGGGTGGATTTGCCGCAGCCGTTCGCGCCCGCCAGCACGGTGATCTTGCCCCTGGGGATGGCGAGCGACAGGGAATGCAGGACGTTGACCTTGCCATAATCCAGGCTCAGCCCTTCGATCGATATGACGTTTCCGGTGGGGGTCGCACTAGCCATGGCGCTGGTTTCTCATCAGGAGATAGAGGAAATACGGAGCGCCGATGACGGCCGGAACCGTTCCGGCAGGCACCTCCGTCGGCGAAAAGAGCAACCGGACGATAATATCCGCGCCCACCAGCATCGACGCTCCGATGAAGAAGCTGCCGATCAGGCCGAAATGGACGCCTCGTCCGATCAGCCGGCGCGCCAGATGCGGCGCCATCAGGCCGATGAAGCCGACGCCGCCGACGAAGGCGGCCGAAAGTGCGGAGATGGCCGCGGCAAGGACGAAGATCTGAATGCGGAAGCTCGGCAAGTTGAGGCCGACGCTTCTGGCCGACATCTCGTCGAGGTCGGCCGGCGGCAGCCTGCGGACGACGATCAGCACGACGAGGGTCAGCGGGAGCATGCCGATCGCCGTGATCCGGATCTCGTTCCAATTGATCTCGTTGACTGCGCCGGCGATCCAGCGGGCGGCCTGTCCTGCCTGGTAGACCGGGCGGACAAGCATGGCGATGACCGTCAATGATTTGAGCACCGCGGCAACGGCGGTGCCGAAGAGAAGCAGACGGATCGCCGACGCCGCCTGGCGGCCGGCAAAGGCGAAGACGACGAAGATCGCCGCAATCGATCCGGCAACCGCTGCGACGGGCTGATAGGCGACCGAGGTGACGAGCGCGTTCGACTCATTGGAGAGCGCCGCAAGGAAGCAGACGACCGCCAGCGCGGCGCCGTCGACGACGCCCAATATGCCGGGCGATGCGAGTTCGTTGCGGGTGACGCGCTGGAGAAGATATCCGGCGACCGCAAAGCCCCCGCCCGCCAGAGCAGCGATCACGACACGCGGCAGGCGGAACTGCAGGATGATGACGGTTTTGCCGCGAACCTCGGCGCCGAGAAGGACGTCCCAAACCTGGGCAAGCGGGATCCAGGTGGAGCCGAATGCCACGCCGGTCGAAGCGAGAGCGAGGAAGAGCAGGACGATCGCCGCGAGCGTCAGAGTAGTTCTGGAGGCTGCGAGCGGCCGGACAGGCGAGGTCATGCCGCTCTCCGTTTAAGCAGGATGAGCAGCGTGATGCCGCCGACGGTGGAGGTGATCGCGCCGACCGGAGCCTCAGTGGGATAAATGATGAAACGCGCGAGAATATCGGCCGCAGTCGTGTAGATGGCGCCGATCAGTGCCGAGGTGAGGATGAGGCGGCGATGGCTGAGGCCGACGAGCCATCGGGCGAGGTGCGGCACGACGAAACCGACGAAGCCGACCGGACCGGCCATGCAGACGCCGGCTCCCGTCAGTAGCGAGACAGTCAGGAAGCCGGCCCAGCGCACGACGGCGAGCGGCACGCCGAGATTTGCTGCTGTCGTATCGTCGGCCTGCAGGGCGTCGAGCGGCTGCGCGAGCATCCATGCGGCCGCCAGCCCGGCCATGACCACGGGTGCGCCGCCGATCGCAAAGGCGATCGGCCGGTCGGCAAACGAGCCGGTCAGCCAGAAGAGCAGCTCCTTGAGCTGGGCTTCGTTGGTGGTCAGGATGATCTGGACGATCGAAAATGCCAGACCGCCGACGGTCACGCCGACGAGCACGATGCGGATCGGCGAGAAGCCTCCCGAAGTGGCGGCGACGCCGAAGACGAGCAGGCTGGTCGCCAGTGCGCCCGAAATGGCCGCCACCGACATCCCGGCAATCGAGCCGATCCCGAGCCAGACGCTGGAGGCGACGACCGCGAGAGCTGCGCCGGCATTGATGCCGAGCGTATCGGGGGAGGCGATGCGATTGCGCGCCAGCGTCTGAGTCAAGACGCCGGCGACACCGAGAGCGGCGCCGACGAGCGGCGCAAGAAGAGCCCGGGGGATGCGCAGCGTGGTGATGACGACGGCGCTTTCCGATCCGTCGAAAGCGAAGATGGCGTTCCAGATCGCAGCCGGCCAATATTGCCGATATCCCACTGCCACGCTGGCTGCGACGAAAAGGATGAGGATCGCCGGCAAGGCGATCGCCAGCAATGTCATCGGCCGCGAAGACGTGGAGAGGGGGATAGAGCGCACGAGTTTCAGCTTGACTTTAAGTGGACAATGTATCTCATCTTATGACCCAACCGATTGGTCGAAAAATCATTCAATTGTCAAGTTCGAGGCCTGTGTGCGTACGAAATCCATTCTGCTGGCGGCGTTCGCTGCCATTCTGTCCCTCATCGCCGTAACGGCGGTCGGCGCGCGCGAAGTAACCCATGCCATGGGCGTTACCGACGTCCCTGATGCGCCGAAGAGGATCGTCGTGCTGACGAACGAGGGAACGGAAGCGCTGTTGGCGATGGGCATCAAGCCGGTCGGTGCCGTGCGGTCCTGGCTCGGCAAACCCTGGTACGACCACATCGCCCCTCAGATGGAGGGCGTAACCGTCGTCGGCGACGAGTCGGCCGTCAACCTCGAACTGATCGCCTCGCTCGAACCCGATCTCATCCTCGGCACAAAATTCCGGCAGGAGAAGATTTATTCGCAGCTTTCGGCCATCGCCCCCACGGTCCTTTCCGAACGAATCAGAAGCGACTGGAAAGGCAACATGAAACTTTATGCCGCCGCCGTCGGGAAACTGCCGGGAGCGGAAGCGGCCTTCACGGCCTATGACGACCGCGTCGCCGCGATCAGCAAGGCGCTGGGGGATAAAAAGGCCGAAAAGATCTCGCTCGTGCGCTTCATGCCGGGGCGAACGCGGATTCTGCTGAAGGATACTTTTGCCGGCAATGTTTTGAGCCAGATCGGCTTTGCGCGGCCAGCAAACCAGGATCGGATGGAATTCGCCGACGAGGTGACGAAGGAGCGCACGCCCGAATTCGAAGGCGATCGGCTCTTCTACCTGGTTTATGACACCGGTGACGGCAAGACGGCCGCCGCCGCGGCCGACTGGACGTCCGACCCGCTCTGGAACAATCTTGCTGTTGTCAAGGCCGGCAAGGTCGGCGCCGTCAGCGACGCCGTCTGGAATACGGCCGGCGGGATTGTCGCCGCCAACCTGATGCTCGACGATATCGAAAAGCTATACGGGCTGCCTGCCTCGCGCTGACGCGTCGCAGGCCGCTTTCCGCAACCCCCACGCAGCGGCACTGTCAATCTGTCCCCGACGTCCCGTGGCAAAGGGCCGCGACGATACGATCGGCCATGAAAGCACAGCGCGCGCCATCGAACGGGAACAGGGCGGCGAATGCGCCGGAGAGCTGTTTTTCGATCGATTGCCGCATCATCTTCCGCGCCCGGTGCAGCCGGGTCTTGATGGTTTCAGCTCTTATGCCGAGGCAAGATGCCGCCTCCTCGGTGCTCATACCCTCGACGTCACGCAGCACGAAAACGGCGCGGAAGTCTTCCGGGAGTTCGTCGACAGCATGTTCAAGGAGATGCCTCGCCTGGCTCCTGGACAGCTCGGTTTCCGGATCCGTAGCCGACATAGAGGAAGGAAACTGTAATACCTCGCCACCCCGCGACGCCCTCTGCATGTCGATATCCTCAAGCCCGGTCGTGTTCCTGACCGCTCGCACGCGACCCATCGCCTCGTTCAGGACAATGCGGGTCAGCCATGTCGACAGTTGCGCATCGCCGCGGAACGCCGCCAGGTTGGTGAATGCCTTTATATAGGCGGCCTGGACGACATCTTCCGCCTCCGCATCGTCACGGATGACAGCCCTCGCCGTCCGGAACAGGCGCCGGTTGTGACGTTGAACGATGGCGCGGATGGCGGGCTCGTCGCCCTTTTTTGCCAGCGGCACGAGGTCGTCGTCGGAAAGCGTCGATATGTCGGGCCGGTGTGGTGCGGCCGGAACCGCAATGGCTGTCATGGAAACTACGCCTGGCTGCTTTGTCGTTCCTTTGGAGTCCGGCCTATGGCCGAACGTCCAGTGTGCCCGTCATGGCGGGATGAAAGCGGCAGTAATAATCGACCGCTCCCGCTCGGCTGATCGTCATGCGGCCCTCCGATTTCGGCGGCAGATCGATGTCGAAACTCTTGTCGCGAGCCGTCGCCGTATGCCGGAATATATCATCGTTTCGCCAGACGATCACGTCGCCAACCTTAAGCTCGGCAGGCGGCGGACCGAATTTCATGCCTGTGATGGTGACCTTATAATCAGCCGCGGCAGCAACCCCGCTGCCTGTCCAGAGCAGCGTAAACAGCAGCAGCGATTTCATCAGCAGGTCCATCGCCAGCCTACTTCATCATCGAAGCAAGATGCTCGGCATGCATCTGGTGTTGTTTAAAGAGGGTCAGGCCCGTTTCCAGGAGCGACTTCAACTCCTTGTTCTGAGCGGAGGGGATCAGCACGTTGGCAAGCGCATCGTTGACCGACTTGTGATAGGTGACTTCGTTTTCGACATAGGCCTTGTCGAAAGCCGCACCGTCGAGAGCGCCGAGCGTCGCCAGTTCCTTGTTCGCCTGTGTCGACAGCGACTGGCTAACGGCATTGTCTTCAGGTGTCACCTTCAGCTTCTTGACAAGGGCAAGCGCCTGATCATTGACGGCCTTGTGGTCGCGCTCCATCGTCTTGGCGAATTCGATGACTTCGGCATTCTTGCTTTTCTTCAGCGCCTGTTCCGCGGCAGTGACGTCGATCTCGCCTGCCGTATAGGCGATATGGGCGATCTGCGGATCGGTCGGCTTGGCATCGGCGGCGACCGCGGCGGTGCCGAGCGAGGCCGCTATCAGGGCTGCGCCGAAAACATGTTTCAACATGATCTGTCTTCCTTGTGTCGTGTGACGGAATGGCCTCCGCGGCAGTGGCGCGCCTTTGGAAGCAGACATTGGATGCAGATCGGTCGAAAAGGTTCCCGGAAATTTTATGTGGGCGGCATCTTATCGGTGCCGGGCGCGATGCTTCGGTCTTTGCCGAGGAAGCGCTGCAGCACGATAGCGTGATTGTGCTGCAGGTCTTTCGCCGCGTAGAGAAGCGTCGCGTCCGATTTCCCGATCTGGCGTTCGAGCTCCTCGACGGCCGACGCGTTCTTTTCGAGTTCGCGCCGGTAACGGCGCTGGAATTCGGTCCATTTGGCGGGATCGTGGCCGAACCAGCGACGCAGCGCCGGGCTCGGCGCGATCTCCTTCAGCCAGAGATCGACTGACGCATCCTGCTTGCTCAACCCGCGCGGCCAGAGCCTGTCGACGAGTATGCGGATGCCGTCTTTGTCTTCTTTCGCTTCGTAGATTCGTTTGATGTGCACGGCCATTTGCTCACCCGCATAGGTTCAGAACCGGTTTCGACCGAAGGGACGAGCGTAGGACCTGGTTCCACGTTGATACATATGGTTGCCAATTAGTCACAGCAGACTGCCTCTGAGCTGTCACAATTGATTTTTCGCGTGCAACTGGTATTGCTCGGTCTCCTGCCGCTGATATTTTCCGATTCTCTCAACATTGCCAAAAGGATACCTGATGCGAAAGCTGGCGCCGTTGGTCCTTGTCGCAGTTCTTAGCGCATGCGCCCGGCCATCCGATGGCCCTACTGCCGGTGGTTTTTACAATGCCACCTCACCGCAAACCAACGAGCGGATCCCGGTCGTCAGATTGTCGGAAGCGCCGATGGGCCCGGTTTCGGCCGCCCCGCTTGCCTATGCCTCCTCCGATCTGGGGCTCAGCGCCATGCGCTCGGGCGGATTTGCCGATACCAAGCTCAGGCGTGGCGACGTCATCGACGTGACGATTCTCGATCCCGGCGAGGATGGGCTTTTCTCCTCGACTGAGAGCAAGACCCTCAATCTCGGCCGCTTCACCGTTGATTCGACCGGCAACGTGACCCTTCCCTTCATCGGCAAGCAGCGGGTGGTGGATTCCTCGACCGAGGCGCTGCAGACGCGCATCGTCACCGGCCTGAAGGGCTCGGCGGTCAATCCGCAGGCTGTCGTCACCGTGGTCGACAGACCCTCCAGCGGCGTCACCGTCAATGGCGACGTGCGCTCCGCCGGCCGCTTCCCGCTCACCGCGCGCAAGGAGCGCGTGCTCGACGCAGTCGCACTTGCCGGCGGTGCATCCTCCGATCCGGGATCGGCCACCGTCACGCTGATCCGTGGCAAACAGCGCGCCACCGTGCCGCTGCAGCGCGTCATCGACGACAGCAAGCAGAATGTCTATCTGCTGCCGGACGACCAGATCTATGTCGACAAGGATTCACCGACCTTCACCGCCTTCGGCGCCTTCAAGAGTGTCGGCGAGTTCGAATTCGAACCCGGCCGGCTGACGCTGGCCCAGGCGCTCGGCCGGGCAGGCGGGCTGCTCGATGACCGGGCTGATGCCAGCAATTTCTATGTGCTGCGCAATCAGCCGGTCTCTACGCAGCTGGCGGCAGCGAATGCCAAGACCGCCGCGCCGGTCGTCGTCAGCAGCAAGCCGGTGATCTACCGCGTCAATATGAAGGATGTTTCCAATCTGGCGCTGATGCAGCGTTTCCAGATGATGGACGGCGATATCATCTACGCCAGCAATGCCAGCCTGGTGGACTTCGCCAAGCTCTTCAACGTCTACCAGAAGAGCGTGCCGACGGCCGCAGCGCCGATCCCCGGATCGAGCGGCAACTAAAAATCGACTGGACGTTCCACGGGGCCGCCGAGCAGATGCAAGGCGGCCTTTGCATTTTCTGGCCTGTCTTGCGGATTGCGTTGGGAGAGTTGGACGGCCAACGCCTCCAACTTTTCGTCGCGTTCACCGCTGCAATAGCTGAGCAGCAGGGACAGCAGACGCCCGGCCGCGTAGAGGTCGCACCGCCCGTCGACCGGCTCGCCGGTCGCCTGTTCCGGGGATACGAAATCCGGCTGGCCGGCAAAGGCAAGATCGAACTCTTCGTGCCGGCATCCGGCCTTCAGCGCGATCCCGAGATCGGCGATCTTGAGATGCGCGAGGTCACCATCGAACAGAAGGTTGAGCGGCGACAGGTCGCAATGCACGAGGCCGGCGGCATGGATGGCGTCCAGGCCGGAAAGCACCGAAGTCATCACATCGATGATTTCGCGCGGAGATAACGGTCTTTCCTGCAAAAGATCCGCAAGGCGGCTCTCGATCCATTCCATCACCAGGGCGGGGCGCCCATCGTCAAGCCGCAGAACGGTCTGCGTCGCGGCAATGTGGGGATGGCGGAGAGACATGCCGATATCGGCCTCGCGCAGCATGAGTTTCCTGAGCACCGGGTCATCCGCGTGTTCGGGCCGCGGCAGCTTGATCACATGCAACGTTCCGAGATCGCGATGGCGGGCACGATAGACCTGGGTCGCTGCCCCGTCATGGATCAGCGTCTCGAGCATGAAGCTGTTGGCGACGGTCTCGCAATCCGTGTCGCGAAGCCGGGCCTCGCCACGGTCGAGCGCGTCCCGGACCCGGTCTATCAGGATGTTCCGGGTCTCGAGTGGCCCCTCATTCAACGCCTGCCAGAGACGCGAAAAACGTCGGGCGATTTCTTCGAAATACGCGGGATGATCATGCGTCATCGGTCTTCACGTCGATCACGATGGCGCTGAGGTTGTCGCGACAATTGGCGATCAGCCCCTCCTGGACAAGAATATCGGCCGCCTTTTCGATTTTCGCGGAAATGAGAATATCGGCGATGCTCCGCTCGGGGACGGCGTTCGGCAGCGGGGCGCTGCAGAGCAGCAGCCGGTCACCGGCCTGCAATCCGCCGGCGCGGACTTCGGGAACGAGATGTCCGCGCATGCCGATGGCGCGCGAGAGCGTGCGCCGCAGGCCGATCTCCACATGGTCGCGGGTAAGGCAGCGCATCATGCCGTCGCGCAGGAGGTAGCAGCGGGCATCACCCACCCAGAGCAGCGCGCAGCTCTCACCGAGCACGGCCAGCACGACGATGCTGAGGGCCGACGGCTCGCGATCTGAGGAAAGATAGGCCGACTGGAGCAGGCCGTGGGTGCGGCCGAGCTTGCCTTTGATGTCCTGAACCAGCGCTTCGATGGTCTGCTGCGTGGCGGTTTCAGCCAGCACATGGACGGCGATCTTGCCGATCTCGGCCGCGGCGTTGCCGTCGCCGACGCCATCGGCGACGGCAAACAACGAGGGCGTTTCCGAAACGAGCAGCGCATCGGCGTTGACAGTGAGCCTTGTTCCCGCATGCGTGGCATGACTGTGCCGGAGCACCAGAGGAGGATGCGGTTCGGCGGCAACATGGCGCGGTGCCACGGCTGGTTCAGGTTGCGGCGGAGCCGAAGTCGCTGGCGTCTCGTCGCGCAGCAGCTTCGGAAATTGCTCCGGCTCCGGCGCGCCGCCGACCCCGAACCCCTTGGCTCGCCGATCATCCGGGTCGATCCGCCACCAGATCGTGCCTCGGCTGGAAGCTCTATCCTGCAGTATCTCGTTTTCCGCCAGGTCGGCCGGGCGCAGTGTCCTCAGCCGCTTCAGGCTTGCGGTGAAATGGTTGATGTCGAAATCCCGCTTGGCCGAGCTTTCGGCGATCGCCTCGGCCGCCGTGAACCACGTGTCGTCGAGATAGAGCTGGCGTGGATGCTCGACAAAGCCATGAAGCTGCGCGGCGATGACGAGCGGAAAACTGCGCCCGACGCGGTCGAGGCTTGGAAGCAGCACGCCGGCAACGGTTGCCGGCCCCCAGAGACCGCGCTCGATGATGAAACGCCATGCCGGCATCGAGCGGAAGCGGCGTTTCCAATCCTCGCCGAGCTCCTGCTGCGCCGCCTGCAGCCCGGCCTGCATCCAGGCGTCGAGTGCGGATTGCAGGCTGTGGCCGAGGCCCATCGAAACGAAATCGCCGTGGCTCGGCAGCTTGCCGTAGAAGCCGATCCTGTCGCTTTCGGCCGGATTTCGCTCGAGGGTGGCGCGCTCGTTCATATCAGTCCGCTCAGAATTGCGCCGGGCATGAGAAGGCGCCGAGCGCCTCCAGCCGGAATGGATTGAGCACCGAACCGAACTGCACATCGAACTCCGCCGCCCGGCCGTCCTGCTCAAATTGTGCCCTGAACAGATCGTCGCCCTGCACCGTGACATTGGCATCGTCGAAGAGGCGGAAGGGCGACCAGTCGCCGTTCTCGGTCAAGGCCTGCTGCCAGCCGCCCGGCTGGAAGGCGATGCGCGAGGTGTTGTTCGCTTCCGTCGACGGCCATGTGATCGATTTCGCCTGGACCGGTCCATGGAAATAGACAACGCGTTCGCCCTCGATCTCCAGCATCACCGCGCTGGCGGCATCGGTCAGCGACACCGGCTTCACGTTGATCGTGATCGACGGGTCCTTGCTGCCGGCCGGGAAGAAGGCGCGGTTGATCTTGTCGGCATTCTCGAACTGGGCGATCGCCGCGCTCGGAATGCTCGACGCCCCGAAAGTGCCCTTCCAGCCCCATGGCGAAGCGCTGGTATCGACAAAGGCCTCAAGCTTCTCCTTGAAAAAGGTCTTGAACAGTCCCTCGGGACCGAACAGCCTGACGAAGTCGCTCATCGCCACGTCGCGCGCGGATTTTCGATCGAAGGGATAACGGCCGGCCACGACATTCGAGCAGAAACCGGCACCCTCCGCGGCCCAGGCGTCGCTGATGCGCGAACGGGCGGATTTGACCGCCAGCGATCCGACATCGGCGGCGAGCCCCGCCATCCATGTATCGATCGGCGCCGGCAACTTCCGGGCCTGCTGCAGCAAGTCCTGATTGGCGTCGGTCAGCTGGCTATCGACGTCGAAGACTTTCGCCACTTCGGCCGTAGAGGTCGTCGCCCGCGAAAGCTGCTCCTGCACTTTCTGCAGGATCGGTTCCAGCTGCCCGATTTCCGAGCGCGGCGCCTCCTTCGATTGGTCGGGAAGCGGCGATTGGCCGGCCGGCGTCTTCAGCGCGTCTCGAAGACGGCCGAAGGGATCGGGCGCATTGGCGGCACTGCTCAGCGCCGTTGTTGAGACGCTCAAATTGCCGTCGGCAGCCGAGGCGATCTCGGCGGCGGGGCCGCGCAGATCGGTGGCCGCGGCGATCGAATTCGCGATCGTCTCAACGGGGCCGGGCTTGCCGGCGAGGATCCGGGTGGTCTCAGCCGCGTCGCTGATCGTCTGCGAAGGTTTGACCCTGATATCGGTCAAGAGGGTCGACCAGCGTTGATCGAACTTGTCGAAGTAAAGCTGAAGTGTGGCTTGGGCGATGGTGTCGACCGTGACACCGGCGGGATTGGGGACGCCGCGAACCCACTGCTCGTCGAGTGCCTCCCGCGCGGCCTCGCTGATCTCGGGCAGAACGACCGTGCGGTAGCCGGTCGCGGAAAAAAGGCCGGGGATGCTCTCGCCAAGCGGCGCCTTGGAGGTCCGCTCGAATACCTGTTCGCCGAGCGGGCCGAGCGCACCGGCCGGACTCCAGCCGGGAAGGGCGCGGGAGGCGCGGTATTCCGCCAGGATATCATAGGCGCGGCTGGCGATGTTCTGCGATCGGATGATGTCGCGTGCCTTGGCGATCAGCGTCTTGTCGAGATCGATCGGCGGCAGCGCGCCGCGCGCCATGGCTTCCGCATGGGTGATCAGCGCGTTGCGCGCCGCGGTACGGCCTTCGTCGGGATAGAGCCTGGTGAACATGTCTTCCGCTTCCAGGGAGGCGAAATCCGCATTCATCGGGCCGAGCCCGCCAAGCATGCCGTAGAGTTTCAGAGCGTCGAAGGTTCTGTTGACGTCGGTGGTCTCGGTCATCTCCTTCTGGAGCTGCACCAGCATGCGGGGTAGGAGCAGCGTGTTCAGCGCCCGCTGATAGGCTTCGCGCTGGCGGCTCGCGACCTTGCCGTCCTGATCGAGGCCGAGGCTCACCGGCCAGACGCGCGTCTTCGAAAAATCGGTAGTGACGGCAGCGAGATTATCAAGCGCCGGCAAGATGCGTAGGAAATCCGCATCCGAGACGTCGCGCACCGGCACGCCGCGCACCAGCTGCTCATAGGCATCGATGCGTCTTTCCGCACCGGCGAGCGCCGTGGTGTTCTGGAAGTAGGTGGCCGTCCAGCTGGTCAGCACCACGGCCAGCAGCAGGACCGCGCTCGCGTAAGCGGCGCGGCGGAAGAGGAGCTGCCGGCCGGAAAGCCGCTTGTCGCGGGCGACCAGCGAAGCCTCGCCGAAGATCACCTCCTTGAAGAGGCGCGAGAGGAAATAGCTGCGCCGCATGCGCGGTGTGGCGGCTGCTTCCTCCCTCTGGGTGCCGGAGGCGAAATAGATGCCGCGCAGGAGCGGCGCGTCGACCAGTTTCGAGCCCGAGCAAAGCTCCGTCGTCACTTCATGCAGGCGCTCCTTCAGCGAGGCGAGCTCGGCGGGGAAACGGAAGATGCGGCCGCGCAGCTCCGGATTGGGCTCCTGCTGCAGGCGCTCGATCAGCATGGCGTCGATGCGTTGCTGCAGCAGGGTGAATTCCTCTGTGAAGCGTTCCGGCAGGTTGGCCGCCTTATAGCTTTCGTCGAGCCCGAAGGTCGTGCCCCAGACCTGTTCGCGGTCGCTCTTGTTGAAGCCGTCGAAGAATTCGACGAAGCCGGTCAGGAGATCGGCCTTGGTCAGGAGCAGATAGACCGGCACGCGCGCATGCAGGAGTTCATCGAGCTCGGACAGCCGCTGGCGGATCGCCCGGATTTCCTCGCGCTGGGCTTCGGGATCGCGTGTCAACAGATCGCCGATCGACAGCGTCACCAGCGCGCCATTGATCGGCTGCGACCGGCGATATTTCCTGAGGAGACCGAGAAAGCCTTCCCAGCCGGCCTTGGCGGTGCCGTTCAGATCGTCCTGCGTGGTGTAGCGGCCGGCGGTATCGATGAGGATTGCCTCGTCGGTGAACCACCAATTGCAGTTGCGTGTGCCGCCGATGCCCTGAACCGAGTTGCTGCCGAGCGCATCGCCGAGCGGGAATTTGAGGCCGGAATTGGTGAGCGCCGTCGTCTTGCCGGAGCCCGGCGCGCCGAAGATCACGTACCAGGGCAGCTCGTAAATATAGCCGAAGCGTCGCTTGGTGATGCGGCGCAGGAACTGCAACGCCTCCTTCAGCCGGCTGTGGATCTCGCCGACCTCAGCCTGCTGGCTGGCCGCCGCTTCGGCCTCGGCGTCACGCTCGATCCCTTCGACGAGCTGCTTGTCGCGACGGCGGTCGCGGATCACGGTGAACAGGAGGTAGGCGAGCCAGGCGGCAATGATGACGCCAATCAGCGTCAGCCGCGCCGAGGCGCTCGCCAGCGGCTTGAAGTCGCCATAGGCGGCGAGATAGCCGTAGAACCAGATGACGACGCAGATCGCCGCCACCCATATGATCGAGATGAAGCGGCGGCCGAGAAGGCCGGCATAGGCTTCCACATAGGAACGCAGCGTATAGAAATAACTTAAGGGATTCATCATCGCGAAGCGCCTCCTGCGGCGGCAGCCGGTGCATTCGGTCTTTCGGCCTCGATCGGCGCTGTCTTGAAACCGGCGTCGTTCAGCCGTTCGCTCGGATCGGTCAGCACCAGGATCTCGGTGCGGCGGTTCATCTCCCGGCCCTCCTGCGTGTCGTTGCCGGCGATCGGATCGCTGTCGGCGCGTCCCTCGGTCAGGATCGCCCCCGGCCCGGTGAATGATGCGAGGATTTCGCCGACCGCCTTGGCGCGGGCTTCCGACAGGTGCCAGTTGGATGGGAACTGGATGGTGCGGATCGGCACATTGTCCGTATAGCCTACGACGACGGCGCGGAATTTCTCCGCGGCGAGCGCGCCGCCGATGCGCTGCAGGAGATCGTGGAATTTCTCGCTGACTTCGGCGCTGCCGGTGGCAAACAGGCCGGAATTGCTGATACGCACGAGCAGCCTGCCATTCGAATCCGACAGCGTGACAAGCTTCTTCTCGACCTCCGGCTGGAGGAAGGCGAGCAGATTGTCGAGACGGCTCGGTGGCTTTACCTGCGGCGGTGGCGGTGGCGGCGGCGTTTGCGCGACGACAACAGGCGGAGGGGCGCGCGGCGGCTCCGGCACCTTGACCAGCACGCTTGGCGTCTCGCGTGGCGGCAGGTTGGCAAGGCGCTCGAACGTGCCGTCGGAGGCGCGGTTCAGCGAAAGCGTGAAGAACAGGTAGCCGAAAGCCAGGATCAGCGTCAGGACGGAAAGCAGCGTCCAAAGGGCGGCGGCGGTGCGCAGCGGCTGGTGCCGGGCGGAAACGCCTTTCCAATGCGGAGAAAGCTCCCGTTCGAAGACGCCGTATTGGCCGAGCAGCGTCTTATAGAGACTGTCGCGGATGCGGGCGAGCTCCAGCCCGCCGCGCGCGGAAACGCGGGTGCGGCCCTCGAAGGCGAGCGACAGGCAGAGATAGATGAGCAGCAGCAGGTCCTTGTTGGCGCCGGGGCTCTGGTGGAAATGATCGAGCAGATCGAACACCCGCTCGCCGCCGGTCACATCCATATGGAAGGTGGAAACGAGGCCCGAACGGGCCCAGCCGGCGCGCACGCCCCAGGCTTTGCTGAGCACGACGTCGTCGACGGTCGCGCAGACGACATAATGGGCGGCACGCGCCCGCTCGGGGCTGATGCGCGCGCTGGCGAGATCCCGCTCGTAGCGGCCGACCGCTGCGATTGCCACCGACCTCAGTTCATCGATATCGGGCTGCTCGTCCGTGTAGCGCAGGCCATGGGCGAGGTTGAGCAGCGGCGCGGCCGAGCGCACCAAGGTCGGCACGTCTTCGGCGCCGAAGCGGAAATCCCGTACGAGTGTTTCGACCGATGCTCCGCCCGTCGCGAGCGCTGCCGCCGTTGCCTTCTCGGCTTCGGGAAAATCGAGAACGTCCTCCAGCATCTCCGCCATCTTTCGGGCGGATTGCTTTTTCTTCACACCATCCTCGGTGAGTTCGACGATGGTCGGCAGGCTTTGCCAGGTGGAGGCGGGTTCGTTCTTCATTCTCTAAGGGCCCACAGTTCTATTTCGAGCCCGGGGAAATCGCCGGCGAGGTGCACGGCGATGGCGCCGGAGGTATCGAGTTGTTTCCAGAGCGGATTCTTGGTGTCGAGTTCGAAGTAGATGGTGCCGGAGCGATAGGGGAGCTGGCGCGGCAGCACCGGCAGCGGCCGTACGGGAATGCCCGGCAGCGCCACGTTGACGAGGTCGGCGATGCGTTCGACCGGGCCGACCTTGATCTGCGCCGGCAGCTTGCGGCGCACGTCCTCGGCCGGCATCTCTGCCCGGACCGCCAGCACGAAGCCGGCATCCCGAAGCAGGGAACGGTCGTTGATCGTGCCGATCCTGACACCATGCCGGCGTTCGGCGAGCTCGATCGCCACCGCCGCCTGTTCGAGCACCGAGGAAAGCGAGGCTCTGAGATCATCGAAGACGGCGGCAAAGGTCGCCTTCAGGTCGTCGTGGCGGTAGGGCGGGAAGTCGCTCGCCCGCTTGCGCTCGGTGGTGAAGGTGGCAAGCTCGCCGGCAAGCTGGATGCAGTGCTCGTAAAAGACGATCGGATGGATGCGCGTCGCATTGGCCGAGATATGCTTCAGCATCGGATCGGCGCGATTGAGGATCTGCAGGAGCAGGTAATCGCCGACCTCCGCCGTGCCGCGGATGGTGGGATCGCCGATGCGTTCGGCAATGGCTTCGGCGCGGTGGCGCACGATGCCGAGAAGCTCGGTGATCAATTCGTTCAGCCGGCCGGCGGCCGTGCAGTTGAGGCTCGGCAGGATGTAATCGGGGTCGAGAATGACAGCCCTGTCGGAGCGCACCTCGATGATGCGGGCAAGTCCGATCAGCTCGTAGCCGGCCAGCTCGTCGCCGGTCTTGAGATAACGCAGGCTGAGGCGGCCGACATCGATGGGGGCCATGAAGTCGGTCTCGACATTTGCGTCGGGCGCCTCATAGGGCGAGGCCACGAGGCGAACGCTGTTGCGCTGAGCACCGCCATTCAGCGCCACATCAGCCTTGCCGGGCTGGCGGGCGGGAAGTGCGAGATAGACAATCGCATTCTTGGTGTTCTCGTCGAGATCGAGCGGCGGCGGCAGATCGGCATCGACGGGCGCTTCGAACGGCGTGCCGTCGGGCAACACGCCGCGCAGGTTCGACAGCGCGAACTGGCCGATCGCCAGCGCCCCGCGGTCGATGCCGATCTCCGCGATCCCCCAGGGATAGGGCGACAGGCCGTGCGTGGCGGTGCGCACGAGCCGTTCGGTCCAGCGGTCCGCCTGCTGAAAATGCTGCACGCGAAGGAACATGCCCTCGCTCCAGGCCACCCGGTTCTCATTCCTCATGATGCGCGTCTTGTCCTTCCTGGCTGTCTTGTGGACGAGGCCCTGTGTCCCTGCCGTTCATCGCTGCCAGCATGGCGTCGCGAAAAAAGTCCTGGACCGATCGGCTTTTGCCGTCTTTTTCGAATTGCGCCCGGTAGGCCCGCCAGTAGTTCCGGTCCCGACGCCAGGCGCCCGTCTCGACACGCGCTTCCAGGCTGCGCGGCTCCAGCTGGCCCGCCGCCTGGGCGAGGGCTTCGAGCGCGGAATTGAGCTTGAGCTGCCGGCCGAGCAGGGTCTCGATGCGGGCAAGCAGCGCCTCCTCCCTGTCAGGGAAGTCCGGCTGGCTGCCGGAAGGCGGTGCATTCATTTCGAAAACGGCATAGGCACTCTCGACAGCCTCCTCGAGCCGGCCGAGCAACGGCTCCAGCCTGTCGGCGAGGGCTGCGGGCCGGCCGATGCTCAGCGCCGGAAAATCTTCGGATTCGGGTTGCGCATTGTCGTTGAAGATGTCGATCAGCGGCGCGGTCCGGCGTTGGGCGATGGGGACTGCGATATGGGTGGCCGAGCCGTGTTCCAAATGGCTGGCGTATTCGGTGTCCTCCGAATTCCAGTCTTCCGGCAGAAGCTGGGTCAGCGTGCGAATCTCCGGGGGCCCGCTCCATCCGATCTCGACATTGCGGGATGACGCCGCGCCTTTCTTGCCGGCCTGTTCGGAAGGGCTCCAATCGTCGGCCGTGCGCTCACCGAGAATGCCGTTTGCGGTATGGCCGCCCGGCGCGATGTCGGCAAGGATCGCGGAAATGGTCAGCGGTTCGTCGCTCAAGACGAGCCCGGCATCGGGGTCCTCGATGTCGCGATCCCTGTCGCCGGAGATGTGGACGGAGAATGCAAGTCCGCCCATCTCCAGCCGCGACCTGTCGGAAAGCCTGGCGATTTGGCCTTCATGCACGGCAACGCCATCGACGCGGGAGCCGTTGGCGCTCTGGTCGCGCAAAAGGAAGCCGTCGCGGTCGCGCTCGATGATGCAATGAAGTTTCGAAATCGACAGCCTGTCCGCCGGCAGCTGCCAGTCGCAATCGGGCGCCCGGCCGAGCGTGCGCCGGCCGCGTTCGAAAAACCATTTCGGCCGGCCGGCCATTGTCACCGCGTCGCCGGTGATCTCTCTCAGTTCGAGCCGCATCCTCACCTCCTCACCGCATCTCGGCCGACAGGCGTTCGACGATGATCGCATCGCCGCTGTCCTTTGCCGCCGGTGCGACCCTCGCCCAGCTGTTCCAGCCGAGACGAGGCGGATCGCCTGCCTGGCCGAGCCGGCAGAAGGGAACGTCCTCCTTTTTCAGCACGACCTGTATGTCGAAATCGAGCGCCGAGCCGACATAGAGCCGGGTCAGGGCGAAGAGTTCGGTGATGGCCTTTCCGCCCGGCGCAAGCGTGAGATAATCGGCATAACCGAGCGGGCCGATGACGACGCGGAAGCCGCCGCTGAAATCGTGAACGGCGGCACCGGCCGTGGCATTGACCCCGAGCTGCACGCCCTGCAGCTGGCTCATCCGACTGCGCTCTTCCGGCGGAATGCTCAGCCAGCGGCCGCGGAACAGTTCGATCTCCACCGGCAGGCCGCTGAATTCGGTCAGCATGGCGCGCAGGTTGACGGTATTGCGGTTGCGCGCCGCGAAGAACCCGGAAAAGCGCAGGATCAACTCCTCGTCGACGCCGCTCTTATCGACGAGCCGCTTGGTGCCGAAGCCGGTCAGCGACAGCAGCGTGGTGACGAAAGCATTGCTTGCCCAAACGCCGCCCCAGCGCAGCCGCCTCGCAATCCGGTATTTTTCGCACGCGTCGGCGAAGAGCTCCGCCATGCGCGCGCCGAACAGATCGAAAAAGCTCGCCAGCCCCCGCGATCGGTTGCGCTCCTGGCGCATGACGAGTTCGTTATAGGCCGATGGCATGGAGCCGAGCGCGCCGACAAGGCCGGCAAGTGCACTGCGCACGGTGGCGCGGCCGGCCTTGCGCCGGTAGCCGCTCACCGCAAGCGGCGCCGGCGAGACGCCGACATGGGAGGCGACGTCAAGCCGTCCTTCGCCAACCGACGCCTGCGCGACGCGAAATGCCGTCACCGGCTCGAAACGGCCGGGGTCGCGTTCGAGCAGGTCGGTAAGCGCGTCTGGCTTGCTGGCGGCTTGCATGTCCATGATCGACTGGCGGTCCTTTCTCAGAGAAGCGGGCGTTCGGCGGCGCGCGCCGGCCAGCGGGCGATCGGCCTCGACTGCCCCTTCATGCCGACAGTGAGCCGGGTGAAGCTATTGACCGAGGTGTAGAGGCTGAAGAAGCGGTCGAGCACGCTGCCGAACAGGAAGGCCGAAGGCCGGTCGATGGCGGCCGGATCGAATTCCAGCGCGATCTCGGTGCCGGGCACCATGCCGCCGCTGCCGAGACGGGCGGTCGAGTTGGCGGCCTTGATCCCGACCAGCGCATCGGCGAACTGCTTGGTCTCGGGACTGTCGCGAAAGGCATAGAGCGACAGGATGTCCTTCAATGCGGCCCCATCATTGTCGAACAGCGACAGATGGTTGAGGAGGAGGTGCGACATCAGCCGCCAGTTCCGGCCATCCTGATCGTTCATTCTGACCGACGGTGTCGGCGGGATCAGCGCCTCGACGCCTGCGACCGCCTCATGGCCGGAGGCGAGCTGCAGCAACGGGTGGCCACCGCCGAAGGGAAGCTGTTCCGGCAGGTCGCGGTTGAGGCAGAGCGTATCGACGCTCGCCACCGCATCGACCGAAGCGGCCGGCCGGCGCTGCCGGTCGACGAAGGCGATATCCATATCGCTGGTCCTGTCGTCTTCGTTGAAACGGCGAGAGGCCTGCCAGTAGGTCGCGCTCGCGCCTGCGCGTTGCGATCGTCCGAAGAAGGGCTGGCAGAATTCCTCCTGGCCGCGCGATCCGGTCAGCAGCACGCGGTCGATCGAATAGATCTCACGGGTCTTCTGGCGCCGTGCATCCGGCAGCAGACGGTATTCGGTGCGGGTGCCATCGACGGCGATCGGCTCGCAGACCTGGCGAAACAGGTTGACGACGGGCGTGGCGTTGAGCGCGAAGTCGCGGGCCGAAACCGCCCGCTCCAGCTTGGCGTCGCTTTCCCCGAGGTAAACGAAGAGTTCCAGCGTTTCCCCTCGCCAGCACTCGAGCCCTTCGATATCGAGAAACAGAAATTTCCGCGGCAGCGCGAAAAATTCGGTGAGCAGGCGGTAGCCGATGAAGCTCGGCGCCGGATAGGGCAGCATGGCCTGTTCCGGCTCGAAGCCGACGGGTTTCAGGTTTCTTGCCGGCAGGAAGATCGGCGAACGGTCGTCTGCATGTTTGGCAAGCGCGATGCCGAGCGTGTGGTTGGCAAGCAGTTCGTAGATCGCCACGGCCTGCTGCCAGGCAGAGGGAATATGCAGGCGCAGCCGGCTCAGGCCGAGGCTGCCCAGGGGCTTGCGGGCATCGAGAGAGCGGATGGAGAGCCTGAGGCAGCCGGCAACGCCGGCATAGGACGAAAGCGGCGCATTGATCGGCTGGCCGGAAAGCGCAGCACCCGTGATATCGATCGGTGCCATCTCGACATCCTGCGTAGTGCGGAAGCGGCAGGCTTCGCCTCTCACCTGCTCTGCGAGCACCTCGGTGTGGCGGGGCACGGTCTGGACGGAGGCGAGTGTGTCGCTTGGCCGGAACTTGACGATGCTCATCGACGGCAGGGGTGCGAGATAATGCGGATAGAGCGTTTCAAGCAGGCCGTCGGTCAGTTCGGGAAATTCGTCGTCGAGCTTCTGACGCACGCGCGCCGCCGAATAGGCGAAACTCTGGATCAGGCGTTCCACATGCGGGTCGTCGGCGACGTCGCCGGTCATGCGCAGGCGGCCGGCGATCTTGGGGAAAGCGTCGGCAAAGCGCGCGGCCCGGCGCCGCAGTGCCAGCAATTCCTCATTGTAGCGGTGCAGGAAACCTTCAGCCATGCGCCGCCTCCACGAGGACACGCTGGGTCGACGGATCGATGGTCGATTCGAAGCTGATCGGCGGCATGCCCTCATGCAGGCGGAAGGTCGCCTGGATGCGCATGCGCAGCGCCCGTTCGGTCATCGTCCGGCTTTTCAGGATCGTCACCCTGATATCGGCAAGCCGCGTCTCGAACAGCGCAACCCGCCGCTCGATAGCTTCCGCCAGCTTGAGCTTCGCCTGGTCGGTCATCAGATTTGCCGAGACGATACCGTCGACGCCATAGCTGACCAGGGCGTCCCGCAATTCTGAAAGGTCCGTCGGCGGCGTCGTCGGGCACCGCCGCGTGTTGAGCAGCGCTTCGAGATCGCGGCGGATCGCCTCCCTGACCTCGCGGACCTGGTCGACGAAACTGACCGACGGATCGGCGGCGCGATCCGGGGCCTCGTCGATCAGCCTGTCGAGGATCGAGCGGGACAGGACTCGGTCGCGCTGCCGGTAGCGTTCGAGCGGATCAACCATGCGCGACCTGCCTGCCGGCAGAGCTTGCCGGCTCGATCTCCAAACTTTGGGTGTCATGGAAGGAGACGAGTTCATCGCCGGCGAGGAAGCAGCGCTGACCGCGGCCGGTGGTGATGCCGCTCGGTTCCTCGACCCATTCGGTTTCGCGTCCGAGCCTGAGCGCCGCATCCTTGCCGGTGCCGTGATAAACGGCCGGCAGAAGCACCGATGCAGCGGCGCCGTCGATCAGCGTCAATTCGGCGCGACGGAAGGCGAGATCTCGCGGCCGGGCAATCGGCTCGATGGACAGGGCTGATATCTTGGCGAAGTCGATCCAGAGATAGCCGCCGCCGGTCATGATGACTTCGAGGGCGTGCGGTGTGCGGTCGTCGAGATCGCGGAAATCGGAAATCGCCTTGCCGTTCCGGATCAGCGGGCGCTCGCCCCTGAGGTCTTCGAGCGCAGCGAGGGCCGTTTTCGCATCGTCCGCATTGCCCTCGCGATGGGCGATACCGAGGCGGACGGCGAGCCTGTCGAGTTCGCTCGGCCCTTGCGGAAATTCCGGCAGAGCGGCGCTTTCGAACCAGGCGTCGCGTGCCGCCATCGCCCGAAGTTCGTTGCGCAACAGGGCAAAGCCCATCGTCGCGTCGGGAGAGAGGGTAGCGGCAAGGCTGCACTGATTGTCCGCCCGCTCATATTCTCCGGCAAGGACGAGAAGATCGATATAGAGATGCCGCGCCTCCTGATCCGAGGGCTTGGCCTTCAGATGCGCCTTGACCTCTTCGAGCGCGTCCTCGAGGGCGTTGTCGCTGAGCGATCGGGCGATGCTGGCGGAAAGCGTCATGCGGACATCCTCTCGGGTATGGCAACCGGGCGGCTCAGAATCTGGCCGGTGGTTGCGGTCTCGGCGATAAGGTGGAAGCTCGTGGCAACGTCATCGAGCTGAAAATGCGGCTGCAGCCGGACGGTACAGGAGAAGCTGCCGGGCTTGCCCGGAATTTCGGCGACGCCGATGCCGGCCGAGCGCAGCGGGAAACGGGTGCGCAGCGCGATATCGGCGTCGTCATTGCCGAGCGTATAGGCGGTCAGCCAGTCCATGAGCTTGCGCTCGATCGAGAGCGCATCGGAGAGCTGGCCGATTTCGTCGCGCATGATAACCTTGAGATAATGCGCGAAGCGCGAGGCGCAGAGCACATATTGCAGCATGGCGGCGAGCCGGGCGTTCTGGCGTGCATGCTCGTTGGAATAATGCGGCGGTGCATGCAGCGACTGATTGGAATTGAAGATCGCCGCAGAGGAGAGATAGGTGGTCGCGACGGGAATGATGCCGAGGTCACACAGCTGTTGCTCCTGGCTGCTGGTCAGCTGGACTTCGACCGGCGCCTGGGCGGAAAGCCCGTTGCTCTCCGTGCCGAGATCGTAAGGCGGCAATTCGCTTGCGCTCAGCAGGCCGCCGTCGACGGCATCCTGCGTGACGCCGCGGATCTCCGCAAACCAGCCGGATGCGATGAAATTGCGAATGACGACGGTCGCAAAGGCGAAAGCGGCATTGCCCCAGAGCAACGAACTGCCGTCGGCAGCAATGCTTTCGCGGAAGGGAAAGCCGTCATTGCGATCGCGCGCATGCGGCGCAAGCGGCGAGCGCATCAGGATGCGTGGCGCGACGAGCCCGAGGAACCGCGAATCTTCTCGGGCGCGCAGACCGTTCCAGCGGATGCGGTCCGTCTCCGTGGCAAGCCAGGAGAAGTCGTTGACGCGGTTCAGCTCGTGAAAGTCTTCAAGCCCGATCGAAAGCGGCGCCGCACCCGCGACGAAGGGGCAGAAGGCGGCAGCCGCCACCATGCCGATCTGCGACAGCGTGCTGACCGGATCGCCGTCGGCGGGATCGTGCGGAGACAGATGATAGTCGCCGACCAACAAGCCGAAGGGCTCGCCGCCCGGCATGCCGAACTCGCGGCTGTAGATCAATTCGAAGAGGTGGCTCTGGTCGAAATCGCTGGCACGCTCCATGCTGCGCGCCAGTTCACGCCAGCTGACGCTGAGAAGCTTAACCTTCACCTCGCCGCTGCGGCTTGCCTCGCGCACGAGCATGGCAAGGCCACGCCATCTCGCCTCCATCGCCTGAAAATCGGGATGGTGGAGGATGGCATTGACTTGCCTGTTCAGCGCCCCGTCGATCAGCGTAATCAACTGATCCGCCCGGCGCCGCCATTCAGTGCTGGAACCCATCGTCGACCTGACCAAATGTTTCGCAAGAGCTTGGCGCGGCGGAAAACCGCCGCGCCGGACTCTGATTTCATCAGTTCTTCGAAGGAATCCGCGCGACCATGCGCAGCGAGGTCGTCAATTCCTCCATCTGCAGCCACGGACGCATCCAGGCCACTGCGTTGTAAGCGCCCGGCCTGCCGGGGATTTCCTGGACGGTGACCTTTGCCTCGCGCAGCGGATATTTCGCCCGCGACTCCTCGCCGGCGTCGTCATTGGCGTTGACATAGTTGGAGATCCAGCGGTTGAGCCAGGCCTCGCAATCTTCCGCTTCCATGAAGGAGCCGATCTTATCGCGGCCCATGACCTTGAGGTAATGGGCAAAGCGCGAGGTTGCCATCATATAGGGAAGGCGGGCGGAAACGGCGGCATTGGCGGTTGCCTCCGGCCGGTCGTAGAGCTTCGGCTTGTGGGCTGTCTGCGCCCCGAAGAACACCGCATAGTCGGTATTCTTGTAGTGGCAGAGCGGCAGGAAGCCGAGCTTGCCGAGTTCGGCGTCGCGGCGATCGGTAATGCCGACTTCCGTCGGGCATTTCAGATCGAGATCGCCGTCGTCGCTGGAGAAGATATGCATCGGCAGGCCTTCGACCTTGCCGCCATTTTCCGCGCCGCGAATGGCGGTGCACCAGCCGTTCTTGGCGAAAGCTTCGGTGAGACGCGTGCCCATCACATAGGCTGCGTTCATCCAGCAATAGGAGCCGTGCGGCAGTTCGCCGGTCTTGGAGCCGCCGGTTTCGTCGAAGTTGAATTCTTCGATCGGGCTGGTCTTCGGACCGTAGGGCATGCGGGCGAGCACGCGCGGCATGGCGAGCGTCACGAAGCGGGAATCATCGCTGTCGCGCAGGCTGCGCCACTTGGCGTATTCGACCGTCTCGAAGATCTTTTCCAGATCGCGGGGTTTTGCCAGCTCCCGGAAATCCTCGAAGCCGAACATGCGGGGGCTCGCCGCCGAGATGAACGGGGCGAAGGCGGCGGCGGCGATCATCGAGACGCCTTGCAGAAGCTGGACGTCGTCGAAGGAATTGTCGAACTCATAGTCGCCGATCAGCGCGCCCATCGGTTCGCCGCCTGGAGTGCCGAACTCGTCTTCATAGACCGACTTGAAGAGCCTGGACTGGTCGAACTCGACGGCCTTGGCGAGATCCTTGGCGATGTCTCGCTTGGAGGCGTTGAGCACGCGGATCTTCAGGTTGGCGCTGGTCTCGCTGTTCTTGACCAGATAGTGCAGGCCGCGCCAGGCGCCTTCGAGCTTGGTGAACTCCGGCGACTGCATGATTGCCGCGAGCTGGCTCGAGATCGCCTTGTCGATCTCGGCAATGGCGTTGTTCAAAGTGATCGTGAGGTTACGATCATAGGTGACGGTGCCCTTCAGGGCTTGATCGGTGAGGGTGCGCAGAAGGTCCTGCGCGCGGTCGGGCTCGGTCTGGCGGGTTGCCGCAACGACCTTCGAGAGCAGGCTCTCATCGGGTGCGAAGCCTACTTCTTCCTTTGTCTGCAATTGCGTTTCGGCGGTCATCTAACGATCCTTTTTTGCGAAGCGGCGACCCTCGGGGCTGTGAGGGTTTCCCTTAACAAGGGGCCGCTGCCGGACAACGACTCTTCAGGAATTCGCGCGGCCGCGATCGGCCTGCGATCCCAGGCACTCAATTCAGCACGTCCTTCGCCTCTTCGGCCTTGCCGCCGCCAAGCTGGGCCACCAGCTGCGAGAGATCGGCCTTGTTCTGCAGGATGTCCTCGAGCAGGCGCTCGAGCTCCTCGGAGCGGTCCGCCTTGCTCATCAGGTCGCGCAGCTGGTTGCGGGCGTTGAGCAGCGCCTTCAGCGCCGGCACCTGATCGACGACCGCGCCGGGTTCGAAATCGGCCATGCTTTCGAATTTCAGCGAAACCGGAAGCTCCGTTCCGTCTTTCTCGAGAGTGTTCTCGACCGAAAGCGTGAGGCCCGGTGTCATCCGGCGCATGACGTCGTCGAAATTGTCGCGGTCGATCTGCACGAACTTGCGCTCGCCGAAAGCCTTGAGCGGCTGCGTCGGATTGCCGGAGAAGTCGCCGAGCACGCCCACGACGAAAGGCAGCTCCTTCACCACCATCGCGCCTTCGGTTTCGACTTCATATTTAATATGGACCCGCGGCTTGCGAACCCGTTCCAGTTTCTCATGTACACTTGCCATCGAGGCTCTCCTTCGTCTCATCGGCGGATTACGAATTGCGGATGCTCCAGATTGCGGCCGGGCAGGGCCCGACCTCAGGCCGCTAGCCTCCCTTGTCGGTTACGGGCTGTATGCCGGCCGCTGTCAGCACTGCATTGCGCGTGTGCTGCTCAGGCAGGAGCTCGGCAAGTAGCTCGGAAAAATCCATGCGGCCGCGGCGCACCAAGGTCTCGATCGACATGGAGATCGGTGAATGGGGTTCGGTGCGACGGAAATAGCGCGCAACGACAGCGAGCAGTTCGAAGGCCTCTTCGCGTGAACGAATCATCTCGGCGTCGACGGGCCGCATGCGGACGGCCTCGGACTCACCGATATCGGTTGCCGGCAGCGGCTCCGAGCCTTGCGAGGCAGGGGTTTCGGACATGGCCGAGGGAGCCTCGATGCCGGCGAGCATCCGGATTGCAGATGCCGCTTCCTGCAAAGCATTGCGTGTATTGGAGCTCGGCGGCGCCTGATCCCCGCAGTGATGATCAAGTATTTCGATCATGCGGTCGAAAGCGGCGATGCACTCTGTCACCACCCTGAGATGGGCCGACATCTGTGCGACACCGGCTTCTGCCGCCGCCTGCTGCAATTCCTTGCGCCGCTCGGCTTCGTTCGACCGCTGCGAAAGCTGGAAATCCCAGAGCGAAAACTGAGCGAATTTTCCGTCCGGGATCAACGAAGTCAAACGAATAGCCTGGATAAGCGTTCCTTCGCCGCCCACGCCGTTAAGACCCGCAAAGGGAGCGAACCGCTCCTCGAAATCGCTGTCTCCGATCGAGTGCAAAGTGTCGAAATGCTTGTCTAAAAGCGACGCGGTTGCAACATAGACGTCGCGCAATCCTGAGAAGCCGCGCAGCCGCAGCTGCGCTTCGGCGAGCCAGGCCAATACTTCTATGTCCTTGCTCTCGGAAGAAAGAATTTGCAATCCAAGATTGCTAACATCGTGCCAGGCGGGTGCAAGCATAATAATGTCGCCTGGTGAAATACTACGTTCGGCTGTACGTGCGGCGTTTCTGGCGTCTTTAATTCTATAGTATATTTCACGTGATGCAGTATTGGTCCGAACGTTTTCTCCGCACGGATAATTTTGTTCAAGTGGATTTATGATTTCTCTGACATTCACGCTGTTAAATACCTCAAAAATCTAAACATACTGCGACCGGGCCGGCATTTTGTGCGGCTTGTATTGGCTTGTCAACCATCTCCCGATGATGACGGATTTATGACGACTACTCTAATGCTCGTTTTTGAAAATAGAGTCTTTTTTCTTCTGGACAAGGGTTTATGAGCGCCCTAGTTGTTGCTTCGCATCACGAGGACGCACTGAATTTCGTCGAATAAACGGGACTTGCGGATGTCGAATATCGATCTCAATCGTCTGATAAGAACGCTTGAGCCTAATTTACGTGTCGGACTTGAGACAGCGGCTTCGCTCGCCGTGCGCCACCAGCACGCCGTCGTGGACGTCGCTCATTGGCTTCGCTCCCTTCTTGATATTGCGGCGTTTTCGGCCGTCTTCGAAGAGCTCAAACTCTCCTCGGAAATGCTGAGAACGGAGCTGGATGCGGCGATCGCCGACATTCCGCGGGAGGCCGGTGCCGCGCTGGCGCTCTCCCCCAATCTGCTGGCCCTCGGTCGGGAATCCTTCCTGGTTGCATCGCTGCAGTGCGGCCGTAATGTCGTGCTGCTGGCCGATCTGCTCGCCGCCCTGACCGGCGATTCGGCATTGCGGGTGGTTGTGCGCGGTATCGCCCCCTCGATACGCAATCTCGACCGGGCAATGCTCGACAAACTGCTGGAAAAGGCCTCCGGCCCGTCGGACCAGCTTTCCGTGCCCACCGCGACATCGGCAGGCAATGAATTTCTGCGGCTCTACACGCACGACATGACGGCCGACGCCCGCGCGGGCCGCATCGATCCGGTCATTGGCCGCGACGCTGAGTTGCGGCAGCTGATCGATATCCTGACGCGCCGTCGGCAGAACAATCCGATCCTGGTCGGCGACGCGGGTGTCGGCAAGACCGCGGTTGCCGAAGCGCTCGCATTGGAGATCGCCGCCGGCAATGTTCCGGCCCGGCTGAAGGATGTGAAGCTGCTGCTGCTGGATCTTAGCCTGCTGCAGGCCGGCGCCGGCGTCAAAGGCGAGTTCGAACGGCGCCTGCATGGCGTGGTCGACGCGGTAAAGACGTCGTCGGAACCGATCATTTTGTTCATTGACGAGGCGCACGGGTTGATCGGCGCCGGCGGACAGGCAGGGCAAGGCGATGCCGCAAATATCTTAAAACCGGCTTTGGCGCGCGGAGAACTCAGGACGATCGCGGCAACGACCTGGAGCGAATACAAGCGCTTCATCGAGAAGGATGCGGCCCTGACCCGCCGCTTCCAGACCGTGCATGTCCGCGAGCCGGACGAAGAGGCCGCAATCCGGATGCTGCGCGGCGTGGCACAAAGCCTTAAAATCCATCACAAGGTGCGTATCCGCGACGAGGCGATCGTCGCCGCCGTCCGCCTTTCGGCGCGATACCTGCCGGACCGGCAGCTTCCCGATAAGGCGATCAGCCTGATCGACACGGCTGCCGCCGCCGTGGCGCTGGCCCGCCAGACGAGGCCGGAGGCTTTGAAACAGCCTACCGACGAACGCGATCTCCTGGAAACCGAGGCAAACTGGCTTGCGCGAGAACCCGAGACACCGGAAAAGGCCGCCCGGCTTGGCGAAATCGCCGTCAAACAGCAGCAGATCGTTGCGCAGATCGAAGCGCTCCGGTCGCAGTTCGAGGAAGAAAACCGGCTCGTCCGCGAGGCCGACCGGCTGGAGGAATTCTTTTCGCCGGACGATGCCATCGTCCCGTTGGCGCCGGCGGACAGTGGCGACGGCACGAATGTTGCGCCTTTCCCGCCGCAGGCCATGACCGCGGAAGCCGCCCGCGCCGCCTTTGCCGTGACCGAACGGACACTCGCGGCGGTGGCGGATCAAACGGCCCTGTTGCCGCGTGTGGTCGACAAGGACGTCGTTGCATCAATCGTTGCCCGCTGGACCGGAATTCCTGTCGGCAAGCTGCTGGCGGACCAGATCGAAACCGTCAAGACGCTCGATGCCCGCCTGAAGGAGAGGGTGCTCGGCCAGGACGCGGCGATCGAACGCATCGCTTCGGCCATGCGGGCCTCGCGCGCCGGACTTTCCGATCCGCGCCGGCCGCCGGCCGTTTTTCTGTTGGTCGGCATGTCCGGCACCGGCAAGACCGAGACGGCGCTGTCGCTTGCCGACATGCTCTATGGCGGCAGCCGCTATTTAACGACCATCAACATGTCCGAGTTCAAGGAGGAGCATAAGATTTCCATGCTTCTCGGCTCGCCGCCCGGTTATGTCGGTTACGGCGAAGGCGGCGTGCTGACCGAGGCGGTGAGGCGCAGGCCCTATGGAGTGCTGCTGCTCGACGAGATCGACAAGGCCCATCCCGGCGTTCAGGAAATCTTCTACCAGGTGTTCGACAAGGGAACGCTGCGTGATGGCGAAGGTCGCGACATCGATTTCAAGAACACCACCATCGTCATGACGGCGAACACCGGTTCGGAAATGATCGCAGCCCTTGCCGCCGATCCCGAGACGATGCCGGAGGCGGAAGCGCTGGAAGCGATGCTGCTGCCGGAATTGCAGAAGCATTTCAAGCCGGCCTTCCTCGGCCGCACGACCGTGCTGCCCTTCATGCCGCTTGGGCCGGAGACGCTGTCGGGCATCGTCGACATCCAGATCGGCCGAATCCGCGAGCGAGTTGCCGCCACTTACGGGACGACGCTTTCATTGTCGCCGGCAGCCCGCGACGCGCTGATTTCGCGCGCCCGCACCAGCGAGATGGGCGCCCGCGCGATCGAGGTCATGATCGCCCGCGACCTCCTGCCTGTTCTTTCGACGTTTTTCCTCGATGCCGTCGCGGCCGGGAAGAAAATTACGGGGATCACCATCGGTTACGATGGGCAACGCTTCGGCCTCGATGCCGAAGAGGCCGCCCCCCAGGAATTCGGCACGCCGGGGGAAAGCCGGTTGTCGGATGAAGTAGCCCCGAGCCGCAAACGCGCTCGGGGAGCAGGACGAAGAAAGGCGACTACGCCTTAGACGCAACTAGGCACTCAACCGCCAATAGGAGAGCTTACAGAATGCCGATTTATCTTCAGATCGACGGTATCCAGGGTGATGCGACCCACGAACAGCATCGCAAGTGGATGGATATCGAAGCCATCCACTGGAACGTTTCCCGCAACATGAACACCTCCGCTGGTTCGGCGGCCAACCGCGAAGCTTCCGAGCCGACCGTTTCGGAAGTGATCCTCACCAAGGTCAGCGACTCCTCGTCGACCAAGCTCTTCCAGGAGGCCTGCTCGGGCCGCACCGGCAAGCGCTCGGTCATCCATCTCGTCACCACGGGCAATCCCGGCGACACCTATATCGAGTATTCGCTCGAGAACACGCTGATCGCCAGCTACTCGATCGATTCCAACGGTGACCGCCCGGTCGAGACGATCAAGCTGAACTTCACCAAGATGGAAGTGAAGTACACGCCTTACGACGACAAGCACTCGCCGCAGTCGCCGATGATCGCTTCCTACGATCTGGCGACCACCAAGGCCGCTTAATATCCGACTGGAGCGGGCGCCTTTCACGATGGCGTCCGCTCACTTCATTGTCGTCGCGGGCTGAAGGAAGTCTTTCCCATGAGCGGATTGGACATCGATAATGTGAAACTGACGAACTACCATCTTATCGTCGAGGAAGTCTTCGACGAAAGTGTTTTCGGCATGGTGGCGCCCAGCTTCAAAATTAAGGGTGTCAAGGGGCTAGGTACCAGTCATCTTCAGGTGATGCGCAGCGTCTACACGCTTGCGATCGGCGAAGATGTTTATTTCAAGGGCCGCAAGCTGCAGGGTTCGCCGGGCGTGAGGGAACTGCTATCGGAATTCTTTGAATCCGGAACGCAGCTGACGGCCCGCCCAAACGGCCGCACGACGGTGATGCACCGCTATCTCGGCAAGAAGAATATCTTCACAGCCAAGGCGCTGGAGCACTACAAGACCTCCGTCACGTTGAATTTCCTTCGCATCTACGGCGAGGATCCGGCGCCGACGCGTCTGCTCTACGGCAATCCGGCGGTGACTTTCATCCAGAAGACCGGGGAACGGCCGATGGCCGCGGCCTATTTCAACGGCAACAACAATCGGTTGGAACTTCTTCACTATTTCGACCGGCGCACCCTTGTCGACGGCTTTCTGAAACGCTTCTCGGAAGCATCTGCTGCGGCCGTAGGCTGAGAAGGTCTCTATCGATGAACGATATGTCGTCGGCAATCTGAACTCTTTGATTTTGTGAGCTGGTGGATGAAGTCTTCGCTCGGCAATGGCCCTAATTTGCGCAATGCGGGGAAGCACGATAGCTGGATGGGGCCTGTCATGGCCATCCTGCTGCTTGTCGGCGCCGTGCCCGTCCAAGCGCAGCAGTCCGATATCTGGCGCATGAGCAACCAGCAGCTCCTGGAAGCGCTCAAGGGCGATGCCGCGCCGGATATCACGAATCCGGAACTTCGCCGGCAAATCTCGTACGAGCGTGGCGCGGCCTACGTGGCCGGCGTTGCCGATGCGACAGATGGAAAGACCTGGTGCATTGAAGGCGGTGTCCTCATTCACGAGCTGACGGACCGCGTCTTCGGCCATCTGCAAACATTGGCACCGGAGGCTCTGCAGCAGAATGCTGCGATCTCTGTCTCCGCTGCGCTCAGCAAATCCTTTCCCTGCAAAGAAAAATGATTTTGGAGCCGACATGATCAACGTAGCTTTCGATGAGCTTTACGCCAATTATCCGAGCAGCACCACATATCGGCCTAACTATGTCAGTCAGCAGGATCTTTTTCGCGAGCTTGGTTGGGACGCGCTTCTAAACAATCCACTCTACGCGAATACCTGCGCCGTGCGCGTCAGCCTCGCCTTCGTGAGGTCCGGCATCAAGATCTCCCCGAAATCTCACAATATCCTCAAGGGCCCACACGCCAACAAGGGCCTGGAGGTCTCCATGCGCCGGCTCGCCGATCTTTTGGCGACCTCACGCTATCTCGGCACTTACGAATCCTACACCTCCGCGACGGCGCAATCCGGCATTGGAGCCCGCAAGGGCGTCGTCGCCTTCAACTGCATACCGGGTTATCGCGGTGGCGGGCATATCGATCTGGTCATCGGGGCCGCCGACGCGGCTCAGTGCGCCTCTTCCTGCTACTACCAATCCCAGTCGATCTGGTTCTGGCCGCTCCTGTCGAGCCGCACGTCTTAAGGTTTGAGGTCAACTCATGAACGATCAGCCCTCTGCCGCCGACTTCATCCAGGCGAACCGTATCCTGAAGATCGTCTCGCCGCTCGGCGAGGACCAACTTCTGCCGGAGCGCGTGACGATCGATGAAGGTATTTCGTCGCTCTTCGAAATCAAGGTTTCCGCGCGCGCCAAGAAGCCGTCGGTCAAGCCGGAGGAGCTGATCGGCCGGCTGATGGATGTCTCCGTGGAAGTGCAACAGGGCGATGGCGAAGGCGCCGTGCGCCGGCCGTTCAACGGCCTGGTGACCGAACTCAACGAGGGGCCGCCGATCACCCGCGGGCTGCGCTCCTACTCCATGGTGCTGCGGCCGCAGATGTGGCTGCTGTCGCGCCGCTCCGACTGCCGCATCTGGATGGACAAGACCTCGATCGACATCGTCGAGACGCTGTTTTCCGAGCACGGCATTCCGGCGCCGGACACGTCGGGCGTGATCACGCCACCACCGCCGCAGCATTATTCGGTGCAGTGGAACGAAACCGATCTTGCCTTCCTCACCCGCCGTTTCGAAGAGGACGGCCTGTTCTACTGGTTCTCCCACGAGGACGGCAAACACAAGCTGCATGTGGCCGACAGCGCCCGATCCTGGCTCGGCCCGTCGCCATCGGCGCAGGGCGAGGGCCAGGTCCGCCTGGCGCAGGGCTCGGCCGACCGTAACCATATCACCGAATGGAGCCGGCGTTATTCCTACGTGCCGGGCCAGCGCGCCGGCGCCGACTGGAACTTCGAAACCCCGCGCATGGTGCCGGGCACGATGACGCCATCGCTGGTGCAGATGCCGGAAGCAACCAGGCGCGAGCTTTACGAATATCCGGCGCGCATTTCCTCCGTCGCCGAGGCGGAGCGGGCGGAAAAACTGAGGATGCAGGCCTCCGAAGCCGATCACGACCGGGTCTTTGGCGGCTCGACATCCCGCATCCTGGAGGCGGGACGCCGCTTCACCCCCTATGAGGTCGCCCACCCCGACCATGTCTATGAGGAGCATGTGGTGGTGAAGGCGACCCATACCGTCGTCGACCGCTCCTATGAGACCAACAGCAATGAGCCGGAATATACCAACACCTTCGAGGCCGTACCGTCGCGGGTGCCGATGACGCCGCATCGCGAAACGAAGCGGCCGCGCATCGAGGGCACGCAGGTGGCGATCGTCGCCGGCCCCGCCGGCGAGGAGATCCATCCCGACCAATACGGCCGCATCAAGCTGTGGTTCCCCTGGGACCGCAAGGCCAAGAAGGACGGTTCCGACACCTGCTGGGTGCGCGTCAGCCAGGTCTGGGGCGGCGGCACCTGGGGCGCCCAGGTTATCCCGCGCATCGGCATGGAAGTGATGGTCGCCTTCGTCGACGGCGACCCCGACCGGCCGCTGGTGACCGGTGTGGTGCCCAATCCCAGCAACACCGTCCCTTACGATCTGCCAGCCAACAAGACGCGCATGGTCATGCGCTCGAACACCCATAAGGGCACCGGCTTCAACGAAATGACCTTCGAAGACGAGGCCGGCCAGGAGAACATGTTCTTCCATGCGCAGAAGGACCAGACGACCCGCGTGCTGAACGACCGCACCAAGCGCGTCGACCGGCACGAGGTCTCGGCGATTGGTGGTAATCGCGCGGTGGAAGTCAGTGGTAATCAGAAGCATGAAATCGGCGGTTCCGTGAACACCGTCGTCGGCGGCACCGGGCCGATGGCGATGGCGCTGATGGGTGCGGTCAGCGGTCTCTCGGGACATACCGCCGGGCTCCTGGCGCAGGCCGGGCAAATTGCAGGCGGCGGCGGGGCCGGGCTTGCGGCCTTCGCCGGCACGGTTGCTTCTTCTGCGCTCGGCTTTCTCGGCGCCGGCGGACTGGGCAGCCGCGAGGGCGTGGTGGCAGGGCCGTCGCCAAGAGCGGATGCGGGCACAGCGCTTGCCGGTTCCGGCACAGGAGTGGGCGATGCGGCTTCGGGCCTTTTCCCAATGCCCGGCATCATGAACACCATCGTCGGCGCCTTCAAATCCGACACGATCGGCATAGCGCGGGCCGAGCAGATCGGAATGAGCAAGGTCACCAATGTCGGTCAGACCTCGCTGGAGAGCGTCGGCAAGTTCAAGAAGATCGCGGTCGGCGAGGAATTTGTCATCGAATGCGGCGATTCCAAATTCATCATGAAAGCCAACGGCGAAGTGATCATCCTCGGCAAAACCTTCAACTTCGTTGCGACCGAACACTTCCAGATGCGCGGCAAGCCGATCGACCTGAACTGAGGAGGAAGTTCGCTTGGAACTGATCAATCGGCTTCCCTTTCCGGCTATGGCTTTCCGGCAATTCGACGCGAATGGGGATTTGGATTGCGTCGTGTCGGTTCGCGGAACCTTCGTTCACCGCCAGGGCGATCCGCTCGCCATCGCCGCGAAACAGGAAGATTTCCAATGGGAGGACGCCTATGAGAGCGATCCCCATGCCGGCCCCCTGCTGCGCCAGACCGACCTGACGCCGGAGAAGGCTGGAACCGACATCACATTCCTTGGCAATGCTTATGCGCCGGGCGGCACGCCAGCCCCGTCTTGGCAAGTTGGCCTGCGCGTCGGAGAGCTTTCCAAGAGGCTCGAAGTCCACGGCGCACGTTTCTGGCGCCCTGTGATCAATGAAAAATGGGCGGGCTTTTCTGCCAGAGAACCCAAACGCGTCCTGACGGATTGGCAACTCACGCAAGCCGAGCCGGCATCCCAGGTGCCGATATGCTGGAGCAAGGCCTATGGCGGCCAAATACCTGGTACGGGCAACCCGGAAACGGAAACACCCGCCGATGTCGAAGCGCGCAATCCACTCGGCTGCGGCATCGTCAATCTCGACATGCCCTCGGATCACCCGCCTGTCGCCGCACCACAAATTACCTCACCCGGTGAGACGCTGAATTGGCGCGAGCCTGCCGAGCCGCAGGGATTGGGCCTCGTGTCGCCCTGGTGGCGGTCCCGCCAGCAACATGCCGGCACTTATGACGATGTTTGGCTCAACGAGCGCCATCCGCTTCTGCCCAGGGATTTCGATGAGCGCTTCTGGCAATGCGCCCATCCAGATCTTGTTGCCGTTCCACATCTGGCCGGTGACGAGGATTATCAGTTGGATGATCTGCACCCGCGCTTTGCGCGCGCCGCGGGGCGGTTGCCGGGAATAACGCTGGGGGTACGGTGTGTTGGCCATGATCGGGACGAATGGCACCTGCTGTCGCTGGACGGCGTACATTTCGACTGGCGAGACGACGAGCGAGTGATGCTGACTTGGCGAGCCCGCTTTGCGCTTGCGGAGGCTCTAGGAACCGAGCTGACGCTGACGCGGGTACGGCTCAACGTCGAGGCTCCAATGGGCGGGGTAGCAGCATGAGCATCCCACGCGACAACTATGTCGGCGAGCCCGATTATCCAAGACCATGGACGACGAAACAACCGCGAGAGGGATTGCGCGACTTGGACGAGGCGCGGGTCGTCTCGCTATCGCCGGATGTCTGCCTGACTCCGGTAGGCTCGTCTGCCGTCCCCGTCCCGTACCCGATCGTCGACTATTGCGGGCACGACAAAGACTACACGCCAACCGTCCGCTTTACCGGCAAGAAGGCGATGGTCATGCGCTCCTGCACGACCCACGTCCATGGCGATGCACCGGGAACGAAAAAGGGTTTCAAATCCGGCACCGTTGAAAATATTTGCGAGCCGATCGGTCATGCCGAGCAGGTACGCGCTGAGGGCTCCCATGTCATCCGCCATCTCGACCGCTTCTGGATGAACAATCGGAACACGCAGGGCGAAGCGATCTTCATCCGTGGTACCGAGACATTCGCAGCGCCGGAAGACGACGATCCTGTTCCGGGGTCTCTCCGCTGGAACGGCAGTGACGAAGGCAGGGTCATCAGCGATGCCTCACCCGAGCCGATTATCATGGGTGCGCAATATGCTCAGGCGGTCCCGGCAACGGTGCCTCAAACGGTTCCTGTGCCGGCCCGACCAGCCCCGGTGCCTCGACCGCCGGGACAAGTCATCCGGCCGAATGTCCCGCAGTGGAATAAGCCTCCGCCCCGACCGTCCATCAAAGTTGGCAAATGGGTCGGAAGGCTCGGCCGATTTGGTCGGGCGATGACTGGCATCGGAGCATTTATCGAGGGTATGTGGCCAACCTCAACGGCAATGCCGTGGTACGACGAAATGCCTCAAGATGATTTCGAAAGCGTACTTTTCCGGAAAGCACGCGAACTCGAGGAGCAAGGCGTCGACGTTGATGACATTCAGGAGTGGTTCCGATCGGAGCGAGCAGAGAATGCGCGACGCCGGAGGCAACAGGAGATCGAGGAAAAACAGAAACCGCAACCACTTCCTCAGACGGAGGGCGCGCGCGTTGATGAGGAAGGCTCCCAACGTCGGTGCATCGTCGGCCCCTATGAGGAGATCGAGCCCATATGTCGGGGCAATGCTCACCATATCGTTCCTGACATGGCTTACAGGCTAGGGCGACGACCTGTTAAATCGGAATATAATTCTACAGAGAATCGTATCCCGAACGCGCCCACGCTTAACCAGGGGATGTCAATTTGTTTGCTAACCCGACAGCATGGGAGCGATAGCGAAGGATTGCATGGCGTGCTCCGGCAACGGTTTTCGGATCTCGCAAGCCCCGTACCGGGCACCGCGCCGATGGGTGCAATACTCGCCGAAAGTCTCAAAGTTATTGAAGATATCCCGGATTTGCCGGAAGAATGTAAAGCATTAGCCGCCGCCATGGCTACAGGCCAGGTCGCATCGAAAACAGGATTCGCAGCTCCTGGGCGAACGAAAGAACGACCGCTCCCGTCCGGCGATGCCGAAACTGTTCTTAGAAGGGGACATTATTAATGATTGGCAGTGACTGGAAGGCGACGATTCAAGCCGCCGCGGCATTTGACGCAGACCGCTTCACAATATGTGTTGGCGAGCTGGAATATGACGATCCGTTTACTGCGATCATTTCCTACGATGGGAGGTTTTCCCAACCTTGGAGCAGAACGGATGTTGAGCGCGAAATCGTCGATATCAGTTATATGGAAGACGCAGCTTCGGGTGGTCCAATACCTGTAGCGCTCAGCAACGAGGGCGACGTGTATGTCCTGAAAAACGAACAGGTGGAGCGATCGAAGATTCTCGGAGCCGGAGTTCTCAGTGACGATGCGGAGGGTTTCGGGGCAGTCAACACCTTGGTGATCGACGGAGATAATCAATATGTCGTCGGGGATAGTCGCCAACTCTACCGCCGAGAGGGCCTTGGAACATGGCAACGGCTTTCTGCGGATAAGTCCCGGCAGGATGGTTATGAGGCTGAACATTTCGGGAATGCGATTTCCTTGGAAGGTTCGCTCCTGATCGAAAGTTTTCAACGACCTTATTCAGCACCGAACGCTGCGCAGTTCGATCCCAAAACTTGGGAAAACGTCAGCCCGGAGCAGTTTCTAAAGATGATGAAGGAGCAACGATCCGAGCGCGTTTCAAGGCCACGCATCCAACGCGTCTATCATTATCTCGACGGCAGCTTCTCTCGATTAACCCTCCCTGAAGATTGCATGATTAGAGCACTATACCGCGACCCGGAGCAGCGCATTTGGCTTTTGGGCGTGGGAGGTCTGATTATGCAGGGAACCATCGAAGGAGGATTTGAGAAGGTCGGCTTCCACGGGGATAAAGAAACTTTGTTCAGCGCCGCGTGGTATCGTTCCGAGTTGTTTGTGGCCACAGACGACGGTCTTCGCCGATTTGACGGCCATAAGCTTAGCATTGTGAAGCCCAAACTAAGTTCTGCAGCTATAAACCGAAATGTTCCCGCCCCGCTGAAAATTCAATCTTCCGATAACACGCTGATTTATTTTGACAGGAAGCATGGCGTGTGCAGGTGGGACGGGCTGTCATGGAATTGGTACGAGATTCCGCCGTCACTTCTGCAACGCGAGTTCAGAGGCTTACCTGCCAGACAATAGGGCTCGTCTATCGTATGCTTGCAGCCATATCTGTAAATAGCGGACACGCCCTGCCTTGCGGGCAACGCGTGATGTCCTGAAGGTCGGTCGGCACCGCTTGAAGTGACGGAACATGAAGGCATTCGATCGACACCACATTGATGGAGCCATTGCTCTCGGGAAAGACACGTTTTGTGTCGTGTTCAGCGGCAAAGATTATGAGGATATGTATTCCTATGTGCTGGTTCATGAAGGCGGATTGGAACAGCCATGGTCCCGCTCCGACGTCCCGCGCAAGATCGATGGTCTTACCGGCAAAATCGGAGAGGATGGACGACCGATCATCTACGCCCTCAGTGACGAAGGCGATGTTTATACACTGGCGATGGGACAGAATTCCACACACCGGAAAATCCAAGGAGCCAGCGTCTATTCCGACGATGCGACCGACCTCGCATACGTCAACTCAATAGCGCTGATTGGCGACGCCTTGTTCGTAACGGGTTATCACTCGCAGCTTTACCGCCTGACGGATATCGACATCGACTGGTTTCGAAAGGAAAGGCTGCCGCAGGCGCCAGAAACCTATGATTACCTCGTCTTCGGTGATCTGAACGGCATATCAGAAACCAGCCTCTACATGAACGTTAAATATTCTCCAACGAGCACAAAGCGCCAATTGACCGAGGAGGAAGAAGAGTGCGCCGCGGAGCTATTTGAGCTAGGAAAAACCGATGAGGCACTAGCCATTCACCATGCCGCCGAAGGCCAGACGCGTGTTTTGGAGGGCCGCCTCTACCATTGGAACGGGCAAGAATGGCGGATTGTGGCCAAGCCGCGCTCAGGAAAACACTATCCGGAGCCAGAAACCCTTTCTGACATCTTCGTTGAATCAAAAGACAAGATCTGGGCTGTCGGCGGTAATGGCGTCATTTTGTTCGGCAATGCCGAGCATGGTTTTCAGGATATTTCCTTCAAGGGAAATGATGAGAATTTGCGCTCGATTACGAAATTCAAGGATCGGATGGTGATCGCGTCTGATTACGCTTTGCACTGGTTCGATGGACATCTGCTGTCTCCCTTGAAACCCGTCCTTGATCCGAGCATCAATCGCAACATTCCCAACCCGCTCAAAGTCCAGGCTGTTGACGATGTGCTGTATTACTTCGACACGAAACATGGCGTTCATACCTTCGATGGTGAACGCTGGACAGAAATCGAAATTCCGCCTGAGTTGCTGGAGCGCGATTTCAAAGGACTACGGGCGGCCAAGACTCGATGACCGACGCCATTAATGACGATGAAGATTTCGAAGAGCTCTATGGAGCATGGGAGCCGACGCTTTACGCCGCGGCTATGGCGGATGATCGGTACTTTGCGCTTTTGCTCGGCGGTCCGCGCTGGGACGATCCCTATACTATCATTCTCACTCGGGATGCCAAAGCGCAGACATTTTCGCGCCTGGATGTACGACGCGAATTAAGGGATATCAGAGTGGTGCCGCGGGCCGATGACGCGGGCGAGCCATCTTATGTGGCGCTCAGCCTAAACGGCGACATCTATTTGATCAGTCCCAAAGGCGCAGAGCACTCGATCATTCCGGGAACCCAGGCCGAATCCGATGATGCGCCCGAGATCCTGTTCAGTTCCATTCTGCCGGTGGAAGATCAATGGCTGGTTGCGGGTGGCAAAGGCTTTCTGAAGCTTTGTAAAGCAAAATCCTGGCAAGATGTTTCTCCGTCTCCGCCAACAGCGTATCCCTACAACGTGCCCGATTGGACGATCCTTGGGACCAATCATAGCGGTGATATTTTCATCGTGGCGACGCAGGCGGCGAACACGCGGCATTTCAATCTCTATCCTGGCCATCCGCTTTATCGAGACGGAATGTCTGAGGACGAGGAATTTGAGAATCAGAAAAAGCTTTATGCCGAAATGGATCGCTATCCGCGTCTGAAAACACTTTCCACAGGCCGGCCCGGCGCCTGGAAGCAGCAGGTATTACCGGATCGCATCGCTCGGTCTCTTCCCGCTTATGGCTATGTAGCCGATGTCGAGAGTGATGGTGTCGAGGCGAACTACGTCATCGGCTCCGACGGTCTTGTGATGAAGGGTAATCCAAATACCGGTTTTGCCGATATCTCATCGATTGCCGATCGCGAGAAGAATTTCAAGGACGCCGTTCGCTTGCGCAACGATCTCGTTCTTGCGACGGGCACTGAACTCTTCCGGTTCGATGGGCATTTGGCAAAGCCGTTTGTGCCCAAGGTGAAGATGCGCTCCGCCCCCTTTGTCCTGCAGCCGAGTGCGATTTTCGTCCAGAACGACAAGCTCTATGTTTTCGATTACGGGCTTCGCTATTACATCTTGGACGATGCGGGTTGGCATCAATACGATATCCCGAAAGACCTTTCGGCACGGCCGTTCAAGGGTGGGAGCGACAAAGGATCGCCTTGACCGAATCGAGTGGCTGATGAGCAACTGGTGGCCTCACGACAAGAATTTGGAGCCAATATGGCCGCTACACCTCGGCGCCCCCTGCAGGAAATAATGGATGAATTCGGACCAATCAAAGACGGTATAGCGGTTTCCGCTTTGCAGGCTGAGCGCTACCGCGGGAAGTTGCCTGACGCCATGGTTGATTTCTGGATTGAACATGGTCGCGGGCAGTGGCGTGATGGTCTCTACTGGATCTGCGATCCGGAACCGATCATGCCTGTTTTGCATACGCTGTCTGCCGGCGATCCGGAATTCGACGCCGGAAGAATGGTGCCTTTCTTGCGTGATGCATTCGGTGAAGTCAGCATCTGGCATCCCACATTTAAGGTGATCACGCTCAATGTGAATTCCGGCACGGTCACCACCACGGACATTACCACCAAAGTCATCGAGGGTATGCCTCCCTTCGATGACGATATGGCGGTAGCTTCCGCCGTGGACGCCAGTGTTTTCGATATTAACGGCTGGGTGGATTCTACGACCGGCAAGCCAGTTTTCGATGCCGTACGCCGGCGGCTCGGGCCGATTGATGCCAGTCAGGTCTATACTATGGTCCCGCATTTCCGCCTCGGCGGCGCCGGCGCCGCTAAGGATTTTTCAATCGGCGGCTTCATCGAATATCTGGGCGTTCTGACGCAGATGGGACCCTTTACATTTGAACGCTATGTCGATCCGAAGGAGAGTGGACGGGGTGCTTTTGGGCATCTCGAAGCTGTTCGTACGATCGGACATGACCGTCTGGTCGAGAATTGATGTGAAGCGGTTTTCGAACGTCCGAACCTTGTTCTTCGCACCGATCGTCCTGATCGGGCTCGGCGCTCCGGCGGGATTGGCGGGGCAGAATGAATGCGCCGGCCGTACGGCAGACATCATTCGGCGGGCCTATCCGAGCGCGACAAATGCCGATGATGGTACTCTTCTGTTCGAGGGGGCAACCCTCACGTTAGCCAAGGGCGACGGTGTTGATGGCGATCCGCATGCGGTGATCTGCCGGGTTTGGCCGGCTCAACCCCAGCTGACGCTGATTGCGGTTCCGTTGATGACGGAGCAGTCGGATTCGGAAAACGAAGGCGATATCGAACTGCTCGTCGTCGACAGCACCAACCTGCAAGTAAGGCAGCGGCTGCGTCTTGACGGCCTTATGTCCGACGACGCCTTTCGTGTACGAAGCGTCGCCTTCGATACCGCACGTTATCAGCTCGCGCCGAAGAGAACGGCTTTCGGCCTGCGTGTTTCGCGGGATGGCAGCTCGCGCGCCAATCCATTTGGTGAAACGACCTTATGGCTTTTTTCGATCGAAGGTGATCGGCTAAAGCCGGTTCTCGACAATATTGTCGTCGGCGAAAGTCAGGGAGAATGGGATACCGTCTGCGCCGGTGAGTTTAGCGAAACCACCCGCACGCTTTCGATGGTTCCATCAGCGAAAGACACGATTGCCGACATCGTTGTCACAGAGAAAACGAGGACATCCGTCAACACGGTCGGAACGGATAATGGTTGCAAGAGCGAAGATGAGACGACGACCCGCAAGTACCGGCTGCGGTACGACGGATCGGGATATGGCGTTCCCAAAGACCTGAAGCGGGTCGATTAGGAGGAGCTGACCGGGATGGTGCGCCAGGCTGCGCATCGAACCGGCGGCGATGATCCGACGCCATGGCTGCAGGCTGCCGGATCAGGGTCAAAAAGCGCTGATGCTGTCCGTTCTGCGCGGCAATTATCCGGCAGTAGGGGCAAGGAAGGACTTTTTTAAAGCGTCGCTGCCTTGGATGGTCCTGCTTTTGGCAAAGCTGGCGCCGGCGCACTCATGAGCGGCAGCGGCGCAATTGGTCAGTGGGGAATAGAATATGGTGCATGGCTGTGCTGCTCTCTTGATCCGTCACGAGTCCGACGACGGCGGCGTGTTGCGCTAAGGCTGGTGCGTGGTCGAGACATGAACGGCTCCGGACCGAACACGACGCATCAAGGCCGGGATCCTCGCGATCCCGAAAGCGCGGTGGACCTCGAGGATCAGAAGGCCCGATTCTGCGCTGACATCGCGGCATTCGCCGATGGTGCCATGAATGGCGATCTGACGCGGCGAATGAATGCCGACTATACGGACCCGAATTTTAGGCGTTCGGCGACGATGCTCAATGAACTGATGTCGTCGATCGGCAGTAACCTCGATGATTTCAACGATGCGATGGCCGCTCTCGCCCAAGGCGATCTCCATCGCGGCATGCGGGACAAGCACCGCGGCGCATTTGGACCGCTGCAGAAGAACTTCAATCTTGCCATGGCGACAGTCCGCACCGTGCTCGGCGAACAGGGGGCGGAGCGTTTTACGAACAAGGCTTCAAAATTCCGGCGAATGCTGGCCACGGTGGTGCCGGATGAGACTGGTGGCGAAATCCGGTGCTCGGACGATGGTTCGCGACCGGTTCCGTCGCCGCCACACGATCTTTGGCTGAGGCTCGCCGAGGCGCTGAACGGGTTCCGCCGCTGAAAAGGCCTGCGCGGCCATCGGGGCGAACATGGTCGGTGACATGCCGCAAAACACGAGCTTGCCGGCAGGCGGACCTCCACTTGAAAGATTTGCGGTCCGACCAGCGCCAGGAACAGGTAGGTCAGCCCGTTCCGTTCGATCCCTCGCAGACGGGCGCGTCCGCGCGCATCAAGCCAAGCATCTTCAGGTCCTCCCACAGCGCGCAAGGGATAGGTGTGCTGCGCCCGCGGGCGTTTGACGCCACTTGATCGACCGACTGGCCACCGGGGATGACGGAAACGACAGCTGGATGGAAGAGCGGAAAGTTGAGCGCCGCATCTGCCAGGGCGACTTCGTGTTTGCGGCAGACTTGCTCTATTCGCCGGACCTTGTCGACGATTTCGGAAGGGGCGTCGGAGTAATTATATCGTGCGCCGGCAATCGGCCCCGTCGCCAGGATGCCGGAATTATACGGGCCGCCGAGCACTATGCCGATATCGCGGGCTTCGCACATGGGGAGAAAGGATTCCAATGCCTCCTGCTCAAGCAGAGTATAGCGTCCGGCAAGCAGGAACAGATCGAAATCCCCCCGTTCGGCCAGCGCCTGACACATCTCCCACTCGTTTATTCCGCCACCGATCGCCTTCACGACTCCCTGGTCGCGTAGCGAGATCATTGCCTGGTATCCACCGCCCATGAATTGCCCGACATAGTGGTCGCAGGCTGCTTGCGTGCCGTGATTGAAGACATCCAGGTCGTGTACGAACAGAATATCGAAGCTGTCGAGACCGGTGCGCTCGAAAGATGCTTCGAACGATCGCATGACGCCATCGTAGCTGTAGTCGAAAACTTCCCGACGACTGGGAGTATCGAAGAATTTGCCGATGCCGGTCCGCTGTTCGGGTCGGCAGACCTTCAAGATCCGTCCAACTTTTGTCGACACCACGAAGTCTTCGCGCTTTTTCGTCGCAAGGAAATGGCCGACCCGCCTTTCCGCGAGGCCAAGCCCGTAGAGCGGTGCGGTGTCGAAGTAGCGGATGCCGTATCGCCAGGCTGCATCCAATACGGCTGCCGCCGCATCATCGGTGATTGCTCGATAGAGATTGCCGAGCGGCGCCGTGCCAAACCCGAGTTCCGTAAAAGTGAGCCCGCTGTCTCCCCTGCGATCCCAGTGTCGCGTCTTCATGTCAACTGCCACTACCCTGAAATTGCCTGCCACCGGTACGAGCTTTATCGTCCCGCTTGAGGGTTTGATTTCGACCGCGAACGCTCCCGCAGGCCCTCACTTATCGCGACGTGACAGATAATATGGCGCTCCTACACGGGCTGTCGATATCATCGCCTTTCCGGTGCTCATGGCGCGGAGTCCGGCTGGTCTGTATCAACCGCTCGCGTTGGGATCGCACGCCCAAGGGCAAACCGATACGGTGTAGCTCGGCATGCGTCTGGTACGGGATTGGCGACCGCCGATGCCGCGCATTGCGGCCGCGCGCGCCGGCGAACCCTTGCGGCGACAAGATGTTCGCACACAAGTGGAACACTACGCAGTATTGGTCACCCTCCGATTTAACGAAGCTCAAACCAGTATCGTCGTATAACAGGTTCGTTACATGGTTTGGGAAGGTGGAACCAACGCAGTGAATGGCATCTGGACGCAATTCGGTGGCAACCTTTCCTTCGTATCCCTGGCAATGTCGCTCTGGGCGCTCTTTTCGATTCAGTTTCAGCGCCGGTCGTTCATGCAGGAGAGGATCGCCTTCGGAATCATAGCCGGCGGCGCCTCCATCGGATCCATATTGCTGGCCGTTGAGTTTCATCCGGGCATCTATATCGATCTGCGATTTTCGCCGCTGGCATTGGCCGGCATGTTCGGCGGGCCGATAGCGGCGGCTTTTGCCGCATCGCTGGCGATGGCCTTTCGATTTGCCGTCGGCGGCACGGCGATGCTCGACGGGATCGTCACGATGGCCGTGGCTGCCGGCATTGGTGTGGCCGGCCATTTCTGGACCCGCAAGAGATCTCCGGTGCTTATGGACGTTGCGCTGCTGAGCCTCGCCCTTGGCGTTGCACTGGTTCTATCCATGGCTCTGCTTCCCACTCTCGTGACCGCTCATGTGCTCGCCGGCGTCGGTTTTCCCCTGACCGCGTTGAATTGCCTGGCAACCGTTCTGGGCGGTTCCGTTCTGCTGAAGACACAGCACTGGGAGCTCGAACGCAGCATATTGGTGACGGCATTTTCGCAGTCGCCCGACTATCTCTATGTGAAGGATCGAAACAGCCGCTTCATCACCGTCAATGAAAACATGACCCGGCTTTTCCGGTTCAGGACGACGGCGGAGATGATCGGATTGTCGGATTTCAATCTGATGTCGCGGCCGCTCGCCGAGAAACTCTATTATCTCGAGCAGCAGGTCATAGACACCGGCGTGCCGCTGATCGATTCCACCGAATATATTGAAGGCAGATTCCTGCTTGCCTCCAAGGTGCCGCTCCGGGACAGGCAGGGCCGAGTGATCGGCCTGGCCGGCGTGACACGAGATGTGACCGAGCGCACGGCCTTGGAGCGTGAATTGCGTGAAAGCAAGAACCTCTTGTCGCATGCAATGGCCGGCATGTCCGATGGTATCGCCATGTACGACAGCAAGGGTTTTCTTATCTTTTGCAACGATCAGTACCGCAGCGCCTTTCCGCTGTCCGGCGATGCCCGGGTGGTCGGCGCCCATATCAGCGACATCCTGCGCCGTGTCGTTGAAACCGGCGAGCGGCCGGGCGTGGTCGAGGGTGATCCGGAAGAGTGGATCAAGCTGACCAGCGCGACGTTGCACAGCAACAAGGACGAAGAGGTTCAGCTACACAACGGCGACTGGCGCAGCATTCGCACGAGACTTGCCGAAGATGGCACGGCGATGGCTGTCGTCTCGGACATCACGGCGACGAAGCAGGCGGAAATCGCGCTCAGGCTGTCGGCGGAGCAATTGAGGAATCTGGCCGAGACCGACGGGCTGACCGGTATCGTCAATCGCCGCGCCTTCGATGAAATCTTCGCGCGTGAGACCGCCGGCAGCGCCAGGAAGAACACGCCCTTCAGCCTGCTGATGGTCGATATCGACCGCTTCAAGGCCTATAACGATACCTATGGGCATCCGGCCGGCGACCAATGCCTGCGCGTCGTCAGCAAGTGCCTGCGCCAATCCGTCAGCCGGCCGGCGGACATCGTCGCGCGCTATGGTGGGGAGGAATTTGTGGTGTTCCTTCCCGACACCAGCGCCAAGGGGGCAATGATCGTCGCCGAGCAATTCGCCCGCCGACTGGCCAAGGAGAATATCCTTCATTCCGGCAGCGAATTCGGATGTGTAACCGCCAGTATCGGCATATCCTGCGCGACAGGAGCAACGTTGCGCGCCAGCCCCAACCGTCTACTCGCCGAGGCCGATACCGCACTCTACGAGGCCAAGACGCAAGGCCGCAACCGCATCCTGGCGCATTCGCGCGAGAACGGGCATGCGCTCAAGGAAACCGGTTAGACCGCAATCCTGTTTACCTCCCGGAGAGCTGCGCGCGCTCGATAGGATTTTTCTATCAAACCATCGCTTGTAAGGCCTTGATGTTTGTCCGGCTTCGGCAATACAGGGGCGCATGGACACAAAATTCATTGGGAAGAAATCGGCGGCAGCCGGCGGCTGGGGCGCTTTGAAGAGCTGCGGGAAGCAGTTGCTTCAAAGCGGGATGCCGATCGCTGGGGCGCGAACGATGCTGAAAGCGAACCAGCCGGATGGGTTCGATTGCCCGGGCTGCGCCTGGGGCGACCCGGAACACGGATCCTCGTTCGAGTTCTGCGAGAACGGGGTCAAGGCCGTCGCCTGGGAAGCGACGGAGAAGCGGGCAACGCCGGCTTTCTTCGCGGAAAATACGGTATCCGAGCTTCGCCGGCTGTCGGATTACGAACTTGAGCTCAACGGCCGCCTTACCCATCCCATGCGCTATGATGCAATAAGCAACCGCTACCTGCCGGTGGCGTGGGAGGATGCCTTTACCGAGATCGGCAGCATCCTCAAGGGCCTCGATAATCCCGATCGTGCGGAATTCTATACGTCCGGCCGGGCCAGCAACGAGGCCGCCTTCCTCTATCAGCTGTTCGTGCGCATCTACGGCACCAATAATTTTCCCGATTGCTCCAACATGTGCCACGAGGCCAGCGGCATCGCCATGCGCCAGGCGGTCGGCGTCGGCAAAGGCACCGTTCTGCTGGAGGATTTCGAGGAGGCCGACGCGATTTTCGTGATCGGACAGAACCCCGGCACGAACCATCCGAGAATGCTCGGCGACCTGCGCCGGGCAGCGCTTCGCGGCGCGCGCATCGTCGTCTTCAATCCGATCCGCGAGCGCGGCCTGGAGCGCTTCTCCGATCCGCAGGACAAGATCGAAATGCTGCGGGGCGGTTCGACGGATATCGCCAGCCATTATCTCCAGCCGCAACTCGGCGGCGACATGGCTGCGGTGCGCGGAATGGCAAAGGCCGTGCTGGCTGCGGAAGACGCGGCCGTCGCCGCCGGTCTGCCGCCGGTTCTCGATCATGCCTTTCTTGTCGAACATTGCGCAGGTTTTGCCGAATACCGGGCGGCTGTGGAGGCGACGAGCTGGGCCGACATCGAAGATCAATCGGGGTTGAGCCGAGAGGAGATCGAACGGGCGGCCGATGTCTATATCGCTGCCGAACGGGTCATCTGCACCTGGGCGATGGGCGTGACGCAGCATCTGCATTCGGTGGCGACGATCCGAGAGATTGCCAACTTCATGTTTCTGCGCGGCAATATCGGCCGGTCCGGCGCCGGCCTTTGCCCGGTGCGCGGCCATTCCAACGTGCAGGGCGACCGAACTGTCGGTATCAACGAACAGCCTTCGGACGATTTCCTCGATGCGCTGGAGAAGCATTTCCGTTTCACGGTCCCGCGCCTGCACGGCCACAACGTGCTTTCCGCGATCGGGGCGATGCTCGACGGCTCGGCTGAGGCCTTCATCGGGCTTGGCGGCAACTTTGCCCGCGCCACACCCGACAGCACCCTCGTCGAGAAAGCGCTTCGGCGGCTGAAACTGACGGTGCATATCGCGACCAAGCCGAACCATTCGCATCTGATGCCCGGCGAGACGGCCTTTATCCTGCCGTGCCTCGGACGGACCGAGATGGACCTCAACGCGGCCGGCAATTCCCAGCTCGTGAGCGTCGAGGATTCGATGAGCATGGTGCATGGTTCCGCCGGCATCAATCGTCCGGCCTCACCGCATCTTCTCTCGGAAGTCGCCATCATTGCCGGCATTGCGCAAGCGACGGTCGGCCCTTCCGTGGTCGACTGGGCGGAACTTGCCGAGGATTACGATCGCATCCGCGATCATATCGAGGCGACCATTCCCGGCTTCGAGGACTACAATAGGCGCCTGCGCAAGCCGCGCGGCTTCCATCTGCGCAATGCCGCCGCCCATCGGCAGTGGCAGACGCCCACTGGCAAAGCGTCATTTTCCTGCCAGGCGCTTCCCGAGCAGACGGTGCATCAGCGCGCGCGAAAAGGCGAGGGACGCTTCGCCCTCCAGACGTTCCGCTCGCACGATCAGTACAATACCACCGTCTACGGCCTCGACGACCGATACCGTGGCGTCTACGGAGAGCGGCAGGTCATCTTCATAAATCCTGAAGATCTGAGGGCGATGAATGCCGAGGCCGGCGACCGCATCGATGTAGTCGGCGAGCACGATGACGGCATCGAGCGCGTCGCGCGGAATTTCCGCCTTGTCCCCTATGACATTCCGCGAGGCAGCATCGCCGGTTATTATCCCGAGTTGAACGTGCTCGTGCCGCTTGGCAGCGCCGGCGATGAAAGCGACACGCCGACCTCGAAATCAATCATGGTTTCCTTCCGCCGGCGACATGCCGCGTGAGCGAAGAGGCATCCGACGCCGGCCGATTTCTTGTCCTTGTCGCTGCGGCGCAAGCCAGGAATGCGGGGCTGACCTCGATCCAGGCCGGTCTGCTCGTCGCCGCGGAGCTCAACATAGCAACTGACAGCCGCTCCTTTGCACGCAAGCTGGGGATCGCGCATGCGCTTGTGCTGCGGGAACTCAACGCGCTTGCCGAGCGAGATGACACGCTTGAGATCGTCAAGCGGGATCCGAGAACGATGAGAGTGTTCTACAGATTGGCCAATCCCTGACGCATGTCGGCCAAACTTGTGCAGTGATTTTGCGATGACTGCGATGCAGGCCGGCTTATCGGTGGCTGACGCGCTTCCTCGTGTCTGAGGGGTATTCCCCATAGGTCGTCCGGTAGACCGCGGAAAAGCGGCCGAAATGGAAGAAGCCCCATTTGAGGCAGATGGCCTTCATCGTCTCCTTGCTTTCGGGATCGAGCAGGTCCTGCCGCGCCGCGCGCAGACGAAGCATCAGCAGATAGGCGGCGGGAGATGTACCCTTGAAGGCGCGAAAACCGGTTTCGAGCGCCCTGCTCGAGACGCCGGCCGCTTCGGCCACCTTCGGCATGGTGATCGGTTGATCGATATTGGCCTGCATGAACTCGATCGCCCTGCGCACATGCCTCGGAGCGATCAGCGCCGGCCCCTTTTCGAGAAAATGCGACAGCCGGTGCGGCACCATGCGCACGACCAGATCGGACAGCGCCTGAGTCATGTGCGCCATGGCGATCGGCGACTGCAGCAAGGGGCCGTCGTCGCGCATCCCTGATATGATCGTTTCGGTGAGATTGCCGATCGTCCGGCCGACCGGTGTCGACAGGTCCAGTTCCGGCAGCAGGTCGAGCGATCCACTGAACGGCATTTCGAAAGTCTGGCCGATTGTCTGGAGGATAACGGGCCAGTTGATCAGCAGTTCGTCGATGACGTTCCCTTGCCCATGCATGAGAACGCTATCGGGTTCGAAATTGTTGTAGAGAAGCAATTTTCCTTGCCCGGCTTCGGCCTTGCGCGCTCCATAGGTCACCCCCATGCCGCCGCGACGGGGGACGACCAGCGACAGATATTCGGCCGTGCTGACGGTCGGCTCGATGTTGAACTGGAACTCCGCCTCATGATAGCCGGTCAGCAGGACCGCGCTGTTCGCCACCGAAAAATCCAATCCCCAATGGAAGTCCTTGGCGCGGCCGACGGGCTCGGCATCGAACGCGCCAAATGCACCCCCCAGGGTTTCCACCATGTTGTCGAAGGACGAACCATGGAATCGGAAGGAGAATGGCTTTGCGCTGTCTTCCGTCATGCTGTTCCCGTCATTTCTTCTGACCGAACACGGCGCGAGGCGTCGGTCGCATGGAGATCGAGATGATGTACGTCCCTCTTTCTCACCGCGTTTGCTAACATCGCCTTTCTCCTTCGCACTTTCGTCAGGACCTGATGGATGGAAGGAAGTGCGAGACCTGAGCGCATATTAGCGAAAATGAAGGCTCAGCACAGCAGATGATGGCGAAGCAGCCAAGCTTCAACCTGATGCGGACGTTAATAGGTGTTCGGCCAAGCGAATTCGAGTCGACGCCGAACCTGGCAGGTGCTGGAAAAGGCAAGTTTTTGAAGGCTTTATCGACAATGCCCATCCGTCGGACTTTCCTGGCCGGTTGGCAGGAACTGACAGAACCGGCAGCACTTGGCAAGCCTTGGCGCTGTTGCTTTTAGGGACATTCCGATGATTAAACGATTAGCCAGCTTGCACAGACCGCGAGCTTCGACGCGCAATGCAAACGTCGCCTGCCGAAGGTTCTAAAGTGGACCGCTCGAGATAGCCTTCGGCAGGCTGACAGGCAGTTGGCATACGCACGGGATGGAGTGCGTATGAATGAGCCCCTCCCATCATTTGGGGTGATCGATAGAGGGGTTTGGCTTCAGACCGTAGACCATCATGGCCCCGGTCTCGATTACTTTAGTGTTCCGCAGCCATGGAGCAATTGTCGCGCGTCGATATTGTCGATCGTTCGGCTTTTCGCGACGCAGTCTGGACTGCTCCTGCGCAAAATGTACAGGCTGGCGCTTCACGCTCTCCCGTCTTCGCCGCTAGGCCTCAAAGCTCCAAAACGACTCGCCGGCCCTCGAAGAAAGGCAGAGGGTGCCTGGCGCGGTACGAATTGTCGGAATCTCCATGCGCGCCGACATGGTAGAGCTGCTGGATCGCGGCAGCACCATTTTGCTTGCTTGCGGTCGTTGCCATTTGAAATGAGGAACGGCGCCGTCGTCGCCGGGACGAAAGTTTCCGCGTATGTGCGCGGCGGCGCGATGAACCGGCATCGGCTCGACCACGATCATCCCGGCGCCGCCGATGGCGCGTTCGGCTTAATAGGCGACGTGCTGGTCACCAGGCACGCCGTCCCTGGCCATGTTTGCCTTATGCGCCCCGAAGACGATCCGGTTGCGCAAGCTGTGTCCGCCTAGGCTGACCGGCGAAAACAGACGCGGAAAAAGTTTCGACGTTGGGATCCCTCAGAGACAGCCGGCTTTCCGGTTGCATCGCATGGCGGCGCACCGAATATCGGTGTCGCCGACCGAGCCGAGAGTCGCCGCGCGCAGCTTCAGAGTGCAACCGAAAGAGTGTTGTCGCGCCGGGCGGCCACCTCCTGCGAGTTCACCATCGCGCCGGCGAGCTGGCGGAAGGTGACGAGCCCCAGGGTTTCTCCCGATGGCGACACCACCCTTGCATCGTCGGCCGACGTCGAGGCCAGCATCCGGACGGCCTCTTCGACCGTCGTTCCGGCCGCGATCGCCAAGCCGACGGGTGCCGCACCGGCGTGCAGCGGCGTCATGACGGCTTCGACATGGACGACCCGTCCCCGGTTCACTTCCTTGACGAAGTTGGCGATGTATTCGTCGGCCGGGCGCAGCACGATGTCCTGGCTGGTGCCCTGCTGGATGACTTCGCCGTCGCGCAGGATGGCGATCTGGTCGCCGAGGCGCAGCGCCTCGTCAAGATCGTGGGTGATGAAGACGATGGTCTTCTTGATTTCCTTCTGGATGTCGAGAAGCACCGACTGCATGTCGGTGCGGATCAACGGGTCGAGCGCCGAATAGGCCTCGTCCATCAGAAGCACCGGCGCATCGTTGGCCAGTGCCCGCGCCAAGCCGACACGCTGCTGCATGCCGCCGGAGAGCTGGTTGGGATAGCGCTGCTCGAAGCCTTTGAGGCCGACCCGCTCCAGCCAGCGCATGGCGATGTCGATGGCCTTCGCCCGCTCCATGCCCTGCACTTCGAGGCCGAAGATGGTGTTGTCGAGGACGTTGCGGTGCGGCAGCAGCGCAAACTTCTGGAACACCATTGCCGTCTGCTGCCGGCGGAACGTGCGCAATTCGATCTCGTTCATCTTCACGACGTCGACGCCGTCGACCAGCACTTCGCCGGAGGTCGGGTCGATCAGCCGGTTGATGTGGCGGATCAGCGTCGATTTGCCGGATCCCGAAAGGCCCATGACGACCTGGATGCAGCCGGAGGGGATCTCGATATTGATATCCCGAAGGCCGAGCACGTGTCCGTGCTTCTGGTTGAGCTCGCTCTTCGTCAGGCCTTTCTGCACCGCCTCGACATGGGCGGCGGGGTTGGGGCCGAAGATCTTGTAGAGGTGGCGGATCTTGATGCCGCCGAAATGATGCTCAGCCATGGACGGTCTCCCGATGCTTCTGGAGCCTTTTGCCATATGCCTGGCTGACCCGGTCGAAGATGATGGCGATGCCGACGATGGCAAGGCCGTTGAAAATGCCCAGCGTGAAGTACTGGTTGGCGATCGCTTTCAGCACCGGCTGGCCGAGGCCCTGGACGCCGATCATCGAGGCGATGACCACCATGGCGAGCGCCATCATGATCGTCTGGTTGATGCCGGCCATGATGGTCGGCAGCGCCAGCGGCAGCTGCACCTTGAACAGCTTCTGCGACCGCGAGGTGCCGAAGGCGTCGGCGGCCTCGAGCACGTCCTTGTCGACGAGCCGGATGCCGAGATCGGTAAGGCGGATCATCGGCGGGATGGCGTAGATGACGACGGCGATCAGCCCAGGAACCTTGCCGATGCCGAGCAGCATGACGACGGGGATGAGGTAGACGAAGCTCGGCATGGTCTGCATGACGTCGAGGATCGGGTTGACGATGCGCTGCAGCCGGTCGGAGCGGGCCATCAGGATGCCCATCGGGATGCCGATGGCGATGGAAAGAACGGTGCAGACGAAGATCATCGAGACCGTCCGCATCGTGTCGTCCCACATGTCGAAATAGCCGATCAGCAGCAGCGTCACCAGACAGCCGGCGACGACCTTCAGGCTGCGGCTGGCAAACCAGGCGATGGCCAGGATGATCGCGGTGATGATCGGCCACGGCGTCTGCGTCATGAAACGCTCGGCGGCGATCAGGAAATGCTGCAGCGGCACGAACAGGCTTTCGATGCCGTCGCCATAGCTGCGGGTAAATCCGCGAAAGCCGTCATCGATCGCCTTCTTCAGATTGCGAAGCGCGTCATCGTTCATGTGCGGGAATTTGTAAAACCATTCCATCTCGGTTCCCCTTTCGTCAAACAGCCGTGGCAGTCTTTTTGATTTTGTCGGCGCGTGAGAAGCGGTGCGCTTTTCGCGCACCGCTATTTTGTTTTAGAGAGCAGCTTCGATCTTCGCGGCTGCCTCCGGCGAGACCCATTTGGTCCAGATGTCCTTGTTTTCTTTAAGGAAGTGCTTGGCGCCGTCTTCGCCGGTCGCCTGGTTATCGGTCATCCACGACATCAGTTTGTTGACCGTGTCGTTGCTCCAGGAGCGCTTCGCCAGGTAATCCATGACTTCAGGCCCGACCTTTTCCGAGAAGGGCTTGGCAACCAGCGTGACGACATGATCGACCGGCCAGGCCGCCGGCTTCGGATCGGGGCAGTCGGCGACGGTGATGCAGCGCTTCCATTCGGCTGAATCCTCCGGAACGCCGGCTTCGAGCTTGACCATCTGATACTTGCCGAGCAGCGCGGTCGGCGCCCAGTAGTAACCGACCCAGCCTTCCTTGCGTTCGTAGGCCTTGGCGATCGAACCGTCGAGGCCGGCGGCAGAGCCGGTGTCGACGAGGGTGAAGCCCGCCTTCTCCGCGCCGAACGCCTTATAGAGCTGCGAGGTGACGACTGTGCCGCCCCAGCCCTGCGGGCCGTTGACGATGGCGCCCTTCTTCGGATCCTCCGGATCAGGGAAGAGTTCCGGATGCTTCAGCACGTCGCCGATCGTCTTGATGTCGGGATGGGCGTCGGCGAGATATTTCGGAATCCACCAGCCCTGTACGCCGCCGTCCGGCAGCGGCGAGCCGACCTGCACGATGCGGCCTTCTTCCGTACCCTTCTTGACGACATCCGGCAGCAGGTCGATCCAGGCTTCCGGAGCAATATCAGGCTGACCCTTTTCGGCCATGGAGGTGATTGTCGGGACGGTGTCGCCGACGGTGATGTCGGCGCTGCAGCCATAACCTTCGTTCAGGATGAACTTGTCCAGGTTGGAGAGAACTTCGGCGCTCTGCCAGTTCATGCTGGCGATGGTGACGCTGCCGCATTCGGCAGCGCTGGCAAAAGACGCGCCGCCGAGCAGGCCGAACGTCAAACATGTCGATGCGAGTAGTTTCTTCATTCTCGTTCCCTCTATTTAGCGGCGGATCTAGCAAGGCGGGGTGCCGCAGTACCCGCCCTCAACGGTCGTCAGGAAGCGTCTCCCATACTCACCGATTTCTTGAAAGCTGCCGATAGTCCGTCTGCCACCGCGGCGTCGAACCCGGCGGCGCGCATTGCTTCGATGGCTGCCGCCGTTGTGCCGCGATAGTCGAGAAAGGCCGCAACGATATCGTCAGGAGATTCGTCGCGACGTTCCGCGAGGTGGCCGGCGCCGACCAGCACGGTATTGACGGCGCGCCGGGCAATCTCGGGCGAAAGGCCATGGGCAACGGCGTCGCTCATCATGGCGGCAGCGAGCAGTGCCGGAAATGCCGGACCGGATCCTGAAAGGCCCGTGAGGTAGTCGATGTCGCTTTCGCTTGCGACTTCGTCCTGTGATCCGCAAGCCTCGAAAATCGCGCCGACAATGGCCCGGTCATCTGCCGTGACACCGCTCGCGCCAATCCAGGGCGTATAGGATCTGCCCACTTCGGCGGCAGCGTTCGGCAGCGCGCGGACGACGCGACCGGTGTTATGGCGTTCTGAAAGGGCATCCAGTCGGATACCCGCCATGACCGAGATGACGAGCTTGCCGCCGGCATCGAGCGCCAGGCGATGCCAGTCATCGGGGCGAACGGAGAGAATGATCACGTCGGAGCGGTCGGCAAGCGCCTGATTGTCAGAAGTCCAGGAGGAGTTCGGGAAACGGCGCGGCTGCTCGCCGCGATAGGAGAGGCAAAGGTTTCGAGAATCGACCAGGCCGGCGTCAATGATCGAGCCGGCGATTGCTCCGCCAAGCCAGCCGCCGCCACCGATTATGCCGATCCTCAAGGAAACGCTCATCTCCAGCCTTCCTCTAACTGGGCCTATAGCCGTGCCGAGAGAAGAAGCGATCAAGCTCCCTCTGCTGCGGCACTTCACCCGTGTAGATCGCAATATACTCCGGAATCCGTTTCATGCGGACGGCGATATCCTCCATCGACTGCATGGAGATGTACCCGATCTGCACGAGGTATGTTGTTCGCGCTCTGACATCTGATGTCGTTTCTGGTACGCCGAACCGCATAAACATGCGCTTCAGCGCCTCCAGCCGGATCTGATCGGCCTGCTGGACTTCGGCCAAAAGCTCGTCCGACTGCAGCGCCCAGCTGCGGATGGCAAACTCGAATTTCGCGTCGAAGAGATCGGTGTTGAGCCAGCAATCGAAGACGTTGAGCATCGCCTCGGCCAGCGATTCCGCGTAAGCCTCCGACTGCTTGATGATGTTGCCGGTGTTTTTGTCGCGCCACCGCGCCACCAACGCGCTCAACAGTTCCTCCCGATCCTTGAAGAACCAGTAGAAGCTCGTCCGCGATAGATTGAGCTTCTTCGCCAAGGGCAGAATTTTTACCGAGTCAACGCCAGACTCGAGCAGGGAATGATAGGCTGCTTCCAGCCATCCCTCCTGCGATCCGCGCCAGCCAGTGTCATTCAAAGCCTGATCCATGAATTATCTCCTATCAAATTACGAGGTGGCGCACAAGAAAAATGTACATATGTGTCGAAAATAACGACCACGATGTTTTCTGCGTTGACACATATGTACATTGCGCATAGCGTTCCCATGTCGTTTTTAATCCGGAACCACGGCCCATGTCGAATGATCCTCTCCTTCAGCCTTACCAGCTCAAGCATCTGAAGCTGCGCAACCGTATCATCGTGACCTCGCACGAGCCGGCCTATCCGGAAGATGGTATGCCGAAGGAAAAGTATCGCGCCTATACGGTGGAGCGGGCAAAGGGCGGCGTCGCCCTGACGATGACGGCGGGTTCGGCGGCCGTCTCCAAGGACAGCCCGCCGGTCTTCAACAACCTGCTTGCATATAAGGACGAGATCGTTCCCTGGATCAGGGAAATGACCGATGCCGTGCACGAAGAGGGAGCGGCAATCATGATCCAGCTCACCCATCTCGGCCGGCGCACGCGCTGGGACAAGGGCGACTGGCTGCCGGTTGTGGCGCCGTCGCATCATCGCGAGGCTTCCCATCGCGCTTTCCCGAAGAAGCTGGAAGACTGGGATATCGAGCGCATCATCAAGGATTTCGCCGACGCGGCCGAGCGCATGAAGGCGGGCGGCATGGACGGTGTCGAGCTTGAGGCCTACGGCCACCTGATAGACCAGTTCGTGTCTCCGCTCACCAATGAGCTCGACGGCCCCTATGGCGGTTCGCTCGACAATCGCCTGCGCTTCTGTTTCGACGTGTTCAAGGCAATCCGGAAAAGGGTGGGCGACGATTTCATTCTCGGCCTGCGCTATACGGCCGACGAATGTCTTCCCGGCGGCACGGGCAAAGCCGAAGGCCTCGAAATCTCCAAGCGATTGAAGGAGAGCGGCCTCATCGATTACCTGAATGTGATCCGTGGACACATCGATACCGATGCCGGTCTGACAGATGTGATCCCGATCCAGGGCATGGCGAATTCCCCGCATCTCGATTTCGCCGGCGAAATTCGCGCCGCGACCGATTTCCCAACCTTTCATGCGGCGAAAATCCCGGATGTGGCCACCGCTCGCCATGCCATCGCGTCCGGCAAGGTCGACATGGTCGGCATGACCCGCGCCCACATGACCGACCCGCACATCGTTCGCAAGATCATCGAAAAGCGGGAAGAGGAAATCCGGCCCTGCGTCGGCGCCAATTACTGTCTCGACCGCATCTACCAGGGCGGCGCCGCCTACTGCATCCACAACGCCGCCACCGGCCGCGAACTGACCATGCCGCATATCCTGGCCAAGGCCGATGTGAAGAAGAAGGTCGTTATCGTCGGCGCCGGTCCGGCCGGTCTTGAGGCGGCGCGGGTGGCTGGGGAACGCGGCCACAAGGTCGTGGTTTTCGAGGCGGCGAACAATCCGGGCGGCCAGATCCGCCTCACTGCCCAGAGCGAACGCCGCAGGGAGATGATCAGCATCATCGACTGGCGCATGAGCCAGTGCGAGAAATACGACGTGACCTTCCACTTCAACACCTGGGCGGAAGCCGACACGATCGAAGCCGAAAACCCCGATGTCGTCATTATCGCGACCGGCGGCCTGCCGCACACCGAAGTTCTTTCGAAGGGCAACGAGCTGGTGATCTCCTCATGGGACATCATCTCCGGCGACGTGAAGCCTGGTACCAACGTCCTGATTTTCGACGATGCCGGCGACCATGCCGCCCTCCAGGCGGCGGAATTTCTCGCCAAGGCAGGCGCCAAGGTCGAGATCATGACGCCCGACCGCTCCTTCGCGCCCGAGGTCATGGCGATGAACCTCGTGCCCTATATGCGCTCGCTTCAAAAGCATGACGTGACCTTCACCGTCACCTATCGCCTGGAGGCGGTCGAGAAGAGCGGCAATCAGCTTGTCGCCCATGTTGGCAGCGATTATGGCGGGATTGCCAAGCAGAGCAGCTACGACCAGATCATCGTCAATCATGGGACCATTCCGCTCGATGAGCTCTATTTCGAGCTGAAGCCCAATTCGAGCAACCTGGGCGAGATGTCGCACGAGCAGCTTCTGGCCGGCGAACCGCAGTCGGTCGTTCGCAATCCCGAGGGCAAATTCCAGCTGTTCCGGATCGGCGACGCTGTCGCTGCGCGCAACACGCATGCCGCCGTCTATGACGGCCTGCGCATCGCGAAAGATATATGATTGCAGGAGAGGCCACTGACTGGCCGGCTAAAATCGTCTGTTCAGGGAGGGGATGGCATGAGTATACGTGAGGAGAGCCTGCAGCTTTTCCTGGACGCGGCGTCTCAGGCTTTCCAGGTGTTTGCGACAGCCCCGGAGGCCCGGCGCTCGATCCGGCAGTTTCTCGCAAGGCTGGAGCAGCCGGGGGCCGCACGGGCGGGGGACGGGAGCCGGTTGCCGGTCTGCACTCACCTTGATGTGGCGCTCGCGATTGATACCTCCTATGATCCTTCGCTGGAGCGATTGATCGAGGCGTTCAAAGGCATCGAGCCAATGCTTGAATGGCGTCGGCGTACCAAGTATGACCACTCGGCCAGCGACAATTTTGCCGATGGGCATGCCAATGCGATGATCATCGGCCCCGGTGGATTGGAGGAGCGGAGCGATCTGTGGCTCGGGGTGACGTTGATGGCGCCGCACGTGCGCTATCCGGATCATGATCATGCGCCGGAGGAGGTCTATCTCGTGCTTTCCGAGGGGGAGTTCAAGCAGGGTGAGGGGGGCTGGTTTTCGCCTGGCATCGGCGGATCGTTCTATAATGTCCCAGGGATCAAACATGCCATGCGGTCGGTCGATACGCCGCTTTTCGCCTTCTGGGCTTTGCTTGCCGAACGGCCGCACTAGCGCCGGGCATAGGTTCAAAATCTCACGATGTCCTTAGCTTGTCTGGCAAGGCGCCGGCGCTGTAAAGGGACTAGCATTCGGAAGAACAAAGGGGATTGCAAATGAAGATTCTCGTGCCCGTCAAACGGGTTGTCGACTACAACGTGAAGATCCGTGTGAAGCCGGATGGTTCGGGTGTCGAGCTTGCCAATGTGAAGATGTCGATGAACCCGTTCGACGAGATCTCGGTGGAAGAGGCGCTGCGGCTGAAGGAGGCCGGCAAGGCCGAAGAAGTGGTGGTGGTGTCGATCGGCCCGGCCAAGGCCGAGGAGACGCTGCGGACCGCCCTTGCCATGGGTGCCGACCGGGCGATCCTGGTCGAGACCGACGATCAGGTCGAGCCGCTGGCGGTGGCCAAGATTCTCAAAGGTGTCGCCGATGCCGAACAGCCGGGCCTGATCATCACGGGCAAGCAGGCAATCGACGACGATTCCAACCAGACCGGCCAGATGCTGGCGGCATTGCTCGGTTCGGCCCAGGCGACCTTCGCCTCGAAGATCGAGATCGGTGACGGCAAGGCGACCGTGACCCGCGAGGTCGACGGCGGCCTGCAGACGATCGAGATCAAGCTGCCGGCGGTCGTCACCACCGATCTTCGTCTGAACGAGCCGCGTTATGCCTCGCTGCCGAACATCATGAAGGCGAAGAAGAAGCCGCTCGACAAGAAGAGCCCGGCCGATTTCGGCGTGGACACGACGCCGCGGCTGAAGGTCTTGAAGACCGAGGAGCCGAGTGGCCGCAAGGCCGGCGTCAAGGTCAAGTCGGTCGCCGAACTGGTCGACAAGCTCAAGAACGAAGCCGGCGTGCTGTAATCGGGTTGGAACAGGAGCAACTAAATCATGACCATTCTTCTTCTGGCCGACCATGACGGCAATCACCTCTCCGACCAGACCGCCAAGGCGTTGACGGCGGCAAGCCAGATCGGCGGCGATATCCATGTGCTGGTCGCCGGCAAGGCCGCCAAGGCGGCGGCCGATCAGGCCGCCAAACTCTCTGGCGTCGCCAAAGTGCTGCTGGCCGAAAGCGATGCGCATGCCAACAATCTCGCCGAGCCGCTGGCCGATCTGATCGTCTCGCTCGCCGGCTCCTACGACACGATCGTCTCGGCCGCCACCTCGGTCGGCAAGACCGTGCTGCCGCGGGTGGCGGCACTGCTCGATGTCGCCCAGGTCTCAGAGATCATCGAGGTCGTCAGCCCCGACACCTTCAAGCGGCCGATCTATGCCGGCAATGCCATCCAGACGGTGCAGGCAAGCGACGCAAAGAAGGTCATCACCGTGCGCACCGCCTCGTTTGCTTCGGCACCGGCAAGCGGCTCTGCAACGGTCGAGGCGATCCCTGCTGCTTCCGATCCGGGTCTGTCGCGCTTCGTCGCCGATGCACTGTCGGCCTCCGACCGTCCGGAACTGACCTCGGCGAAGATCATCATCTCCGGCGGCCGGGCGCTCGGCTCGGCCGAGAAGTTCAAGGAGGTCATCCTGCCGGTTGCCGACAAGCTGGGCGCTGCCGTCGGCGCCAGCCGTGCGGCCGTCGATGCCGGTTATGCCCCGAACGACTGGCAGGTCGGTCAGACCGGCAAGGTGGTGGCGCCCGACCTCTATATCGCCGCCGGCATCTCCGGGGCCATCCAGCATCTGGCCGGCATGAAGGATTCGAAGGTGATCGTCGCCATCAACAAGGACGAGGAGGCGCCGATCTTCCAGGTCGCCGACTACGGCCTCGTCGCCGATCTCTTCGACGCCCTGCCGGAATTGGAAAAGGCGCTCTGACTGGGGAGACAAACGTGGCGCGCGTGGTGGGACGTCCAATCAGACCTGGTGCTGACCTTCTCCTGAACGATGAGGAAAAGCCGGCCTATATAAGGCTGCACGACATCGGAAGGGAAAGGCGTCCCCGGCCGCTGCAGGAATTTCTCAACGATATCGGTGGGCTGATGCTGTCGGCAGATGCTCCCGCCGTTGCCAGTTTCGTTGCGGGCAAGGTCCTTCAGAGGCTGCTTAAGACAGGCAAGGTGCACCCGGAGGGAGGCCCTCTTCCAGGCGTGCCCGAAGGGCTGGATGACGCGATCCGTTATTTGGCAAAATCCGGACGGAAATACGAGGCGATCGCCGGCCAGTTCAAGAGCCTGGCCGACAGACTGCTGTGGAGACGCGGCCGCACCGGCCCGTTTGCCAGCCTGAACTTCGGCAATACGCACTCCCATGCGGTTCTGGTCGGCCCTGGCGGCATGGAAGAGCGCGCCGATCTCCGGGTCGGAGTGATCTATATGGATCGCTACACCCGCTTCCCCGACCATGTTCAGACGCAGCCGCGCGCCTTCATTCTGCTTTCACCGGGAGAAATCTGCCTTGGTGACTCGCAGTGGTTTTCTGCCGCGACCGGAACGGTCTTCGCGAATGATGCCGGGCAATCCTTCGCGATAAGGTGTACGGCCCAGCCGCTTCTGGCGGTGTGGTGTCAGGTCGAGCCGGGATGACACTGAGGTGAGGCCGAAGCAGATCGTTCCGATTTCTCGGCCTCCGCATAACAATCGAAATTGAATTAACAGGGAGATATCAAATGGACGTTCGCGCCGCCGTAGCCGTTCAGGCCGGAACCGCTCGAAGTGATGACCGTACAGCTCGGCGGCCCGAAGGCCGGCGAGGTGCTGGTCGAGGTTAAGGCGACCGGCATCTGCCACACCGACGACTTCACCCTGTCCGGCGCCGATCCGGAAGGCCAGTTCCCGGCGATCCTCGGCCATGAGGGTGCCGGCATCGTCGTCGATGTCGGCCCCGGTGTCACCTCGGTCAAGAAGGGCGACCACGTCATTCCGCTCTACACGCCGGAATGCCGCGAGTGCTATTCCTGCCTTTCCCGCAAGACCAATCTCTGCACCGCCATCCGCTCGACCCAGGGCCAGGGTGTGATGCCTGACGGTACTTCGCGCTTTTCGATCGGCAAGGACAAGATCCATCATTATATGGGCTGCTCGACCTTCGCCAATTACACCGTGCTGCCGGAGATCGCCCTTGCCAAGGTCAATCCCGACGCCCCCTTCGACAAGATCTGCTACATCGGCTGCGGTGTGACGACAGGCATCGGCGCGGTGATCAACACCGCCAAGGTCGAGATCGGCTCGACGGCCATTGTCTTCGGCCTCGGCGGCATCGGCCTCAACGTCCTGCAGGGGCTGCGCCTGGCCGGCGCCGACATGATCATCGGCGTCGACATCAACCCTGACCGCAAGGCCTGGGGCGAAAAGTTCGGCATGACGCATTTCGTCAATCCGAAGGAGGTCGGCGACGACATCGTGCCCTATCTCGTCAACATGACCAAGCGCAATGGCGACCTGATCGGCGGCGCCGACTACACCTTCGACTGCACCGGCAACACCAAGGTGATGCGCCAGGCGCTGGAAGCATCCCACCGCGGCTGGGGCAAGTCGATCATCATCGGCGTTGCCGGCGCCGGCCAGGAGATCTCCACCCGGCCGTTCCAGCTGGTCACCGGCCGCAACTGGATGGGCACCGCCTTCGGCGGCGCGCGCGGCCGCACCGATGTTCCCAAAATCGTCGACTGGTACATGCAGGGCAAGATCCAGATCGACCCGATGATCACCCACACCATGCCGCTCGAGGACATCAACAAGGGCTTCGAGATGATGCACAAGGGTGAAAGCATCCGCGGCGTGGTCGTGTACTAGTCATGAAGACCATCTCGACCGACAAGTCTTACGGCGGTATCCAGGGCGTCTACGTCGATCGCTCCGAGGTCTGCGGCTGCGACATGACCTTTGCGGTGTTCGTGCCACCGCAGGCGGCCGAGGGCAAGCGCCCGGTCCTGTGGTATCTGTCCGGCCTGACCTGCACGCATGCCAATGTCATGGACAAGGGCGAGTATCGGCGGCTTGCCGCCGAGCTCGGGCTGATCGTCGTCTGCCCGGATACCAGCCCCCGCGGCGATCACGTTCCTGACGAGCCCGACAATTGGCAGTTCGGCAAGGGCGCCGGCTTTTACGTCGATGCCACCGAGCCGCCGTTTTCGGCCAACTATCGCATGTACAGCTACATCACCGGCGAACTGCCGCGCCTCCTTGCCGCGGAATTTCCCGCCGACATGGACCGCCAGGGAATCTTCGGTCATTCGATGGGCGGACATGGCGCGATCACCATCGCGCTCAAGAACCCGGACCGCTTTAGGAGCTGCTCGGCCTTCGCGCCGATCAGCCACCCCTCGGTGTCCGGCTGGTCGAAACCGGCATTCCGAAAATATCTGGGGCCGGATGAGAAGAGCTGGCGGGCCTACGACGCCTGCTCGCTGATCGAAGACGGGCACCGGTTCTCGGAATTCTTCGTCGATCAGGGGACCGCGGATTCATTCCTGGAGGATGGGCTGCGGCCTAACGAACTCCGCCAAGCCTGCGAGGCGGCGGGTATCCCCCTCGAGCTCCGCATGCAGGAAGGCTACGGCCACTCCTACTTTTTCATTTCGACATTCATGGGAGACCATCTGCGCTGGCACGCGAAGAAGCTCGAAAAATGATTGCAGGGCTCGGCCGGGCATAACGCAAACGGCCAGGGAGGAAGGGAGAAAAGCAATGAGCAGCATAGCCATTCATCCGGCAGTGGATTCAGGCTTTCGAGCGACTGACGCTGCTTTCACAGGCGGGACGCTGGTGTGCAAATGCACGAGCAATCCCGTCAAGGTCAGGATCAAGGGCGATATCGCCCACAATCATGTCTGCGGCTGCACCAAGTGCTGGAAGCCGCAGGGAGCAGTCTTCTCGGTCGTGGCGGTCGCTCCGACCGAGAGCGTCGAAGTGCTCGAGAACGGCGACAAGCTCGCCGTCGTCGATCCCGCTGCTCTGATCCAGCGGCATGCCTGCAAGGAATGCGGCGTGCATATGTACGGGCCGGTCGAGCGCGAACATCCCTTCCAGGGGCTGTCCTTCGTCCATCCGGAGCGCTTCCAGGAAAGCGGCTGGGCAAAGCCCACTTTCGCGGCCTTCGTGTCGTCGATCATCGAAAGCGGCTTTGATCCCGCCAAGATGGAAGCCCTCCGGGCGCAGCTGAAGGCAACGGGTCTCGAGCCCTATGATTGCCTCTCGCCCGGCCTGATGGACTACATCGCGACCTGGACTGCCAAGAAAAGCGGCGCGCTCGCCGCTTGATCATCCGGGGAGCGCCCACGGGCGCTCCCCGACCCCGCCATCCCGCGCGATGGGCGCGCCGTCTTCCCGGCGCCAGGCGTCCAAGCCTGACGATCCACAGAATCCCCACACCTGTCAGGCTACCCGCCTGGATAAACTCCGCGAAGGCTGCCGCCGCGGCGCATTCGGCTGTGCGGTAATTCCGCAATTAGCAGCCCACCTTCGGCGAAACCCGCTCATCCCGATACCGGTCTCGGTTTGGTTTTCCGGCATTGTATATTTCCAGAATAATAATTGTGTACGTTATGTACACAATTATTGACTCCGTCCGAGTGGCGTGGCATTTTCGCGGCATAGGGCAACAATCGGCCGGAGATCGACGATGGCGAAGACACCCAAGAGCAATCTCTACGAAGATCTGAAACGTCAGATTCTGACGATGGAGCTGGACCCGGACGCCGATCTGGACGAGGCCAGCTTGAGCGAAAGATACGGGCTGTCGCGGACGCCGGTGCGGGACATATTCCGCCGTCTTGCCGGAGAGGGTTATATCGATATCCGCGAGAACAGGGGTGCGCGGGTCATCCCGATGAACCACTCCACGCTGCGGAATTTCTTCCTCGTTGCGCCGATGATCTATGCGGCGATCGGCCGTCTCGCCGTGCAGAATTTCAAGCCGGCGCAGCTGTCTGACCTGAAGCAGACCCAGGAGCGGTTTCGCGCCGCCAGCCAGAAGACGGACGCTCTGGCGATGGTGCTGGAGAACAACCGCTTTCACGAAATCTTCGGCGAGATGTCGGGCAACGTCTACATGCAGCCGAGCCTCGGCCGGCTGCTCATCGACCACGCGCGCATCGGTCACACGTTTTTCCGGCCGAGGAACGAGGACATGAGGCGGCGGCTTCAACTGGCCGTCGACCATCATGACGGCTTTATCTCCGCGCTCGGCGCTCACGACGAGGATGCCGTCGTCGATCTCGTTTTTGAACACTGGGAGTTGTCTCGCGAGAACATGGAGATGTTCATCGCACCGCAAGGCCTCAAGGCGGACGCCTTCGTGGGCGGTCCAGCCACGCACATATTGGAGAAGTCATCGTGAAGTTTGAGGGGATCTACACGCCGGTGGTAACGCCGCTCGATCAAAATGGTCAGATTGACCGGGCCGGATTTGCAGCCGTGCTCGAGTCGCTGATCGAAGCGGGCGTCCACGGCATTATCGTCGGCGGCTCGACGGGCGAATATTACGCCCAGAGCAGCCAGGAGCGTTTCGAGCTCGGGGCCTATGCGAAAGAGGTCATCGGCACACGGCTGCCGCTCATCATCGGCACCGGCGCCACGCGCACCGAGGATTCGGTCGAATACGCCAAAGCGGCAAAGGAAATCGGCGCGGATGCAATCCTGGTCTCGTCACCGCCCTATGCGCTGCCGACCGAACGCGAGAACGCGGTCCATGCCCTGACGGTCGATCGCGCCGCCAACCTGCCGATCATGCTCTACAACTATCCCGCCCGCATGGGCGTGGTGATGGGCGAGGAGTATTTCTCCCGCGTCGGCAAGTCGAAGAACGTGATCGCCATCAAGGAAAGCTCCGGCGACATGGGCAATCTTCATCGGCTCGCCCGGAAGTTTCCGCACATTGCGCTGTCCTGCGGCTGGGACGACCAGGCGCTCGAATTCTTCGCTTGGGGTGCGAAGAGCTGGGTCTGTGCCGGTTCCAACTTTCTGCCGCGCGAGCATGTCGCCCTTTATGAGGCCTGCGTCCTCGAGAAGAATTTCGACAAGGGCCGGGCGATCATGAGCGCGATGCTGCCGCTGATGGATTTCCTCGAATGCGGCAAGTTCGTCCAGTCGATCAAGCACGGATGCGAGATCATCGGCCTCAAGGCCGGTCCGGTGCGGGCGCCGCTGCGCGGACTGAACTCCGAAGAAAAAAGAACCCTTCAGACCGTCGTCGCCACATTGAAGCGCACGGTCGCCCAGATCACGTCGGGAGCCAACCATGCATGAACCTTTGACCGCAGCCGAATACAAGGCGATCGCCGTCGGTCTTCAACTTCCGACGAATGCATTCATCGATGGCGCATTTCGTCCGGCGAATTCCGGCAAGACCTTCACCTCCACCAATCCCGCGACGGGTGAGGCTTTGGCCGAAATCGCCGCCTGCGATTCCAGCGACGTCGATTTCGCCGTTGAGAAGGCGAAAGAGGCGTTCGAAGACGGGCGCTGGCGGCTCCGCTCGCCGGGTGAGCGCAAGGAAGTGCTGCTGAAGCTTGCCAAGCTCCTGGAGCGCAACCGGCACGAACTCGCCGTCATGGAAAGCCTCGACAGTGGCAAACCGATACGCGAATGCCAGACCGTCGACGTTCCCGATACCATTCATACGCTGCGCTGGCACGCCGAGCTGATCGACAAGCTCTACGACAACACGGCGCCTGTCGGCGCCAACGCGCTGACGATGATCGTGCGTGAGCCGATCGGCGTCGTCGGATGCGTGCTGCCGTGGAATTTCCCGCTGCTGATGCTCGCCTGGAAGATCGGCCCGGCGCTTGCCGCCGGCTGCTCGGTCATCGTCAAGCCGGCGCAGGAAACAACACTCACGACGCTGCGCGTCGCCGAACTCGCCCTTGAGGCCGGCATTCCGGCCGGCGTCTTCAACGTCGTCACTGGTTCGGGCCGCGAGGTCGGCGAACCGATCGGCCTGCACAATGATGTCGACATGGTGGCCTTCACCGGCTCGACGCCGACCGGCCGCCGCTTCCTGCGTTACGCCGCGGATTCGAACCTCAAGAAGGTGGTGCTCGAATGCGGCGGCAAGAACCCCGCCGTCGTTCTCGACGATGCCGAGGACCTCGACCTCGTCGCCGAGCAGGTCGTCAACGGCGCCTTCTGGAACATGGGCGAGAATTGCTCGGCCACGTCGCGTCTCATCGTCCATGCCAAGGTCAAGGATGAATTGATGAAGCGCATCGGCGCCTACATGCGCGAATGGAAGACGGGCGATCCGCTCGATCCCGAAAACCGCATCGGCGCGCTGGTCAGCAAGTCGCACTTCGAGAAGGTGAAATCCTTCCTCGACGATGCCAAGTCGGAGAAGCTCTCCGTCACCCAGGGCGGTGAAACCTATAACGGCATCTTCATCGAGCCGACGCTGGTCGAAGGTGTGACGCCGGCCAGCCGCCTGTTCCAGGAAGAGATCTTCGGGCCGATCCTGTCGGTCACGACGTTCAACACGCTCGCCGAGGCGACTGCTCTGGCCAACGACACCAATTACGGCCTGACGGCATCCGTCTATACGGGCAGCCTGCGCAATGCGATCCGGCTGACCCGCGATATCCGCGCCGGCCTGATCACCGTCAACTGCTTCGGCGAAGGCGACGCCACCACGCCGTTCGGCGGCTACAAGGAGTCCGGCTTCGGCGGCCGCGACAAGTCGGTCTTCGCCCACGACAACTACTGCGAGCTGAAGACCATCTGGATCGACATTTCGGAACGCTCCGTCGACGAGACGATCCGATGAGCCGCCATGTGATCAAGCACCTGCCGACCGATACCGGCGTTTCGGGATGGGAGGCGACCAGCGAACGCACCTTTCCCGTAGCGGCGCTTGAGCACGACATTACCGCCGACTGGCTGATCATCGGCGGCGGATTTGCCGGCCTTTCCGCGGCCCGCCGTCTCTCGCAATCGCGCCCTGGGGACAAGATCGTCGTCCTGGATGCGCGTGAGCTTGCCAAGGGGCCGGCCGGGCGGAATTCCGGCTTCATGATCGACGTGCCGCACAACCTGTCCTCCGGCGAGTATTCGGTGGCGGACGAGGCGGCGACCAAGGACGAGATCCGGCAGAACCGTCTGGCGATTTCCTTCGCAGCCGACGTGGCGGCCGAATACGGCCTGCCCCGGGAAACCTTCGATCCCTCGGGCAAGGTAAATGCCGCGGCCTCCGACCGGGGAATGGGGCTCAACGACAATTATAGGAAGTCGCTCGAAAAGATCGGCGAGGAGCATCGCGTTCTCGATGCGAACCAGATGCGGGAGATGACCGGCTCGCACTATTATCGCGGCGGCCTCTACACCCCGGGCGCGGTGATGATCCAGCCGGCCGATTATATCAGGGGCCTGGCGCGCGGGCTCCATTCGAAGGTTGCCATCCACGAGCACTCGCCGGTGCTGGAGCTTTCGCGTGAAGGCAGGAGCTGGAAGGCGAAGACCGCCCGCGGCTCCGTTTCCGCGCCCAAGGTCATTCTCGGTGTGAACGGTCATATTCAAAGCTTCGGCCATTTCCGTGGAAGGCTGATGCATATCTTCACCTATGCGTCGATGACGTCGGCCTTTTCACAGAACGAATTCGCAGGCACCGGTGTGGATCGCTGGGCGCTGCTGCCGGCCGACCCGATGGGCGCGACGCTACGCAAGATCACAAAGGACGGGCTTTCGCGGATCGTCGTCAGGACGAGGTTTACCTATGACCCGAGCCTGAAAGTGTCGGAAAAGCGCGTCGCCGGAATCGCCGCCGAACAGCGCCGGTCGTTCGATGCCCGTTTCCCGGGGATGGAGCGCCTGCCGATGGAATATAGCTGGGCGGGTGCGCTCTGCCTCAGCAGAAACCATGTGCCCGCATTCGGCGAGGTTGAAGAAGGGCTATTTTCCGCCTGCTGCGAAAACGGTCTCGGCACCGTCAAGAGCACGCTTGCCGGGATGATGGCCGCCGATCTCGCGACAGGAGCCGCCAGCCCGGAGCTCGACAAATTCAAAAACCAGCCGGAACCGAGGAGACTGCCCCCCGAGCCCATCGCTTGGCTGGGCATCAACTCCGTCATCCGCTTTCAGGAATTGCGTGCCGGTCGCGAGGGGTGATTTCGATCGCGCAAATTGAAGATCACCGCCTGCAGACTTCGATGGCGAAGGGACGACAGCTGGGGAGTAATAACAATGAAAACTTTGTGGAAGGCTTTCTGCGGGACCGCAGAGATGTTGTTCAATATCCGTCCTCCCTTTGCGCGTCCGACCATCATGCGGATCAACCTGAGACTAACGACGGCGTCTGGCATGGCCGTTGTCGCGGGCATTGCGGGTTCAGGCAGGCTCGAAGGAATGTTCTGCGGCGCGATCAGGACGGTCGATATCGCGACCTCAATCATGCAGCAATCGCCATCGTGCTATTGACCATGCTGACTGACCGAATATGGCAGAGCGCCGTTCACTTGGGGAATGGGAAGGAAGTCATGAGTAGTTTGGACTTGCAGTTTCCGCCCGGCGCAATCTTGATGCCGGCCGTCGACTGGCTCCACGTGGCAGGAGATGAACATGCGAGCTGAGCAGCATCGGGTGGTTGACGATGGCGCAAAGCAGGCAGCGCGACTCAAAGTTGGGTTCGTTCTGTCGCGTTCCTTCACGCTGTCGGCCTTTGCATTGTTCGTCGACACGCTCAGACTTGCCAGCGACGAACAGGATCGTTCTGGAAGGGTGCTCGCCGACTGGCAGGTGATCGGCAGCACGCGGCATCTGATTACCTCCAGCTGCGGTGTCCAGGTGGCGCCTACTTCGGATTTCGTCGACCCGTCAAGGTTCGATTATATCGTGGTCGTCGGCGGCCTGCTGACGGTCGAAAATCCCGTCGACCAGCAGACAATCACCTTCCTGAGGCAAGCGGATGCGAAGAAGGTGCCGCTTATCGGCGTGTGCACCGGTTCGTTCATCCTGGCGGCGGCGGGCCTGATGAAACGACACGAATCCTGCGTCAGCTGGCTGCATTACAAGGAGTTTCGGGAGCGCTTTCCGGAGCTTGCCGTCCGCTCCGACCGGCTCTTCAATCTCGATCGGCAGCGCGGATCCTGCGCCGGGGGCAGCAGCGCTGCCGACATGGCGGCATTGCTCGTCAGAAAATACATCAGCCGCGATGCCGAACGAAACGCGCTCGAAGTGCTTCAGATCGAGAAGGCCCGAACGCCATCGGATGTTCAGCCGCGGCGTCCGCTCTACGACGATTATGACGACGCCCGCGTCAAGGCGGCGATGATCACCATGGAGCAGTTCGTCGACGGCAGCATGCCGATCGAGAAGCTTGCCGCAATGGTCGGGCTCTCGAGGCGGCAGCTGGAGCGGATATTCATCGAAAAGACGGGCATGTCGCCTGCCAAGGCCTATAACCGCGTTCGCATGGAGCGGGCAAAATCGATCCTCGCCCAGTCGAAGGCGCCGCTCATCGAGATTGCGCTCGACGTCGGCTTCGAAAACGCCTCGCAGTTCACCAGAACCTTCAAGCGCACATTCGGGCAAACGCCCTCGCAGCATCGTGCGGCGGCCTTGAGAGCACACTGAAGCGTCAGCATCCTGGCAGTTCCCGTATCGACGATTGACGCGGTGTCGCTCAGCGTTCGATGAGGAGATCGCTGAGCGGCTTCGAGCAGCAGGGCAGGAAGAAGCCGGCGTCGATTTCCCTCTGGCGGATGCCGCCATTGTGGTTCATGTCGACCGCGCCTGACGTGAGCATCGACTTGCAGGTGCCGCAGACCCCATTGGCGCAGGAGGATGGTATCCTGACGCCCGCCTTCTTCGCGCAGGAGAGCACGCTCTGGTCGCCTGTTACCTCGATGCTGCGGGCCTGCTTGGAGAAGGTGACCTGAAAGACCTTGGCGGTCGCTTCCTGAATCGCGGGGATTTCAGGTTCGTCGATGACGGCAGCGTCGAAGCTTTCTTCGAGATAATGGGAGGCGGGAACGCCGAGTTCTGCGGCGATGCCGCGCGCTGCCGCCATGAACGGAGCGGGGCCGCAGCACATCACCGTGCGGTCGGCGATATCGGGAACCGCCAGTCTGAAATAATCCGCCGAAATGCGGCCGGTGAGGCCGGACCAGGAGGGTTCGCCGGCAACCGTTTCCGGCAGAAAATGCAGCCGCAGCCCTTTCAGCCTGCGGGCGATGCAGGCGAGTTCGTCGCGAAAGATCAGATCGAGCGGGGTGCGCGCCGCATGCATGAAGATGACGTCGGCAGGCTCGCAGCTGTCGGCGAGTTCACGCAGAATGGACATGACCGGCGTGATGCCGGAGCCGCCGGAGAGCAGCAGAAGTTTTGGCTTCGACGCCTCGGACCGGACGAAATGGCCGAGCGGGCCGTTCGCCTTGACCGACGCGCCCGGCACCAGCGTGTCGTGAAGCCAGTTGGAGATCTTGCCGCCCGGAACGCGCTTCACCGTTACCGAGAAAGCGTTCGTGCGATGCGGCGACGAGGAGATGCTGTAGCAGCGGCTTTCAGGCTCTCCGTTATGCTCCAGGTCGAACAGGAAATACTGGCCGGCCTTGAAGGCGAACCGCTTGCCGTCAGGGGAGGCGAAGGTGAAGGTCTTGACGTCATGGGTCTCCTGCTGGACGTCGAGGCAGACGAGCGCATCGTCTTCCTCGGGATTCCAGACGTCGTGACGGGCGGTTTTTGCGAGCGGCGCTTGCGGGTTCCTAGTATCCATGAGCGCGCATCCGGTCGATGTACCAGCTGGCGAACTTGTCGAGGTTCGTCTCGGAGAAGCGGGAATAGGGACCCGGCCGATAAGCGGGATCGAGCGCACCGGCATGGGAGCGGGCGACGAGGTCGGCGTCCTGGTCCGTCGTTGCGACCCAGACATCCGTCAGCTTGTCGCGGTCGTAATCCACCCCTTCGACGGCGTCCTTGTGGACCAGCCACTTGGTCCTGACCAGCGTCTTGCCGGCCGAAAGCGGGATGACGGTCGCCACGATGGCATGGTCGCCCATGAAGTGGTTCCAGCTGTTATGGCCCCAGAGATGGGTGTCGCCGAGATCCTTGCGGGTCATCTGCCCGAGGAGCTTGGAGGATGCGGCGGTGGCGTCATGCGTCTGGGATTCGCCGGCGCCTGATATGATCAGCCGCTGCGTGCGGAAGTTCGTGGCGCAGTCGGCGAGCTGCTCGATGGCGGCGGACGGGAAGCCATCGGCTTCCCATGCCTGGGTGCGCTCCTCGTAAAGCCGGAAATGCTCCTCGGCCTGTTCGCGATCCTCCGGGCTCAGCGTTTCGGGATCGAAGCCGAAGTCGAGGTCGACGAAGGAGACGCAGAGCTCTGGATGGTTGGCGGAGCAATGATAGCACTCGCGATTGTTCTCCATCGTCAGCTTCCAGTTGCCGTCCTCGATGACGTCGGTCTGGTGGGCGATCTTGGCATTGCGGATGTCGTAGGGCGCGAGACGCTCGACCATCGCCTGCTCGAGGCCGGCAATGTCCTCCGGCGGATTGTCGGACAGGCAGACATAGATCAGGCCGCCGATCGATTTGAAGGTAACCGGCTTCAGACCGTGACAGTCCTTGTCGAAATCCTTGCCCATATGCGGGGCATAGCTGAGCTCGCCCGTCAGCTCATAGGTCCAAGTATGATAGGGACAGACGAGCTTCGAGACGATCGTCTTGCCCGGGTTGAGAAGACGGGAACCGCGATGGCGGCAGACATTGTGCAGCACGCGGATTTCGCCGTCGTCGTCACGCAGCAGGATCAGGCTCGTCTTGCCGATGTCGACGACTGTGGCGTCGCCGGCCTCCGGAACATCGCAGTCGAGGCCGACGCAGATCCAGTGCTTGTGGAAGAAGACGTCGATATCCGCTTCGAACACGTCTTCTCTAACGTAGAGGCCGGCCGGCAACGAATGGCCTTCCGCGCGGGAGTCGAGAAGCGCCGAAATGGAAGAAGGAAGCCTGTTTAGCATGAGAACCTCTTATGTGAGAGTTTCCCTAGATTGCTCTTGCAGCGTCGGCCTTTCAACGGCATAAAAAATTAGCTTCGCATAAGTTTTTATCATGCGAATAGGAGTCTTGTGATGCAATTTCGAAGACGGCTCCCGTCGCTGACGGCGCTGGTGACGCTGGAAGCGGTGCTGCGCAGGAAGAGTTTCACCACGGCGGCGAGCGAACTCGGCGTTACCCAGGCAGCCGTCAGCCGGCAGATCGCCGCTTTGGAAGAGGAACTCGGCCAGCCGCTCTTCCTGCGCAAGCACCGGGCGATCGAGCCGACGGCGGCCTGCGTCAGCCTCGGCGCGACGCTGGTGAAGAGCTTTGCCGATATCGCGGAAAGCGTGGAGGCGATCCAGTCGCGCAGCCAGGACGTGGTGACGATCGGCGCGACCGTCGCCTTCTCCTCCTTCTGGCTGCTGCCGCGGCTTGCCGAGTTCCGCCGGGCCAATCCCGGCATTCTGGTGCGGGTGATATCCCAGGATAACCCGATCACTCTGGACGATGGAGAGATCGACGTTGCGATCCGATACGGCGTGCCGCCCTTCAGCGATGGCACTGTCATTGCCTCGCGCGGCGACGTCGTCTGCCCGGTCTGCTCTCCCGACCACCTCAGGCGCCGCGGAGATGGCCCGCTCGGCTCTGCCGACGAATTCATCGAAACGGATGTGCTCGATCGTTCCTGGTATGGCTGGGCGCAATGGGTGTCGCTGACCGGCGGCAATATCGAGATCAAGCCGTCGCTTCGATTCAACCATTACACGGAAAGCATCGCGGCGGCGCGTGCGGGGCAGGGGATCGCCTTGGGATGGCGCATGCTGATCGGCACTTTCCTCGATGATCGAACCCTGGTGCCGGCCGCGGAAACCGAGCTTGCCGCCGAAGGCCGCTACAACGTGATCGTGCCGATCAAGGCCAAGCGCAGCCATGCGGGCGATCTCGCCGCCGCCTGGCTGACGGCATCGCTGCACGGTTGATCAGAGACCAAGGCCGGGTGTCGCCGTCCGATGCACGCCCTTCGGGACGAAGGCGAACTGATCCGCCAGGTCGAGGAAGTCGGCCGCCAGGTGAATGACCGAGAGCCACATTTCCGTTCCCTGCAGGCTCGGCTCGCCGCCGTCGGCGAATGGGAAACCCCCGCCGTCCCGCCATCTGTCGAGTGCCCTGGATATCAAGCTGCGGGCGATCGCCTCGCCATCGGTCCGGCGGTAGTCGGTCTGCCGCCCGATCAGCAGGAGAGGATGGATCGTGTCGAGCAGGTTGCAGGCATTGTATTTCTCGGCAACGAAGCCTTTGTGGTTGCGATAATTCAGATGAACCGTCTCGATCGCGGCATGCGGATGCGGAAGCGGCATGCCGAACTGCGCGTAAGTGCCGCGCGTCAGGCGATAAAATCCATTCACCGGCTGGAGCCATCCCTCCAGCGCCGTCGGCTCACCCCAGAGGCCAGAGACGCTGTTGGCATTGCGGCTCAGCCACTCGAAGAGCGCCTGTCGCGGCCCTTTGATGCCGAAATACCTGGCGTTGAAATACATGGCGGTTCCGATGGCATCGACGACGCTACCGGCGTGCCATGCCCGGCTCGACCAGGGCAGGGTGCTCAGCCATTGCTCCAGCTCTTCAGCCCCGAGTAGCACCGCCTGGATCGGTTGCCGTGGTCCGGAGCCGAGCAGTTCGAGCGCATAACCGACCGAAAGCACGTTGTAGAGCGCCTTCGGATCTTCTCTCAACGCCCAGTCCTGGACACGCGAATGCGCTTGCGGAAAGAGGCCGGTCTCCCGATCCTGGAGGCCTTGGAGACGCTCGACGGTTTGCGCCGGATCGAGCCCGGGCGGCAGCTGATCGAAGCCGGCGGCGATCTCGATGGCATCGCAGAGATGCCGGATCGCCGGCCGCCTGACGCCGTCCGCTTCCAGCGATTCATAGCCCTCAGGTGTCTTCCATTGCGCAAGGATATCAGGCCATTGCTCTCTCGCCTTCTGCCCAAGCCTGACCAGCCGATCCTCGATCTCTCCAATGGCGGATTTCCTCGCCGGTGCGCCCCGGCTCCGCAGCACCTTTGCCGGTACGCCGCCGGCAATCGCAAGCGCAGGAATATCTTGCGTGACGACCGCTCCGGCCGCAATGACGGCGCCGTTGCCGATCGTGACGCCATCGAGGATCACGCAATTGGCGCCGATCCAGACATCGTCGCCGATCACAATGCCGATGCTGACGACGCCCTGGCGATGGATGGGCCGATCGGGATCGTCGAAACCGTGATTGAAGCCGACGATCGACGCATGCGAGGCAATCCTGACCCCATTGCCGCACGTCACCTTGCCGGAAACGCAGGCATAGGGATTGATCGAGCAATCCTCACCGAGGATCACATCGCCCCGCACCAGCGCATGCCCGCCAATCCAGGACCGCTCGCCCATCGCCAGGCTCTCGGTGAAGATCGCAGCGTTTTCGGCGATATAGGAGGTCTCGGCCAATTCTGCGCCGCACGCTCGCTGTAGCGCTGCCTTGCGGGCGAGATGAGCGGGATGGTCGAGATCCGCCGCGATGTGCTCCCAGGGGAGATATTGCAGCCTGCGCGCTTCTCGTTGTACGTTCGCCGATGCTGGCGAGCTGCTGGTCTGGTCCATCTTTCCTCATTCTATATTTCGGCAGCAAAGCACCATAAACGCACATTGCCTCCATCGTAGAACGTTGTTAGGCCGGCGCAATTTCAATGTCCGCACGCCTATTTGAGAATCCAATCATGTCCTTGGCAAGTTACGAGTCCATATGAGTTTCATTATTATTACACTAGTCGTGCTCGCCATTTGCGTCCTGTTGTTCATCGCGGCCATAGCAATTGTCTTTCTTGGGCTGCGCCGTATCTGGCGACGGACACAACCCAACCAAGTCGTTTTAAGAAGCGTCATCATAGCTTGTGGTCTGGGCGCTGTCGCACTGCCATACGTTGCCATCAAAGTTAGCGAGCGAAACAACCTTCTCGCACGCGTTCCCGAACCCCTTGAAGTGGCTGAAATTGAATACCGCCTGGAAGAATCTTGGGGCCTCGGTTTCATGCCCGGAGACAACGAAACCGGCTTTGTCGTCTATCGGCTGACCAATGATAGTGCAGACTGGGCACGGAAACAGGGAAGCCGGCTAGGCGATATGCTTTCGGGAACAAGGGGAACGTGGCATGAAACACCGGTCGACGACAGGAGCGACCAGACCGCGATAAGCCAATGGCACCCCTACGACCGTGATCCGGAGATGATGGCAATGGAGCGTATTCAGCGCCACCCTCCTACAATATTTGAATACCTGGAAAAGTACGGTTTCATAATCTCGATCGAAAAAGGTCGCGATCACGAAGCCGACCGGGCAATCCAGTCAAGTGGGTCGTTTTACTCCTACGGAAAGGGCGGCAGCGTCACGATCGTTGATCCGGCAAGGGGCAAGGTTTATTTCGCCTATGCTGGATGAGCATCGACGGCCTGCCGCAACACTATACACGTAAGTCTGTCGCCCAGTATGGCCGCGTAGGTGGTCTGTATTGCTCATCGCGCCAGAGGTCTGCCACGGATCACCTTCACGAAAGACTCGACCCGAATTTGTCCCAGCCTTCCTTGATTGTCTCCATCGCCACATTCGTCGAGGTGTTGGCTACATGGGGCAGCGTTGAGATGCGTTCGCCGAGAACGCGGCGGTAGCGACCGATGTCGCGGGTGCGGATCTTCAGGAGATAATCGAAGCGGCCGGCGATCATGTGGCACTCCTCGACTTCCCTGATCTTCTTGATGGCCTCATTGAAGCTCTTCAGCGCATCCTCGCGGGTGTCGGAAAGCTTCACCTCGACGAAGGCGATGTGGTCGAGCTGCATTTTCGATGGATTGAGGACGGCCTTGAAGCCTTCGATATAGCCGTCGCTGATCAGCCGTTTGAAGCGGATCTGGCAGGGCGTCTTCGAAAGCCCGACGCGCGCGGCGAGATCTGTGATCGACAGCCTGCCATCCTCGGCGAGTGCGGCGAGGATCTTTCTGTCGAATTGGTCCAATTCACTAAAGATATCGGCTTCCGTGGCCATTTGAACTCTCGATGATCGCTTTATAAGTTCATACAGCTTGAAAACTATTGAAATCAAGTGAGATCGCGATCTGCGGCTGTGGTAGATTATGCCTCGGCAATGGGAGGAAGGGCGCGGACGCTCGGCGCATTGCCGGGATCGATGGCTGCGACGCGCAAAGGGAGATCACAGATGCATGAGAGAAAAGCGGACGGCGATCAGAAACCCGATCTGCTCGCTCACTATCGGCCGGTGGCCATTAGAGCGGTCGCGGCGGCATTCACTCTTAAGCGCGACAAGCCCAATGCGCGGCCGCTTCGCGAGACGGAATATTCCGGCCCGATTTTCACGGACGATGCCACCTGGGATGATGAGCCCGGTGTTCCATTTATCCGTTAGACGAAACATTCACTGATCAGGATTTCCCATGTTGAACGCAGCGATCGACCCCGCATCCTCCAAAGAACCTGCCGGCAGCGCGCCGTTCGCCGCTTTTGCGCCGCCGATCCGGCCGCAATCGGAACTTCGCCAGGCGATCACGGCAGCCTATCGCCGTCCGGAAACCGAATGCCTGCCGCCCCTCGTTGCGGCCGCGCGCGTTTCCGAGGCGAAACGCTATGACATCCGCAGCACCGCTCGCACGCTGATCGAAGCCTTGCGCGCCAAGCACAAGGGCACCGGCGTCGAAGGGCTCGTGCAGGAATATTCGCTCTCCAGCCAGGAAGGCGTGGCGCTGATGTGCCTTGCCGAAGCGCTGTTGCGCATTCCCGATACCGACACCCGCGACGCGCTGATCCGCGACAAGATCGCCGAGGGCAACTGGACCTCCCATATCGGCGGCGGCAAATCGATGTTCGTCAACGCCGCCACCTGGGGCCTCGTCGTCACCGGCAAGCTGACGTCCACGGTCAACGCCCGCAGCCTGTCGGCAGCGCTGACGCGGCTGATCGCGCGCGCCGGCGAGCCGGTCATCCGCCGCGGCGTCGATATGGCGATGCGCATGATGGGCGAGCAGTTCGTCACCGGCGAAACGATCGAGGAGGCGCTGAAGCGCGCCCGGCCGCTCGAAGCGCGCGGCTTCCGTTATTCCTACGACATGCTCGGCGAGGCCGCGACGACGGCGGCCGACGCCGAGCGTTATTTCAAGGATTATGAAAAGGCGATCCACGCCATCGGCAAGGCCTCGAACGGACGCGGCATCTATGGCGGCCCGGGCATCTCGATCAAGCTTTCGGCGCTGCATCCGCGTTATGTCAGGGCGCAGGCCGGTCGCGTAATGGGAGAATTGCTGCCCAAGGTCAAGGCGCTCGCCGTTCTCGCCAAGACCTATGATATCGGCCTCAATATCGACGCCGAGGAGGCCGATCGGCTGGAGCTTTCGCTCGATCTGCTCGAGGAGCTCTGCTTCGCGCCGGAGCTGGCGGGGTGGAACGGGCTCGGCTTCGTCGTGCAGGCCTATGGCAAGCGCTGCCCCTTCGTGCTCGATTACATCATCGATCTCGCCCGCCGGTCCGGGCGCCGGATGATGGTCCGTCTGGTCAAGGGGGCCTATTGGGACGCAGAAATCAAGCGCGCTCAGCTGGATGGCCTCGACGACTATCCCGTTTATACCCGCAAGATCTACACCGACGTCGCCTACATCGCCTGCGCGCGCAAGCTGCTCGGTGCGCCGGATGCGGTTTTCCCGCAGTTCGCGACCCACAATGCGCAGACGCTGGCGACGATCTATCATCTCGCCGGCCCCGATTTCGCGGTCGGCAAATACGAGTTCCAGTGCCTGCACGGCATGGGCGAACCGCTCTATGACGAGGTCGTCGGCAAGGAAAAGCTCGACCGGCCCTGCCGCATATATGCGCCAGTCGGAACCCATGAGACGTTGCTCGCCTATCTGGTGCGCCGCCTGCTGGAAAACGGCGCCAATTCCTCCTTCGTGCACCGCATCTCCGATCCGAACGTTTCGGTCGAGGCGCTGATCGCCGATCCCGCCGAGACCGTTGCGGCTATGCCCGTCGTCGGCGCTCCTCATGTACAGATCGCTGCGCCGAAGGCGCTCTACGGCCATGCTCGCGCGAATTCGGACGGGCTCGATCTCTCGAACGAGGCGACGCTGACGGATCTGGCGCGGGCGCTCGCTTCCACGGCCGAGAGCCCGTGGCATGCGCTTCCGATCCTCGCCGACGGTTCCACCGATGGGGTGACGCGCGACGTCCTTAATCCCGCCGATCACCGCGACGTCGTCGGCACGGTCACCGAACTGAAGGTGGAGGAGGCGGCCCGTATCGTTGCGATGGCGGCCGCCTATGCACCGCAATGGGCGGCCGTGCCGCCGGCCGAGCGGGCGGCCTGCCTGGAGCGGGCGGCCGACATCATGCAGGCCCGCATCAAGACCCTGATGGGCATCGTCATGCGCGAAGCCGGCAAATCGGCGGCCAACGCCGTCGGCGAAGTGCGTGAGGCGATCGACTTCCTGCGCTATTACGCCGAACAGGCGCGCAAGACCCTCGGGCCGTCCCACGCGCCGCTTGGGCCTATCGTCTGCATCAGCCCGTGGAATTTCCCGCTGGCGATCTTCACCGGACAGGTGGCCGCTGCCCTCGTGGCCGGCAATCCCGTGCTGGCCAAGCCCGCCGGCGTGACGCCGATCATCGCCTCGGAGAGCGTCAAGATTCTCCACGAGGCGGGCGTGCCGGTCGGCGCTCTGCAATTCGTGCCCGGCAGCGGCCGGCTCGGCGCCGGCATGGTCGGGGCTCCTGAAACCGCCGGCGTCATGTTTACCGGCTCGACCGAGGTCGCCCGCATGATCCAGGCGCAACTGGCCGAACGGCTGTCGCCGAGCGGCAAACCGATCCCGCTGATCGCCGAAACCGGCGGTCAGAACGGCATGATCGTCGATTCCTCGGCATTGGCCGAGCAGGTCGTGGCCGACGTCATTGCCTCTGCTTTCGACAGCGCCGGCCAGCGGTGCTCGGCGCTCAGGGTCCTGTGCCTTCAGGACGATGTCGCCGACAGGACGCTTGCCATGTTGAAGGGCGCCTTCCGTGAACTGACGGTCGGCCGGACCGATCGCCTGAGCGTCGATGTCGGCCCCGTCATCAACGACGGCGCCAAGGCCGAGATCGACCAGCATATCGAGCAGATGCGCGGCTCCGGCTGCAAGGTGGAGCAGCTGGCGCTGCCCGCAAGTGCTGCGGCGGGCACTTTCGTTCCGCCGACGATCATCGAGATCAAGTCGCTGTCGGATCTGACCAAGGAGGTCTTCGGACCGGTCCTGCATGTCTACCGCTTCAAGAGAAACGGGCTCGACCGCCTGATCGACGACATCAATGCCTCGGGTTACGGCCTCACATTCGGACTTCACACGCGGCTTGACGAAACCATCGCGCATGTGACGAGCCGCATCAAGGCCGGCAACCTCTACGTCAACCGCAACATTATCGGCGCCGTCGTCGGCGTCCAGCCCTTCGGCGGCCGCGGCCTGTCGGGAACGGGTCCGAAGGCAGGCGGTCCGCTCTATATCGGCCGCCTGGTGCAGCGCGCGCCGGTGCCGCCGCAACAGGATTCGGTTCATACGGACCTTGCCCTTCGCGATTACATCGTCTGGCTCGACAAGAAGGGCCTGACGGGCGAAGGGGAGGCGGCGCGCGGTTATGCCGGCCGCTCGGCACTTGGGCTCGAACGCGAGCTCACCGGCCCGGTCGGCGAGCGCAATCTTTACGCGCTGCATCCGCGCGGCCGCATTCTGCTCGTGCCGCAGACGGAGAGCGGGCTCTATCGCCAGATCGCCGCAGCCCTTGCAACGGGCAATCATGTCGCGGTGGATGCCGGTTCCCTCTCGAAATCGGCGCTCGCCGATCTTCCGGCGGCGGTCGCAAGCCGCTTTTCCTGGACCTCGGACTGGGAAAAGGACGGACCTTTCTCGGGCGCGCTCGTCGAGGGCGATCGCGACAGGGTCCACGCGGTCAACAAAAGGATCGCGGCTTTGCCCGGTCCGCTTCTCCTGGTTCAGGCCGCCACGAGCGAAGAGCTTGCCGGCGATCCTGAGGCCTATTGCCTGAACTGGCTGTTGGAAGAGGTCTCGACCTCGATTAATACCGCCGCTGCCGGCGGCAATGCCAGCCTGATGGCGATCGGCTGACCGAAACCGACGAGGGCGCAGAAAACACGCCCTCGTCCTACCTTCTATGCTCCGACGAAACTCGACACCATTGACTATTTTTTTAAGAGTTATGCCTATCGTGATGGCCTTGGGCGCGGCCACCGCCAATTGAGGACAATGGTCAATTTGCACGCAGGCGTGCTGTTGCATGGTGGGCGCCGGAGTTAAGAGCCGAATTTCCTGGGCGGGGGCCACCATTTCATGTCGTTGATTGATCGTCTGTTGCAGCGTATGCGGATCGTAACGAAGGTCCTCTTCTTCGTGGTGCCTCTCGTCATCCTCATCGCGGGCATCGGCCTGTTCGGTTATTTCACGGCTGGTACGCTGAATGGCCAGATGACCCTGACCCGGCAGACGATCGATACGCTTTCCAGTTTCCAGCAGCTGCGCTCGTCGCTCACCGCCTTTACCGATCTTCCGACACCGGCCACGCGCGATCGGCTGGTCGCCAGCATCGCCGATCAGCAGAAGGGTGCGGCGACGCTCGATGCCATGTTGATCGATCCCGCCCAGAAACAGCAGATCTCCGCCGTGCGCGAACTCGGCGGCAAGATGCAGGGCGGCGCCGACGCGCTCTGGGCGGTGGCGCAGGAGCGGGCCAATACCGAACTGGCGATCGATGGGGCGGTGGCGCAACTTTTCAAGGAAAGCCAGACCGCCCGCAAGCAGCTCGACGTTCTTCAGGATCAGGCCAACGGCAAGGAGGCCTTCGTCCGGGCGCTTCTTCTCGACGCCTCGGCCTACAAAAATCTCGCGGAACGCATTGCGAAATTGCGCAACGCGACCGCAGCCGCAGCCGACCCTCAGAAGCTTGGCCAGGCCATAGGCAACCTTCTGCCGCCGCTCGTCAAGGAAGTCGGCGAGAGCGAGGCGCTTGGCTCTGATAAGGCGAAAAGCCAGATCGCACCGCTGAAGCCGGTTCTGGACAAGCTTGCCGCCATGGTGAAGGACAGCGCCAATCTGTCGCTCGAGGGCTATGCTCCCGTCGACCAGGATCTGCAGCGGTTCGAGGAGCAGTTTGCAAAACTTGCTTCCGGCAATGCGGATACAGCGATCGAGCGTTTTGCCGGCATGGATGCGAGTATAGCAACGCTTCGCTCGATGGTGGCGATCGTCAATGCCGCGTTCAAATCGATCGACGATCTGCGACTGCACCTGAGCGAACTGAACAGGCGGGTCGATACCGCGTCGCGGGATGCGGTTCTGGTGGATCTGAAGGCCCTGCGCGAAAGCGCTGCAAAGCTGGAGCCCTTGAGCGGCAAGAACGCCGCTTTGAAGGATCTTGCCAAGAAGATCGAGCCTTCCCTTGTCTTGATCGAAAAGGGTACCTCGGCACTGATATCGATCGCCGATCGGTGGCAGGGCAACAAGCAGGCGGCGACGGAGCTGGTTGCAGCTGCAAGTCACACGCTCGAACAGTTCGTCAGCACGGCGCAGGAGAGCGGCAAGGAAATCAGCCAGCGCTCGGCCACAATGTCGCTCTCGGCCATGATTGCGGGCACGGTGCTTGCCATCATCGGCGGCCTGATGCTGATCGAGACGCTGCGCGGACCGATGAAGCGGATCACCCAGACGATGACGAGACTCGCCGCTGGCGATCTCAATGTTCCGATCGGCGACGGCAAGCGCGGCGATGAAATCGGCGATATGATCCGCTCCGTGACGGTCTTCCGTGACCAGGCGCTCGAAAAGACGAGGCTCGAAGAGGTCGCTGAAACGAACAGGGCGCGGGACGAACAGGAACAGGCCCGCCGCGCGGCCGAGCAGGCCCGCATCGAAGCCGAGCAGAGCGAGGCCCTGGACGCGCTGTCCGACATGCTCGGCAAACTCGCCGACGGCAACCTCGCTGCCGTGATGAGCGAGGAGCTGGCCGCCGATTATGTCGCGATGGCCAGGACCTACAACCAGGCGATCGATGCGTTGCGCCGCACACTCGCCGAGGTTCGCAACACCACCTATGAAATCGCCGAGGGCAGCACCAATCTTTCGGGTGCGGCCGACGATCTGGCGCGGCGCACGGAACAGCAGGCGGCCGCTCTCGAAGACAGTTCACGCGTGCTCGGCGAGCTGACCGCCAGCGTCCGCACGACTGCCGAAAACGCGCGCCAGACGTCGGTTTCCGTCGCAGAGGCGCACCGGCAGGCGGAGCATTCCGCGGCCGTCGTCGCCAAGGCCGTCGAGGCCATGGACGCCATCAACCGGTCGTCGGACAAGGTCACCAGCATCATCGGCGTGATCGACGAGATCGCCTTTCAGACCAACCTTCTCGCACTCAATGCCGGCGTCGAGGCGGCGCGCGCGGGAGAGGCAGGCAGGGGTTTTGCCGTTGTCGCGCAGGAAGTGCGCGAGCTGGCACAGCGCTGCGCCAAGGCCGCCCGCGAGATCAAGGATCTGATCTCCAACAGCGCGTCGCAGGTCGGCACCGGCGTTCGGCTCGTCGAAGAGACCGGCGAGGCGCTTTCGGCGATCATGGAACACTTCACCTCGATCAACGGGCTGGTGCAGGTCATTTCGACGGCCACGAGTACCCAGTACAAGGGGATCGACGAGGTCAACAACGCCGTTCGCGACATCGAGCATATTACCCAGCACAATGCCGCCATGGTCGAGGAAAATACCGCGGAAATTCACCGGCTCCGGCAGCAGGTGGAACTGCTGAACGAACGCATCTCCCGCTTCCAGACCGCCGACGGCCGCAAGGCTTCACAGGCCGCCGGCCAGCGGATCGCCCTGGCCTCCTGAGCGGCGTCTATGTCTTTCCGTTGGGGCGCGCCTTTAGAAATCGGCGACTTTGCCCCAGGCGGACGCCGCGAAGCGGCTGGGATGGTAGGGCCGCGGATCGACGATCGGCTCATCGCCGGTGACGATGTCGGCAATCAGATGACCGGCGCCGGGTCCGATGCCGAAGCCATGACCGCTGAAGCCCGCAGCGAGGATGAAGCCGGGGAGGGTGGCGATCTCACCGATCCCAGGCACGCCGTCGGGCGTGCTGTCGATATAGCCCGCCCAGGCTGCACTGATACCGGTGCCCTTCAAGGCAGGCAGAAGCTTAAGCGCCCGCGCATGCGTCAGAGCAATGGTGGCCGCGTCGACTGCCGGGTCGAGGATGCGCATGCGCTCCATCGGCGTCCGGCTGTCGAGCCGCCAGCGCGCCAGGGATTCATGACCGGAACGAATCCCCTCCAACCCGCCGGGCGCGAGGCTCCGCCAGCGCCGGGCGAACATCGGCAGGAACTGCGGCGTGAAACGGAGCTGCTGCGCAGTGGGATCGACGCGACCGCGGCCGCTGATCGCCAAAGTGTAACCGCCATCGCCACGACGCGTCACGGAAACCGCCGATGTATGCAGCGCATCCGGCAGGCCGCTCGCACCTGGTGACACCGAGAGGATCGACGAGCGGATCGACGCTTGCGGAAATCGAATGCCAAGTTGCCGGCAGAAGGAGGAGGCCCAGGCCCCGCCAGCCAGGATTGCGACTTTTGTCCGGATCGTGCCGTGCTCTGTAACGACACCCGCAAGCCTGCCGCCTTCAATGTCGATGCCGCGCGCTGCGCAGGATTGATGCACTGTGCCGCCGAGCTTCAGGATCGCACGCGCGACGGCCGGCGCGGCATTGGCCGGATCGGCGATTCCGTCCGTTGGTGAAAACACCCCGCCCTTCCACGCGGCGCCGGTGGCACGCCCCCGTTCGGTTGCTTCCGCGCCGCTCAGCATATGAGTCGTGACGCCGACCGACCGGGCAAAATCGCGCCAGCTAGCCCAGCCGGATAGTTCCTCCTCACTGTTGCTAAGATAGAAAAGACCGCAGCGCCGGAAGCCGGTCTCCTCGCCGGTTTCGGTCGCGAATTGCTCCCACAGGTCGAGGCTCTTCGTCGACATCGGCAATTCCCGTGCGTCGCGGTTCTGCTGCCGGCACCAGCCCCAATTGCGGCTCGACTGTTCCGCCCCGATCCGGCCCTTCTCGATCAGGGCGACCTTCAATCCGCGCCGGACGAGATAATAGGCTGCGAAAACGCCGACGATGCCGCCGCCGATCACCACCGCATCGGCGGCAGAAGGTATCTCTGGTGTGGTGTCGACGCGCGTTAGCGGTGCGGGCATGGCATGGTCTCCGGTTCAGGGCTAGTCTAACGGATCCTAAGCCACGCCTTTGCCGGAGATCGACCGGCGGCAGCAGAAGATTCTGTCTTGCGGGGAGCCCGGCAGCCATTTGTGCTTCGCCATGTCCCGCAATCTGATCGACACCGCCTTGGTATATGTTAAGCTCGGTGTTGGAAAGACGCAGCATAATCTGCTGCGTCATTGGCGATCTCAAGCACACGAAGGCGCGTGATGAAACTCGACCGGATCGACATAAAAATCCTCTACGAACTGCAGAAGAATGGCCGCGTCACCAATGTTGAACTGGCCGAGCTGGTCAACCTGTCGCCGAGCCCGTGCCTAATGCGGGTGAAGAAGCTGCAATCCGAAGGTTACATCGAAGGCTATTCGGCTCAGATCAATGTCAGCAAGCTCGGTCAGACGCTCACCGTGTTCACCGAGATTACGCTGAAGAACCATCGGCAGATCGACTTCGCCCGTTTCCTCGCGGTAATCGAGAAGGTCGATCAGGTGATCGAATGTCATCTGGTTTCCGGAGGCTATGATTATCTCTTGAAATTCGTCACCGCCGGCATCGACGAATACCAGACGATCATGGAACGGCTCACCGACATGGACGTCGGCATCGACAAATATTTCAGTTTCGTCGTCCTGAAGTCGCCGATCATCAAAGCCCACATGCCGCTGACCACGCTGTTTCCGCATTAAAGAGCGCGCATCGCTCGGAGATTTATGGCCCGCATGTTGTCTCCTCGGTGACAGCTGTCGCAGCAGCCGGCAGGTTTGGCTGGGTCGTGGATAGATTTCGAAATTATCGACTAAAGCGAGGCCTTCTTCGGCAACGCTGGCTTCCGCATTGCCTTAATCTCGGGTGACACCACGATCCACCCTAGAGGCAATAGGTGGTCCGTATTGCTCAACCTGGCCGCCGCCCCATCGCGCTCGGAAGCAGTCTACCCCCCGCCTCGTAGATTCAGAACCGCCTCTCAAGAAGGAAGATGACATGTCACTGTTGGTTACCATCGACACCGATCCGGATTTCACGCCGAAGGACGCGATCCCCGGACCGGAGCGGCTCATTTCAGGCAATCCCTTTTTCAAGACCTGGGCTCAGGATGCTTCTAAGGGAGAGAAGGTGTTAACCGGCGTCTGGGAAGCGACGCCTGGCGAGCATCATTCGATCAAGGGTACGACCTACGAATTCTGTCACATCATTTCGGGTCTCGTAGAAATCGAGGAGAAGGGCGGGGAGACGAAAACCTACCGTGCTGGTGACAGCTTCGTGATGAAGCCGGGTTTCGTCGGTGTTTGGCGCACGATCGAGACTGTCCGCAAAATCTATCTTTGTGTTTACGAGTGACCCGCAAAACTCAGGTGCGCCGACGACTGGCGCACCTTTGAACCGCCGTGATGGTGCGCCTCCTCAAAAGCCCAGGGCGATGATCTGCCCGCTCTTGTAATGTTGCGGGGCTCGCGAGCAGCTCCTCGTGCCCGCCTCAGAATGGCCCCCACTGCGGCCTGCGGACGCTCCATCAGGTTCTTGCCGGCGCCGCAAGATGAGCGCGACGACAATGCCCCGACGACAGCGGCAGGGGAGATCAGTGGTCCTGCGGACTATCGGCGGCCCTTTCGACGAATCCGGCGACGGCGATGATGGCTGCCTCCGTGTGCGGCAAAGCGGCGAGCTCGCCCAGCGTTACCGGTTTGATGGGTGGGCGCAGCCGATAGTAACCGAGCTCGCCGGGCGCTACGCCACGGCATTGCGCCAGCAGCTCAACCGCGGTCAGACCGCATAGACGGCCCTGGCATGGTCCCATTCCGCATCGGGTGAACGCCTTCATTTGGTTAGGGCCCGGCACGCCGAGCGCCGCAACTTCACGCAGCTTGCCAGCCGTAATTTCCTCACAGCGGCAGACGATGGTGCCGTCGTCTTCTGGCACACGACACGTTTTGGCGGGCCGGAACCGATGCTCTATGAAACTCCTGCCTCTGAGGGCGCGCGCGAGCTTTCGTGCGAGTTCGTTGCGGCGCTGTTCGTAGACACCCTGGCTAATTCGATGGAGATCGAGCGCCGCAGTCAGGCCCGCCAGCTCACCTTGGTGAGCCGAGGCAACCGCCCCGACAATTCCCGCCGCATCACCGGCGATCGAGACCCCCGGAACCGAACTTGCGCCGCAAATGTCAACGGCCGGGCGGAAGGCTGCCAGGCGCTCGTCCCAGACGTAGTCGCAGCCGGCCGCCAGCGCGAGATTGAGGTTTGGTGCGATCCCTTGGTGCAGAAGGAGCAGGTCGCCCGGAATGTCCCGGGACCTGTTGCCGCGAAGAACCCTTAGAGCACTGAATTGTCCGGAACCAACCGCCTCGACCGCGGTCGCTCCGCGGATGACACGGGTTCGACGGTGAACCTCCCAGAGGAGCTTCAGGCCCTTGAGGGCATAGGGCGAGGCGGCAAAGCCAAGCACGTGAGGCAGGGCAAAGCGCCAGTTCTCGACCGGCGTGGTATCGACGACCGCTATCACGGACACGCCTGCCCGGAGAAGCTGGCTTGCCAGCAAATACAGCAGGGGCCCGGTCCCGGCGAGAATGGTTCGCCCGGACGGCACGAGACCCGACGACTTCATCAGGATCTGCGCCGCCCCCGCCGACATGACCCCGGGCATGGTCCACCCCGGGAATGGGAACGGACGCTCGAGCGCGCCGGTCGCGAGGATCACGCGATGGGCTGCGATCGGTCGAGCGATGCCTCCGAGCGAGATGCCGACCTCGAGCCCATGGGCGCCGTCGCCAGTTTCCTCGTCGGCAGGCCCGACGCTCCAGACCGTCGCCCGACGGGCATAGCTCAAGTCTGCCGCCTGAAACCGCTTTATCAGCGTTCGACCGGCAGTGTAGTCCGGCCCCATGCGCGCGAGATCGGCGTTCGAAGCCCGGTCGACCGCCCGATAGATCTGGCCACCGGGGGATTCGTTTTCGTCGGCCAGCAATACGGTGATGCCGTGGGCCGACGCTTCAACGGCTGCCGCGAGGCCGGAAGGCCCCGCGCCAACAATGATCAGGTCGTAGGCAGGTGCGAGATCAATGGCAGAGTGAATGTTCCGGATCATGCTTGCTGTCCTACCACGGCGGCGCCATCCTGCGTTTCGACCCGCATGCCCTCTTCCACGGTGATCAGGCAAGCCTGTCGGTTCGCTTGGCCGTCGATCTTGACGAGGCACTCGAAGCACACGCCCATCATGCAATAAGGAGCGCGGGCAGCGCCGGAAACCGGAGAGCGGCGCGTGATGCAATGTCCGGCAGCCAGCAGTGCAGCGGCGACGCTGTCACCGCTGCAGGCAGTGGTCCGCGTGCCGTTGAATGTGAAGGAGACAGAACTCTCCGTTCTGTCAGGCAGCCGTTGGAACACGGAACCTCCGGGAATGAAAGACGGAGAGATCTGCGCAGAGCTCGCCGGCCGAAATTTGCCGCGGCAGGACCAGCGCATGGTTCGCCGCCAGCGTCACGCCCGAATGGCAGGCGAATGCAAACGCACCTGGAAAACTCTCCGATTGCTCGTAAATGGGGTAGCCATCCGGCGTGACCACACGGAATGCCGCCCAGGTCCGCACCGACTTCACATCCCTCAGAAGTGGGAATGTGCGCACAGCGCGTTCGGCGAGGACCGCGGAAATCGGGCCGCGTGGCCGCTGGTGATCGATTGTCGCTTCCTTGCTCTCACCAATCAGTACTGAGCCCTCGTCTGTCTGCCGCAGGTAGCCGGTGGCATGGCTCAGGAAGGGCTTCAGCCGCTCGGTGACGATAATTTGGCCGCGGCTGGGCGAGAGTGGAACGTTCAGCCCAACCATCGGGGCGAGGGCGGTGTTACCGATCCCGGCCGCAAGCACGATCTTGCCGGAAGTCAGCCTCCACCCGTCCCCGGTCAATTCGAACACGCCGGCCCGATGGCGGATCGCCGTCGTCTTCCGATGCGGCAGATAATGAACGCCACGCTGCTGCAGCGCCTTGTGAAAGGCCGCGAACAGCCGCAGCGGGTTGACGTGTCCATCAAGAGGACTGAAAATCGCGCCTGCCACCGTCTCCCCGACCAGCGGCAAGCGGCGGCGTGTCTCCGCCTGATCGAGTATCTCATATTCGAGCGGCGGAGTACCTTCCGCCTCCATTCCCGGCTGGCTGGCGAGTTTCGCCATGGATGCGATCCCGCGCTCCAGCTCCGTTGGCGTGAGCCGAATTGAGAAACCGCCTGATTGGATGAAGCCAGTGTCGATGCCGGTTTCTCCCTTGAGCTCGGCTGCTAGCTGGTGCCAGTTCGCTGTGGAGGTTCGCGACCAACGGGAGTAGGCCGCGTTGCCGAGACCTTTGCTTGAGCTCCAGACGAGACCGAAATTTGCCCTGGCGGCCCTGTCTGCAACGTCGCCTTCATCAACGACAGCAACCCTCTGCCCGCACTTCGAGAGACCCCAGGCAATGGATACGCCTACGAGCCCGCCGCCGATGACGATTATGTCGTAATCCATTCCGCTAGCTGTCCCGAGGCACCCCATGGCTTTCTCCGGATTTGGCCTCACGATCAGATTGCGCCGACTTTGACCTTCGAACCGTCAAGAAGGCGCGACAGGCGGAAGGGGGTGGGGTCGACACAGGGTGTATCATTGGCAACCAGGTCGGCCGCCAGGCGGCCGATGCCCGGGCCAAGGCCGAACCCGTGGCCAGAGCAGCCCGCAGCCAAGTATAGACCTCTCACGCCATCGGCAGGTGAGATGACCGGCACTGCGTCCGGTGTGAAATCCACATAAGCTCCCCAGCTGTCGGCGATTTCGATCCCAGCCAGCGCGGGAAATTGTTCTTTGACCCGTTTCAAAATAGCGGCGGCCGTCTGACGGCTCGGAGACGGATCAAGCACGCGCGTCTTCTCGAAGGGCGACCTTCCACGCCCATCCCAACTCTCAAATGCTTCTGGACCTTTGAAAAAGGATTCGCCGATCCCGAATTGCACCGCCTTCAGACGCTTCATGAACATCGGCATGAACCAGCGGGCGTAGCGAAGGCCCTGTGGTGTTATGTCCAGCGTCGCCCGGCCGCTGATCGCAAGTGTGTAGCTGCCATCCAACCGGCGGGTCAAAGCACACTCGGGCGTGTAGATCGCCTCGCCGAGATCGGCCGTAGGGCGCGTGCGAAGCGCGGTCTGACGCACGCTCGCCTGTGGAAAGAGAACGCCATGCTGACGGCAAAACATCGACGTCCAGGCACCGCCGGCGCAGAGAACGGCTTGGGTCCGGATCAGCCCCTTTTCTGTGATCACTCCGGCTACTGCTCCATTCGCCAGATCAAGACCTCGCGCAGCGCAATCTTGATGGACCGTCGCTCCAAGTTTGCGAGCGCCCTCAGCGATGGTCGGCGCGGCGATAGCGGGCTCGCCCTTGCCATCGTCAATGGAATGAACCCCGCCGAGCCATAGGCGACCATTTGCCGGGATTGCGGCAGCCGCTTCTGCGGCACCAAGCATCTTCGTATTGACGTTGAACTGGCGAGCCGTATCACGCCATGCTTCCCATTCCGCCAGTTGCTGCGGGTTGTCAGTAGCGTAGAGCAAACCGCATCGACGGAAACCGACGTCCTCGCCAATTTTGGATTCAAACTCACCCCAGAGCCGCAGCGCGACACCCGAGAGCGGCAACTCCCGCTCATCCCGGTTCTGCTGGCGGCACCAACCCCAGTTGCGGCTCGACTGCTCGCAGCCGACCTGGCCTTTTTCGACCAGAGCGACCGAGAGTCCCCGCTCCGCTAGAAAGAAAGCCGCCGTTGCGCCAATGATGCCGCCGCCGATGACGACGACATCCGCCTTGGCGGGGAGTGCTTCATCGCTGTGTATTCGTTTGAGGAGTGGAGACATGGAGGCTGACCTGAACTGATTTGGAACCGACTTATACGGCACTGTTTCTGCCCCTCAGGCAGAAGTATCTGAGCCGATGACGGCTATTGTATTGAGTTGAAATGGCGGTGCGAGCTGCCCGCAAATTCGGTGGGCAGGGGCAGACTGCCTGGATCAAAGATTGGTGTCATGGCGCGTCCTCGAAGTGAACTCAGCTGAAGCTACCGGAGGAAGGCGAGCAGCATGCATCGAATGAAAATGCACGGACGGCGGAATGTTCCGTGTTCGGCGGCATGACAGTCAAAACTTTGGCCGTTGAGCTGGTAAATTGTAAAGCATCCTCTGACGACAGTGGTTTTGAATCGACTTCCGGTCGTAGCACGACAGACGCCGGGTTCAGGGCCACATCAACCCGACTGCTGCCGGCTCCAATTGATGAGCGCGCACAACCAAAATAGAGATCTAAGCCATGCCTACGGAAATTAATGATCGCCCTGCGCTTGCCATGATCCATACGGTTCCCGGGATCATCCCCTCATTTAACGAACTCGTCGGTCTCCATCTGCCCGGTTGGCGCGCGTTCAACATGTTAGATGAGAGCCTGCTGGGAAACACAATTCGTGAAGGCGCGTTGTCACCTCAAACTATGCGGCGGCTTGCGGGTCATATTTGGTCGGCGGTGGATGCAGGGGCTTCGGCGGTCCTCGTCACCTGTTCCTCACTCGGTCCGGCAGTGGATGCGGCAATGCCGCTCTGCCCCGTCCCACTCTTCCGAATAGATGATGGCATGGCGATTGAGGCGATCCGGCGCGGGAACCGAATTGGCGTCCTTGCAACTCTGGCTACGACAATGAACCCTACAACCCGGCTAATTGAACGCCATGCTCAAGGAATAGGTCATACTGTATCTGTGACCGGTCGTCTTTGTGATGGCGCCTTTGATAAGTTGCGAAGCGGTGACAGGGCAGCGCATGATGCAATGATACGTGAAGGCTTCGCTTCGCTCGTGGGCAGCGTCGACGTGGTTGTTCTTGCTCAAGCGTCAATGGCGAATGCTCTCAATGAAATGAGCGAGGCATCGATGCCGGTACTTACCAGCCCTGAGCTTGGTATCCTGCACATGGCCGCCGCGCTAAATGCGCGCTCCCGCATCCAGGAAAGGCTCTAGGCCAGCGGGTTCACCGGTTTTCCGCAGTTCGACCAGGCCGGCTTGGTACTGCGCGATCCTGATCGCAAAGCAGTGAACAAGACGGCCTCGCGCATCAGGCGGCGCGGCTTTGTAGAACAAGCCAGTCTACCGCGAGCCGCACCATCGGCCTGACCTCAGTGACGGCAATAGGCCCGCACGAGTTCCGGATCCTGCCTGAGCCCGTCGAGCCACGCCGGATCGAGCTTCGGCACCGACGAGAACAGCAGTTGCGAATAGGGATGCTGCGGCGTTTTCACTTTCGAGGGGGTGATTTCCTCGACTTTCCGGCCGCCATACATCACGACGATCTCGTCGCAGATCGCCTCCACCACCGAGAGGTCGTGGCTGATGAAGATGTAGGAGAGGCCGAGTTCGCGCTGCAATTCCTTGAGCAGGTCGATGACGGCGGCGGCGACAACGGTGTCGAGTGCCGAGGTGATCTCGTCGCAAAGGATCAGCTTCGGATCGGCGGCGAGCGCGCGGGCGAAGTTGACGCGCTGCTTCTGTCCACCCGAGAGTTCTCCCGGCCTGCGGTGGCGCAGGTTGCGGGGCAGGCGCACCATGTCGAGCAGTTGGTTGATCCTGATGTTCTGCGCCTGTCGATCCATGCTGTGGTAGAACACCAGCGGCCTGGCGAGGATATCCTCGACGGATTTCGCCGGATTGAGGGCGGTATCGGCATATTGGAAGACGATCTGCATCTCGCGCAGCTGATCGCGTGAACGCTCGCGCGCATTGCGGCGCAGCTCCGTGCCGTCGAAGACGATCTTCCCGACTGCGGCCGGCAGGATGCCTGCGATGGTGCGCGCGAGAGTCGACTTGCCACAACCGGATTCACCGATGATGCCGAGGTTGCGTCCTCTTTCGACTGTCAGGCTCACATGCTCGACCGCACGAACGAGAGGCAGGCCGTCAGCCTGGCGCTGCCCGTAACCGGCAACGACGTCTTCGATTTTCAAGAGCGGCGCCGGCGCGTTCTCGGCAAGGCTTGCTGGGCCGCGCCGTTTCGGTTCGAAGGCTTCGAGCAGTTGCCGGGTATAGGGATGCTTCGCATTGTTGAGGATTTCATCGGTGGTGCCGATTTCCTGGGTCTCCCCCCCTTTCAACACGACGATTCGGTCGGCGATCTGTGCGACGACAGCAAGGTCGTGCGAGACATAGACGCCTGATATGCCGCCCTTCTTCATGACCGATTTGAAGGCGCGCAGCACTTCTATCTGGGTCGTCACGTCGAGCGCCGTCGTCGGCTCGTCGAAGATGACAAGAGTCGGGTTGCCGATCAGCGCCATGGCGGCAGCCAGACGCTGCAGCTGACCGCCGGAAACCTGGTGCGGATAGCGGCTGCCGATCGTTTCCGGTTCCGGCAGGGACAGCGCCCGGAAGAGTTCGATGGCCTTGGCACGCGCTTCTTCCGGCGACATCAGCTGATGAATACGCGTGATCTCGACCACCTGATCCATGATTGATGTGGCCGGGTTGAAAGCGGCAGCGGCCGATTGCGGCACGTAAGCAACCTGGGTGCCGCGTAGTTTGGCCCGCTGCTTTCCGCTGAGCGCCACCAAATCCTTGCCGGCGACCGATACAGTGCCGCCGGAGATGCGACAGCCTGGGCGGGTATGACCCATGAGGGTCAGCGCGATCGTGGTCTTGCCGGAGCCGCTCTCGCCGATCAGCGCGACGATCTCACCCTCGGCAATGTCGAGGTTGACATCTTTGATGATCTCGACACGTCGGCCGGAATCGGTAGTGGCTTCGACCCGGAGGTTACGAATTTCGACAAGATTGCTCATCACTCGCTCCGATCCCGGATTTTCTGCGGCAGGTTGTCGATCAGTAGGTTCACGCTGATCGTGAGGCTGGCAATGGCAAGCGATGGGAACATGACGGCGGGAGCCCCGAATGGCAGGCCGCCGATGTTTTCACGCACGAGCGCACCCCAGTCCGCATACGGTGGCTGCACGCCCAGTCCCAGGAAGGAAAGGCCGGAGAGCAGGAGAACGATGAAGACGAAGCGGAGCCCGAAATCGGCAAGTACGGGACCCATGATATTGGGCAGAATTTCCGAGCGGATCAGATAGAGCGTGCTTTCACCGCGGATGCGGGCGACAGTGATGAAGTCCATGGAATTGACGTTGACGGCGAGCGCCCGAGCGAAACGATAGGAGCCCGGAATATAAATTACCGAAAGCGTCAGGATCAGCACCGGGATCGACGATCCGACGGCTGCGACCACGACCAGGCCGAAGAGCTTGGACGGAATGGAATTCATGGCATCGAGAAAACGGGAGAGCAACGTGTCGAGCCAACCACCGGCGACCGCCGCGATCATGCCGAGTACGACGCCGCTGAAGCAGGCGATCGTCACCGCCGCAAGAGAGATGCCGACCGTGTAGCGCGCGCCCATCAGGATGCGCGAGAAGACATCGCGGCCGAGATAATCCGATCCCATCCAAAACTGCTGGGATATCGGCCCGAAATAGTCGTAATCGACGATTTCGCCCACTGGGTAGGGGATGAGCGTGTGCGCGAAGATCGCGATAAAGGCCCAGAACAGGATGACGGCAAGCCCCAGGAGCCCAACGAGATTGAAGCGGTAGCTGAGCCGGCGCGCCATGGCGGGCCGTTGTTCGATATGGGATGTCATCGCAGCCTCGGATTGGAAAGAATGGCAATGATATCGGCAAGGGTGATGAGGATGAGGTAGCCGACACAGAAGATCATAGCGCAGGTCTGAATGAGCGGCAGGTCGCGCGTGGCCACCGCATCCACCATCAGTTTGGCAATGCCCGGATAGTTGAAGATGGTCTCAACGATGATGACCCCGCCCAGCAGATAGGATAGCGAAAGCGCGATCGCGTTGACGATCGGACCAAGGGCGTTCGGCAATGCATGCTTCAGAACAATGCGACTGCGGGAGGCGCCTTTCAGCAACGCCATTTCGGCATAGGGCGTGTTCAGAGTTTCAACCACGGCAGCCCGCGTCATCCGGATCATCTGCGCCGATACGCCGAAGGTCAGTGTGATCACCGGCATCGCATAGACCCGCAGCAGATCGGTGAAGGTTTTCGCTTCATTCGTAAAGGAAATTGCCGGGAGCCACTGCAGATAGACCGCAAAGAACAGGACCGCCGATGTTGCAATCATGAATTCGGGCACGGAGATCACGCCAATCGTAAGCACCGTGACCGCCCGGTCATAGAGCGAGCCACGCATCATGGCGGCCGTGATGCCGAGCGTCAGCGCGATCGGAACCGCGAACAAGGCGGTTATGCCGGCGAGTTTCATAGAGTTTACGAAACGCCCTCCGATCAAGTCGGCGATCGGCATGTCGTTGGCGTAAGACGTGCCGAGGTCGCCGGACAGGAGCCCTGTCATCCAGTAGACGAAACGCAGGAACGCCGGCTCGTCGAGATGCATGGCCTTGCGTAGCCCCTCGACCGCCTCCGGGGTCGCGGCCTGCCCGAGCAGGATCGACGCCGTGTCACCGGGAAGCATCGTCGTTGCGAAGAACACCGCTAAGGAGACGATCAGAAGCGTGACAGCGGAGATGAACAGTCGACTGGCAATAAGAGACAGGACCGGATTCTTCATATGCAGGCCTCCCGTCGGCCGTTGGCTGACAGTACATTACGAAACAGGGGGACGAGCGGGGACTTATCGCCCCCGGCATGTGCCGATCAGCCTTCCAGCCAGATATATTCCGGGAAGGAGTAGCCCATCATTCCGCCGAGCGGGTTGGTCTCGAGTCCCTTGACCTTGGAGGACACCGCATCGACGTTGGAGAGGTAAGCCGGAATGATGGTGCCGGCTTCTTCCGACACCATGACCTGCATCTCGTTGTAGATCTCGCGGCGCTTGGCCTGGTCGAGCGAGCCGCGCGCTTCGAGCAGCATCCGGTCGAATTTTTCCGACTTGTATTGGCTCTCGTTCCATGGCGCATCGGATGCATAGAGGAGCGAGAACAGGATGTCAGGTGTCGGCCGCGGATTGATATTGCCAAAATGGATCGGCGCCTTGAGCCAGTAGTTGTCCCAATATCCGTCGGACGGTACGCGCTGCACGTCGAACTTCATGCCGATTTCTGCGCCGGCGGCCTGGACGATCATGGCCATGTCGATCGCCGAATTCGCTGCATCGGACGCGATCACCGGGATCGACTGACCGAGAAGGCCGGCTTTCTCGAAGAGGAACTTTGCTTTTTCGGGATCGAACGATTTCGGTTTCAGGTCCCCATTATAATAGAAGTTCGACGGTGAGATCGGCTGATCGTTTCCGATCTCGGCGAGCCCGCGCAAGGCCGATTTTTGAATCTGCTCGCGATTGATCAGATATTTCATGCCCTCTACGAAGCCCTTTTTGTCGCCGGGCGCTGTGTCCAGGCGGATATTCAGGTTCGTGTAATTGCCGGCGGTCGTCTTATTAAGGAAGAATCCTTCCTTGCCATCCACGAGGCGCACAGAGCGCGGATTGATGGCGGCAGCGAGGTGGATGTCGCCCGAGAGCAATGCATTCACGCGGGCGTTGTCCTCAGCGATCGCGAAGAATTCGAACGAGTCAACGTTCGGATGGTTGGGCTTCCAATAATTCTTGTTCTTCAGGCCGACCGAGCGAACGCCGGGCTCGAAGACCTCGCGGACGAAAGCGCCGGTACCGTTGCCCTTGGAGAAGTCGGTCGTGCCGTCGGCGACGATCATGAAATGGTGCATGCCGAGGATCATCGGCAGGTCGGCATTCGCGGTTTCCAGCGTGATCTCAACCGTTAATTTGTCGACCGCCTTGAACCCGGTCATCTGCTTGGCGATCTTAGCGACCTTCGAGCCGACCGCCGGGTCGAGATGACGCTTCATCGAGAAGACGACGTCGTCGGCCGTAAGCGGCTTGCCGTCGTGGAAGGTGACGCCGCTGCGCAGCTTGATCGTCCAGACCTTTGCGTCCTTGGTTTCGACCGACTCGGCGAGCTCCATTCGCGGCGTGCCATCGGACTGAATATAGGTGAGGCGATTGTAGAATGCGCAGCAGCGCACATAGTCGGTCGAAAGCGAAGCTTTCGCCGGGTCGAGCGTGTCGGCCGTCGAGGACGACCAGCCGGCCGCCTTAAGGGCGCCGCCGGCAACGGGCGTGGCCGCGACCGCCTGCGAGGCGCGGCCGAGGATGAGGCCGCCCGCTGACATCGCGACGCCGCCGGCCAGCATCAGTTGCAGAAGTTCGCGCCGAGTCGCGCCGCGGCGGATGGCGGTTTCGATCATGGCGTCGTCGGCTCTGGTCCAATTGGTGATCTTGTCGTTCATCTCATTCCCCTTTTCTTTTGCGGCGGCTGCCTTGCGAGGCGAGTCCGCACCGGTTCATAGTCAGGCACGCGCGGCGGCCACGGCAGCGGAAAGGCCTGCCATGGACGTGAAATGATAGTCTGGTGTCGTGAATTCGGCCGGTTCGATCGTGCCGCCGTAACCCTTCTGGTCATGGCGCCGCTCGATCCAGCAATTGGTCAGCCCCAGCTTCCTGGAAATCCCGATATCGTGATGCTGGCTCTGGGCGACATGCAGGATGTCGTTCTTGGAATGCCCTTCCGAAGCGATGTAGGCGAAGACCGTCTCGAAGAAGGCGGGATCGGGTTTTTCGGTCCCTGTGTCGTCGGCGGTGAAGGCGGCATAGAAGGGATTGCCGAGCTCTTTCTCAAAGAAGGCGAAGGCCCAGCGTCGGGCATTGGTCATCGCAACCAGACGGTAGTTTTTCGCCAGGCTTGCCAGTGCTGCGGTGCTGTCTGCGAAACCTTTCCAGTTTTTCGCCGAGTCCCGCAGCCGCTCGCCGTATTTGCGATCGGCGGGAAGGCCGAGCGTCGGCGCGATTGTGAGATAGACGCGCACGAGGTCGTCGGGAAAGAGGTCGGCGTCGCCGGAATAGCGGGCCTCGCGATAGAGGCTGAGGGCACGTTCGCCATCGATTTCAATTCCCGTTTCGGCCGCGATCTCGGCGAGACAGGCCTTGAGGCCGCCCTCGAAGTCGATGAGCGTGCCGACGACGTCGAAGGTCATATACTTGAATCCCAAAAGGCTCTTGCTCACGCGAATTCCCCAGTGTTCGGCTCCGATGGGAGCACGCTTCTCAAAGAAGAATATTCTGTTCCCGGCGGGATCTTTGTCCCGCTCTTGTGGAAGGCCCGCCTTTGCCGGGATCAAGGCCTTTGGTCGATTTCAGTTTGTCACCTGCACTGCGCCGGATTCTCCGAAATGACGCCATTGAGCGGCACAAAATTCCGAATCCGGCAGTTTCGCGGTATACTCAGGCGCGCAGCGCCCGGCGCACATCCGGGTCCTCAAGCGTCTCGTCCAGCGTGATGCGCGTGCGCTCGACGATCGCATCGATTTCCGTTTCGGTGCAGCATAGCGGCGGCGCATAACCGAGGACGCCGTTGGCGAAGGCGCGTATGACGAGGCCGTTCTCCCATGCACGATCGAAGATCCGGCGGGCGGGTTCAGCAGATGACGGCAGCGGCGTCTTGTTGCTTTTGTCGACCACCAGTTCGACGGCCGCGAGCATGCCGCGGCCACGGACATCGCCGACGAGCGGGTGATCTCTCAGCGATTGGAGGCCCCGCATCAGCCGCGCCCCGGCTCTGACGCCATTCTGGAGAAGGCCATTTTCGTAAAGCTTCAGGACTTCCAGGCCGACCGCGGCGCTGACGGGATGGGCCGAGTAGGTGTAGCCGTGACCGATAGCGGTGGCGCCGGCCCCCTCGGCAATCGTTTCATAGACGTGGTCGGCCATGAAGACGGCGCCCATCGGGACGTAGCCGGAGGTGAGGCCCTTGGCAGTCGTTATGAAATCCGGCACGACCTCTTCCTCGCTGCAGGCAAAAAGCGGCCCGGTGCGGCCAAAGCCGGTGATCACCTCATCCGCCACGAAAAGGATGTCGTGCTCGCGGCAGAAGTCGCGCATTGCCTTCACCCAGCCTTTCGGCGGTACGAGGACGCCGCCCGAACCCTGGATCGGTTCGACGTAAAAGGCGGCGACCCGCTCCGGCCCGATCGCCTCGACCTTGCTTTTCAGCGCGGCGAGCGAGGCTTCGATGATCGCCTGTGGATCATCGCCGACGGGGTTGCGATAGGCGTAGTGAGACGGAATCTTATGCTGCCAGTCAAAGGGAAGGCCGAAGCCTGCATGGAAGGCAGGCAAGGCGGTCAGGCCCGCACCCGCCGTCGAGGAGCCGTGATATCCCTGTTCGACCGAGATGAACTGGTCGCGCTCAGGACGGCCTCGGGCATTCCAGTAGTAGCGGATGAACCGGATTGTGCTGTCTACTGCGTCGGAGCCGCCGAGGGTGAAGTAGACATGGTTGAGATCGCCTGGCGCCCGATCGGCGAGTTCTGAGGCAAGCCGGATCGCCGGCTCGGACCCGAGGCCGAAATAGGCCGTTGCGTAGGGAAGCTCCTGCATCTGCCGGGCCGCTGCCTCGACAATGCTCTCGTGGCCGTAACCAGCATTGACGCACCAGAGGCCGGCGAAGCCGTCGATCAGCTGTTTGCCGGAAGCGTCGGTGACCGTTGCGCCCTTGGCCGAGGCCAGCACGCGCACGCCATGCTTCTCGTGGCTGCGGTAGGAGGCGACCGGATGGATGAGATGGGCGCGGTCGAGTTCGATGAGCGAGTTGGCGTACATGAGGTCTCCGATCAGCCGAGCGCCTGGCTGGCAAGCGCGAAGGTGGTGGCAGCAGGGGCGGCGGCGTGGCCGACCCATGGCTTCCCGCAAGTCTGCCGGAGTGCCGGCGGGCAGATCGTCTGAAGGCCGTGGTTCAAGCAGTATCTTATGGCTTTGCGATCATGGGTCGCCGCATCTTATGCTGGCGGACCGACCCTCTCGCAAACCGCTTGCTGCGAGTGTGTTGCAGGCCTGAGTCTTGTCACTGCATCATCGCCAGCGCTGCGGTGAAGAAATCTTCGCCTCCGAAATTGCCTGATTTCAACGCTAGAAGCATATCGCCTTGCGCATTGCCGACCGTGCGCAGTACCGGCACGCCGGGAGCAATTTCGGGGCCGATCAGAAATGCCGGGATGGCGAGCTTGTCGACTGCGGCCCCCGAGGTCTCGCCGCCTGCGACCACGAGGCGCCGCACGCCTCTCTCCACCAGTTCGGCGGCGATGATCGATGTGGCGGTCTCGATCGCGTGGCCGGAGGCCTCCCGCCCATATTGCGATTGCAGCCGGGATACGGTTTCGGGTGCCGCGCTCGCGGCGACCACGACCGGGCCAGCAGAAATGCGGTCACCGGCCCAGGAAATCGCCGCGGCGATCTGATCCGGACCGGCGGCCAGCAGCCGCTCCGGATCAAGCCGCAGCACGGGCATCACTCGTTCGGCGACGTCGATCTGGCGCAGCGTCGCCTTCGAACAGCTGCCGGCAATGATCGCTGAAAGCCCGCCCACAGGGCGAATGACGTCTTCACCTGTCGCGCTGCCGGAGATCCGGCCGGAACGGACAAGCGCGCGGGCAAGGCCGAGGCCGAGGCCGGACGCCCCGGTGGATACCGGCGTTTCCAGCGCGATTTCGCCCAGCGTTTCCAGATCCCGTTCGAAAATCGCGTCGGCGATAGCCATGGTCGCGCCCGTCCTGGCAAGGGCATCGAGCTTCGCCTTGGCGGCGGCCGCTCCGGCAGCGATGGCTGGGAGATCGATCAGTCCGACGGTGCCGCGCGATTGCCGGGCGAGAACCCGCACGAGATTGGCGTCGTGCATTGGGTTCAGCGGGTGGTCCTTGAGCGGGCTTTCGTTCAGCGGTTGGCCGCCGACGAAGAGGTGGCCGAGATAGACGGTGCGCCCTGTTTCCGGAAAGGCCGGTGTAACCAGCACGCCGCCGCCGCCCGCCGCCTCGCTCAAAGCCTCGGTGACGGGGCCGATATTGCCGGCATCGGTGGAATCGAAGGTCGAGCAGATCTTGTAAAGCACATGGCCCGCGCCCTGCTGGCGCAGCCAGCGCTCAGCTTTGGTTGCAGCGTTCACGGCCTCCGAAGCCGGAACGGAGCGGATTTTCAGCGAAACGACCACAGCATCGATATCCGGCAGCGCGAGCGACGGATCGGGAATGCCGACCGTCTGCACCGTGCGCAGTCCGTTCTTCGTCAGCGTGTTGGCGAGATCGGACGCGCCCGTATAGTCGTCTGCGATCGATCCAAGCGATATAGCCATCGTCTAGCTCCTTGCAAAAGGTTTGAACCACCCAAGGCCGTCCAGCGTCTGGCCGCGCGGGATATATTCGCAGCCGATGAAGCCGTCATAACCCAGCCGGTCGATTTCGCCGAACAGGTAGGGATAGTTCAGCTCCTCCCCGTCCGGCTCGTTGCGTGACGGCACGCTGGCGATCTGGATGTGGCCGGTGATCGGCAGCAGCCGCCGCAATGCCATCGTGACGTCGCCATGGAGGATCTGACGGTGATAGATGTCGAACTGCAGCTTCAGATTCGGCAGGCCGCATTCGGCGATCAGCCGCTCGGCGATCGCGAAGTCGTTGAGGAAGTATCTCGGCATGTTGCGCCCATTGATCGGCTCCAGCAGGAGATCGATGCCTTTTTCCGCAAGCCGGCCGGCAGTGTAGGCGACGGAGCGCCGGTAGGAAGAGGCGGCCTCCTGATCATGAGGGTCGGCGATACCCGCCATCAGGTGCAATCGCCTGACGCCCGTCGCCGCCGCATAGTCCAATGCCCGCTCGACATCCGCTTTGAGGTCGTCGAACCGTCCGGGAAGAGCCGCGATGCCGCGCTCGCCCGCACCCCAGTCGCCCGGCGGCAAATTGAACAAAGCTTGCCGCAGATTGTTGCGGGCAAGCCGTTCGGCGATGGCCTCCGGTGCGGCCTCGTAGGGGAAGAGGTATTCGACGGCGGAAAATCCCGCATCGGCTGCGGCGTCGAAGCGATCGAGGAAGTCCCATTCGTTGAACATCATCGTCAGGTTGGCGGCGAAAGCGGGCATATCGATATTCCTTATCGGCTCTGCGGTTCTTTGGCCGAGCCGGGCAATTGCGCGCCGGAAAGCTGCGCGTAGAGCCGGGCGAGCGAGGAATCGTCGTCACGGCCCATGCCGGCGCCGGCGGCCGCCAGGTACATCTGCAGGGCCGCTGCCGCGAGCGGTGCCGGATAACGCTCGGAACGGGCCATATCCTGGACGATGCCGAGATCCTTGACGAAGATCTCGATGCTGCTGAGCGGCGTATAATCTCCGGCCAGCACGTGGGGCACGCGATTTTCGAACATCCAGGAATTGCCGGCTGAGGCGGTGATGACTTGATAGACCTTGTCGAGGTCGAGGCCCTGCTTGGCGGCAAAGCTTATCGCCTCGCATGCGGCTGCAATGTGCACGCCGGCGAGAAGCTGGTTGATCATCTTGAACGCAGCGCCTGTGCCGGCGGCCTCGCCGAGCTCGTAGACCTTGCCGGCCATGGCATCGAGCGCGGGGCGGGCCGTATCGAAAGCTCGGCCGGAGCCGGAAGCCATGATCGTCAGCTCGCCAAGCGCGGCCTTGGCCGCGCCACCTGAAATCGGCGCGTCGAGATAGTGCAGGCCGAGGGCCTCCGTCCGCCCCGCCAGATCGCGCGCGATGGCTGGATCCATGGTCGCTGACGAGATGAAGACGGCGCCGGGCTTCATCGTATCCGCAGCGCCCTGCGGTCCGAACAGCACGGTCTCGGTCTGCTCGCCGTTGACCACCACGGAGACGACGATGTCGGCGTCCTTGGCGGCGTCGGCGGGGGTCGCCGCGCCCCGTCCGCCTTCGGCGGCGAAGCGGTCCACCGCTGCCGGGGTTATGTCATACCCAACGACGTCAAGACCTGCGCGCTTCATCGACCGGGCCATTCCCAGCCCCATGGAACCGAGCCCGATAACGGCGACGCTGACGGCAAGGCTTGAGTTTTCAGCAGACGGTGTCATGAGAATGTCCTTCAGGCTCATTTTGGCAGCGCTGCCATTCTTTTTAAATCAATCGTGGCGCATTGCCAACGGGAAATTGGCAGCGCTGCCAAAAATAACTTGCTTCTTGTCCGAAGTGGTGAAAAATGACAGTGGCAGCCTTGGCGCCCCAACAACTGGTCCGCGCCTCAAAGCCTCCTAGCGCCGGATCCGAAATTGACATGGAACTCAAACATCAGGCGACGGTCACCATTGCAGAAGTCGCGGAGGCGGCTGGAGTCGGGGAAAGCACGGTGTCGCGCGTTCTGCGCAACCATGGTTCGTTTTCAGGCAAGACGCGCGAGCGGGTGATGGCTGCCGTTGAACGGCTAGGCTATGTGCCGAATCGGATTGCCGGAACGCTCGCGTCCACCACCTCACGCCTTGTCGCCTTCGTCATTCCCTCGCTGTCCAACATCGTCTTTGCCGACGTGCTGCGCGGTGCCAGCGCTGTTCTGGAGGAAAACCGCTATCAGGCGGTTTTTTCGGTGACCGACTATGATCCGGGCAAGGAGGAAGCACTCGCCGCCGCGATGCTAGCCTGGCGGCCTGCGGCGGTGATGCTGGCAGGATACGAGCATACTGACGGCACGGCGAAGATGCTGCGCGCCAGCGGATGCCGGGTCGTGGAACTGCTGGATCTGGACGGCGATGCCCTTGATATCGCGGTCGGCTTCTCCAACCGCGCGGCCGGACGCGAGAGCGCTGCCTTCCTGCTCAAGCGGGGTTATCGCCGGATCGGCTATGTCGGTCACGACCTGAAGCGGGACACCCGCGCCGGCAAGCGCTTTTCCAGTTTTTGCGAAACGCTCGATGCCGCCGGCGCCCCCCTGGTCGCCCAGGAAATTCTTGCCGGCCCATCCTCGGTGGAGAACGGCAGGTTGGCGCTGGAGCGACTGCTTGCACGCGCGACCGATCTCGATGCGGTCTATTTTTCCAACGACGACATGGCGCTCGGCGGTTATTTTCATTGTCTCGCTCAGGGGATCGCAATCCCGTCGCAGCTCGCCATTTTTGGCTATAACGGCCTCGATATCGGCCGGGCGATACCGCAACCCTTGTCGACCATCCGGACGCCGCGCGTGGCGACGGGTGAGCTAGCCGCGCAGTTGGTCGTCGCCAACGCGCCGCCGCAGGCCATCGATCTCGGCTTTGAGCTGATCGAAGGGGCAACCGCATGAATTGGAGGAACTGTCATGTCCGACGCGCGCCTGCGTGAGGAAATCTGCCGGTACGGCCGCTCGCTGTTTGAGCGCGGGCTGACGCCCGGATCGTCGGGCAACATATCGTTGCGGCTGGAGGACGGCGGCTGGCTGGTCACGCCGACCAACGCCTCGCTCGGCTTTCTCGATCCGGCGCGTATTTCAAGGCTCGATGCCGAAGGCCGGCTTCTGTCCGGCGACAAGCCGACCAAGGAAATCCCGCTCCACACCGCCCTCTACGAGACACGCGGCAGCGCCCGCGCCATCGTCCATCTTCATTCCACTCATGCGGTGGCGCTGACCATGCTGCCGGAGATCGATCCGCGTGCCGCTTTGCCGCCGATGACGCCATATTATCTGATGCGGGCCGGCGAGACTGCTTTGGTTCCCTATTACCGTCCCGGCGATCCGGCGGTGGCCGATGCGATCCGCGGACTGGCGGGCAAATATTCGTCTGTGCTTCTGGCCAATCATGGACCCGTCGTCGCCGGTGACAGTCTGGAGGCGGCGGTCTTCGCAACCGAGGAACTGGAGGAAACGGCGAAGCTATATCTGCTGCTGCGAAACCTCAATCCCCGCTTCCTCAGCCCGGAGCAAGTGGCCGATCTCGTCAAGACCTTTGGCCTCGATCTTCCCTCGCACCGCGATCACGATCACGATTGAACCCTCATCGCTTCGAGGATCGTCGAGCTCGACGGCATGATCGCCTGCGGGAGCGCGCAACCTTCTGCCAAACGCCGGTTTCTATACGATAGATTCTGCTTCCGATGCCGCCGATTCAGGCAAGCGATGGGCAAAGCGGTGCCTATGATTGTTAACACGTTCCACAGCTCCGATCGTTCGAGGATATGCAGATGACCACGTTCCGTCCGAAATACATCACCTTCGATTGCTACGGCACGCTGACCAACTTCCAGATGGCGGAAGCGGCGCGCGACCTTTACGGCGACCAGCTCGACGAGCCGCGCATGGCGGAGTTCATCAAGAATTTCGCGGCCTATCGTCTCGACGAGATCATGGGCGCCTGGAAGCCCTATGCGGAGGTCGTGCACAATTCGCTCGAGCGGACATGCAAGCGCAACGGCGTGACCTTTCGCGACGAAGCCGCGCAAATGGTTTACGAGCGTGTTCCGACCTGGGGGCCGCATCGCGACGTACCCGAGGGTCTTGCCAGGGTTGCCAAGGAGATTCCCTTGGTCATCCTGTCCAACGCCATGAACGCTCAGATCATGTCGAATGTCGAAAAGCTCGCGGCGCCCTTTCACGCGGTCTATACCGCTGAGCAGGCCAATGCCTACAAGCCGCGTTTCCAGGCTTTCGAATACATGTTCGACATGCTGGGCTGCGGGCCGGAGGATGTGCTGCATTGCTCGTCCTCCTTCCGCTACGATCTGATGTCTGCGCATGATCTCGGCATCAAGAACAAGGTCTGGGTCAATCGCGGTCACGAGCCGGCCAATCCCTATTACGGCTATGTCGAAATCCCGAATATTTCGGGCCTCCCGGGCGTCGTCGGGCTCTGACGGAGACAAGCGGATGCAGTTCCAATCCTACTGGCACGCCACGGCCCCTCCTTTTGCGGAGGCGGCCAAAGGTCCTGTCGAAGGACATTATGATGTGGCCGTCATCGGCGCCGGGTTCACCGGGCTCGCAGCCGCGCGCCAGCTTGCGAAAGCCGGCGTCATGGTCGTTGTGCTGGAGGCCGAACGCGTCGGCTGGGGAGCATCGGGACGCAATGGCGGCCATCTCAATAACGGGCTCGCCCACAGTTTCCTGTCCGCCAAGGCCTCGCTGGGCCCGGAGCGGGCCGTTGCACTCTACCGGGCCTTCGACGATTCCATCGATACGATCGAGACGATCATCACCGAAGAGGGGATCGACTGCAGTTTCCGTCGTGCCGGAAAGCTGAAGCTTGCCTCCAAGCCGCAGCACTTCGAGGCCATTGCCCGCAATTTCGAGGCCGTGCACAGAGAAGTCGATGCGGACACGGCACTCCTGACGGCAAATGAGCTGAAGAGCGAGGTCGGATCGCCCTTCTACGGCGCCATGCTCTCGAAGAAGAGCGCGATGATGCATATGGGCCGCTATGTCGCCGGGCTTGCCGCCGCAGCCGCCCGCCATGGAGCGACGATCTTCGAACAGGCTGCGGTGACCGCTCACAGGCAGGGTAATGGCCGCCACAGCCTTCAGACCGCGCGGGGCACCGTTACCGCCGATCACGTCCTTGTCGCGACCGGCGCCTACACGCCGTCGCTCTTTAGCTATTTCCGCCGGCGGGTCATTTCCGTCGGCAGCTTCCTGATCGCCACCCGTCCGCTCAGCGATGCTGAAATCGCCGCGACTATGCCGGGAAATCGGACCTGTGTCACCTCGATGAACATCGGCAACTATTTCCGGCTGTCGCCGGACAAGCGGCTGATCTTCGGCGGTCGCGCCCGCTTTTCCGCAACGTCGGATCAGCGATCGGATGCAAAGAGCGGCGATATTCTGCGTACCAGTCTCGCCGAGATCTTCCCGCAGCTTGCCGGCGTCGAAGTCGATTACTGCTGGGGCGGGCTCGTCGATATGACGAAGGACCGCTATCCGCGTGCCGGCTATGTCGACGGCGTATGGTACGCGATGGGCTATTCCGGCCATGGCGCCCAGCTTTCCACCCACCTCGGCATGATCATGGCCGATGCCATTATGGGCAAGACGGACCGCAACCCGGTAAAGGGGCTCGAATGGCCCGCCGTTCCAGGCCATTTCGGCAAGCCGTGGTTCCTGCCAATGGTCGGGCTTTATTACAAGGCGCTTGATCGCTTCAAGTAAGCGGCGCGCACGCGAGAGCGGTTCGATCTTTCCAGAACATAGATGGTGCATGGGCGCCGGGATGAATTTCCGGCGCCCTTTGTTTTTGCGGGTCAGGAAAGCCCGCCGATGTGGAAGCTCTTCATTTCCAGATATTCCTCGATGCCGCACTGCGCGCCCTCACGGCCAACGCCGGATTGCTTGACGCCGCCGAACGGGGCGACCTCGGTGGAAATGGCGCCGGTGTTGAGGCCGATTATACCGAATTCGAGCGCTTCGCCGACACGCCAGGAGCGCTTCAGGCTCTCGGTGTAGAAGTAGGCGGCAAGGCCGAAGGGGGTCGCATTGGCAATGCGGATCGCCTCTTCCTCCGTGTCGAAGCGGAAGAGCGGCGCAACCGGCCCGAATGTCTCTTCGCTGGCAAGCTGCATGTCGGTTGTCGCCCCGCCAAGCACCATCGGCACCGCATATTGATCACCGGCCGGCACAGAACTCGCAGTGGCGAGGATTCTCGCGCCCTTTTTCACCGCATCGTCTACATGACGTTTGATCTTCTCGATCGCCGCCTTGTTGATCATCGGCCCGATATCCGTGCCGGCATCCGTGCCGACGCCGACTTTCATGGCCGAGATGCGCGCGCCAAGTTTGGCGGCAAAGGCATCGTAGACGCCGGACTGGACGAGAAGGCGGTTGGCACAGACGCAGGTCTGGCCGCCATTGCGGAATTTCGAGGCAATCGCACCTTCCACGGCAAGATCGAGATCGGCATCGTCGAAAACGATAAAGGGCGCGTTGCCGCCGAGTTCGAGGCTGAGCCGCTTGACGCTGTCGGCCGCGCCGCGCATCAGCAGCGAGCCGATGCGGGTCGAGCCGGTGAAGGAAATCTTGCGGACGGTCTGGTTGGTCATCAACTCGTCGCCGATTCCGGCCGGCATGCCGGTGACAATGTTAATCACGCCCTTTGGGATGCCGGCCCTCTCGGCCAGGACGCCAAGCGCCAGCGCCGAAAACGGGGTCAGGTCCGAGGGCTTGATGACGACGGTGCAGCCGGCCGCAAGCGCCGGCCCCACCTTGCGGGTGATCATCGCATTGGGGAAATTCCACGGCGTGATGATTGCCGAAACGCCGACAGGCTCCTTCAAAACGACGATCCGCCGATCGGCTGTCGGCGAGGGAATGGTCGTTCCGCCGATGCGGCGGGCTTCCTCGGAGAACCATTTGATGAACGAAGCGCCGTAACGGATTTCGCCGCGTGCTTCCGTCAGCGGTTTGCCCTGTTCCCTGGTGAGGATCAGCGCCAGATCCTCGATATTGTCGAGCATCAGATCGTGCCAGGCTTCCAGCAAGGCGGCGCGCTCGGCATGGGTCTTTTTCCGCCACGAGCTAAAGGCTTTTTCCGCCGCCGCGATTGCGGCCCTTGTATCGGCTCCGTCCATATCGGGCACCGTGCCCAGCACATGCTGCGTCGCCGGGTCGGTCACCTCGATCGTGTGGCCGGCTGCAGCTCCGCACCATTCACCGTCGATGAGCCCTTGCTGGCGAAGCAGGCTGCCATCCCTTAATCCGTTCATTTTATCCCCTTTCATCAGAACATTTTATTTCCACAAGTTCGGGCGCGCCGTTTTGCGCGGCATCCGCTAGTCGAGTGCTGAAAGCACCGACGCCGTGATCGCGTCGGTTTTGTCCTTGCCGGGAATTGCGCCAATGCCGCGCGCTGTCGTCGCTTCGATTGCGGCCATCACCTTTTCGGCGGCAGCCGTTTCTCCGAGATGCTCCAGCATCATTGCGCCCGACCAGATGGCGGCGATCGGATTGGCGATCCCGAGATGAGCGATATCGGGCGCGGACCCGTGAACGGGTTCGAACATGGATGGCGCCGATCGATCAGGATTGATGTTGGCCGATGCCGCAAAGCCGAGTCCGCCCTGGATGGCGGCGCCGAGATCGGTCAGGATGTCGCCGAACAGGTTGGAGGCGACCACGACATCGAGGCTTTCGGGCGCCATGACCATGCGGGCGGCCATGGCGTCGATATGGTAGCTGGTCACCTCGACGTCGGGATATTCCGCAGCAAGCATCTGGGTAATCTCGTCCCAGAAGACCATCGAATATTTCTGCGCATTGGACTTTGTCACCGAGGCAAGCTTGCCGCGCCGCCGATGCGCCTGCTCGAAGGCGAAACGCAGAATGCGTTCGACGCCCTTGCGGGTGAAAATCGAGGTCTCCACGGCGACTTCGCTGTCGGTGCCCTGGTGGACGCGGCCGCCGGCTCCGGAATATTCCCCCTCGGTATTTTCACGAATACAGAGGATGTCGAAGCCCTCAGACCGCAGCGGCCCCTGCACGCCAGGTAGCAGCCGATGCGGGCGGATATTGGCATATTGCACGAATGCCTTGCGGATCGGCAGCAGGAGGCCGTGCAGCGACACGGAATCCGGCACTTCACGAGGCCATCCGACGGCGCCAAGCAGGATCGCATCGGAGGATCTCAGCGTCTCGATGCCGTCGGCGGGCATCATGCTGCCGTTTTCCAGATAATAGTCGCAGGACCAGGGGTGGCGGATTGCCTCGAGAGAAAATCCGCTTGAACCGGCTGTCTTCTCGAGCACGGCCCAGGCCGCTTCGGTCACGTCCCGGCCGATGCCGTCTCCGGGCAGAAGGGCGATCTTGTAGGTTTTCATCGCAGCTCCTTAAAGGCTGATGAGCACGCTCTTGCTCTTGCGGTTGGCGTGATAGGCTTCGCGGCCGAGATCCTTGCCGATGCCCGACTGTTTGTAGCCGCCGGTCGGCAGGATATGGTCGCGCGAGCGGCCGTAGCGGTTGACCCAGACGGTGCCGGCCTGCAGGCGGCGAGTGAGGCGGATCGCGCGCGAGAGATCGCGGGTGAAGAGGCCGGCGGCCAGCCCATAAGATGGATGGTCGGCCAGCCTCAGCGCCTCCTCCTCATCCTCGAAAGTCTGGATGGTCAGCACCGGTCCAAAGATTTCTTCCAGAACCGCGGGCGATGTTGCCGTCACACCTGACATCAGCGTCGGCGCGTAGAAATAACCTTCGCGGTCGAGCCGGCCGCCGCCCGTGAGGCATTCGGCCCCGCCCTCGATCGCGGCGCGGATTATGCCATCCATGCGGGCGATCTGGCGTTCTGAGATGACGGGCGAATAGTCTGTCGTTTCCTCCCAGGTGGGACCGGGACGGATTGCCGCCAACCTCGCGAGAAGTGCGGCTGCGAGCGCTTCCGCCACCTTCGCCTCGACGATGAGGCGGGATCCGCAGACGCAGGCCTGGCCGGCGTTGGACAAAATGCTGCCGGCAATGGCGCCTGCGGCGAGATCGAGATCGGCATCGGCGAAGACCAGTTGCGGGCTCTTGCCGCCGAGTTCCAGCGTCATCGGCTTGACGCCGGTCCGGGCAATATTGGCCATGATCGCCGCGCCGGCCGCGGTCGAACCCGTGAAGCTGACCTTGGAAATTCCCGGATGGCCGGTGATGGCGGTTCCGGTGGTCGGACCGTCGCCGAGGACGACGTTGACGAGGCCGGCGGGCAGGCCGGCCCGCACCGAAAGTTCGGCAAGGTAGAGCGTCGAAAATGGTGTTATCTCCGATGGCTTCAACACCACCGCATTGCCTGCCGCCAACGCCGGGGCAAGTTTCCACCCTGCCATCGACAATGGAAAATTCCACGGCGTGATCGCGCCGACGACGCCGTAGGGCTCCGTCACGATCATGCCGAAATTTTCGTCGTCGGTCGGGACGAGATCGCTGCCTTCCTTATCGGCGAATTCGGCGAAGAAGCGGATCTGCTCGGCGGTGACGGCGATATCGCCGGCGATGAGCTGGCCGACGGGGCGGGTCGAGGAGAGCGCTTCGAGCTTGGCGAGGGTCTCCGCCTCGGCTTCGATCAGGTCCGCCCAGCGCTGCAGCGCCTTGGTGCGCTCGCGCGGCCGCACGCCGCCCCAGTTGCTGCTGTTCAATGCTTTTCCCGCCGTCTCGACGGCGTGGTCGACAAGGGCCTCGTCGGCAAGCGGGCAGCCCGCATAGGCTTTGCCGTCGGACGGCCGATGCATGTCGATGACGGCTTCGGCCGGAACCAGCTGGCCGCCGATGAAATGTCCTACGGGCAAGGAAATCGTGTTTGGGTCGAAGCTGAGTGTCATCGCATGTCCTCGGGATGGGCTAACACAAGCCTAACCGGGGAAAGCGAGCAGCATGCATCGACCGGAGGTGCCGAGGCGGCGAAAAATTGCGTTTTCGCCGCCGCCACCAGTCAATTCTACGGCGTCACGTGACGGTCACGTAAATCTTGCGCACCGTCTCGATCGTCTTCCAGACGCCGACGAAGCCAGGTTTCATCACGAAACTGTCGCCGGCCTTGTAGACCACCGGATCGCCGCCTTCGGGCGTGAGTTCGACCAGGCCGGAAAGGATATGGCAGAACTCGAACGTTTCGCCTTTGATCGAACGCGTCTCGCCGGGCGTTGCCTCCCATACGCCGGTATGAACCGTCTCTGCGCGGGCGACGTCCTGCGCCCAGGTCTTGAAGGTGGGACTGCCTGAGATCAGGCGCTCGGGAAGGGGGGCGGACTCGCGCGGCGCCTGGGATGGGTTGGTGTCGATCGTCTTGAGCAGGGACATGGCTTTCCTTTCCGGGGTTTACGTTTGAACGGAATGAATCAGTAGCCGCGGCTGCGGTCGATGAGCCCGATCGGATCGAGGCCCGCCCGGTGCCGCTTGATATTGTCGATCACCGCCGCCGCGGCCGTTTCGGCTTGGGTGACGCTGGCAATGTGCGGCGTCAGCAGGATCTGCGGATGGTTCCAGAAGACGTGACCCGCAGGCAGGGGCTCCGGATCGGTGACATCGACGACGGCGCCGGAGAGATGCCCGGTATTGAGGGCATTGACGAGCGCCTGATGATCAAGCTGCGCGCCGCGGCCGACATGGACGAGCGCAGCGCCGGCCGGCAGCCTTGCGAAGAGCTCGGCATTCAGGAAGCCGCGCGTTTCCTCCGTCAGCGGCAGCAGGCAGACGAGAATGTCGGTGGTTGCAAGCAGGGTGTCGAGACCCTCGCTGCCGCTAAGGCAGCGCACGCCGCCGATCGCGCGTGGACTGCGGCTCCAGCCGGAAAGTGGGAAGCCGAAGGGTTGCAGACGTTCGAGCACTGCGCTTCCAAGCATGCCGAGCCCAAGCACGCCAATGCGGCGTTGTGCGGCCTGTACCGGTTTGATCGGCTGCCAGATCCCGCGCCGCTGCTGGTCGAGATAGGCCGGCAGGTCGCGATGGAGCGCAAGGACGGCGAGTGTCGCATATTCCTGCATCATCCTTACGATGCCTTCCTCGACCATCCGCACCACTTTGACCCGCGCAGGCACGGTATCGATGCGGAACTGGTCGATCCCGGCGCCGATCGAGAACAGGATTTCGAGATTGCGATAGCGCGCGAGATCCTCGGGTACGGTCCAGGTGATCAGGTAACGCACAGCCTCCGGTTCGACGGATGCCGGGTCCATGGAAAAGGCGATGTCGGGCAGTTCGCGTGCGAAGGCTTCGGCGAATATGGTCCCGCGCTTCGCGTCGGAATTGAAGAGAAAGGTCATTGCATCGGCTCCTTGATCTCAAGTCAGGCGGTGCAGCGGCGGGCGAGCGCTTCGACCATTGCCTGGCAGGCCAGGAGTTCGCTGCCGTGAATGAACTCGTCCGGCTTGTGGGCCCGGCCGATATCGCCCGGCCCGCAGATGATCGCATCGATGCCGGCGCGCTGGAAAAGGCCGGCTTCGGTGCCGTAGCTGACGGCGGAGAGCGGTTCGATGCCGGTCAGTTCGCCAAGCAGGTGCGCAAGCGGCGCATCGGCGGCAAGCGAAAGTGCCGGATAGGCGCTGAGTTCGCGCCATTCGACCTCGAAGCCGCGATGCGGCAGCGCCTCGGCCGCCGCGCGCAGCGGCGCCAGCAGAATGGCCGGATCGACGCCGGAAATGGCTCTCGCTTCGAACTCGGCCTCGCAGGTATCGGGGATGACGTTGACCGCCTGGCCGCCCTTCAACGTGCCGACCTGAAGAGATGAGTAGGGTGGCTCGAACACATCTTCGAATGGACCGTGTGTCAGCCGCACTGCTTCGGCATTGGCGCAAGCCAGGACGCTGCACATGGCGTGGATCGCGTTCAGTCCCTGGTCCGGGCGGGAGGAATGGCCGGACCGGCCCCTGACCGTCAGTCGGGCGGCGGCCTTGCCCTTGTGGGCGCGGATTGCCCGCATGTTGCTCGGCTCGCCGATGATCGCGCCAAGCGGAGGCCTACAGAGTTCCGGCAGGCGGGCGATCATGTGCGGGGCGCCGCGGCAGCCGGCCTCCTCATCGTAGGAAAAGGCGAGGTGGATGGGCCGGCGGAGCCGCATTGATGCGAGCGTCGGAACGGCAGCAAGAACGGCGGCCAGGAAGCCTTTCATATCGGTAGTGCCGCGGCCGTAGAAGCGATCCGCTTCGGCGCGCAGGCGGAAGGGATCGCTACTCCAGCCGGCCTCGGCGGCCGGAACCACGTCCATATGGCCGGAGAGAATATAACCCGGCACTTCGTTCGGACCGATTGTTGCAAACAGGTTCGAACGGTCACCCTCGGGGCCCAGAAGCTCTACGGCGGCGATGCCGTGACTTTGCAGATAGTGCCGGATCCAGGCGACGATCTCGCCGTTCGGTGTTCCGACGACGGAGGGGAAACCAACGAGCCTTTCCAGAATATCAGTTGCCTGCATGGGCGTCCTCACGGCGGGAAATATCGAGGCGATCGGGCTTTGCGGTCAATGGTGCCGTTGGGCCTATCGCGGCTGGTCAACGACTGTAGAGACCTGCCCTGGCTTTATTTGCCGAAAGTGCGCCGGATTTGGTCGATTGTTGTGTTTGCACGGGCTTCGTCAGTCAATTGTATCGCGCAATCCGTCCTAGTCTTGACGAGGAGTTTCCATGGGTAGCTTTCCCTGGGGCTTGCCCGGGTTGCCGCCGGATGTGGAACTGTCGCCAGGTGCCGCTTTACGGGCCGTGGAAGCCGATGATCTGACGGCGATCGCCGCTTTGGATCGAATGGCCTTCGGCAAGGATCGCACGCTGCTTCTTGCCGGCTCCTTAAAAATTCCAAGGGTGCTGCTGATCCGCGCCGGCCGGATCGCGGCCTTCTCTCTTCACGAGTCGAAAACCTATGCGCTCGTCAGCCAGGCGCTCGGGTGAATTAAGCGCCGGGACAGAGGGGCAGCGATGCCAGATCCTGAATGCGTTCGCACTCGGGTCTGAACGAGCGATATTGCCAGGAACCCTCAGCAGTCTCTCGCCGATATACGGTCTCGAGCCAGAACACCGTGTCGTCGATCGGCAGTACGGGATGCCACGCATACCACTGCGACCAGATCTTTCCATTGTCGTTGCCTATCATCGCCCTCTCTCCTAAGCGGTCTGCTCCGGCAAATATTCAGAAGAGGAGAATGATATTGCAAAATTATTCTTCTACGAAGATCCTTTTAGGATTAGTCAAAATCGTGCTCCACCCAAGGAGGCGATTGGGCACGACATGAATGAGCACGATCTGTTTGCGGGGGCTCTGCGAGCCGCATGATGGAACGAGAACGACTTTCCCAAAGGCGTCGTCGCCGTCCGCCTGTCGCCCGAGGCCGAGCGGATCCTCAGTTGATCGTGCGCAGCCCGAGATAAGCGCCCAGGCAGATGGCGGAAAGGCTGATGGTGAGCCTGGGTCTGGCGTCGTCGAACATTGCCGCCAGCGAAAGGCAGAGCATCAGGATGACCGATTTCGCCCAAAGATCCTGATCGGAGAGGGTGAAGGCGACTGCCGCCAGAAAGACCGCAGTTGCGACGATCGTGACGGGAGCGGATTTCTCGGCGAGATCGCCGCCAGAAAAATACGGCAGGAGAAAACGCCGCATGCTCAGGCCTGAAGCGACGCTTAGGAGAAGACAGGTGAAGACAAGGTGCAACATGGGTCGTCGACGATCGCTCTGCAGATAGCGTACAGATGCAAACGCCATGCCAGCCGCAATTGCCCGCCACAGAGGCGAGGCCGCGGCGTCTATGGCTATTTCAGCGGCGGCGCGATCCTTTTTTCGGCAGTCGCCGGCTTGTCCACGCGCTGAATAGCGCGCATGCAGCCCGGCAAGCCGGGATGACGAGGCGGAACTGTGCGACGCAGAAACCTGCTTGAGCGGATGCAATCATTTTTATATAGAGAATGATAAATCACCTAAATTCTGAAAAAGAGATTTTCTTTGGACCTTTCCTCGATCGAGATATTTCTCGCCGTCGCCAGCGACCGCAGCGTTACAAAGGCTGCCAAAGCCGTCGGGCGGGTGCCGTCGAACGTGACGACACGTATTCAGCAGTTGGAGGAAGACCTCGGCGCTTCCCTCTTCAGCCGTGACGGCAAGAAGATGACGTTGACGCGGGAGGGCGAGGCGTTTCTCACCTACGCCAACCGGCTTATGGCGCTTGCGCTGGAAGCGCGCCAAGCCGTGCGGCCTCTTGCCCCATCGGGAACATTGCGGGTCGGCACGATGGAGAGCACGGCGGCAAGCCGCCTGCCGGCTGCGCTGACGCAATTCAACCGGATGTGGCCTGATGTGTCACTGCATCTGACGATGGGCGCGTCGCGCGATCTCGCCCGCGATGTTCTGGCCGACGCACTGGACTGCGCCTTGATCGCCCGGCCGCCGAAGACGATGCGCGAGGATGACCTGGATTTCGATGCCGAACTCAAGGCGCTGGAGATGGAGACTGTCTTCGTCGAAGATCTGTTGATCGTGCTGCCGTCAGGACATCCCGCCATCAAATCCGCTGCCGACCTGCGTGTCGGAGCGCTCGCGGCTTTGGAGCCAGGCTGCACCTATCGCAGGATTGCCGAAAGCTGGGCGCGCAATTCGAGCGCTCTGCCGACGAGCGAGCTCGGCTCCTACCACGCGATCCTGGCGAGCGTTGCGACCGGCAATACCGCGGGTGTCATGCCGAAATCCGTGCTCGACCTCATGCACTGGCCGACCGCTGTCCAGACCCATCAGCTCGGCCCAGTCGAGACGCTGCTGGTTTACCGTAGGGATAACCGCCCCAGCGCCTTCAGCGCCTTCCACGAAGTCCTCAGCGCTAAAAAGGGCAGAGACATCCGGCTGGCGACAAACTAGTTTCTCCGTCTTCCCCTTCGCCCGCCAGACAATCCTCGCTTATAATTGGTCTTCGCATGCAATATCCCATTTCCCCGAAGGCGAGCGGTTTTCGCCGATTCCGCCTGTTTTCGCCCATCCTGGCGGGTGCGACTTTACGAGAACGGTTGATCGCCTGTTTCGGCGCGTTGCTGGGCATCGGTCTCACCGGCGTCATCAGCGGCTATCTGTTCGGCCAGGGACCGCATCTACCCTTGATCGTGGCGCCGATGGGCGCCTCGGCGGTGCTGCTTTTTGCGGTGCCGGCAAGCCCGCTGGCGCAGCCATGGTCGATTATCGGCGGCAATACCATTTCCGCCATGATGGGCATCATTGCCGCATTTTTCATTCGCGACCCGATCATCGCAACCGGCGTCGGAGTTTCACTGGCAATCGGCGCGATGTCGTTCACGCGCTCGCTCCATCCGCCGGGAGGGGCTGCGGCGCTGACCGCGGTGCTCGGCGGTCCGATCGTTGCCGGCTGGGGCTTCCTCTTTCCCTTCGTGCCCGTCGCCTTGAACTCCTGCATTCTCGTTGCACTTGGCCTGCTGTTCCACAAGCTTTCCAGGCGGAATTATCCGCATGTCGTGCCCAAGCCGGCGGAGAATACCCATCAGACGGTCGACCCGCCATCTGCCGTGCGGGTGGGCTTTCGCGAGGAGGATGTCGACGCCGCCCTCGAAGCGCTCGATGAAACCTTCGATATCGATCGGGCAGATCTCGGCCGGCTGCTGCAGCAGGTCGAGCTGCAGGCGGCCATTCGCTCGAACGACAAGATCAGCTGTGCCGATATCATGTCGCGTGACGTCATTGCCATCGGCGACATGTCGGAACCGGATGCTGCCCGGCATCTTCTGCTGAAGCACAACATCCGCACCTTGCCGGTGAAGGATCCGGAGGGTCGCCTTATCGGCACCGTCGGCCTGCGGGAATTGTTTACGAGCGGCGATACAATTGCGCATGCAATCTCGAAGCCGGCGGTGGCGAGGCCATCGGATGCTGCTCTGTCGCTGCTGCCCGTTTTGACGGATGGGCGTACACATGCGGTCATCGTTGTCGATGATGACCACCGGATCCTCGGCCTGATATCGCAGACCGATCTGCTGAGCGCCGTCGCGCGGCTGCTGCCGAACGATAGCACCGCGATCGCGGCCGTGGCGAGTCACGAAGCGGCTCGGCTATCGCCGGCCGGTCTTTGCTTCACAGGCGACATGCCTTCGTCGTCAGCCCCGTGGAGCTGTCGTGTGTGACTGTGGGATTTCGGCCTTTTCCGACACTATCCCGGCGATGACTTCGAGCGGATGCGGCATCCGCCTGCCGTCGATTTCCTTCACCTGGGAGCGGCATGAATATCCTGTCGCCATGAGGATATCGGAGTCGCCAGCCGCGTCGAGCTCCGGCTTCCAGCTCAGCGCATAAAGGCGCTCCGCGAGCGGCCGGTTGCGGGCCTCGTGTCCGAAGGTGCCGGCCATGCCGCAGCAACCGGTTTGCGCCGCCTGAAGATCGACGCCGAGGCTGTCGAACACTTTTTGCCATTGTGCGACGGAGGCCGGCGCATTGGTGCGTTCGGTGCAATGGGCCATCAATCGGAAGCTACTGCCCTTGATGGCAGAAGGCGAAGCGGTCAGCCGGTCGAGGTTGGCGGCGAGCCATTCCTGTGGGAGCAGCACCGTCGCCTTCAGCAATCCCTTGTATTCGCTGCGGAAGGCGAGCGTCATGGACGGATCGAGTCCGACGAGCGCCACGCCCGTTTCATCCAGTCGCTGGAGGTAGCGCGCTGTCCGCTTGGCCGCAGCCTCGAAGCGTCCGAGATAGCCATGAACATGCAGGGCTTTGCCATTGACGTGGGACGCCGCAAGAAGCGGCGTCAGTCCCATTTTGCGGGCGAGCCCGATGGCCGCGAGGGCGACATCGGGATCGAAATAGGCGGTAAAGGTGTCGGCGACGAAAACCACGCTCCGCTGCCTCTCCTGCGGCGACAGGGCTTCGATCGAATGGGGCGTCGCAAGCGGTACGCCGAGGCGGGCGGCTTCCCTGGCGAGCGAGATTCGCGGCAGATGCGGCAGGGAGGTTAGTCCGGCGACACGCATCATCGTTCTGCCGGCGCGCGTGCCCACGACCAGGTTATAGGCAGGCCGAATGCGCCGGACGAACGGCAGGGTGGTTTCGATCGCGGCGACCAGCGGGTCCTTCAGCGGACGCAGATAGCGTCCATAATAGAGTTCCAGGAATTTCGAGCGGAAGGCTGGCACGCTGACCTTCACCGGACACTGCCCCGCGCAGGCCTTGCAGGCCAGACACGTGTCCATCGCCGCGCGCACCTCGTGGGAAAAGTCGTTCCGATTTGCCGGGTTCAGCGAATTGAAGGCGCGCCGCGCCAGGCTGGCGAGCGGAATGCTCCGCCGCAGGCGCATCGCCTCCTGGCGGGCATCGATGCCCTCCTCGGCAAGCAGCCTTAGCCATTCCCGCATTAGGGCGGCACGGCCTTTGGGCGAAAAGCGCCGGTCGCGCGTCGCCTTGTAGGAGGGGCACATCGGGCTCGTCTCGTCGAAATCGAAACAGGCGCCGTTGCCGTTGCAATAGGCGGCGTTGTCGAAGGCAGAGCGGATCTCGTTGCCGATGATGCGGTCGGTATCTCCCCGCAGCGGGACTTCGTCGATCTTCGTCAGCGCTCCCGTGGAAGGGGTTGCGATCTTGCCGGGATTGAGCCGATTTTCAGGATCGAAAGCCCTCTTGATTTCCTGCAGGCTGGGATAAAGATCGCCGAAAAACTCCGGCACATATTCCGAACGCACGCCCTTGCCATGTTCGCCCCAGAGCACTCCGCCATATTTGCGGGTCAGCGCCACCACGGCGTCGCTGACCTCTCGAATCAGCCGGACGTGATCAGCGCGGGTGAGGTCCAGTGCCGGCCGCACGTGCAGGACGCCGGCATCGACATGGCCGAACATGCCGTAGGAGAGACCGGCGCCATCGAGAAGCGCGCGGAACTCGCGAATATAGGCCGCCAAATTCTCCGGCGGCACGGCCGTATCCTCGACGAAAGCGACCGGCCTGACCGGCCCTTCCACATTACCGAGCAGGCCCACCGCGCGCTTGCGCATCGACCAGATCGCCTCGACATCGGCATGGCCCCGGGCGATCGTATAACCGGCATGGCGGGCATTCGCGCCCGTGTCGAGCGCGGCGGTCACCTCCGCAAGCTTGCGCTCGAGTTCGTCTTCATTATCGGCCAGCACTTCGGCGATGTTGATGCCATTGGTCGCAATGCTCGGATCGTCGGGAAAGAAGCGGGCAATGCCGGTCCAGACGATATCGCCTTTCGCGAGGCCGAGCACTTTCTCGTCGACCGTTTCCACCGAGGCGACCTTCAGCGCCACGAGATTGCGCGCGTCCTCCAGGGCGGTGTTGAAATCGCCGTAGCGGATGTTGATCAGCGCTGCATGGGCGGGGATCGGCAGAAGGTTGAGTTCTGCTTCGGCGATCATCGCCAGCGTTCCCTCCGAGCCGCTAAGAACGGCATTGAGGTCGAAGCGTCCGTCGTCACGCCTGATATGGGCGAGGTCGTAGCCGGTCATGTAGCGGTTAAGCTTCGGAAAGATCTCGGCGATCCGCTCGTGCTTCTCCCGCGCGATCCGTTCGACCGTCCTGTGGATATCGCCGACGCGGTCCTCGCGCGCGGCAACCCTCGCGTACGCCTCTGCGTCGATCGGGCGCGACCAAAAATCGGACCCGTCCATCAGGACGATACGCAATCCGAGGACGTGGTTGCTGGTCTTGCCGTAGAGGCATGAACCCTGGCCGCAGGCATCGGTGGAGATCATGCCGCCGATGGTGGCGCGGTTGGAGGTGGAAAGTTCGGGCGCGAAGAACAGGCCGTAGGGCTTCAGGGCTCGGTTCAGCTCATCCTTGACGACGCCCGCCTGGACACGCGCGATCCTTCGGACGGGATCGATATCGAGAATGGATTTCATATGGCGCGAACAGTCCACCACGACGCCGGATGTCAGGGATTGACCGTTTGTGCCGGTGCCGCCGCCGCGCGGCGCGATGCTGATCTCCTGGAAGGCCGGTCCCGACAGCACGGTCGCCACGACCTGCAGGTCTTCGACGCTCCTCGGAAAAAGAATGCCGCCCGGAGCGACTTGGTAGATGGAATTGTCGGTTGAAAATACGGTTCGGCTCGCCGCACCGGTCTCGATATCGCCGTCGAACCCCGCCTCGACGAGCCGCTGGAAAAACCCCGCGGCTGGAAGAGGGATGGAATCCCTCGATTGGAGGCGTGGAATCATTTCGAAACCTTCAGAATGCACTCGAGCCTTGTCACTAGCGCATCGGCTCTTAAATCGGAATCGATTTTCCGAAAGGCTATCCGAGGAAATCTCGATCCCGCGTCTGATGGGCAGGCGTCGCTGTGATGGCGATGCCCGATCATGAGTGAAGCTTCAAAGGATCGGAGCGAAATGATCGGCGATGACGTTGGATTGAAGACCGTGAGCTCTTGAATCACCGATAAGACGATGCCCGGATCGCGCTTGTCGACCGCGCCGAATGGTTTGTGCTGAGGCTAAGGAACGCTATGGCCGCCGCACCCGAGGAAGCTCTCGTCAGCGGCGGCCCATATAAATGACCTAAGCGTCTTGCTCTATGGGGTCACCCCGCAGCCGGCGCCTCCTGGCGCGTTTCGAAGAGCCCGCGGGCCGCCTCGACCATCGATTGCAGGTGGTTGGGGTCGCGTACGCCCTGCCGGTAGAGCTCGATGATGATGCTCGCCATTCGTTCGGCTTCGTCGCTGTCCCTTGCCACCCCGTAGTCGGTGCGGAGCTTGTCGAAGACTTGCTGGCAGGTTGCCAGATCGCGGGAGTCCAGCGGCACCTGCGATCGGTTTAGGATCGTTTGAACCATTTTCATTCCCTCGAAAAAGGCCCGCCCGGCAGAGCGTGCGGGCCTATCTGTCATCTGTCAGAAATCCATGCCGGCACCGGGGGGCAATGGCGGAGCGGCATCCTTCTTCGGCTTCTCGGCGACCATGGCTTCCGTCGTCACGAGAAGACCAGCGATGGAGGCCGCGTCCTGAAGGGCGGTGCGAACGACCTTGGCCGGATCGATGACGCCCTGCGCATAAAGGTCGCCATATTCGTCCGTCTGCGCGTTCCAGCCATAGGAGAACTCGCTTTTCTCGCGCAGCTTGCCGACGACCACCGAGCCCTCCGCACCGGCGTTCTCGGCGATCTGGCGAGCCGGCGCCTCGAGTGCGCGGCGAACGATCTCGACGCCGACGCGCTGGTCGGCATTGGCGGTCTGGACTTTTTCAAGCGCCTTGACGGTGCGCAGCAGCGCCACGCCGCCGCCCGGCAGGATGCCTTCCTCGACCGCCGCGCGGGTTGCGTGAAGTGCATCGTCGACGCGGTCCTTCTTTTCCTTCACTTCGACCTCCGTCGAGCCGCCGACGCGGATGACGGCAACGCCGCCGGCGAGCTTGGCAAGACGTTCCTGCAGCTTCTCGCGGTCGTAGTCAGAGGTGGTCTCTTCGATCTGCGCCTTGATCTGGGCAATCCGGCCTTCGATGTCGGACTTGGCGCCCGAACCGTCGACGATCGTGGTGTTCTCCTTCTCGACCGACACTTTCTTGGCGCGGCCGAGCATGTCGAGCGTGACCGATTCGAGCTTGATGCCGAGGTCTTCGGAGATGACAGTGCCGGCAGTGAGCACGGCGATGTCTTCGAGCATCGCCTTGCGGCGGTCGCCGAAGCCAGGGGCCTTGACGGCAGCGATCTTCAGGCCGCCGCGCAGCTTGTTGACGACGAGCGTTGCAAGCGCTTCGCCTTCCACGTCTTCGGCGATGATGAGAAGCGGCTTGCCGGACTGGACGACGGCTTCGAGGATCGGGAGCATCGACTGCAGGTTCGACAGTTTCTTCTCGTGGATCAGGATATAGGGATCCTCGAACTCGACCCGCATCTTGTCGGCATTGGTGACGAAATAGGGGCTGAGATAGCCGCGGTCGAACTGCATGCCTTCGACGACTTCGAGTTCGGTTTCGGCGGTCTTGGCTTCTTCAACCGTGATGACGCCGTCATTGCCGACCTTTTCCATCGCCTCCGCCAGGAAGCGGCCGATCTCGGAATCACCGTTGGCTGAAATAGTGCCGACCTGGGCAATTTCGGAATTGTTGGAGATACTACGGGCGTTGGCCTTCAGTTCCGCGACGATAGCGGTGACGGCGAGATCGATGCCGCGCTTCAGGTCCATCGGGTTCATGCCTGAGGTAACGGCCTTGGCGCCCTCCTTGACGATCGCCTGGGCGAGAACGGTCGCAGTCGTGGTACCGTCGCCGGCGATGTCGCTGGTCTTCGAAGCCACTTCGCGGACCATCTGAGCGCCCATGTTTTCGAACTTGTCTTCAAGTTCGATTTCCTTGGCGACGGAAACGCCGTCCTTGGTGATGCGCGGCGCGCCGAAGGATTTGTCGATCACGACGTTGCGGCCCTTCGGGCCAAGCGTTACCTTCACGGCGTTGGCCAGGATGTCGACGCCGCGCAGCAGCTTCTCACGGGCTTCGACGTTGAATTTGACTTCTTTAGCAGCCATGTCCTCACTCCTTCATAGGCAGCTAGCATTGACCACGTCCTGAGGGTCTCAGGCGGCCTGCTTTCCTTCGCTCTGGGCTTCGATGATACCCATCACGTCGCTCTCCTTCATGATCAGCAGGTCTTCGCCATTGATCTTGATCTCGGTGCCGGACCACTTGCCGAACAGGATGCGGTCGCCGACCTTGACGTCGAGCGGCTGGACCTGGCCAGCATCATCGCGCGCGCCGGGGCCGACGGCGATGACCTCGCCTTCCTGCGGCTTTTCCTTGGCGGTGTCGGGAATGATGATACCGCCCTTGGTCTTTTCCTCGGAATCGACGCGGCGGACGAGAATGCGGTCATGAAGCGGTCGGAACGACATGTCTTCCTCCATCGACAAACAATGATGACGTTGTTCGCCAGACCGGACCTGATGACCAGTCCGGACGGGTGCAAGGTCGCGCGCCTTGCGCGATTGATCTGGTTCGATGGTTTTTCGATTTCAAGGGGCGACGCAGAAAAATTAGCACTCTCTGCCGGTGACTGCTAATGGCGCCGGGGAACCGAAGGCCGGCTCCTGCGTTCGGGCTAATGACGATGGTCGTCCCCTCGTCTGATAAGACGAGTTCAAAACTGTTCCGGCTTGAATCCGGATTTCGGCGTTCCTAGCTCTCAGGCGATCGAGGCTCGATGAGCTCGATCACCGTCCCACGTCTTTAGGAGTGAGTGACATGGAAGAGAAGACCAATATTATCAAAGACCTCAGTATCGAGGAACGCGAGGAAATCTTCGTCGATATCGCTCGTACGCTGGAGGATACGGCGCGCGAGGCCCTCGTCGAGGGCAATATGCACTTTGCTGTACTGTCGAACAACATGGCCGAAGCGATCCGCGTCAACGCCGACGAACTCGCCCGGGACGATCCCGAGAATGCCGAGCGCGTATTGCTCGAGGCGACGGCGATGATCTCGCAGTTCGAGGCTATGCACCCTTATCGCATGGTAAGCATGGCCGTTCACTGATTGCCCCTCTCAAACAATTGCCAGCGTGCGGAACTCTCACAGCTGGCGAAGGTTAATGGATCACAGCATCTAGAGGTGATCCATGACGACTCCCAAAACCAGCACGCCACCTGAAAGCGGAACCGACGACGCGCGTTCCTTCGACACTGAGCGAGCCGAAACCGATCGTCAAAGAGCGTCGGACGCAGCCCGGCGCAATGCGGATTCGACGTTGGATCGAGACAGCGGCGCTGAAACTCCGAGCCTGAAACTCGCGAGAGAGTATCTGAGCCTCGGGGGGCGCCGCCGGTCCAAGATCGACGACAACATCACCACTGTTCGTCAATGGGAGGAGGATCCGCCGGCGGCTGAACGCTTCTGGCAGGAGCGGGTGGAGACGCTTTCAAAGAATGAGCGCAAGCAGGTGGAGGATTTTCTTCCCACCATCAACACGCCTTAAGACACGGCGAACCAACCGCGAGGTCAGGTCGGAACTGGAGAAGATCATGGCCACAGACAAACACGAACAGATACGCCGGCGGGCCTACGAAATCTGGGAGGCCGAAGGCCGCCCTGAAGGGGCGGACCTGCGTCATTGGATGCAAGCCTGCGACGAGTTGGCTGGTGAGGACGAGGATGCGACGCTGCAGGACCTGCTCGATCAAGACGACAGGGACGACGCGGCGCTGCTTCAAGGCGCCGGGGAAAGCGGCGATCTCGACCGGCCAGGCCTCGGGTCTGGTCAAGATGCCGGGGAGACGGCGGATATCGAAATAACCACGGGGGAGAAGCCTTCCCGAGAAAAGATCAGAGAGACCGAAGGACCGTAATCGTCATGCAGCATCTCGACCACGCCATGCAAGTCGCTATGGACGCGCATGATGGCCAGACGGATAAAACCGGCCGGCCGTTTTTCGAGCACTGTCAGCGGGTTGCGCTTCTCGTGTCGGGCGACGAGGCGCGAACCGTCGCCTACCTTCACGACGTTGCAGAAAGAGGCAGCGGCTGGACGCTCGACAGGTTGAGAGAGGAAGGCTTCCCGCCGGCGATCATCTCTGCAGTGGATGCGTTGACCCGGCGGTCCGACGAGCCGGATGAGGAATTCGTCAGGCGTGCGGCAGCAAATCCGCTCGCTCTGCCCGTCAAGCGGGCCGACCTCGAAGACAATCTCCGACAGGCCGAACAGACCGGCAAAGACAAGGAAAAGTATCAACGCGGCCTCGATCTGGTGCGCGATATAGAGAACGGACGATAGGTGTTCCGTTCTGCGAACGCAGCGCAGGCTGTCGCAATTTATGGCGCGGCGAGCGAAACTCTTCCGAAGTTCAAGAACTAGCCGCCAGCCGCTAACCATTTCCTGACTATGAAGCAGGCCGCGGCGGCATGCCGACCAGCGGTAAGTCGCTTATTAACTCATACGACTTATGGTCGTGGCTACTTGGGCGAACGGGGGAATAGTCTTGTCCGACGAGCTGCACATGATCTCCGCAATGGGTGGTGCATTGACGGGCCTGCCCGGAATTGGCGATTGCCTTGATCAACACGGTATCGTGCTCGGCGTTCATCTTGATCGAGATGGATTTCATGAATGCGCCGCCAAGCGGCCGTTACCGGAGCTTATCCTGCTCGACGCTCTGTCGCCGGAGGGGGACGGTCTCGAAGACTGCCGGCGTCTCAAGGGAAACGTCGTAACGCGTGATATCCCTGTGATTATCCTGGTCTCGCCTCAGGACGAGCAGACCAAGATTGCGGGGTTTGCCGCCGGTGCGGTGGATTGTGTCTCCAACCTCGTGTCCGCCGCTGAGCTCGTCGCCCGCATTAAGCGACACATCGAGCTCGCCGCCGCGCAGGCGCGACTGCAGCGGCGCAACGAGCAACTCGAAACGGCGCTTGCCAGCATGGGACAGGGCGTCTGCCTGTTCGACGAAAGCGGTCGGCTGCTTCTTTCGAATAATCGTTATGCTGAGGTTTATGGACTCGATCCCGCCGTCATCCACCCTGGACAGTCGCTGGAAGACATCCTGAATCTCAGACTGGAGGTCGGCGCCGTTCCCGCCACCTCCACATCGGACTATCTCGCCTGGGCCGAAGCGACCAATATGGGCGATGTGCCCCAGGATTGGATCAAGGAACTGAAATCCGGCCGGATCATCCGCGGCTATCATCAGCGGACGCCGGAGGGCGGCTGGGTATCGACCCATGAGGATATCACAAAGGCCTGGTTTGCTGAAAAAGCCCTTGCAGAGGCGCACGCCCAGGCAGAACGCGCCGAGCAGGAGGCGCGGGCGGCGCATGCCCGGCTTCTGGCAGCTTTCGAAGTCGTCCCGGAAGGCCTCGTCCTGTTCGACGCAGAAGACCGCTTCGTCCTGTGGAACCGGCGATACGAACAGCTTTACGCCGAAAGCGGCGATATGCTCGCCAAGGGGATGCGCTTCGAAGACCGCCTGCGTGCAGGCCTCGAACGCGGCCAGTATCCGGAGGCGGTTGGGCGCGAAGACGAATGGCTTGAGGAGCGGCTGGCCCATCATGCCGCGCCCACCAGCAACCACGAGCAGCGCCTGCCCGGAAACCGGTGGATCCGGATCGAGGAACGCCGGATCTCCGAAGGCGGCAGCGTCGGCATCCGAGTCGATATCACCGATCTCAAGATGCAGGAGGCCTCGTTCAGGCTGCTGTTCGAAGGCAACCCGATGCCGATGTGGGTGTATGACCGCGAAACCCTGAAATTCCTCCATGTCAACCAGGCCGCCATCGATCACTATGGCTACCGTCTGGAGCAGTTTGTGACAATGACGCTGCGTGACATCCAGGTGCCGCAGGACGCCGCCCGGGCAACGGCGGCCGTCTTCGACGCCGAGGATCCGGCCGCCACGACCTGCTCGTCGCGCCACCTCAAGGCAGATGGCGGCGCCATTGAAGTCACCGTCTATTCCACCTGCTTGAACTACAAGGGCAAAGCGGCAGCGCTCATGGCCGTCGCCGACGTCACCGAGGCCAAGCGTGCCGAGAAGGCATTGCTGCAGCACCGCGACACGCTGGAAGAGATGGTGCGTTCCCGCACCGTCGAACTGGCGCGGCAGACGGAAGAACTCGAACGCATGCTCGAACAGGAAAAGCACATCAACGAGTTGCAGCGCCAGTTCGTCTCGATGGCGTCGCATGAGTTCCGTACCCCGCTGGCGGTAATCGACGGCGCGGCGCAGCGGCTCATTCGCCGCAAGGAGGCGGCGACACCGGAATTCCTTGCCGAAAAGACCGACCAGATCCGCAGCTCGGTTTCCCGTATGCTCGAACTGATGGAAAGCATTCTTGCCGCCGGGCGGTTGGATCATGGCCGGATCACCATCGTGCCCAAGCCGTGCTCAATTGCCGAAATCATCGAAACCTGCAGCGCGCGCCAGGAAAGCATCCGGCGGTCCCATCGCTTTCTGCTCGAACTCGACCGGATTCCTGAGACCATTTATGGCGATCGCCCCGCGCTCGATCAGGTCTTCAGCAACCTGTTCTCAAATGCCGTGAAATACGCGCCGGATTCCCCCAATGTTCACGTGACAGGGTGGCAGGACGGTGACAACGTCTGCATCACGGTGCGCGACGAGGGCATCGGCATTGATGCCGACGACCTACCGAAGATGTTCCAGCGTTACTTCCGCGCCAGAAGTTCCACAGGCATCGCCGGCACCGGCATCGGCCTCAATCTCGTCAAACAGATCATCGAGCTTCATGGCGGAACGATCGAGGTGACGAGCAGCCGCGGGAATGGCACGACGTTCACCCTCCGGCTTCCGATCGGCGCGGAGGTGTACGATGAGTTGCGTGCGGCGGGCTAAAGCGCGTCGAGATCGTTCATATTCGCTCCCGCGCTTCGCGTATACAAACCTAAAGCTTAAGGGCGAATGCCGGCACGCGCACGCCGTTTTTAAGGAAGTGCCGCTCCAGCTCGTCAATATCCGGACTAGCCGGCGGATTGCCCAGCGCCTCGGCCCAGTTCTCGCGGCTGGGCAGGGCCATCGCCGCGGTGACCAGCACGGTGGTTCCCGGGCCGAGTTCGCCGCGCAGCTGCGGCAGCAGGGTTTTGGCGTGGATAAGGTTGGTGTTGGGGATCGGGCTCATCGTGTGGCCGGCCCTCGGACGGGATGACAGATCCGCGATGGCGCTGACATCCGTTTGCCCGTACCAGACGGCCCGGCCTTCCGCCTGTTCGGATCGGTCGACATTAAAATCGGCGCGTTCGATCGCAAAGCCGCCTTCGATGGTGCTCAGCGCCCGCGGTGTGGTTATGCGGTGAATGCGGATGTGCCAGGGGTTTGCGGGAATGAGCCAAGTCTCGATGGCGACATCATTCCAGGGGCGCCAGCGCGAATAGAGCCGGTCGCCTGCTATCAGCGCTTCTTCGAGGGTTTCCCGCATGCGGAAATGAACGCCGTCGTCGGAAAGGCCGAGCATGCCGTCGAAGCTGGCGGCGACAAAGTTCCGGTCGTCGGCCTCGATGTTGAAGGCATAGCGGGTGGAGTAGGCGAATTTCGAATATTTCTCGTTTGCACCGCGCATCTTGTCGTGCTGCTGGCCGGAAGAGAGCACGACGACATTTCCCGGCGTGTGCATGGCGACCATGCCGGCCGGCTTCAAAGCCACCGGCTCCGAGAATTCCGGCTGCGGCGCCTCTTCGGCGGCCCAGAAGGGGTGATCGTAAGGAAGGGCGAGCGGCAGGAAGAATTTCAGCGCCCAATAAGGCGAGCCGGGAGAGTTATAGCTCTCGCTCATCAGAAGGTTCGGGTAGCCGTAGCCTATGGAGAGAATGCCATCGCGGTCGGCGATCGGCAGCGCCGACCACCAGCGGATATGGCGCATGTAGTAGCCCTTGATCTCCGCCCAGGGCAGCGCCTCGAGGCCGGCAAAGGCGAGCGCACCCCAGAAGCCGCCGGCGGCGAAGCGGTAGGTCTGGCTGCGGCCGAAGGCAAGGGCAGCGCCATCGGGGCCGAACCAGTGGCGGATATCCCGGGCGAAGATTTCGGCGCGATGGCGGAAGCGCTGCTTGCGCGCCTCGTCGCCGGGCGCCAGCACGGCATAGATCAGGCCGTAGAAATGCATGGCGAAGGGGATGTAGTGATCGACCCGCCTGACCGGTCCGTCGCGATACCAGCCCTCGCCGAGATCAAAAGCCTCGGCTTCGTCGAGATAGGTGACGGTTTTGCCGTGGTCGAACGCCACACCGACACGCTCCAGCCCGAGATCGATGAGGACGCGGAAGAATTTCCAGTTGTTGTCGATGAATTCCAGGTTCCGCGCGGCGACAAGATAGGCAGAGACCGTCTTCTTCTCGTTGTCAGCAAGCGGCTCCCAGATATGTTCGGGCACCAGTGCCAGCGAAAAGCCGACGGCGGCAAGCTCGACCAGCCGCTGATTGCGATCGGCGAGATCACCCCAATATTCGGGATGATCGGGATTGGTTCCGTTTGCCAGCCCGCGCCGATAGAGATCCCAATGCGGGAAATGGCCGCCGCCGGCGGCAAGGGGAACGATGCCCCAGAGCGGCCGCGCAAATCCTTCGAGATCGGCCGCAGCCTGGTCGAAGATCGCGCCGGCAGCACTAAGGCGCACGCGGGCGCCGCCTTCGGAGAAATAGGGCAGAAGCGGCTCGAAAAGGTTGATGACGGCCCTTGCCAGATCGTCGCGCGTCTTCAGGGGGTTGCCGGAAAGCGGGTTGGCCCTGCTGGGATCGTAGATCATTGTCTGCTCTGGTTTTTCTAAAACAGGATCGGCCGCGGGCCATGTGCTGGTCCGCGGCCGCCGGTATCTCGCGAGACTTACTTGATGGCCTTCACGCCTTCGGTCATTTCCTTCAGCCCGTCGTCGACGGAGGTATTGTCGGTCATGATCGCATCATGGGCGCGGTTGAGCACGACCTCTATCTTGGCGGCGTTCGGATTGACGGCCATTTCCAGATAGGCTTTGGCTGGTATCAGCGCTTCCTTGCTGGCTTCATCCTGCGGGAAGCCGGGCGTCGACGCGATCTTGGCGCTGACGTCGGCGGTCTTCAGCGCCGGGAAGGTGCCGGTCGAGGCGATGACGGCGGCGCCCTCGGGGCCGGTGACGAACTTGATGAAATCGAGCGCCGCTTCCTTGTGGGTGGAATTGGCGTTGACCGCCAGGCCCGAAATCTGCGCGGCGGTGGTGCCGGCCCGCACGCCATCGGGATGCGGGAACTTCACGATGCCCCAGTTCTTGCTCTTCGATTCACCCGATTTGACCTTGGCGATCTGGGTGCCGACGAACCAGGTGCCCATCGGTAGCATGCCGATCGTGCCGTTGAAGAAGAGCGCCGAATAATGCGTGTTCGAGGTCTTCAGGAAGGCATAGGAGGGGATGGCGCCATCCTTCTGCAGCGTGAGGGCCCGCTCGTACCAGGGCTTCAGGAAGGCATAGTCGCCATCGACCAGCGTGTGTTTCCCATCGAGGATGCCGGGCAGCTGGACGGTCGAGCGCCAAGTATGCAGCAGCGCGCCATAGGTCTTGTTGGTGCCCATGCCGCCCGCGAGCTTCTCGGCGGTTGCGTCGAACTGCGCCCAGGTCATGTCGTTGGTGGGGTAGGGCACGCCGGCTTTGTCAAAGATGTCCTTGTTGTAATAGACGATCCAGAAGTCGGAGCGGAACGGCAGGGAATAGATCTTGCCGTCGACGGTCAGCTCTTCGATCAGGCCGCCATAGGGTGCCGGATCGATCTTCTGATCCTTCACGAAGCCGCTGAGATCGGCGATATTGCCGGCGCGCACCAGATTGGTATAGCCCGGCACATCCTTGATGGTGACGATGTCGATATCCTTCGAGCCGCCGGTCAGCTGCGTCGAAATCATCTGCTGGTAATCCTGCGAGCCGAGATCCATCGGCTCGAACTTCACGTTCGGATGCTTGGCCTGATAGGCCTCGATCAGCGGCTTGTAATAGGCTGTCTTGTCCCAGTCCCACAAAGCCCATTTGAGCGTCACGGCGTCCTGAGCAAGCGCTGCGCCGGCCGTCGTCGCCGCCAGTGTGAAACCTGCCACGGCAAGTTTCACCGTCCTCCCAAAATTATCCAAATACATTCCCGTTTCTCCTTCCCTGGATCGTCTCTGGATCAGTTATTTTATGAAGTGTCGGTGCGGCCGCATTGCCTCTGGCAGGTCCAGAACCAACACCACTGCCCGATGGACGCCGAATGCGACGGCGAACATTCCGAATGAAAAATTGAAGGTCGCCGGCATGAACACGGAAACCGGATAGAAGAGGATGTGCACCAGCCACAGGGCAGCGTTGAAGGCGAGCGCGGCAAGCGCCGGCAGCGGGCGGGCGACGGAGGCGAGCGCGGCCAGGCGAAGGAGCCGCAGCGCCGGCAGGTCGCGCATGACCATCAGCACGACGAGATGGCAGGCGGTGACCGCAAGAAAGGCGGTGGCAACAAGCGCGACCGCCAGCGGTGCGGCGAGCATCAGGTTGTCACGCGCGCCGGCTGCATAGCTGAGGATTGCATAGATGCCGAGTGCGAGCACGCCCGTCAGCGCCAGACCCCAGGCGGTGGCCCGCCAGAAATAGCGCAGGAATGCTTCGGTGAAATCACGCAGCAGATAGGTGTTGCGATCTTCGACGAAGGCCACCGAGACCCGGGCCGTGGCGGCGAGTGCTGCCGGCAGCGTCACCACGAAGAGCGAGGCCAGGATGAACAGGATGTTGAGCTTGACCATCTCCCACCATTCGCGGGCGAGGATGTCGGCGAACAAGGCAAGGCCGGTCTTGACAGGCGCATCCTTCGGAATGCCCGGCCCCTCCTTTGTCCACATGTCCCGCAACCACTGCATGGCCGTTTCCCCAGGCGCTCAGTAGAGAATCGATCGTTCGGTTTCCTTGTCGAACAGCTGCGCATTGCTCATGTCGGCGACGAGCGTCGCCTCCTCGCCGATATCGGGCCGGAAGCGCGGCGATACGCGGGCGATGAGATTGCGCCCGCCGGCGACCATGTTCAGATGCACTTCCGAGCCCATCGGCTCGGCAAGCTCGACCACTGCCTTAACCGGCGCCAGATTTTCGGCCGGGATGTCGGCCGGCGGCAGTTCGTGGAGATTCTCCGGGCGGATGCCGAGCACCAGTTCGCGGCCCTCGTAAGGAGCGATCCTGCTCTTGTCGAAATGCTCAGGCAGCGGCAGCTCGCGGCCGTCGAAGATTGCGACATAGCGCTCGCCCCGGCGCTGAATGATCGAGGGCATCATGTTCATCTGCGGCGCGCCGATGAAGGCGGCGACGAACATGTTGACGGGGCGGTCGTAAAGGTTCTGCGGTGTGTCGACCTGCTGGATATGGCCGTCCTTCATGACGACGATGCGGTCGGCCATGGTCATGGCTTCCACCTGGTCGTGGGTGACGTAGATGAAGGTGGCGTTGAGGCGCTTGTGCAGCTTGGTGATTTCCGAGCGCATCGTGCCGCGCAGCTTGGCGTCGAGATTGGACAGCGGCTCGTCGAGCAGGAAGACGGCCGGGTTGCGCACCATGGCGCGGCCGAGCGCGACGCGCTGGCGCTGACCGCCCGAAAGCGCTTTCGGCTTGCGGTTCAGGAGATGGGTGATGTCGAGGATTTTGGCGGCGTCCTGCACCTGCTTGTCGATGAAATCGCGCGACACTTTGCGCAGCTGCAGACCGAAGGCCATGTTCTTGTAGACGGTCATATGCGGGTAGAGCGCATAGTTCTGGAAGACCATGGCGATATCCCGATCCTTGGAGGGGACGTCGTTCATGACATCGCCGCCGATCTTCAACTCTCCTCCCGAGATCTCCTCGAGGCCGGCGATCATCCTGAGCGTCGTCGATTTGCCGCAGCCGGAGGGGCCGACCAGGATGATGAATTCCTTGTCGGCAATTTCCAGATCGATATCGTGGACGACGGTGAGCGCGCCGTAGGTCTTGTTCAGGTCTTTGAGCGAAATGCTGGCCATCGGGTTCTCCTGACGTCACCAATAGGAAGACCAACGGCGCGAAAGGCGCGTCAAAGCTTCCATGTAATAATAATCTCCCCAGGAGACGCACTCATCGACGCCCTCGCCGCGGCAGGTGTTGAAGGGCGATTTCTTCGAATAGGTGGCGTGCAGCACCAGGCCGTTGGAGACGGTGGGATCCTTGACCGCATAATGATCGGCGAGGCTCTTCACCATGCGCCGCGCCAGCATGCGGTAGCGCTCGGCGGTATCGGCATCGATGAGATCGGCCATCTCAAGCAGGCCGCAGGCGGTGATCGAGGCGGACGAGCTGTCGCGCGGCTCGCCGTCGCCATCGGAAAAGACGAGATCCCAATAGGGCACCATGTCGGCCGGCAGCCGGTTGAGATAGAAGGCGAGCAGCCGGTCGAAGGTCTGGCGATATTCCTCGATCCGCTCATAGCGGTAGGAGATCGCCATGCCGGCGATGCCCCAGGCCTGCCCGCGCGCCCAGAAGCTGTCGTCCCGGTAGCCCTGCTTGGTGGCGCCGCGCACCGGCGCGCCGGTGACCGGGTCCATGTAGAAGGTGTGATAAGTGGAATCATCCGGCCGCACCGAATGGGCGAGCGTGGTGCGGGCGTGGGTGAGCGCGATCTCGCGGTATTTCGGGTCGCCCGTCTCGCTGCTAGCCCAGTAGAGGAGCGGCAGGTTCAAAAGGCAGTCGATGATGTAGCGGTATTCCTCCGCCTTGCCTTTATGGCCCCAGGCCTGGATGAACTGGCCGATCGGCTGGAAGCGCTCGATCAGTTGGTCGGCGGCCAGGATCGCGGCCCTGCGGCCGTCCGCGTCTCCGACGAGCTTCCAGGCAGCGATGCAGGAGGGCGAATAGAGAAAGCCCATATCGTGATGATCGGTTTCGATGCGGTTGACGATCCGATGCAGGAAGGACTGGACCTGGATCTGCGCGGCATGCCGGAACACCGGATCGCCGCTATGTTCGAAGGCGAGCCACATCTCGCCCGGCCAGAAACCGGCCGTCCATTGGTCGTTGGCAACGGCGGGATAGAAATTGTTGACGCTCGAATGGTTCTGCGCGGCGTAGGTGAATGTGGGAAGATTGCGCCTGACCTGCTCGACGGCAAGGTCGAGGGCGACCTTTACCTCTGCGTCGGTGATCGGCTGCGGGGCGACTGTTGAAACGGCATTCATGGCTTAACCCTTCAGTCCCGTCGAGGCGATGCCCTCGACAAAGAAGCGCTGCAGAGCGAGGAAGACGATAAGAACGGGTACGAGGGCGACGACGGAGGCCGCCATGATCAGCCCGTATTCGGCTGAATATTGCGAGATGAACATGCGCAGGCCGATCTGGACGGTCTTCAGCTCGGTCTTGGTGAGATAGATCATTGGCCCGAGGAAATCGTTCCAGGTGCTGACGAAGGTGAAGATCGTCAGCGTCGAGAGCGCGGGCTTGGAGAGCGGCAGCATGATGCGTGCCCAGATCTGATATTCGTTCATGCCGTCGATGCGCGCGGCCTCGCAGAGCTCTGTCGGGATCGACATGTAGAACTGCCGCATCAGGAAAACGCCGAAGGCGGTGAAGGCCTGCAGGCAGATCAGCGCCAGATGCGTGTTGTTGAGGCCGAACTCGCGCATCAGCAGAAATTGCGGCACCATATAAACCTGCCATGGCATGGCGATGGTGGCGATATAGCCGAGGAACAGCGTGTTCTTATAAGGGAAATTCAGCTTGGCGAAGGCGTAGGCGGCAAAGCTGGAGGTCAAGAGCTGCAGCAGCGTGACGATGATCGTCAGCTTCGAGGTGTTGTAGATGAAAAGGGCAAGCGGGATCTTCGTCCAGATATCGACGTAGTTCTGCCATTGCGGCTGCGACGGTATCCATTCGATCGGGAAGGCGAAAACGTCGCGGCTGAGCTTCAGCGATGCCGAGAGCATCCAGGCGAAGGGCATCAGCATTACCACCGTCACCGTGATGACAATGACATAGAGGAGGACCGTTTTGGCGGTCACCTTGCGCCCGGCGATCCTCATGCCTCGTCCTCCCGCTGGCGGCGGAACTGGAAAATCGTGACCGCGAGCACAAGGAAGAACAGCACCAACGAAATCATGCTGGAATAGCCGAGATCCCAGGAAATGAAGGCCTCGTTATAGATGTGGTAGACGAGGACGAGCGTCGATGTGCCGGGGCCGCCCTGGGTGATCATGAAGATCTGATCGAACACCTTGAAGGACTGGATCGTCAGCATGACGGTGACGAAGAAGGTGGTCGGCCCGAGCTGCGGCACGGTGACATGGATGAACTTCTGCCAGGAATTGGCGCCGTCGAGATCGGCAGCCTCGTAGAGTTCGGAATTGATCCCCTGCAGGCCGGCCAGATAGATGACCATGTAATAGCCCATGTTCTTCCAGATGCCGAAGAGGATCACCGTCACCATCGCCCAGTGGCGGTCGGCCGCCCATCCCGGCATGTTCTTGGGGTCGAGGCCGAGCGTGTAGAGGATCATGTTCACCGGTCCCATCTCGGGATTGAAGATCATGTTCCAGACGACGGCGACGGCGACCAGCGAGGCGACATAGGGGAAGAACATTGCCGTGCGGAAGAAATTCCGCCCGGCGATCCTCTGGTTGAGGAGGACGGCGAGGCCGAGCGCGCAGAGCAGCGTCGCCGGCACCGAGGCGACCGTATAGATGATCGTGTTCCAGAAGGCGGCGACGAAGGCCTTGTCGTCGAACAGCCGCCAGAAATTATCCAGCCCGGCGAATGTGATCGCATTCGAGCCGTCCCAATGCATGAAGGCGAGTGCGAAGGCGAAGAGGATCGGGCCGAGCGTGAAGACGGCAAAACCGATGAAATTCGGCGCGATGAAGGAATAGGCGACCAGCGCGCTGCGGATCTTCCGCTGCCGCTTGGATAGAGCCGCGGCCTTCCGGCGTGGCGTTGCCGGGACGCCATCCCTAGCGATGACCGAATTCGATATGGACACCGATGCTTCCTCCTGGTCGGCATTCTGCAACTGGCGGCTTCTGGGCTTCTCTAGCCTAAAACGCAGAGCCGTTCGGGCGGATAGGTGCCGCCTGTTCTTCCTCCAGCCAAGGACATAGCACATCTCCGGTATTGGTCAAACAAGTTATGAATAGATCATACAAATTTTATGGCAAGCGCCAAAAACATATGATAGGTGGGGATGAAGGCCAGACGCCCGTCAATGTTTTTCCGGTGCGGGGAGGGATATGTTCAGCGAGATTTCAGGCGCGTTGCCGGACATCCTCGGCGATTTCACGCCGGGAGCCGTCTCCTCCGATCGCGAGAGATGGAAAGCGGTGCCGCAGGCCTTGCGGGATGTGGTCGTCCGCGACGCGGAAGCCACGCTTGCGCGAACATGGCCTCTGATCACCGCCTCGGATTACCGGGAATATACGGCCACGGGCAATCGCTCGCGCTTCGAGGAGCTTTATTTCACGCGGCGGCGGATGCTCAACGATCTGGTGCTGGGCGAACTTATCGAAGGCAACGGGCGGTTCCTGCCCGGGATCGTCGACGGCATCGTCCTGATCGCGGAAGAAAGCGGCTGGCAGCTGCCGGCGCACAATGCTTATGGGCGCGGCGGCCCGCGTCTGCCGCTGCCCGATACTTCACAACCGGTGATCGATCTCTTCGCCGCCGAAACGGCAGCCCTTCTGGCAACGATCGTCGCCTTGCTCGGCGATGCGCTCGACGGCATCAGCCCGGAGATTGCCGCGCGTGTGAACCGCGAGATTGAGGCCCGCATCCTGACGCCCTATCTCGGCCGGCATTTCTGGTGGATGGGCAGCGGCGACGAGCGGATGAACAACTGGACCGCCTGGATCACCCAGAACGTCCTGTTGGCCACCTTCTCGCTGAAGACCGATCAGCCGACGCGCCGCGCCGTTGCCGAAAAGGCGCTCGGCAGTCTCGATGCCTTCCTCAAGGACTACGCCGAGGACGGCGCCTGCGAGGAGGGCGTGGTCTATTACCGCCATGCCGCACTCTGCCTACACGGCGCGCTGACCGTGCTCGATCGTGTCGCGCCCGGCCTGTTCGACGGGATCTGGCGGCAGCCGAAGATCCGCAACATGGCCGAGTATATCGCCCACATGCATGTGGCCGGCCGCCATTATTTCAACTTCGCGGATTCCTCTGCCGTGGTCGAACCCTGCAGCGTGCGCGAATATCTGTTCGGCGAGGCGGTCGGCTCCGAAATGCTCGCGGCCTTCGCCGCAGCCGACCGGGCGGCGGCCGAGAGACCGCATCTGCCGGAGGAATGGAACCTCTGGTATCGCGTGCAGGAGCTGCTGACCGGCCCCGCAATTCCGAAGGTCGAGGCGAATCCTGTGTCCAAGCGGGATATCTTCTATCCCGGCATCGGCCTGTTCATCGCCCGCGACGGGCAGTTTTCGCTTGCCGTCAAGGGCGGCAACAATGGCGAAGGCCACAATCACAACGATGTCGGCAGCATGACGCTCTACAAGAACGGACGCCCGTTCCTGATCGATGTCGGCGTCGAGACCTATACCTCCAAGACCTTCTCGCTTGGGCGTTACGAGATCTGGACGATGCAGTCGGCCTATCACAACCTGCCGACTTTCTCCGGCATCATGCAGGCCGCCGGGGAAGCCTTCGGCGCCAGGGATGTAGAGGTCGAATTCGGCGAGGAGTGTGCGCGCATATCCCTCGATATTGCAGGCGCCTATCCAGAGGAAGCGCAACTGCGCAGCTATCGCCGCACAGTCTCCTTGCTGCGCGGGCGCCATGTCGAGATCGTCGACACCCAAGACGGCGACCGGCCGGCTGTCCTGTCGCTGATGACGTGCCTCGCGCCGACCGTCAACTCCGACAGAATAGATCTCGCCGATCTCGGCAACATTTTTGTCGAGGGCGCCGGCGAAATCGAAGTCGATGAGATCGAGGTCAATGACATCAGGCTGAGATCGGCCTGGCCCGAGCAGCTCTACCGGCTGCGTCTGCCGCTCGCCGGCAATCGCCTGAAATTGCAGATCAATTAGAGAGTTAGAGCATGATGTCCTCCGGAGGTCGAGCATGGAATTGACGCTGAAGATCGTGGATGCCGACGGGTTCGTGCGGGCAAGCGCCACCGGGCGGGACGAGACCTTTCTGGTCTATCGCCAGGATTATCGCGAGGGCGACTGTGTCGTCGTCGAAGCTTCCGAACCCGGGCATCTCTTTCTCGCCTTGGACAGCGCGATCCAGCCCGGTTTTGTCTACATTAGGGAAAGCGCCTACTCGCTCGCCGTGCCTTTCGACGATAAGCGCAAGTCCTATTCGCCGAATGCCTTCAAGGGGGACATCCACCGGCTTTCAGCGAGAAAGGCGCGGCCCGACGAACTCGCGCAGCGGCGCAATCTCGCTCTGAACCCCTGGGACGACCACGCCAATCGGGCGCTCTTCCCGCATGCGCGGGCCAATGTCGAGACCCGCGGCGAAGCGGTCTTTGCGGCGCGCAATGCGATCGACGGGGAAAAGGCCAACGATAATCACGGATTCTGGCCCTATACGAGTTGGGGCATCAATCGCGACCCCGAAGCGACGCTGACGGTGGAGTTCGGTAGGCCCGTCCGGATTGATGAGATCGTCTTCTACCTCAGGGCCGATTTCCCGCATGATTCCTGGTGGGAGCAGGCGAGCGTCACCTTCTCGAACGGCAAGACCCGCTCCTTTTCGTTGACAAAAACCGGCGCCGCGCAATGTTTTTCCATCGAGCCCTACATCGTCGAATGGGTGGAGCTGCACGGCTTGGTTAAGGCCGAGGACGGTTCGCCTTTTCCGGCGCTGACGCAGATCGAAATCTGGGGAGCAGAGGCGTTGGGCGCCGCAGCCGTCGCTGCCGAAGATCAGACCGGTCACGCCGCTCTTTCTGTTCCTCTATGAACCCAAGGCCGGCCTCGGCCGCGCTGCGCTCGGCGGGCTGTCGTACAGACGGTTCCACGCTCGGCGCAGCTGCCGGGCCGAGCCGAAGCCTGAGCGCATTGCCACAGCCTCCATATCCAGCCGTGAACCGGCGAGCATTTCGCGGGCAAGCGCCACGCGCATGCGGTTGACGAAATCCGTGACGCTCATGCCGGTCTGCTCGTTGAACAGCCGCGAGAGGTTCCGCGGACTGGCACCGCTGAGGTGCGCAAGCGAGGCGACCGACCAGTCGCGAGTGGGATCGGCGGCGACGGCATCCTGTGCACGATGAATGACCGGATGGATATGGTTACGGCCTTCGAGCCAGGGCGAAAGCTGCGGGTCCGAGCCGGCGCGCCTGAGATAGACGACGAGATATCGCGCCACCGCAAGCGCGCACGCATGTCCCGCCGCTTCGGCGACGATATACAGCATGAGATCAATGCCGGCGGTGATGCCGGCGCTCGTCAGGCGCTCTCCATCCTCAACATAGAGGCGGTTGTCCCGGATGCGCGCGGTAGGCGCGAGTCTGGCCAGGTCTTCCATGCAGCCGTGATGGGTGGTGCATTCGCGGCCATCGAGCATTCCGGCCTCGGCGGCGAGCAGGGCGCCGGAGCAGATCGAGACCAATCGAACTCCCGGACGGATGCCGCGCTTCAGCCATGCGACGATGGCGGCCTGCGCGGCGCGCTCCTGCCCGTCCCAGGGACGGTTGTTCTCCATCGGCGCGTCGGCGCTGCCCGCGATGACCACGAGCGCCCGATCGGGCAAGCGCTCCGGCAGGGTGGCGACGCCGGTGACGGAAAGGCCGATCGAGCTGCCGACCGTTGCCGAAGGGCCGATATAGGTGACGCTGAAGCGCACCGCCTGCTGTTCGAGATTGGCCTTGCGCAGCACTTCGATCGGACCGGCGACGTCGAGCAGCAGCACGCGCGGCGGCACGACGACGAAAACGGGAATCTCGAAGGGCTGCGCGACTTCCGTCATGCGGCGAGTTGCTCAGCGCGCCCCGCCAGCGCCTGTTCGACGGTTGAGATCCTTGCGAAACGGCCCGACAGGACCAGTTCCGTGCGGCCGCGTATTTCCCCGGCGCTCCAGGTGCGTCCCGCCGCGTCGGTCATCGGGAAAGTCAGCGTCGCTTCGCCGACATAATCGACCTGATAGCCGAGATCCGATGCGTGGCGGGTCGTGGTCTCGCAGCACTGTTCGGTGCGGATGCCCGAGACGATGATGCGACGGACGCCGTTCTCGGTCAGCCAGACGTCGAGACCGGAGCCGACGAGCGCGCTGTGACGGCTCTTTTTGAAGGTCACGTCGGGGGCGATCCTCAGCGGAGCGAGCGTCCTGACGAAGCCCCAGCTTTCCGAAAACGGCCCGCTTCCATCGACATGGAAGATCTGAACGACGGGTATCCCGCTTGCCGCCGCGCCATCGATCAGAGCCTGCTGGCGATCGATATAGCCGGATGCGAGGCTTTCATCCCAATAATCGCGCTGCCGGAAGGACTCCTGAGCGTCGATGACGAGAAGTATGGTTTCATGGCCGGACATTTCTTGCTCCGTGGATGTTGATCATGAAGCCATATTCGGTGATCCCTGGACAGAGGAAAATGCACGCGTCGGACAAATAGCGGACACTTCGCGCCAACTAAGGCGGAAGGCAGCCCGATGCCGCGAACGGTGGACGCGATCGAATGTTGCCGCCCTTCCATGCGCCCGCTTCCGCGAGCCCCTCCGCACGTGCTAAGGGGATTGGATGCGACTGCTTGTGGTGGAGGACAACAAGGAACTGGCGGCCTGGCTGGGCAAAGCCCTGCGGCAGGCGCAATATACGATCGACATTGCCTATGACGGCGAAGACGCGGAGCATCTGCTCAAGGTGGCGGAATATTCGGCGATGATCCTCGACCTTTCGCTGCCGAAGCTCGACGGATTGACGCTCCTGAAGCGGCTGAGACAATCAGGCAACAAGCTCCCGGTCATCATCCTGACCGCCAATGCGAGCCTCGACGGCCGCGTGGCCGGGCTCGACAGCGGCGCCGACGATTACCTCGCCAAGCCCTTCGAAATCGCCGAACTCGAAGCCAGGATCCGCGCGGTGGTGCGCCGCGGGCAGGACCGGGCCTCGTCGGAAATCACCGTCGGAAACCTGCGTTTTTCCGGCGGCACACGGCAGTTCTTCGTCGAGGGCGAGCCGCTGCCATTGACGCCGCGCGAATATGCGGTTCTCGAGCAGCTGGTTATGAAGCTCGGCAACACGGTCTCGAAGGCCGCCCTGTCGGAAAGCGTCTTCGGTTTCGATGACGAGGCGGATCCGAGCGCCATCGAAATCTATGTCCATAGGCTTCGAAAGAAGCTCGAGGCCAGCTCCGTGCAAATCGCGACGTTGCGCGGCCTCGGCTATCTCCTCAGACATGTTCAGTAGCGTCTACAGCAAAATCGGCGCCGCCTTCGGCCGGCTCAGCCAGAGCCTCAGGGTGCAGTTGCTTTTCCTGGTGCTGCTGACGCTATTCGGCGCGATCGGCTTCAATCTCTACGACAGCTTTTGGTCGGCCGACGCGACAGCGAGACTGGTGACGGACCGCACGCTTCTGGCCTCGGCCCGCGTCATTGCCGAGGCGGTGCGCGTCGACGAGGGCGGCAATGTCCAGGTCGATGTGCCGCCCGCAGCGCTCGAGATGTTCGATACGGGGTTCGGCGACCGCGTTTTTTACCAGGTGACCACCGTGTGGGGCAATCTGGTGAGCGGCTTTCCCGATTTGCCGCTGCCGGCCGCTCAGCGTGTCGGCGAGGACCACGCCTTCCATGGTGCCGATGTGCGCGTGCTGATGCTCGACCATCCCGTCGTCGGGCTTCCCAATGACGGCACGATTTCCGTGACCGTCGCGGTGACGCATAAGAGCCAATATGCGATGCGAAGGCAGCTCTGGCTGTCGGATTTTTCGAAGCAGTTCGTGCTGGTCTTCTTGGCGAGCCTGGTAACCATTCTTGGGCTGCAGCGCGGCCTTGCGCCGGCCCTCAGGCTGCGCGACGCGGTGCGAGAGCGCGGCCGCAACCGTTTTGATCCGCTGCCGCCGGAGATGGTTCAGAGCGAGCTGCGCCCACTCGTCCATGCGTTGAACGACCATATGCAGCGCGTCCAGAGCCAGATGGCGGCGCAGCGGCGGTTCGTATCGAATGCAGCGCATCAGCTCAGAACGCCGCTCGCGCTGATTTCGACGCAGGCGAGCGTGGCTGCCCGCGAAGGCGATGCGGTTCGCCGCGACGAGGCGCTGGTGGCGCTTCGCACGAGCACCCGGCAGATTTCGCGCCTCGCCGGCCAGCTCCTGACCTTGTCGCGGGCCGAGCCCGGCAGCCGGCGCCCGCGTGGCGACGTGACCGATCTCAGCAAGGCCGCCCGCGAGATATTGGAAGCGCATGCCGAAGAGGCGCTGAAGCGCAACATCGATGTCGGCCTGGAAGCGGACGGCCCCGTCATCGTCGAGGGCGACGGCACGATGCTGCGCGAAATGCTGGTCAACCTCATCGACAATGCAATCCGCTACAGCGGCGCGGATGGACGGGTGACCGTCTCGGTCGGACAGGCGGACGGAAGTGCAGTCGTGACCGTGGAGGACAGTGGTCTGGGCATTCCCGAGAGTGAGCGCGACCATGTCTTTGAACGCTTCTACCGGATCATGGGAACCGAAAGCGAGGGAAGCGGCCTCGGGCTTGCGATCGTTCGCGAGGTCGTCGAAGGCGCCGGAGGTTGGGTGTCGCTCGGCGATGCGGAAGGCGGCGGTCTCATTGTGACGGTGCGGCTGCCGCTTGCTTAGATCGGAGAGGTATCAAACGAAAGCCGGGCTTGTGTCGCGGCTGTCCGGTTCGAACCTCATGGCTGCCCCTCACCCTAACCCTCTTCCCGTAAACGGGGCGAGGGGACTTGCCCTGCGAGAGAGTGACAGGGAATGGAGAGGTCGCGGCATCTTCCCTTCTCCCCGCAGGCGGGGAGAAGGTGGCGGCAGCCGGATGAGGGGCAGGCGCCAGACGAAGCGGGCAGAGACGAGCCTTGCCATCAAAAAACGAAGACCGGGCTTCACGCCCGGCCTTCATTTCGATCTGCCTTGGGAGGAGGCCGATCCGATTACTGCGTATCGAGCTGCTGCTGCGGCCGCCAATTCGCCAGGCGGTTCTCGATCAGCGTCATGATGTATTCGGCAACGAGTGTCACGACCATGACGAGGAGGATTGCAGCGAACATGCCGGCCGCGTCGAAGGTGCCCTTGGCGATCGAGATCAACTGGCCGATGCCGAAGCGGGCGCCGACGAATTCGCCGACGATCGCGCCGATGATCGCAAAGCCGAAGGAGACGTGCAGGCTGGCGAAGATCCAGCTCATCGCCGAGGGAATGACCACGGTGCGGGTCACCTGCCAGTCAGAGGCGCCGAGGATGCGGGCATTGGCGATCATGTTGCGGTCGGCCTCGCGCACACCCTGGAAGGCGTTGGCAAAGACGACGAAGAACACCATGATGAAGGCGAGCGCCACCTTGGACGGCAGGCCGAGGCCCATGATCATGATGAAGATCGGCGCGAGAACGACGCGGGGGATCGAGTTGATCGCCTTGATGTAGACAGAGAAGATATCCGACAGGAACCGGTTGCGGCCGAGGCCGATGCCGACGAAGACGCCGGTGATCGAGCCGGCGAAGAAGCCGATCAGCGCCTCTTCCATCGTTACCCAGAGATTGTACCAGAGCGACCCCTCGGTGGTGCCTTCGGTTGCCCATTCGTAGAGACGCTCGAGAACGCCGCTCGGGCTCGAATAGAAGAACGGGTCGATCCATTGCAGGCGGGAGGAGAGCTCCCACATGCCGATCACGAAGACCAGAATGGCGATCTGCCAGAAGCGCACCAGCGTGTTGCGCCGGCGCATCGCCTTCAATGCGGTGGCTTCGATCTCGGCATCGGATGTGCCCGGACGGAAGAGAGCGGCCGAACCGGCCTCGAATGTGATGTTTGCCATGAGATCCTCCCTCAGGCAGCTTCGCTTGCGCGGCGGTAGCTGGTCTCGACCTCTTCGCGCAGGTCTTCCCAGATCGTCTTGCAGTAATCGATGAAGCTCTGCTCGTAGCGAATTTCCGAGACGATGCGCGGCCGGGGCAGATCGATGGTATAGACGGACTTGACCGTGGCCGGGCCGGCGGTCAGCACATAGACCTTGTCGGCAAGGGCGACTGCCTCTTCGAGGTCGTGGGTGACGAACACCACCGAGGCTTTGCGCTCCGCCCAGAGCTTCAGGAGTTCCTCGTGCATGACGGTGCGGGTCTGCACGTCGAGCGCCGAGAAGGGTTCATCCATCAGCAGGATTTCAGGTTCGTTGATGAAGGTCTGTGCCAGCGAGACGCGCTTGCGCATGCCGCCGGAGAGCTGATGGGGATAGTGGTGCAGGAATTTCGAAAGGCCGACGCGCGCCAGCCAGTCCCGGGCGCTCTTTTCCGCCTCTGTGTGTGATTTACTGCGAAACAGCGGCCCGGCCATGACGTTGTCGATGACATTCTTCCAGGGAAAGAGCGCGTCGGTCTGGAACGCGAAGCCGACACGCGGGTCGATGCCGGTGATCGGCCCGCCCATCAGCCGGACTTCGCCGGCGGAGGGGCGTGCGAGGCCCGTTACGAGATTGAGCGTCGTCGATTTGCCGCATCCTGTGGGGCCGACGACGGCGACGAACTCGCCGCGGGCGACCGTCATGTTGAAATCGCGCAGTGCGGTGAGCGACTTGCCGGTCGGCGAGACGAAGCGGCGGCTGACATTGATCAGCTCGATCGCCGGGATCTGAGTGTTGTCCTGTTGCATGGTGATACCTGAGGCGTGCTTGAGGGCGCGCACGCAATGCCCTGATCGAACGGAGGCCGCTCCCGCTTGGGAGCCGGGAGCGGCGCGACTGACTTACTTGACGTTCTTGACGAATTCCGTCGTGTAGGTCTTGGAAAGGTCGATCTGCTTGCCCTTGACGTTCTTGGAGAACTCCGACAGCACGGCAAGCACGGTCTTCGGACCATCTTCCGGCATGACGCCGTCGGGCGTGAACATGCCTTTGCTCTCTTCGAGAGCCTTGATATAGCCGTCCTTGTCGCCGACGTAGAAATCCTTCGGCATCTTGTCGGCAATTTCGGCGGCCGAATGCGTGTTGATGTATTTCAGCGTTTTGACGAAGGCGTTGGCGAGCTTCTGCGCCTCTTCCTTGTGTTCCTCGACCCAGGACGTTTCCATGTAGAGCGAGGCGGCCGGATAGGTGCCTCCGAGCGCCTGACGGGTCGCTTCAACCGTGCGCATGTCGACGAGAACGCTCGCTTCGCCGGTCTTGATCATGCGCGAGATCGTCGGCTCCGTCGTCATGCCGGCGTGGATCTGGTCCTGCTGCATGGCGGCGATGAAGGTGCCGCCGGCGCCGACCGGAATGGTGACGACGTCGCCGGGCTTCAGGCCGGCCTTCGAGGCCATGAAGAGGGTCAGGAAATTCGTGGACGAGCCGAGACCGGTGACGCCGAGGCTCTTGCCCTTGAAGTCGGCCGGCGACTTGATCTCCGGATGCTTGCTCGACACCATTTCGACTTCGCCCGGCGCCTGGCTGAACTGGACGATGGATTCGACGAACTTGCCCTTGGCCTGGAGATCCACACAGTGGTCGTAGAAGCCGACGACACCCTGGACGGCGCCTGCCAGCAGCTGGTTTTCGGCATCGACGCCGGCCGCTTCGTTCAGGAGCTCGACATCGAGACCCTCGTCCTTGAAGTAGCCGAGGGATTCGGCGAGCTTGGCGGGCAGATATATCTGCTTTTCATAGCCGCCGACCATGATGGTGATCTTGTCGGCCGCATGGGCGGCGCTGGTGGTCAGCGATGCCGCGGCCATGAGGGCGGAAAAAGCGACGGTGTGCAAAAGGCTGCGTGAAGAACGCATGGAAAACTCCTCCTAGTGGTTTACCCGCATCGTCGTCTCGCCACCTTTGACCCGTGTCTCCTCCACGATGCTGCCCTTTCCTATGACGCCGAAGCTTTCAACTAGCTTTCAGCCGCAGGCGGGTAGACAGCCCGTCCATGACGCATGGGGAATAGGGGCTGCGCAGCAGCCCTACAATAGACGTGATGACGCAATCGGCCAGCAGATTCGCCTGCTGCTGCCGGATGATGGCTTGGCCCCGTGATGCCCGAAGAGTTTGCGGCGCTTGCCGCCGCCCTCAGCTTGTAAAGCTGCGCAGATCCTTCAGCAGGTTGCGATATCGCGTTTGGCTGCCTACCAGATGCTCGCGCATGGCGTTACGCGCCGCCTGATCGTCCCTATCGGAGATCGCGACGATAATCGCTTCATGTTCGCGATGGATGAGCTTGCGATAGGCGGTCTGCTCGGCGGTTCTGGTCTCAGGGACGAGCCTCGACTGCGGGATGATCGCCGAGCCCTGGGATTCCAGGAAGTGCTTGAACAGCGGATTGTTCGTCGCCTCGGCGATAGCGACGTGCAGTTCCAGGTCCGCCTCGCGGATGGATTTGTCCGTCTCGATGCAATGGAGGATTTTCCGGTGGCATTCGAAGATCGCCTCCTCCTGCGCCGGTGAACGGCGGAGCGCAGCAAGCCCCGCTGCCTCGATTTCGACGGGGGTGCGGATCTCGAGCACTTCGAGATCCGAAGCGACGCGGGCCTTGTCGACCTTCCGGCCCGACAGCGCCGGGTCGGGGCTGATCACGAAAATCCCGGCTCCCTGGCGCACCTCGACAAGCCCGTCGGATCGAAGCGCGGCGACGGCCTCGCGCACTACGGTTCGGCTGACGCTATGCGTTTCGGTGAGTTCATGCTCGCTCGGAAGCTTGTCGCCGGCGGCATACTGCCCGCTCAAAATGGCTTGCCGAAGGCTTTCGCCGACCCGTGAGACCAGCGACCCCGAGCCTCTGCCGCGATCCTTCCCCTGCATAGCCACGCCTTCACCCCGCATCGGCCTTGATCCGGATGCCGGCGGCACTCGGAAATTTACGATTCATCACACATGTATGACAAATTTCGCTTTCTTACAATGGAGGAAAGGCGGTGCGGCACTGATGCACCTCGACATGGACTTCATCAGAACCAATCGCTATGATTGATGCTGATTCAAAAGGAGGTTTCGATGGAAACTAAAGTGCTGACCGCGCACGTGCCTCTACCCCTCGCGCAGAAGGTCGATCAACTCGCAGTGAGACTTGAGCGCTCGCGCGGCTGGATCGTCAAGCAGGCGCTGACGGCGTGGATCGACCAAGAGGAGGAACGGCGACGTTTGACGCTTGAGGCGCTGGCTGATGTGGACAGCGGCAACGTCATCGATCACCAGTCCGTCCAGGCTTGGGCTGATAGCCTCGACAGCGATGCGCCGGTTTCATTGCCTCGGTAATGGAACTTAAGTGGACGAGCAAAGCGGTCTCGGACATTGATCGCCTTTATGCCTTTATCGCGCCGGTTAATCGACAGGTGGCGGCCCGGACTGTGCAGGCGTTGACGACGGCGCCTCTACGGCTGCTTGAGCAGCCACGCCTTGGTGAGCGGCTGGAGGAGTTCGATCCTCGAGAGGTTCGCCGCATTCTCGTTGGCCGATATGAGCTGCGTTACGAAATCCAGCAGTCGGTCATCTATGTATTGCGGTTCTGGCATACGCGTGAAGATCGGTAAAGCTTGGAGGCTTAAGCCATGTCGTTGGAAGCGTCCTCCCGCCGCGTCGCAGGCTTAGTATTGCTCACAGCCGCCTGGTCGACTCCCCCCGCACGAATCTCGGGGTCAGGATGAAATCCCGCGGCGGCTCGGCGGCGGCTTCGGGACTTGAGATTCTTGCCAGCAGACGCTGCGCCGCCAGCTCGCCGAGCTTGTGCGCATCCTGCACCACCATGGTGATGCGCGGCGTGATGACGTTGCTCCAGGGCACGTCGTCGACCATCGCCAGCGATACGTCCTCTGGGCAGCGGAAGCCCATTTCCTGCATCACCTGCAGCGTCGCGAGCCCCATCATGTTGTTGGCGCCGATGATGGCGGTCGGCCGGTCGCGGCGGGTGAGCAGCCGCATCGCCTGCGTATGGCCGCCCGTCCTGGTATAGCCGCCCTCGGTGACCAGCGACGGATCGACATCGACGCCGGCGGCCGCCATCGTATCCATGAAGCCATTCAGGCGTTCATCGGCCGTGTGCAGGCCACTCGGACCGGAGATGAAGGCAATGCGCCGATGGCCGAGCTGCAGCAGGTGCTCGGTCAGGATGGTGGTCGTCAGCGGATTGTCGGAGCCGACGAAATCGCGCTCGGCACCTTCCACCTTCTGATCGAACATCACGATCGGCGTCTTGAAGTCGCGCAGGAACGCCGCGTATTCCGCGCCGTGGCCGTTTGTCGCCAGCGCAATGCCGGCGATCTTCTGGGCCTCCATCCGCTCCAGCAGCGCCCGTTCGAGATCAGCCCTGCCGGAGGAGTCGGCGATCAGGACGAAATAGCCACGGTCGAGCGCCTGATGCTCGATCTCGCGGCGGATATCGCCGAAGAACATGTTGCCGAGATTGGCCGACACGAAACCGATGAGCGAGCTGCGCCCGCGCGCCAGCGTCTGGGCCACCGGATCGATACGGTAGCCGGTGGATTTGATCGCCTGCTGGATGCGGTCGAGCGTCTCGGCGCCGACCCGTTTCGGGCTGTTGAGCGCGAGCGAGACGGTCGAGATCGAAACCCCCGCCAGGCGCGCGACATCTCGTATGGTCGTCATGTCTATCGAACCGGTTCTAAAGCTTTCTGTTTGTCAGATTTTAATGGTCTGCGCAACTGATCCCGCTCTTATGGTCCAACTTTTAGGTATTCGGCTGTATTCGGCGGTATCTCAATTTCAGCTTGACAGAGACAGTATCAAGAAAGATGATCAGTCACCGAACCGGTTCGATATGATGTCGAACCGGAAAAACAGGGAGGAGAAACCTGTGACGAGTTCGGAACGCCAGCCGGGCAAGCACGCCTGGTTCAGCCATGATCGCCTTGGCATGTTCATCCATTGGGGCCTTTATGCGCTCGGGGCGCGACATGAGTGGTTGAAGAACCGCGAAGAGCTGAACGACGACCATTACCAGCGCTATTTCGAGAATTTCGATCCCGATCTTTACGATCCCAAGGCCTGGGCGCGCCGCGCCCGGCTTGCCGGCATGAAATATGTAGTGGTGACGACCAAACACCACGAAGGCTTCTGCCTCTGGGACAGCAAGGTCACCGATTACAAGGCACCGAACACGCCCTGCGGCAAGGACCTGTTGACGCCGTTGGTCGAAGCGTTTCGGGCCGAGGGGCTGAAGATCGGCTTCTATTATTCGCTACTCGACTGGCATCACCCCGATTTCCCGATCGACGTTCACCACCCCTTGCGCAACCACCCCGAGGCTGGCGCGCTGAATGCCGGTCGCAACATCGCCAATTACGCCGCCTATATGCGCGAGCAGGTGCGCGAGCTTCTGACCGGCTTCGGCCGCATCGATATCATCTGGTTCGATTTCAGCTATCCCGGCCGCGAATATCGCGGCCTGCCCGGCAAGGGCCGCGCCGATTGGGAAAGCGAGCGGCTGCTGGAGTTGGTGCGTGAGCTGCAGCCCGAAATCATCGTCAACAACCGCCTCGATCTGCCGCCGGGCAAGTTGCCCGACGTGACGACGCCGGAGCAGTATACGCCGCGCGTGGCGCCCGCCATCGCCAGCCAAGGGGTGCTCTGGGAAGCCTGCCACACCTTTAGCGGCTCCTGGGGCTATCACCGCGACGAGGACAGCTGGAAGAGCCCGGAGCAGATCATCCAGCTACTGATCGATTCCGTCGCGCTCGGCGGCAACCTTCTGATGAATGTCGGCCCGACCGGTCGCGGTACCTTCGACGGGCGCGCCATCGCCGCGCTCGAGGTCTACCAGAACTGGATGGAGGTCAATGGGCGCTCGATCTACGGCGCCGGTCCCTCTGCATTTCCGGTGCCGGCCGGCTGCCGTTACACCCAGCGCGGCAACCGCCTCTATCTGCATGTCTACAACTGGCCTTACCGCCACATTCATATCGAGGGCCTCGCCGACAGGATCGCCTATGTGCAGTTCCTGCACGATGCCAGCGAAGTACGCTGGCTCAGCCACACCAGGGATGTGGACTCCAATATCGGCGTGATGGTGCCGGAGGGCATGATCACGCTCGAACTGCCGGTCCGGCGACCTGACGTTACCGTCCCGGTGATCGAGATCGTCCTCAAGGCGTGAACTCGGTCGCATCGCGTGTTCATTGCGTCATGGAGGGAGGAGAAACCCATGAAGGTTCTGAAGAAAACGCTTTTGCTTGCCGCAATCAGCGGCAGCCTCTTTGCCACAACAGCATCGGCCGAGCAGATCAACCTGACCTGGCAGATGTGGACCGGTTCCGAGGCCGATACCAAGGGCTGGCAGCACCTGGCCGACATGGTGACCGCCAAATACCCCGATATTAAAGTGACGCTGACGACGACCGGCTGGGTCGATTACTGGACGCGGCTGCCGGTGCTGGCGGCGTCAGGCCAGCTCGCCGACATCGTTTCCATGCAGTCGCTGCGCATGCCGAATTTCTATTCCTTGCTCGAACCGCTGAACGAACGGATCGAGGCGGATAAATTCGACATCGGCGCCTTTACGCCATCGATCATCGGCGGCATGTCGGTCGATAAGCAGCTTTATGGTCTACCCTATGACGTTGGTCCCTGGGTCGTCTATTATAACCAGGATGCGCTTGAAGCGGCAGGTATCCCGCTGCCGAAGCCGGGCTGGACGCTCGCCGAATTTACCGACGCCGCCAAGAAGCTGACGAAAGACGGCAAGTACGGCTTCGGGATCACTCCGCAGAACTATTCCGTCCTGGCGGCGGCTTGGGGTGATAAATATGTCAACGATGCCGGAGAGCTCGACCTTACCAATCCCAGCGCCATTGCCGCCGCCGAGAGAGTGATCGGCTTTCCCGCCAAGGATAAGATCGCGCCGCTGGTGCCGTCGAGCGCCGATGTCGGCACATTCATCCAGGGCCGGTTCAATTCGGGTAACGTCGCCATGTATGTCGACGGGCCCTGGTCGATCATCGGCATGAAGGACAAGGCCAAATTCAAGATCGGCCTCACGACCCTGCCGCGCGATGATGCCAAGGAACTGGCCGCGGTCACGGCCGGTTCCGGTTTCGGCATCGCCACGACGAGCAAGAACAAGGACGCGGCCTGGAAGGCGATCCAGGTGCTGACCAGTCCCGAGGCGCTGCAATATCTCGCCGAACAGGGCCGCGCGCTGCCGGCCCGCTCGGCCTCGCAATCCTCCTGGTACAAGGTGGCGGCCAAGGACATCACCAATGGCGGCGAGGCGCTCGATTATTCTTTGGCGCATTCGGTGCCCTATGTGATCACCAACAATTGGGCGGCGGTGGAAAACCTCTTCAACCAGTATTTCCCGCCGGCCTTCGGCGGCAGCGCCGACGCCAAGCAGACGATGGAGTCTATCCAGAGCCTCGCGCAGCAATAGAGCGCGGCGGCAGGAATTGCCGCGTATGGAGGAAGACATGTCGGACAGCGCCGTTGCCGAAATTACCCTGCAGACCGGTCAGCCACGGCGCTTCCTGAAGCCGGAGACGCAGACGGCCATGCTGTTCCTGCTGCCGAGTTTCCTCGGCTTCATGATCTTCATGGCGCTGCCAATCCTGGCGTCGCTGGCACTGTCCTTCACCAACTGGCAGCTGCTGACGACGCCGTCCTTCGTCGGCTTCCAGAATTATATCAAGCTCTTTACCGTCGATCCCGCTTTCTACACCATCCTCAGCAATACGCTGTTCTTCGCGGTGGAATATCTAGCGCTGAACATCATCGTCTCGCTGACGCTGGCGGTCTGGATATCGAGCCTCAAGCGCGGCAAAGCGATCTTCCGGGTGATTTTCTTCCTGCCGACCTTCACGCCGACGATCGCAGCCTCCGTGGTGTGGCTACTGATTTTCACCCCGGACGGGCTCGCCGACAGCGTCATCCGGTGGCTCGGCCTCGGCCTGCCGAATTTCCTGCTGAGTTCGAGCTGGGCGATGCAGGCGGTCGTGCTCGTCACGCTCTGGGCGAATGTCGGCTATAACGTCGTGATGTTCAACGCCGCGCTCGACCTGGTGCCGAAGCACTATCTCGAGGCGGCGATGATCGATGGGGCAGGGCCCTGGCGGCGCTTCTGGCGCATCCGCCTGCCGCTCATCTCGCCGACGGTCTTCTTCGCCACGGTGATGACGGCCATCACCTCTCTGCAGGTCTTCGACGAAATCTTCGCTATGACGCGCGGCGGTCCGGGCTCGGCGACGGCGACACTCGGCTTTGCCATCTACCAGAAGGGCTTCACCAATTTCCAGATGGGCTATGCCTCGGCGCTGGCCTGGGTGATGTTCGTCATGATCATGGGCCTCACCATCCTGCAGTTCCACATGCAGCGCAAATGGGTGCATTATGACGACTGAAGCGAGCTCACGACATCCGCATTCCGTCTCTGCGGGCCGGCGCCGCATCCTGCGGCGCATCGGCACTTTCTTCAGCTATGCCGGCCTATCGCTGGTCGCGCTGCTCTTCCTCTTTCCGTTCTTCTGGATGGTGTCGAACGCGGTGCGCTCGAATAACGAAGTGCTGACCGTGCCGGTGCGCATCCTGCCCGAGGAATATCAGTGGGGCAATTTCGTCGAGGCGCTGGTTTCGCTGCCCTTCGGCACCTTCCTGATGAATTCCTTCATCGTCGCGTGCGGTGTGACCGCGATCGTGATCGTGGTCTCCTGCCTGTCCGCCTATGCTTTCGCCCGCCTGCGGTTTCCCGGACGGGAAGGGCTGCTGCTCACCTATCTCAGCACACTGATGATCCCGCAGGTGATGTTGGTCATCCCGCTCTTCCTCGTCGTCAGCAAGTTCGGCTGGATCAACACCTATCATGGCATGATCCTGCCGGTCGCCTTCTCCTCCTTCGGTACCTTCCTGCTGCGGCAGTTTATTCTCGGCATTCCCAAGGATCTCGACGAGGCGGCGATGATGGACGGAGCGTCTCGCCTGCGCATCCTGGTTACCGTCATCGTGCCGCTTGCCATGCCAGCCATCGGCCTCTTGTCGCTCTTCACTTTCATCGCGCAGTGGAAGAGTTTTCTCTGGCCGCTGATCGCCACAAGCGGCCTCGACAAAGCCACGCTGCCGCTCGGCCTCACTCTGTTCCAGACGCAGCAGGGCACCTCCTGGAACTACATCATGGCCGGCGCGACAATATCGATGGTGCCGGGCGTCATTCTCGCGATCGTGCTGCAGCGGGTGATTTATAAGGGCATCACCGTCGGCTCCGGCTTCGGCGGACGCTAATACCTCGAAAATCAAAGACGTGATGCCGTCGCAAGAATGCTTCAATCTAACCAGGAAAGGCTCTAACGCAGCAAGAGAACGCCGCCGCCTCGAAAGGGCGGCGGTCGTGTCAGTGGCTTCCGGCTGTCGGAACGTGCGGCGTACCCGTGATGCTTTTGCGGACATGGCGAACCGCGGTCCAGACGGCGAAGAACACGAGAGGGATGGCGCCGAGAACAGCGAGTTTCGTCACATGCGGATCGACACCCAGTGCGGAGATGCTTTCGAGGCATATCTTCGCAAGGCCGACGGTATAATAGGTGATGGCGATGACCGAGAAGCCTTCGACCGCCTGCTGGATATGCACCTGGATGCGCGCACGCTCTTCCATCGAGGTCAGCAGTGAGGCGTTCTGATCTTCGAGCTGAACCTGCACGGTGGTTCTGAGCAGGTCTCCGGCCAGGCTGACGCGTTCGGCCAGTTCGTCGAGGCGCCGTTCCGCCGCATAGACCGAGCGGACAGCCGGTTGGAAGCGCCGGTCGATGAACGTACCCAGCCTTTGCCTTTGCTCGACCCGCTCTTCTCGAAGCTCCGACAGCCTGCTCGCCACGATCTCGGCATAGGCTTTCGTCGCGCCGAAGCGGTGGCGGGCGAGTGCCGAGAAGTTGAGCACGTCTGAGGAGAGCCTCGTCACCTCGGACAGCAGCGCCTTGTCGACTTTGACGGCGCTCTGCATATGGACGATCAGGAGATCCAGCCGCTGGTCAAAGGCGGAAAGCTTCGACACGGTCTCGCGCGCCATCGGCAACGCCAGCAGCGCCATCATCCGATATGTCTCGATTTCCAGGAAACGCCGGACCATGCGGCCGGTGCGATAGGCGTTGAGATTACGGTTGAAAAACAGGAACTCGAGGAAGCCGCTGTCGGTCAGTCGAAAGTTCGAATGCACCTCCGCGTCGCCGCCGCCGACCCGCGAAGCGACATAGTCGAGCTTGGGTTTTTCCAGCGTGCGCCCATCCTTTTCGTCGCGCACCAGCACGCGCACGGCGGCTATGACCTTTCCGCCAATCCGGCTGCAGCAGGCTCGAAAGGCTTCCGGCGGGTTGCTGCCGGGTTCGGTCGATGCCGGCACGACGAATGTGAGGGTGAGGAACTCGGTATGGGCTTCCCATTTCAGCCGGCCGTCGCCGACGCGGCCGATGCCGTGGTTGCCTTCGCCGGTCGTGGTTACATCTTCCAATCCCGGCAGGGAACCGGGCAGCGAAGGAGGGCCATTCTCGCCGACGATGGCGACGTGCCAGACATCGGTGTCGCCATCGAAATAAAGCGACGGGCGCGCATGGAGCTCGTTGTGAAGTTCCCTTCGCAGCGGATGCTCGGAGCCGAGTGGCATGGAGATGCACCTCAATGGGCTGGACTGCCGCCGGTTTGCCGGCTTCAGTAAGTTGAGCCTGACGCCGGCGCGCCGCGCAGGCCGACACGCCTATAGCCTCTCGCGAAGTCCGTGTCACGACGCCAAGGAACCATCCTTTCCATCCGCGCCGATCTGCCGCGGCGGCTAGCCGGATCGTCCGAGCGAGCGCCCAAGCGCCATTGCCGTTGCGACCGCCTCATGACCCGAGCGACCGTGCGCGGACTTTGTTGCAGAGCAGGCCAAAAACGATCAGCCACGGCCTGTTGCGAGGCCGTGGCTGATGCAGCGCGCAATCTGTGGGAGACAGGCGCGGCCGGTTACTTGTTGGCGGCGAGCGCCACGTTGACCTTGTCGACGTCCGCGCTCATCGCCTTGAACGTGTCTTCAAGGGAAAGTTCGCCGACGATCAGCTGGCTCATCCGCTGGACGATGAGCTGATAGATGGCGGACGAGCCCTTGAGGCGTTCGAGGTCGCGGGCTGCCTTCGGCGCGCTGTTGCGGGCCGAAAGGAAGACGGCCATGGCGTCCTTGGCATTCTGGCTCTCGAGCTTGTACTGCGGATCCTTGATGTCGGCGCCGGTCAGGATGACGTAGTTTTCGGCGATTTCACGCTGGATCTTTTCAGAGCCGAGGAACTCGATGAAAGCGGCGACAGCCTCAGGATGCTTGGTGCGCTTGAAGCCGACGATCGCGGTGCCACCCGGCATCGCATAGCAGCCGGCATCGCCGCAGGGCGCGCTGATCGCCGTCCAGTCGAAGGCGTCGGCGATCTTCTTCTGGAACGGATTGACCATCCAGTTGCCGGCGAGATAGGTCACGACATTGCCGTTGACGAACTCGTCACCCATGTTCTTGTACTGGGTTCCGCCGGCCGCACCCCACATTTCCTTCGGGAAAGAGCCGTCCTTCGTCCAGTTGTAGAGATCGGTGATGTAGCGCTTGGCGGCATCGTCGGGGAACGAGAACTTGCCGTCCTTGACGTAGTTGGAGCCGTAGGAGAAGGCCGCGCCGGAGAAGCGGTGGCCCGAGCGGTCCATCGTGAAGGGGATCTGGGCGCCGGTTGCCTTGGCGACACGTGCGGAAGCTTCGACGATGTCCTTCAGCGTGGCGGTCGGTTGCGGAAGCGGTTCCTTGGCCTGTTCGAACAGCGTCTTGTTGACGAAGGGCAGGTTGAAGGTTTGCGACGCGACATAGCCGTTGATCGAATTCGGATCATTGACGCCCGGGAAACGAAGCGTGTTCAGGCTGTCGCCGTGGAGCTTGGCGAAACCATCCGGGTCTTTCATCAGCGGCCGCATGTCGAGGTAATAGGGCGCCAGCTGCCAGTCGGTGATCTTGGCGACGTCGGGACCTTCGCCGATGGCAAGCTGCACCGGCAGCTGCTTGGCGACGGCATCGTAACCCGACGAGACGAAATTCACCTTGATGTCGGGATGCGCCGTCTCGAATTCCTTGCTCAGCGCTTCCATCCGCTCGACGTAAGCCTGGTCGTCGTCGGTGAAGAGAAAGGTGATCGTCTGGGTTTCGGCCATGGCCACGCTGGACCAGGCGAAAGAAACGGTGGCCAGCGCCAGTGCGAAAGCCCCTGAGAGATAGGTTTTCATTTTCATCCTCCCATGAAAACATTTTCATCAATCGCGGCATAAGCCATCGATAAGTGAATTTCATATACTTGACATTCGTTCCGTCAAGCTATTTTCTAAGCGAATAGCGATGTTTTTGAGCAATTTTCAGAAATAACGCGTCAAAATCACCTAATGAAAATATTTTCATAGGATTGCGGAGGAGGCGATCTGTGAAAACGGAAAGCATCAAGCAGCCGGACGACTCGGCGCCAGCCTACAGCGTGGCCGAGGGGCAAACGATCACGGCATGGGCCGTTTCCGCCCTCATCGAGCGCTCTTTTCCCGGCGAGCCGGCCCCGGCCGAAGATCGCGTGAACTATCGTTTCATCAACGGTTTCGTCGATGTCGGCGACCTGCCGTGCCGCAAGGCCTTCTGGTCCAGCATGGTCGGGCGGGCGCTGGAGCCGGACACGTCCTGGCCGACCGAAAGCCTCTATCTTCCCGGTTCGAACCGGCGCGTCGAGTTTACCAGCTTCTGGCATGTGCCCACGCATGTGCGGCGATGGCTCAAGGGCACGTTCAGGACGGAAGCCCCGCGCGCACTCAAGCTCGCGCTGAAGACCTGCGGCGGCGTCCGCATCTGGGTCAACGGCGAAGAGGCTGTGCGTTTCGAGCCGTTCAACCGCAACACCGAGAACGCAACCGAGATAGTGCTGCGGCTCGAGGCCGGCGACAACGAAATTCTCGTCCATACCGAAGACCTGGCCGAACGCGACACCACGTGGTTCTTCGAGCTCGAAATGCTGGACAAGGAGCCGCTCTGCGTGCTGCTGCCGGTCGCGCTCGATCAGGACGAGGTGCGCGAGCTGGAAGCGCTTTCGCGTGGCGTGCGCCCGGCCCGCGACGTCTTCGTCAATCGGCCGCTGGAGATCATCTTCGACACGGCGCCCGAGCGCGACCTGCCGGTCGAACTCAAGGTCGTCGGCCACGGCCATGAACGGCCGGTTCTCGCCCATGCGAAACTGACCCTTCACGCCCATCGGGGCCGTCTGATCGCCGAGGATGTCTGCGGCATTGCGGACGGTTATCATGGCATCCACATGACGATCGGCTCCGGTCCTGGCTCCGTCACCCGCGTCATCGATGCCGCCTTCATGAGCAGCATCTCGCCATTGCCGGCAGAGGCGTCGCTTTCCGCCCGCAAGCGCCAGGCGCTGGAATATAGCGCCCGCTTCGGCGCCAACCGCGCCGGGCGCCTCATCGCGATGATGGAAACCGGCCATACCGACCAGGAAAGCTTCGACCGCATCGTCGATGCGACGCTCGCCTCGATCGATGCGCGGGAGGATTGCTCGGACTTCATCATGGTGCCGCTCTTGTGGCTTCTCGGCGCCTATGGCGACCGCATGCCCGAGGCGACGGTCGAGCGCATCCGCCGTTCCGTTCTCTCCTACCGCTACTGGGTCGACGAGCCCGGCAATGACGCGATGTGGTTCTGGAGCGAGAACCATGTGCTCTGCTTCCATACCAGCCAGCTGCTGGCGGGGCTTCTTCTCCCCGATGCGGTGTTCTCCGCCTCCGGACGGACGGGACGACAGCAAGCGGAACTTGCCGTCGAGCGGCTCGGGCACTGGTTCGACAGCGTCGAGGCGCATGGCCTGGCGGAGTGGAATTCGGCCGCCTATTACCCGATCGATTTCATCGGCCTGCTGGCGCTGGAGCGCTGGGCGGAGAGCTGGATTGCCGATCGCGCCCGCGGCCAGATCGATCTCATCTTCCGCATGATCGCCCTTCATACGCTGGCCGGTGTTCCGGCCGGCTCGCAGGGCCGCGCCTACGACAAGGAACTGCGCGCCGGCCCGCTGACCGAGCTTGCACCCTTCGCCCAGGTCGCTTTCGGCACCGGCTGGCTGAACAATGGGGTGGCGGCGCTGACGATGTTCTGCGCCGGCGGCTACGAGCCGCCGGCCGATCTCGCAGAGCTTGCAGCCCTTCCCAGGGGTAGAAGCGTCGAGGCACGCTACAGCCAGGGGCTGGAGAGCGGAAAGCTCGTGCTGTTCAAGAACGAGGCGGCGCAGCTTTCGACGGTGGTCGATCACAAGACCGGCCGGAAGGGTCACCAGCAGCACGTCCTCGACATCAGGCTGGCCGGCCATCCGATGGCGAGGTTGTGGGTCAACCATCCCGGCGAGGACGATCCCTGGGGCAATCAAAGACCGTCCTACTGGGCCGGTAACGGCATCCTGCCGCGGGTCGCCCAGCATCGCGATGTCGCCCTGCTGATCGAGGACACAAGCGACGCGCGGCATGCATGGACGCATGCCTATATCGGCCGCGACGGTCTCGACGATCTCATCGTCGAGGACAAATGGCTGATCGCCCGGTCGGGCCGGGGATTTTCCGCTCTTTGGGCCTCGAACGGCCTGGAACTGATTACCGAGGGGCCGACCGCCGGCCGCGAGGCGCGCTCCTATGGGTCGCTCTGCGGCTGGGCGGCCATCGTCGGATGCGGCAATGGCGACGCCTTCAAGGCCTTCCTCGAACGCCTGTGCCAGACGACGGTTGCCTTCGATCCTGCGCTTCGCCAGCTAAAGCTGACGCCGCCCGGCGGCCCGGCGCTCTCTCTTTCCTATGCCGACGGTCTTTCGATCGGCGGCAAGCCCCGGCCGTTCACGCATGATCAGCCGCACCCGATCCTCACCCACGACAGTGCGGCGTCCGGCGCCGGCACTGACGGACCCTTCTACTCCTGAAACATAGGTCTCCAGCATGAACACAGCATCTGTCGATAACGCCGCCCTCCTGACGACGATCGATCGCGTGGCAACGGCCTTCAGCCGGCTCAGAGGCATCAAGGAAGGTCTCGTCAGTGGAAGCGCCACCTCCGGGATCCAGTTCGACGAGTGGGACTGGGAAGTCGGCGTCGGCCTCTACGGATTCCTCCGGCGCGCGATTTCCACCAATGACCAGAAGGCGCTGCAGGAGCTCGTCGTCTGGTACAGCGGCCAGATCGAACGCGGGCTGCCGCCACGCCAGATCAACAGCACGGCGCCGATGCTGCCGCTGGCGATCCTCGTCGAGCATGTCGATCGTCCGGATTTCCGCGCCCTCGTCGAGGACTGGGCCGAATGGCTGGTCAAGGAACTGCCGAAGACGGAGGAGGGCGGCTTCCAGCACGTCGTCAAGGAACGCCTCAACGACGGCGAATTGTGGGACGACACGCTGTTCATGGCCTGCCTGTTCCTCGCGCGCGCCGGCGTGCTCTGCGAGCGCAACGACTGGATCGACGAGGCCGTCTATCAGTTCGTCATCCACACCCGCTATCTCTCCGATCCGGTCAGCGGGCTCTGGTATCACGGCTGGACCTTCAACGGCCGGCACAATTTCGCCAAAGCTTTCTGGGCGCGCGGCAATGCCTGGATCACCGTGGCCATCCCGGAACTCTTCGATCTCGTGCCGACCCTCGGCGAGAAGGACCGGCGCTTCCTGTCGAACGTTCTCGTCAGCCAGGTGCGCTCGCTGAAGGCATATCAGCGGCCGGACGGCATGTTCACGACCTTGCTGGACGACCCGTCCTCGCCGCTCGAAACCTCGGCCACGGCGGGAATCGCCTACGGCATTTTGCGCGCTATCGATGCCGGCATTCTCGGCGAGAGCGACAAGGTCCATGCCGAGCGCGCGCTGAAGGCCGTGCTGGCGCAGATCGACGAAGAGGGCGTCGTCAACGGCGTTTCGGACGGCACGCCGATGGGCCATGACCTCGATTTCTACAGGCGCATCCCGAACCTGCCGACGCCCTACGGTCAGGCACTGACCATGCTGCTGCTGACCGAAGTCCTTATCGAGAGCGGCCGACGCCAATGAGTGCCACCTCCCTCGTCGCGATTGAGGCGCTCGAAGGCGACAATACCGGCCGCGTGCAGGCGGCGATCGACGATCTCTCGGCTTCCGGCGGCGGACGCCTGGAGCTGCTGGCGGGCATCCACCTCTGCCGGGGGCTCCAGCTCCGTTCGGGCGTCGAACTGCATCTGACCGCCGGCGCAATCCTGCGTCCTGTTCCCGACTATGAGGCTTACGCGCATACGATTGTTTCGGTGATCGCCGAGAAGTCGGATCGCGGCATGATCGTCGCCAAGGGTGAGCGGCGGATCAGCCTGACGGGGCCGGGGCGCATCGAGGCCGGCTGCGAGAGCTTCATCATCGGTGACGACGAGACGGTGGGGACCTTCATTCCGGCGGAATTCCGCCCGCGCGTCGTCGTCTTCGAGAGCTGCGGCGAGGTCGAGATTAGCTCGCTGAATATCAGCCGTTCGCCGATGTGGACGCTGCACTTCGTCAACTGCACCGATGTCGCGGTCCGCAACGTCACCATCGAAAACGACCGTCGCCTTCCCAACACGGACGGCATCGTGCTCGATGCCTGCCGCGGCGCCGTCATCGAGGACTGCACGATATCGACGGCCGACGACGGCATATGCCTGAAGACCAGCATCGGCCCGCAGGGTGTCGCCATAGGGCGGTGCGAGAATATTCTTATCCGCCGCTGCTCCGTTCAGAGCCTCAGCTGCGCGCTGAAGATCGGCACGGAAACGCATGGCGACGTTAGCAATGTCGTCTTCGAGGATTGCAGCGTCTCATCCTCCAATAGGGCGCTCGGCATATTTTCGCGCGACGGCGGCCGGATCTCGAATGTGAGGTTTTCGCGGATTTCGGTAGAATGCCGCGAAACGCTCGACGGTTTCTGGGGCTCGGGGGAGGCGCTGACCGTCAATGTCGTCGACCGTGTCGCTAAACGTCCGGCAGGCGCCGTCGAAAACCTCATTGTCGAGGACATTACCGGGCGCATGGAGGGGGCGATCACCGTCATCTCGACTTCGCCCGCCGGCATCCGCAATGTATCGCTGTCGCGCATCGGCATAGACCAGCGGCCCGGCGAACTCGGCACCGCGCAGTCTTACGACCTGCGCCCGACGAATGCCGATCTCGCGCCGAAGGCCGAGGGCGGCGGCCGCGCCAATGCCTGGACGCGCGGCGCGGACGGGCGGGTAATCGGCCTGCAGAACTATCCCGGCGGAATGCCCGCCGTCTACGCGGCTGATGTCACCGGGATCTTGATGAACGAGGTGCGGATCACAAGGCCGACACCGCTGCCGCAAGGCTGGAACGCAATCGACGTCGTCTTCGAAACGGCGGCACCCGATGGGAGTGGGGCATGGCAGAACTGAAACTTTCCACCGTTAACAAGTCGTATGGCTCCGTCAAAGTGCTGCATGACGTCGATCTCGATATCAAGGACGGCGAGTTCGTCGTCTTCGTCGGCCCATCGGGCTGCGGCAAGTCGACCCTGCTGCGCGTCATTGCCGGCCTCGAAGAGGTCACGTCGGGCGCAATTGCGATCGGCCGCCGCGATGTCAGCGCCCTTTCGCCGGCCGAGCGCAAGATCGCCATGGTCTTTCAGTCCTATGCGCTTTATCCGCATATGAGCGTGCGCAAGAATCTCGCTTTCGGCCTGGAGAATCTGAAGTTCAAGCGCGCTGAAATCGACGCTCGCATCGCCGAAGCCGCCAGGATGCTGGCGATCGAACCTTATCTCGACCGGCGCCCGAAGCAGCTTTCCGGCGGTCAGCGCCAGCGCGTGGCGATCGGCCGGGCGATCGTGCGCGAACCGGATATTTTCCTCTTCGACGAGCCGCTTTCCAATCTCGATGCGGCGCTGCGCGTCCAGACCCGGGCGGAGATCACTAAGCTCCACCGCGAGATCAAGACGACGATGATCTATGTGACGCACGACCAGGTCGAGGCGATGACGATGGCCGACAAGATCGTCGTGCTGCGCGCCGGCCGCGTCGAGCAGGTCGGTGCGCCGCTCGAACTCTTCGACCATCCGCGCAATCTCTTCGTAGCCGGTTTCCTCGGCTCACCGCGCATGAACATCGTCAAGGGCAAGGTCGCAGCCATCGGCGAGAGCGGCGTTGCCATTGATGTCGTCGGCGGCGGCAGGATCGTCAGCGATGTCGATCCCAAGGGCATCACGGTCGGTCAGGAGGTGCTTGCCGGCATAAGGCCCGCGCATTTCTCCCGTTCCGGCGAAAAGGGCCTGCCGTTCATCGTCCAGTATCACGAGGGACTCGGCACCGAGACCTATGTCTACGGCAATCTTGCCGGGCAGGAGGAGCAGATCATCATTCATGAAGCCGGCCATTTCGCGCCCATTCAGGGTGACCGGATCATGATCGATGCCGATCCGGCACGCGTTCATCTGTTCGAGCCCGAAAGCGGGCTGGCTTTTGCCCGCCGATCCGGACAGGGGAGGCGCTGACCATGGCTGCGGCTGCATTGCTCTCCCAGGCGGGCGACACGGCGATGAGGGTGGTTGAAGCTCCGATGAATGCGTTCGAACGCCTCTTCGGCCGCAAGCGCATGCCCTGGCTGTTCCTGGCGCCGAACCTCGTTCTGTTCGCCATCTTCACGTTTCTTCCGATCGCCATCGCGGTCGGTTACGCCTTCACCGGCGGCACCAATCTCTTCGTCTCGGAGCGGCCCTTCGTCGGCTTCGACAATTTCCGCGCCCTGCTGTCCTGCGGCAATTATCTGCAGCCGGGCACCTGCCAGGAATCGCTGTTCTGGACGGCGGTGTGGAACACGCTCTGGTTCGTCGCATTGAACGTCATCGCCACTTTGCTGGTGGCGCTGATCACGGCGCTGATCCTCAACAGGGCAATCTTTGCGCGCGGCTTCTTCCGAGCGATGTTCTTCTACCCCGTTCTCTTGTCGCCGGTCGTCATCGGCCTGATCTGGAAGTGGTTCCTCGACCGCAACGGACTGCTGAACGCTTTCTTTCAGATGATTGGCGTGCCTCCTGAAATTTTCCTGCTCGATGTCGGCTGGTCGCGCTTCTTCGTCGTCGTGGTCTCCGTCTGGTTCCATATGGGCTTTTACACGCTCATCCTGCTTGCCGGTCTCCAGGCGATCCCGAAGGAACTCTATGAGGCCGCCTCAATCGACGCCGCCTCGCCGCGCCGTATGCTGTTCAGGATCACGCTGCCGCTGCTTGCGCCGAACCTGCTCGTCGTATTCATCCTTCTGATGATCAAGTCAGTGCAGATCTTTGACGAAGCTTGGGTTCTGACGAATGGCGGCGGTCCTGGCACGGCCAACAGCTTCATCGTCCAATATATCTACCAGATGGCCTTCAGCAGCGATCTTCGCCTTTTCGGCCTTGCCTCGGCCGCTTCGGTTCTGATGGGGCTGGTGCTTCTGGTTCTCACCCTCATCCAGCTGCGCCTGGGCAAGCGAATGGAGTCTTGAGATGAACAGATCTTTGAATCCGATCAGCTTCATGACGCGCACGCGCCGGGCCGGACGCATCGACATCACCGACATCCTGTCGTGGGTCTGGTTGATCGGCGGCACGCTCGCCGTGCTCGTTCCGGTGCTCTGGGCCGGCCTCTCCTCGTTGAAGCCGGCGGCCGAAATCACCCGCTTTCCGCCGACGCTGCTGCCGCGCGCCGCCGTGGAGCAGACAGTGCCCGGCTTCGACAAGCCGCTCAGCCTTTGGCAAGTCACGATCGACGGCCAACCGCGTGAGATGGCGATGGTCCGGCGCATCGGGCTCAAGGCCCAGATGGTCGATCCGGCAAATCCGGGACAGCCGGTCAGCGTCGACGTCAAGGGGATCACGCCGGTGCAGCACATGACCGTTGCCACCGAAAACTACACCGATCCGCTGACGCGCTTCAACTTCCTGACCTTCCTCAAGAATTCGGTGTTCGTCACCGTCGTTGCGACGCTTCTGACGCTGATCGTCAACGCCATGGCTGCCTTTGCCCTGTCGAAATACAAATTTCGCGGCGACACAACGGTTTTCGTCATCATCATCTCGACGCTGATGATCCCGCTCGCCGTGGTCATGGTGCCTGCCTATCTCGTCATCGTCGGAGTGGGGCTTGCCGACAACCTCTGGGGCGTCATCCTGCCGACCATCGCTTCTCCCACAGCCGTCTTCCTGCTGCGGCAATATATGCTGACCATTCCGGACGAACTGATCGAAGCGGCGCGCGTCGATGCCGCGAGTGAATTCTGCATCTTCTGGCGCATCATCCTGCCGCTGACGGCGCCGGCTCTCGCGGTTCTCGCGATCTTCTCCGTGCTCTGGCGCTGGAACGATTTCCTCTGGCCGCTGATCGTCCTCAACAGCCGCGAGAATTTCACCCTGCAGGTGGGCCTCAACGCCTTCCAGGGCGAGTTCTCGGTGCAGTGGCACTATATCCTGGCCATGACCTTCCTCAGCCTGCTGCCCGTGACCGTGGTGTTCCTGTTCCTGCAGAAATACATCACGACCGGCATCGCCGGCACGGGGATGAAGTAGGCGAAGCTGGCGCACGGGCGTCGCAGCCGCAACGCTTGCCGGCGAGGCAGATCGCCTTCAGGCCGAATTCGACATCGGCACCATTGCGCGGGTAGAGCTATGGCCTCCCGCTTTCGACAGGAGCGATTCAGGCTCGATCGCCTGAGCCGCTTCAAATGTTGTGTGAGGCAATGCCCGCAACGGGTACCCTGCCGCGGGCGAAATATCACAAAACGGTTTCGAAGAGGGGGATCAAGGCCGCACCGATTGCGCCGGGGGCATCGATGATCTGCGCCACGGCAAGCCGCGGAACGTCGCGCAATGCGCCGTGCCGAGGCAGATTATTGAATTCGGTCCGTTCGATCAGCATTCTTGCGAGTGAATGCGGAAGCTCGCCGCCCAGCACGATCAAAGCCGGGTCGAAGATCGCGCAGATCGCATTGATGGCCCGATTGTGGGCCGGCGTGACACGGCCGACCCACTCCTCGACGCCGTCCCAATCCACCAGGTTTTCGTTCTTCAGGTCCTTCAGGGTCAGCCCCAGCCGCCCCTTGGTGCGAAGATGTTCGAGCAGTTGGTTGAGAGCGGGTCGATCGTCGTAATCCTGACGCCCGAAGAGAACGGAGAATTCCCCGGCGTTTCCGAAGCTGCCGCGGAATGGCATGCCCCCGCAAACTAGGCCGCCGCCATAGCCATGAAGATGGGCGATATAGGCGAAATCGGCGACGTCACGGCCGACGCCGAAGATCGCTTCCGCCAAGGCAGCGGTCCTGGCGACATTGTCAGCCCAGACCGGCAGACCAAGGCGCTCTCCAAGCAGGGGGGCAAGGTCGATCAGCGACCAATGGGCGAGCGGCAGCGGACAGTTGAATGCCGTCTCCAGCATGCGGTGGCCGGCGACTGCCAGGCCAACGCCGAGAACATCGCTTCGTCCGGCGCCGCGACGGGCAAGAATGTCTTCGACCGCCGCCTCTATTCGCTCCAGCTCCACGGAAAGTGAGGACCCAGCCTGCGGGATTTCCATATTCTCCAACGGCTCGCCGAAACCCATGAGGCAAAGGCCGATCGAACCCACGTTAATGGAGATGCCGAGCGTCAGACACCAGTCCCTTCGGAGCGTCAGTTCCGGACTCGGCGGTCCCGCGCGCCGATTTTCCGATTGGGAAAAGACGAGCATTCCCCGCTCATGAAGGCGTCCGACGATCCTATGCAGCGATTGCTGGGTCAGATCCAGCGGCTCGGTCAGATCGGAGCGCTCAATGCCGGGAGACTTCCAGATCAACCGCAAGAGGTCCCGTTCGTTGCGAGAAGCCACTCGTGCCGGTTGTGTGTCTCGCAAGAAATGTGCAGCGACATGGTTCAGAGGAACGTACTTCATTTTCCGATCATTTTGATTTACACTGTGAGTGTGAAGCAGGTGAAGGGGACGCTTTGCTTCTGCGGGGCAAGGAAGTCGTCCGTGGTTTCGCCGGTCATGCTTACCTCATCGAGATTGGTCATACCAGTCGAGATGACGAGTCATGTAGCAAGGGAAAAGAATCGAGTTGCATGGATTCATTGAGACCCGAGAATACGGTCCGCCTTGCAGAGCATGGGCGTTACGGTTTTGTGCCGACGCATGAAGGCACCAGCTTCGAATCGATGGTGCAGGCCTTTTCGGCAGGCTATGGGGTTTTCGGCGCCCAGCCGCTGAAAAACGAACGGAACTTTGCCTGGGCCGCGGATTTGAGAAGAACCGAGGCACTCACGACGGTTCATTCGGTCTATCAGAGCCCCTGGATAATCCGAACGCTTGACGAGAGCCCGCAACATCTCACCTTTTTCTTGCCGCACACCGGATCCTTTCGTGTGTCGATCGGCAGGAGAACGGTCGAAAGCGGCGCCGGTTACCTTCTTATGGCAAACAATCACGAGGCCGGCGATCGCGTCCTCCAGGGTGGCCCGCATCGCTCGGATGCTCTCTTCCTGGACTGGAAGGTCGTGAGGCAGGCGCTTACTTCGCTGGTGGAGACGCCGCTCTCCGAGTCGCTCGACCTGGAGCCCATTCTGGATCTCTCGACACAGGCCGGCCAACTCATCGGCAATCTGGTGCAGACGATTGTACAGGGTATGCGCGACGGTGGTCCGCTGCTGTCTTCACCCCTTGCGACGGCAGCGATGAGCGAAACTCTCGCTCACCTGGTGATCCGATTCGCACGCCACCGTCTTTCCGATCGTCTCGAAAGGAAGAACGTGTCGCTGATCGCGCCTTGGCATGTCAGACGGGCCATCGAGTACATGCATGCCAATATCGCGGAACCTCTTACCATGACGATGGTCGCCGATGACGTCGGCGTTTCCCTTCGTGCGCTGCAAACGGGTTTCAAGGCCTTCCGGGGGACGTCGCCGGCAGGCTATCTCCGTACGATCCGGCTGCAGGCAGCCCGCGAGCAGTTGCGGGATCCGACGAATCAGCAATCTGTCCGCGAAATCTGCGCGATATGGGGGTTTGCTCATGCCGGCAGGTTCTCCATCGTCTATCGCAGCACTTTTGGCGAAAGCCCACGGGATACACGACTGCGGGCCGAGCGCTTGCGCTGATCTGAGCTTTGGAGTTCGAGCCCCGACCTTACAGGCGGTTCAACCCGGCGGCGCTATGCTGCCGCGCAGGACGAGGTGGCATCCGAGTTCCAGGCGATGAGCCGGCCGCTGCGGATCGTTGGCGATCAGCCGCTGTTCGATGAGTGCGAGTGCCGCGGCGCCGAGCCTGTCCGTGGGGACGCTGATCGTCGAAAGCGGCGGGCGACTGAACTCGCCGGGGACGATGTCGTCGAAGCCGAGGACGGAAATCGCTTCGGGCACGCGGATGTCGCGATCGGCCAATGCCTTCAGGCAACCGAGGGCCAGATTGTCGGCCGCGCAGAAGACGGCGCTGGCGCCTTTCATCGTCGGATCGCGGTCGAGCAGCGCGTTGATGGCTGCCTCGCCGTGCCTGGGCTCATATCCCTCGGCCTCGACGATCATCTCCGCCGGCACCGGAAGCTGTGCCGCGAGAAAGGCATCGGAAAAGCCGTCATAACGGCGCTGGATGGTGGTGCGGCCCTTCCAGGTCAGGTGCAGGATGCGGCGATGCCCGAGCCCCAGCAGGTGCTCGATACCGAGCCGGGCGCCGAAGCGGTTTTCAGGGGTCACCGTATCGACCAGCATGGTCGGGTCCTCGCCATTGACGATGACGACGGGCATATCGGCGGAGGCGAGGCTGCGGATCAGTTCCGGCTGATCGTCGTTCAGGACCACGATGCCGTCGGCCCGCTCCGCCAGCGCGATCTGTCTGACCTGGGCACCGTCGATGCGCCGGCCGGTGCTGACGAAAGGCACGATCCGAATGCCGCGGCGTTCGCATTCCCTCCTGAGACCGTTGAGGATCGTCCAGCTCACCAGGTTGAGGTCGCTCTCCGGCGCAGCGTCATCAGGAATGGCGAGAAGCAGAACGTGCAGGGCAGCGATCGTCGCCTTTTTTCTCCGGCGGTCGAGGTAACCCAGACGTTTTGCCGAATCCAGAACCCTTTCGCGCACCTCGACCGTCAGCGGCGCGGTTCCGTTCAAGGCGTGCGAGGCCGTGCTCAGCGACACGTCGGCATCGCGCGCGACATCTTTAAGATTGACTTTGCGTTCCACTTTTTCCGTCACGAGTTCAGGTGGCGCCTTTGAAGGCACGAGCTAACTCGATGTTTTCACATAAAGACTTCAGAAAAGCTACGTGCCCGCAGCTATTTTACTGCTTTCGGCGAAATCCGTCTGCATCGATCGATGAATGCAGGCGCCGGGAGCCATTGCCGATCAGTGAGGCTTGGCAAGCAGACCGTTGAACAGCAGGTCGAAATAGGTCCGCAGGAAGGCCTCCTTGTTGGGAGTGGGTACGCGACGGTCGTCGAATATCAGCCGCAGGACCGTCGTCGTCAGGATGGGCGCGACCACGATGTCGGAGAATTCCACCGGAATTGGGCGAAACTCGCCCGACGCCACGCCCTCCAGGATCAGGGCGTCGATCTTGGCGATGATCGGCGCAATGAACTGATCGTGGTGGCGATCGATCAGGTCGGGGAAACGCTGCCCCTCCGAGATGACCAGCCGCGTCAACTCTCGCGTCGCGCGGTCCTCTGGAATTTGTTCGTAGAAGAGGCCGAGAATGGAAATCAACCTGTCGGTAGCGCTGCCGCTGAGCCGATCGGCGATCGCGAGCAGTTCCTGAAACGGCACGGAGAAGTGGTTGATCATGGCTTCGAAGAGCTTTTCCTTGGTCCCGAAGTAGACATAGACCGTGCCCTTGGTGACGCCGACCCTGTCGGCGATGTCTTCGACGCGCGTGCCGGCGAAACCGCTTCTGACGAATTCCTCGAAAGCCGCATCCAGAATCTGGACGGGGCGCAGGGCCTTCTGCTCCGCGCGTGTGAGCTTCTTCTGAGCTGCCATTTCCTGTCTTCCCCGTCGTTTTCCTGCGACGCAAAGTTTCATTGACTAATCCGTCAGTCAATTATATAGGAGCTGCCGTTGAGAGCAAGAGGTCAATTATGAGAACCATTCTGATCGCGATCGTATGCGCCATCGGTCTCGGATCCTGCAGCGATGAGAGCGGGCCGGCTGAGCCGACCCCGCGGCAGGTCGGTGTCGTCGTCGCCAAGCCTGAGCCGCTGGTTCAGGGGGGCGCGATTACGGGAGAGGTGCGGGCGCGCGTCCAGACCGACCTGTCCTTCCGCGTCAGCGGCAAGATCATCGAACGGCTGGTCGAGGTCGGTCAGTCCGTAAAGGCGGGGCAGCTCCTCGCGCGCATTGATCCGGAACAGCAGAAGGCCGACCTGGATGTGGCGGCGGCCAATCTACAGTCGGCCGAGGCGCAGCAGACCCAGGCGCAGCTTGCATTCGACCGCCAGCAGAGCCTGTTTCGGACGCAGGTAACGACCCGCGCCGCGCTCGATCAGGCGCAGGAGGCGCTTCTGACGGCACAGGCATCGACGAAGTCGGCGCAGGCACTCTTCGAAACAGCTCAGGACACCTTGTCCTACACGGAGCTGAAAGCGGATGCCGACGGGGTGATCACCGCCCGCAATGCCGAGGTCGGACAGGTGGCGCAGGCCGCTCAGGTCGTCTTCACGCTTGCTCATGATGGCGATCGCGATGCCGTCTTCGAGGTGGTGGAAAGCGCGTTCTTGCGTCCGATCGAAGGCGACGGCACCGTAACTCTGTTGTCGGATCCGACCCAGAAGATCACGGCAAAGGTTCGCGAGATTTCGCCGACGATCGATTCCGCCACCGGCACCATCAAGGTCAAGGTGGCGATATCGAGCGATGCTCCCATTCCGCTGGGCGCTCCCGTCGTTGGACGATTCAATTACCTCCCACAGGACGTCATCCAGCTGCCCTGGTCGGCAATGACCTCGAAGGACGGCAAGCCGGCCGTCTGGATCATCGACCCCGCATGCTCCGTGGTTTCGGCCAGGACAATCGACGTCGCCGGCTACGAGACCGGCAGCTTCGTCGTGAAATCGGGCGTGTCGGCGGGAGATGTCGTGGTGACCGACGGCACCAAGTTCCTCAGGCCCGGCGAGATCGTGTCTTACGTCAAGGAAGCGTCCAAGTGAGTATTCGTCTAAAGATAGTCGCACTTATGCTGGGCACGGCCCTGGTGTCCTCCTGCGAGCCGAAGGCAGAAGAGAGGACGGACGCGCCTCGTCCGGTGCTGTCGACAACGGTCAGGCAGACGCCCGCCACGAGCCTCAGCCTGACCGGCACCATCGAACCGACGATTGAGACCGAACTCGGCTTTCGGATACTCGGGCGAATGATTGCCCGCAATGTCAATGTCGGCGATGTCGTCAAGAAGGGTGACGTCGTCGCCGCCATCGATCCGCTGGCGCTGGAGCTTGCCGTGCGCAGTGCCCAGTCCGATGTGGAAAACAGCGATGCCCAGCTTAGAAACGCGGTGACCACGGAGCAGCGGCAGCGCGCGCTGGTGGAATCACGCTCCGGCACGGAAGCCTCGCTCGAAGAGGCCGAGCAGGCAAGGCGGACGGCCGCGGCCGCCGTGGCCAAGGCGCAGGCCAATCTCGACAAGGCCAAGGAGCAACTGGGCTATGCACAGCTTCGGGCGGAATTCGATGGAGTTGTGACGGCGACTTCGGCCGAGGTAGGTCAGGTCGTATCGGCCGGCCAGACGGTGGTGACCATTGCCCGGCCGGACAAACGCGACGCCGTCGTCGACGTGCCGCAGGCAGCCGCGCAGAAACTGAAGATCGGCGCACCCTTCGAAGTGACGCTGCAACTCGATCCGACAATCCGCACCTCGGGGATCGTGCGTGAGATTGCGCCGGAGGCGGAGACCGCCACCCGCACGAGCAGGACCAAGATCGCGCTCACCGATCCACCTGAAGCCTTCAGGCTCGGCTCGGTCATCACCGCCTCTGCAACGATATCGGCGGAGCCCGAGATCGTGCTGCCTTCCTCGGCCATCCTTACCGGCAGCGACGGCCAGAGCGTCTGGATCGTCGACGTGCCCGGCAAGAAGGTGTCGCTGCGCCGCGTGAGGATCGCGGGCGAGGTCGTCGACGACGGCACTGTCCGCGTCACCGAAGGGCTCGCACCCGGAGAACGGGTGGTCGTGGCCGGCGTGCATAAACTTCAAGATGGCCAGGCCATCAAGATCGACCAGGAGATCAGCCAGTGAAGTCCTTCAATCTTTCCGACTGGGCGCTCGAACACCGATCGCTCGTCTGGTACTTCATGATCGTTTTCATTCTCGCAGGCGCCTTCTCCTACCTGAACCTCGGCCGCGAGGAAGATCCGAACTTCACGATCAAGACGATGGTGATCACCGCTCAGTGGCCCGGCGCCTCCGCCGAGGAGGTGACGCGGCAAGTGACCGACAGGATCGAGAAGAAGCTGCAGGAACTTGAATCGCTCGACTATACCAAGAGCCAGACCGTCGCCGGTCAGACGACCGTCTTCGTCGAGCTTCTGCCAACGACCAAGGCGAGGGATGTCGCGCCGACCTGGCTGCGCATCCGCAACATGATCGCCGACATCAAGGGCGATTTTCCGAGCGGCGTCGTCGGTCCGTTCTTCAATGACCGTTTCGGCGATGTTTTCGGAAACATCTATGCCTTCACCAGCGACGGCCTGACCCAGCGGCAGCTTCGCGATCTTGTCGAAAACGCTCGCTCCGAGGTTCTGAAGGTGCCTGATGTCGGCAAGGTCGACGTGATCGGCGCGCAGGACGAGGCGATTTATCTCGAATTCTCCACCCGCCAGATCGCAGCGCTCGGAATCGACCAGCAGTCGGTCATCCAGACCCTGCAGGCCCAGAACGCCGTGACGCAGTCCGGCTTCGTCGATGCCGGGCCGGAGCGCATCGCCTTGCGGGTGAGCGGACAGTTCACATCCGAGGAAAGCCTGCGGTCGATCAACCTGCGCATCAACGACCGCTTCTTCCCGCTGACCGACGTCGCCACGATCACGCGCGGCTACGTCGATCCGCCATCGGCGCTGTTTCGCTTCAACGGTGAGCCGGCGATCGGCCTTGCCATCGGCATGAAGCAGGGCGCTAATCTTCTGGAATTCGGCGAGGGGCTCGATGCCGAGATGAAACAGGTCGTCGCCGATCTGCCGATCGGCGTCGATGTCCACCGTGTTTCCGACCAGCCGCATGTCGTCGACGAAGCTGTCTCAGGCTTTACTCGCGCGCTCTTCGAAGCGATCCTCATTGTACTCGTCATCAGCTTCATCAGCCTCGGTCTGCGCGCCGGCCTGGTGGTGGCGATTTCCATACCCCTCGTGCTCGCCATCACCTTCGTGGTGATGGAATATTCCGGCATCTCGCTGCAGCGCATCTCGCTCGGCGCACTCATCATCGCGCTCGGGCTGCTCGTCGACGACGCCATGATTGCCGTCGAGATGATGGTGGCCCGTCTGGAGGCGGGCGACGATCTGAAGAAAGCTGCCACATACGTCTATACCTCGACGGCTTTTCCGATGCTAACGGGAACGCTCGTCACCGTCGCCGGCTTCATACCTGTCGGTCTCAACAACAGCGCCGCCGGCGAATTCACCTTCACGCTTTTCGTCGTCATCGCGGTTTCTCTGGTTGTTTCCTGGATCGTGGCGGTGCTGTTCACGCCGCTTCTCGGCGTGACGATCCTGCCGAAGACCATGAAGTCGCATCACGAGAAGAAGGGGCGCTTCGCCGCCGTGTTCTCCTGGCTCCTGGGACTGGCGATGCGCTGGCGCTGGGTCACCATCGTGCTGACGGTCGGCGTCTTTGCCCTTTCGGTCGGCGGCATGGGGCTGGTGCAGCAGCAGTTCTTCCCGAACTCGGACAGAACCGAGCTCGTCATCGACTGGAATCTGCCGCACAACAGCTCGATTTCCGAGACCAACAGGCAGATGGCCAAGTTCGAAAAGGAGATGCTGGCCGGTAACAAGGATATCGATCACTGGACGACCTATGTCGGCCAGGGCGCGCCGCGCTTCATCCTCTCCTTCGACGTGCAGACGCCCGACGTGTCGTTCGGACAGACGGTGATCGTCACCAAGGGGCTTGAGGTGCGCGACAAGGTCCGGGCGGAGCTTCAGGACTACCTGACCAAGACCTTTCCCGGCACCGACGCATTCGTCAAGCTGCTCGACATCGGCCCGCCTGTGGGCAAGCCGGTTCAGTACCGTATCAGCGGCCCGGACATTCAGAAGGTGCGCGACATCTCACAGCAATTTGCCGGCGTTGTCGGTACCCACCCGCTTCTGTCGAACATGGTGCTGGATTGGAACGAACCCTCCCGCGTCGTGAAGGTCGATGTTCTGCAGGACAAGGCGCGTCAGCTCGGCGTCTCCTCCGAGGATATCGCAACCGCGCTTAACGGTATCGTCGAGGGTTCCACGGCAACGCAGATCCGCGATGACATCTACCTGGTCAACGTCGTTGGCCGGGCCAGGGCATCCGAGCGGGACTCCATCCAGACGCTTGAGAATCTGCAGCTCTCGACCTCCAACGGCAAGGTCGTGCCTCTCTCGGCGGTTGCGAATTTCCGCTACGAACTCGAGCAGCCGACGATCTGGCGTCGCGACCGGCAACCCACCATCACCCTCAAGGCGGCGGTGATCGGTTCGACGCAGCCGGCGACGATCGTCGACCAGCTGAAGCCCAAGGTGGAAGAGTTCCAGAAGAACCTTCCCGTGGGATACAAGGTGGAAGTGGGCGGCGCGGTCGAATCGAGCGCCGAAGCTCAGGGACCGATCGCCGCTGTGGCGCCGCTGATGCTGTTTACGATGGCGACGATCCTGATGATCCAGTTGCAGAGCTTCAGCCGCCTGTTCCTGGTGTTTGCGGTCGCGCCGACGGCGCTGATCGGCGTGGTTGCGGCACTGCTGCTAAGCAACGCGCCGATGGGCTTCGTCGCGATCCTCGGCATTTTGGCGCTGATCGGCATCCTGATCCGCAACTCGGTCATCCTGGTCGTGCAGATCGAGCATCTGCGCGCCGAAGGGGTCGCGGCGTGGCAGGCGGTGATCGAGGCGACCGAACACCGGATGCGGCCGATCATGCTGACGGCGGCGGCCGCTACCCTCGCCCTGATCCCGATCTCGCGCGAGATCTTCTGGGGGCCGATGGCCTACGCCATGATGGGCGGCATCGTCATCGGAACCGCGCTCACCCTGCTGTTCCTGCCGGCGCTCTACGTCGCCTGGTTCAGGATCCCGAGGGATGAAGGCGTTCGGGCCGATGCCGCGGCGGAAGCATGAGGACAGGCTTTGACAGCCACCTCATGCCGCCGCGGCTTGCAACACGGACCGAACGCAAGGCGTGGGTGGCGCAAGCAAAGCCATCCCACGCGGGAGCAGGGTGTGGGACCTCGACATGAGCGCACTGAAACGCGTCTTCGGCATAGAAGGGGAGGGGGCGATAGTGAAACGGCGTTTGAAATTGCTACCGAAAGCAGGCCCAGTGATCCTTGCGGCGATCGCGCTCACCATGCTTTCGGGTTGCGCCACAAGGCCGTCGCCGAATGTTCTTAAGCCGGTTCATCTGAATGAGGCGCTTCATTCCGAAGTCACCTCCGAACGGGTGAGCGTCCTGGCTGCGACCAACCGGAGCGCTGATGCCATCCTAGGCGGGTTCGGGAGCGCATGGTCCGAGACCCTTACCTATGAACAGTACGAATTTTCAGTTCCTCCCGGCCGGAAGGGCACGGTGATTAGCTATCCGACGTCAAGGCCTGATCCCGAACGGCAATTTGCCGTCACCGGGCGCAAGCAGCTTCCAAAGGATGCCTTCGTGCAGGAGGCAATCCGCTCCGTGCAATCCGACGGCACCATCGGCATCTTCGTGCACGGCTACAATTACAGTTATCAGGAAGCGCTGTTTCGCACCGCGCAGATCGCTGCGGACGCGAAAATTCCGGGTGCCCCGATCCTGTTTTCCTGGCCGTCGGCCGCAGCCGTCGCCGGATATGTCGCCGACCGCGACGCAGCGCTTTCCTCGCGTAGCGAACTCGGTTCGCTCGTCACCTCGCTCTCTGCTTCCGGCAAGGTGAAACGCATCATCCTGTTCGGACACAGCATGGGCGGGTTCCTGGTCATGGAAACCGTGCGGCAGCTCAAGCTGCAGCATCGCGACGATGTCATCAGCAAGCTGGCGGTGGTGCTCGCCGCCCCCGATATCGACGTCGACGTCTTCCGCTCGCAGCTTGCGGATATCGGGCGAATGCCGATCCCGATCTCACTTCTTGTTTCGAAGGACGACCGGGCGCTGGTTGCTTCGAGCTTCATTGCGGGAGAGAGGCCGCGGGTTGGACGCCTCGATATCGACGATCCCGTCATCGGGGAGGAAGCCTTGCGGGAAAGGCTTCGGGTCATCGACATCACGTCGATCCAGGCGTCGGACGGGCTGGGGCACGACCGCTACGCGTCGCTCGCCAAGTACGGCGCGCAGCTTGCCTCCTTCGAAAGCGGCAAGCGTGCATCCGCCGGCGATGTCGGCGCCTATGTCTTCGATGCGGCCGGCGCTGCCGTCGCAAGCCCGTTTCGCCTGGCCGGACGTTTCGTCGGCGCGCACTGACTGGCCCGGGCGCGCTCCGGAGGATCTGTACAATGCGGCCATCAGCATTGTGTACAATGTGACTATTAAATTGTCAGATGCCTAAATGAAGCGCAGACTTCCCCCCGTGGTCGAGTCGCCACAGGGGATATGGGAGGGCATTCATGAGCATTCGAGATCCGTCTCCCTCGTTGTATAACGAGGACCTTGCACCCGCCGCGGAGCGCAAATGGGGTGCATTCAGCATCTTCAACGTCTGGACGTCTGATGTCCACAGCCTGTGGGGCTATTACCTGGCGGCGAGCCTGTTCCTGCTGTGCGGCAGCTTCGTCAATTTCGTCATCGCCATCGGCATCGGCTCTCTGGTCATCTTCTTCCTGATGAGCCTGGTCGGCAATGCCGGCGTGCGCACCGGCGTACCCTTTCCGGTTCTGGCGCGAGCGTCCTTCGGCACCTTCGGCGCCAACGTTCCGGCACTCGTCCGTGCGGTGGTTGCCTGCTTCTGGTACGGGGCGCAGACGGCCGCGGCGTCCGGTGCGATCGTTGCCTTGCTGATCCGCAACGAGAGCCTGCTCGCCTTTCACCAGAACAGCCACATGCTTGGACATTCGACGCTGGAGCTCATTTGCTACGTCATCGTCTGGGCGCTGCAACTGCTGATCATCCAACGTGGCATGGAAACGGTCCGCAAGTTCCAGGATTGGGCCGGCCCTGCCGTCTGGATCATGATGCTGATCCTCGCGGTTTATCTGGTCGCCAAATCAGGCACCTTTTCCTTCGGTTCGGAGATCCCGCGCGACGTGCTGATCGAAAAGACCAAGGATGCCGGCGTGCCGGGCGAGCCCGGCTCGTTTGCGGCGCTTGCCGCTGTCGCCGCCACCTGGATCACCTATTTCGCTGCGCTCTACCTGAATTTCTGCGATTTCTCGCGTTACGCAACGAGCGAAAAGGCGCTGCGCAAGGGTAACCTCTGGGGCCTGCCGATCAATCTTCTGGCCTTCTGCCTCGTCGCAGGCGTCACGACCACAGCCGCCTTCACTGTCTACGGCGAGGTGCTGTTGCATCCGGAAATGATCTCGGCGAAATTTGATAGCTGGTTCCTGGCGCTGCTTGCCGCTTTGACCTTCGCAGTCGCCACGCTCGGCATCAACGTCGTGGCGAACTTCGTGTCGCCGGCCTTCGATTTCGCCAATGTCTTCCCGCGCCAGATCAACTTCAAACGCGGGGGATATATCGCCGCCCTGATCGCTCTCGTGCTTTATCCGTTTGCTCCCTGGGAAACGGGTGCGGCACATTTCGTCAACTTCATCGGTTCGACGATGGGTCCGATCTTCGGCATCATGATGGTCGACTATTATCTCATCCGGAAGAGCCAGCTGAACGTTGAAGCGCTCTACCGCGAGAATGGCGAGTTCCGCTTCCAGAACGGCTGGCACGGCAATGCCTTCATCGCATTCGCGGTCGGCGCGCTGTTCTCCTCGATCTTGCCGACCTTCACCTCGATCCTGCCAGATTGGTGGGGCACCTATGGCTGGTTCTTCGGCGTCGCCATCGGCGGAGCGATCTATTTCGTGCTGAGGATGGGCGCGCGGCGCAATCCGGCCTTCGCCGCATGACCAAATAAAAGGCGCCGGGCAAATGGCCGGGCGCCTTTTACCTCGGATTTCCTGCAGACGTTCGTTCAGCGGCGTGCGGCAACCGCATGGATGGCAGGGCGGCCGGCGGGTTGGGCCATGGATCTCGCCGTCGCGCGAAGGGTGGTGGATTGGCCGGAGGCCGTATCGTCTAGCCTGAACTGGGCGACAAGCTCGCGAAGCTTCTGGGCTTCCTGCGCAAGCGAGTCCGATGCCGCCGTCGACTGCTGCACCATCGTCGCGTTCTGTTGGGTGGTCTGATCCATCTGGTTGACCGCGACGTTGACTTCGCTGAGGCCGATCGACTGTTCTTTCGCAGACGTGGCAATCGAATCCATGTGCTGGTTGATCTGAGTGATGAAGCCGCCGATGGTCTTCAAAGCCTGACCGGTATCGCGCACCAGCTTCACGCCGCTCTCCACCTCTTTCGAGGAATTCTGGATCAGGCCCTTGATTTCCTTGGCAGCACTCGCGGAGCGCTGCGCGAGTTCGCGCACTTCCTGGGCGACGACGGCAAAGCCCTTGCCCGCTTCGCCGGCTCTCGCCGCTTCCACGCCGGCATTCAGGGCCAGAAGGTTGGTCTGGAATGCGATTTCGTCGATGACGCTGATAATGTTGGAAATCTGCTGCGACGAGGTCTCGATGCGTTCCATCGCTTCCTCTGCATGGGAGACGACTTCTGCGGAGATCCCGGCGCTGCGATTTGCTTCTGTGGCGACCGTGCGCGTCTCCTCGGTCCGCTTGCTGGAATTCGACACGTTGGCGGTGATCTGTTCCAGCGCGGCGGCCGTCTCCTCGAGCGAGGCTGCCTGCTGCTCCGTGCGCTTGGAAAGATCGCTGGCGCCGGAAGAAATTTCTCGCGTGCCTTCGTCGATCGTGCCGATGCTTTCGGAAATTGCTCTCAGCGTCGCGCCGAGCTGTGCTACCGACTGGTTGAAGTCGTGGCGCAGCGCCTCGAAATCGGGAGCGAAGGCCTCGTTGAGCTGGAAGGCGAGGTCGCCCGCGGCGAGCCGCTTCAAACCGGCGGCAAGACCCGAGGTGGCAATGCGCAGCCGCTCCGAAGCGTCTTCTTCCGCCTGCTTTTGGGCGGCAACGCGATCGGCCTCCGCCTTGTTACGGTTTTCTTCGGCGTCCAGCGCCAGCCGCTTGTTCGTAATCGCCGCTTGGCGGAAGATCTCTACTGCCGCAGCCATCGAGCCGACCTCATCGGCGCGGTCGGCAAAGGGAATTTCCGAGCCGGTGTCCCCCTCGGCTAGGCGCCGCATCGAGACGGTGATGCCGGCGATCGGGTTGGCGATGCTCTTCAGCACGAAGGCGACGGCGCCGAGAACGAGCAATCCCGCAAGTCCGATCGCGGCAAGAAGGTAGAATTCTATCGAGGCGAAGGTTTCCTTACTGAGTTCGGCAGCCTTGTTGCTGCCGCTGACATCAAGCTCGACCAGGCTCGACGTCGCTTCCTTGAGCTTGTCCGAATAGGAGCGCATCTCGCCGCCCAGATATTGCCCGGCTTCTTCGGTCTTGTTGGCGCGGGAAAGGGCGAGCAGCTGCGAACTGCTGGCGATATAGCCCCCGACGCTCTCCTTGATCGTCTTGATCAGCTCGCGCTCATGGTCGGATGACGCCAGCTGAAGATAAGCGTCCACCGATTTGCCGACCGTATCCTCGGCGACATTGATGGCCTCTTCGCGTGTCTTCTTTTCCGCATCCGTCTGCGCGATGATGTGATCACGATAGGCGAGGCGCAAATTCGACATGGCGAGATTGATCGCCTGCGAAGCCTGCACGCTCGGCAGCCAATGGTTTGCAATTTCCTCGGTGGAGCCGTTCGTGTTTCGGAGACCATCGACCGCAAGATAGGCGACGAGACCGAAAAGAAGAGCTATGCCGCTGAAAATCAACAGCAAACTCGATTTAATGTTTGGACGACGCATTAAAAGTCCCCATCGAACGGTCCCGGCGTCATACCGGCTTGATGAGATCTCTTTGTAACGAAAAGAATTTAACGATGTGTTCCGAGAGGTAACAAGGCCGTTTACCAGTTTTCCGGAAACTTGCCGCGCCTTGCGTGTTCATGATCCCGCTCAGACAGGAAAATGCCTATCCATAATCGTCAGCGATGACAGGAGCCAGTCATGATGAAGCGCATATTTTCAGTCCTTCTTGCATTGATCCTTCCGGTGCAGACAGCCGTTTCTCAAACCCCTGACGAGGCGCAGGCCCGCAAAGCCCGGTCTATCGCCCAGCTTCAGTCCGAAGGCGTGCCGACCATCGATCATCTGCCGGCCTTCGAAACGGAGAGCGGCAGCACCCGGCGCGATAGGAAGGTTGTCGTTCAGCGCGCCATCGCGCTTGTAATCGTTGCCGTCAAAGGTGAGACCGGCGACCACGCCATGGGCCAGACGCTCATCCGGCAGTTCGACGCGGCACAATTTTTTACTCCGAAGGAACGGGCATTCATGGACGATCCCAACCCATCGGAGCAGGACCGGGTGAATTTCGCTTGGCGCTACGAGGGCGTCCACGTCATGTTATGGGCGCTCGGGATTGCGCCGGAGCTCGAACGTCCCGACCATATTTGCGATGTTCCGTTCATCGCAAACACGCTCAGGGAGCTGGGGACGGATGGGCTGATGCGCCGCGCCAGGCTGCGCCCGCAGAAGGAGCTGCTCGACGCTGCCGACCTGATCTACCGCTATGATTGGGCTGTCGTGAACGCCCGGCTGAAGGGAGAGGAACCGCCCGCCGGATTGGACAAGGGCGTCGTTTACGAACGCCACTACGCCTTCAACTGGCTGATCGGCTACATGGATCAGGACTGGGACGATATCTCGACGGACACATGATGCCGTCCTGCGCCTGCGCGGCTTCCACCAAGGCGGATGCATGTTTAGTGAAATAGCATTATGATCGCCGCGATGCGGATCGGCGAGGAGGCTGGGATAGCGGTGCTATTCCTGGAAATGGAGGACGGCAGGATTTGGAACGGTTGAAGGATCCAGACAGTGTTTCGTCGCAGGCCGGCAACGGCTCTGACTCGCCGCGGCATGAGCGGCGGGGCGTGGTGGCTGCCGCCGTATACCAGCACGGGCAGCGCATTCGCGACATCAGAATAGAAGAAGCCGGCGAATGGCGCAGCCGGGAGAACGCCATCGTCTGGATCGGCCTGCATGAGCCGGACGAAGTGCTGCTGCACCAGGTGCAGGCCGAGTTCAATCTCCATCCGCTGGCGATCGAGGATGCGGCGCAGCCCCATCAGCGCCCGAAGCTGGAGATTTACGGGGACGCGATGTTCATCGTCGCCCGCACCGCCCATATGAAGGATGGCGAGATCATCTTCGGCGAAACGCATCTGTTCGTCGGCCGCGGCTATGTCGTTTCCGTTCGCCATGGAGAGTCCTCTTCCTATCTGGCAGTCAGGCAGCGATGCGAGGCGACGCCTGCCGCGCTTGCCCATGGCGAGAACTACATCCTTTATTCCATCCTCGATTTCATCGTCGACAACTACATGCCCGTCATCGAGGTCGTGCAGGAGGAGGTCGAGAAACTCGAAGATCTGGTGCTGCGCGAACAGCTGGGAAAGTCCGACATCGAACGGCTGTACCTCTTGCGTCGCAAGCTCTTGCGGCTGCGCAACGCCGTGGTGCCGCTGGTGGATGTCTGCCGGCGATACGAGCACATCGACCTTCCCGGCATGGATCCGACGCTGCAGTCGCTGTTTCGCGATGTGACGGATCACGTGCGTCGGGTCCAGGAGGATATCGACGCGTTGCGTGAGGTCCTCGCCTTCGCCTTCGAGGCGAGCGTGATGATCGGCCAGACGGAGCAGACGGCGATTGCCCGCAAACTCGCCGCCTGGGCGGCGATCCTCGCCGTCCCCACGGCGATCGCCGGCATTTACGGGATGAATTTCGACGATATGCCGGAACTGAAGTTCCAATACGGCTATTTCGTCGTGCTCGGCGTCATCGGTGTCCTTTGCCTCAGCCTTTTCACCTTCTTCCGCAGGCGGAAGTGGCTTTAAAGCATGTCGCGCAAAAGTGTGCAGCGGTTTTGCGGCAACGACATGCGAGAAGATAAAGAGCTAAAGCACAACGAGCGAATCTGAAAAATCGCGACACGCTTTAGTCAGGACAGCGCTTTCAAAAGCCGATCCCGGTTCATGCCGACATAACCGATGTCGTTCAGATAGAGGCGTGCGTCTCCCGCCGAGACATCCTCGGCGAAGGCTTCGTCTCCGGCAGCCGCACTTGCCAGCATGAAGTCGACGAGAGCTTGAAGCCGCCTGCAGATCATCTCCGGAAGCAGGCGCCGTTCTTCCGCCGTCGCTCCATAGGCGGTGCAGAAGATTTCCGCCCGCCGCAACTGCTCGTCGAGACTGAATGCAACAGCCGGATTGGCGGGATCGGAGAGAGGCGCCCAGCGATAGACCGCATAGGCGAGATCCCACAGGCGCGGAGCGGGGTGGGCGGTGTCGAAGTCGATGATCCCGACAGCCTCGTGATCTACGGTGGCGACGTTATAAGGCGCAAAGTCAGCGTGGCAGACGATCTCCCGCGGCTCCTGCGGCGGCAGCATCCATGCTTTGATCTCGCCATCCGCTTCCAGAAAACCTTCAGAGGCCGAATGAAACCCGCGCAGAAGCCTCGCTGCCGATATCAGCATGCTCTCCGATCCGACAAAGGGATCGCTGAGGTCTTCGCAGACGCGCCCGGTGACGTAGCTGACGACTTCGTCGCCTTCGGCTGATATCGCGATGGGCTCCGGCGCTGCCCGGAAGCCTCTATTCCTGAGATGGCGCAAAAACCGATGCACCGTCGGCGTCCATGCGCCTGATGGTCTGATCACGCTATCGCCGTCGCGCCAGATCTGCCCGGTCCGTCCGCCCTCCAACTGTTTCACGTCATGGCCTCCCCTCGCCATGAGCCTCAATCGTGGCGCCCAGATTTGTCTCATGGCAGCTCCGGTAGAACGCCAAAGTCGCCGAGGGCATGTCCTGGGGAATGGCGACGAAGTCTTCCAGCCTGAACCCACTTGCGCTGCCGAGTTCCGGGTCCGCGAGCCGGCTCCCGCTCAAACGACCGACGCGATCGGCCAAAGTTTCGAAATAGGCCAGGTTTTCAGCGACCGTCGAAGGGGAGGACGTCCTGCCATGTGCAGGGATGACCAGCCTCGCATCAAGGTCACGGATACGCTCGAGCGAGGAGCGGATCAGGCGAAGATCATCTGCACTTCTGCTCCAGACCTCAGGAATGGGATATTCCACTGCGTCGACGGCGAGGCAGATGCGCAATTCGGGAATCCAGACGGCGATATGGTCGGGCGTGTGTCCCGGAGTATGGATGAGTTCGAGCGTCAGATCGCCGCCGTTCAGAACCATCGAGCCGGAGAAAGTGATGTCGGGGCCGATGATCTCCACATCGCGAAACCGCGATTCCTCGCTCGCCTTATCAGTCAGGACCTGCCGTGTCGCTGGGTCGCGCAGGCGGTCGAGGGCTGCGGCATGCGCGATGATGGGAGCACGCCCTGCAATGGCGGCATTTCCCCAGAAATGATCCCAATCCATATGCGAATTGACAACGACCAGTGGGCGCGCCTCGGGTCTTTGCTCAAGCAGATCCAGCGCTCTCCGGCACAGCTCGGGCGTGCCGAGCGTATCGATCATGACATTGAACCTTTTGGTCCTGACAAACACAGCATCCACTTCGTCTCCCGCCCGGACGATCACAATCCGCTCGTCGAGTCCGGGATAGGAGCTTAGTTCCACCTGTGGGTTCACGTCTGGTCGCCTTTGTAAAATCGCGAGAATTCGATTGATATCACAAATGTTACCTGCTTCCTCTACGGACGGGCAGGCTTCCGCTCCACCGCCACATGCACATCCCACCGCCTCATCATGCCATTCGGCACGGCGGCTGCGCATATCACGATTTCGCTGGGTGGAGCGACCAAGGCTTTTCGGGGTCCATTGCGTCCGCAGCGAGGACCAGCACTTTCGCATTAGGTTCCAACAAATCCCACTGCTCTTTGGCGTTTTCCTGCGAGATAAAGCGTCTGGCCTCCTCGCGGATTTCGAAGAAGCCGTGCTTGTCTGATGTCGAGCGATCGGTGTCGATGCTCCAGGAAGCGAGACATAGCACGCAAGCCGACTGCGATGTCCCATGCAGCCGTAAATTGACGGGTCGCGTGGAACAACCTCCGCCAAAGGAAGTTTGCCTGAAAAGCAAACTCGAGGCGGCGGCCGATGTTGTTATCTGCGAAGCAGGGTGCGGTGAGCACCCCACCCAGGATCTATTATGTCAATCCGCTACTTCTCCAGGGTATCGATGCATGGCGCGAGGTTTTCGACCATGCGGCCGATACCGGTTTCCACCATGTGCTGACGGCTCCCCTGTTTGACCGGGGCAAGGAATGCAGCGTCTTTTCCTCTCAAGACTTTGATGGCCTCGATCCTGAGCTGCAGCTCGGAAGCGCGGTCGCGGATGGAGTGTCGCGGCTGGTGGAGGCCGCCGGCAAGAGCGGCGTCGGCTTGATGATGGACCTGATGCTCGACGGCAAGGCGCAGGACCCGCAAGCAGGCTTTCGTCCCGTCGATCCCCGGCGCTCGCCGCTCGATCCGGCGGAGCCGATGACCATGATGGGAGCGGAGCGGCAATCGCAGCTTCTGACGGAATGGACCGAACGGCTGCGGCGTCTGTCCGGCGGCGGTCTTTCCGGCTATCGGGTTCTCGGGATCGACCGGGCGGCGCCGGCCTTTTTCAAGTCGCTGATCGTGGGTGTGCGCGAGAGGGCGGAAGCGCAATTCTTCGCCTGGACGCCCGGCACCGACTTTGCGGTGAGAAGCGCCATCGCCGATGCGGGTTTCGCTGGGTGTTTTTCATCGATGGCGTGGTGGGATCTCGACGAGAGATGGTTCGTTGAGGAGCATCGTGTCCAGGAGCCGCTCGGCTGGCAGGTTGCCTTTCCCGAGCCGCCCTTCGCGAGGCGCATCGCGCATGGGACCGAGAGCCGTGAAATTCTCGAGCGGCGCGCCGTCCGAGCGCTGCGGCTTGCCGCCTCGCTCGGCGGCGGCCTCATGATTCCCATGGGTTTCGAATATGGTGCGGCGACACCGCTTGATCCGACCCATGGTGATGGCTCGGGCCTGCGCAGGCTGCGTCATGATCTCGCCTTCGATATCTCATCCGAGATCCGGCTCGCCAACAGCGCGATCGGCAAGGCCGGCCAGGCGCGGGCTCCGTCGCTTCGTCTGATCCGCAATGCCAATGGGCCGGTTTCGGTGCTTGTTCAATCCGAGGCGCAGGATCTTCGCAGCGCGTCAGATGTGCGCTTCATCCTGCTCAACCGGGACCTCAGGCGAAGCGCGCCTGCGCCGGTGACGGCGCTTCGCGAGGCCGCCTCCGGTTTTCTTCCCGTCACTGCCGATGGCGCGACCCTTCGCCTGCGGGCAGGGGAGACCCGGGTGATAGAAGGCAAGGCGCCGGAGCCGATCACATCGAGGCCGGCCTTCGACGTCGAGCAGGCGACGGCGTCGCCGCGGCTTGCCATTGAAAACATCATGCCGCGGGTCGATGACGGGCGGTTTCCCGTCAAACGCGTCGTCGGCGAGAGCGTCACCGTCGAGGCCGATATATTCGCCGACGGTCACGATCCGCTCGCAGCCGTCCTGCTCTGGCGGCCGCATGACGCCATGGCGGAATGGAACGAGACGCCGATGCAACTGGTCGAGAACGACCGCTGGCGGGCCGAATTCCTGCTGGAGCGCATGGGCCGCTACGAATTCGCGGTCGAGGCTTGGAGGAACCCGTTCGCGGTCTTCCGTTACGAGCTGACCAAGAAGAACGATGCGAGACTGGACCTGAAGCTGGAGCTCCAGGAGGGGCTGAACCTCGTTCGCGCGGCGCAGGCGCAAGCGCCGGCAGCGCTCGGCGCACACTTGCAGGCTCTGATCGACAGCCTCGAAAACGCGTCCGATCGCGAGCGCACGACGATCCTGCTCGCTCCCGAGACATCCGAGCTGATGAACAGGGCCGACAGGCGGCCGTTCCGGCTTCGCTCAACGGCAAGCGCTGTCGATGCGGAACGTAAGGAAGCGGCCTTCGCCAGCTGGTACCAGATCTTCCCGCGGTCCCAGAGCGGCGATCCCAACCGGCACGGCACCTTCGACGATGTTATTCCGAGACTGCCTGACATCCGCGGCATGGGCTTCGACGTGCTCTACTTCCCGCCCATTCACCCGATCGGCTCGACCAACCGCAAGGGGCGCAACAACAGCCTGAAGGCCGCACCCGGCGATCCCGGAAGCCCCTATGCCATCGGCTCGGAAGAGGGCGGCCACGACGCCATCCATCCCGAGCTCGGCGATTTCGAGGATTTCGGCCGACTGGTCGAGGAGGCGGGCCGGCACGGGCTGGAGATTGCGCTGGACCTCGCCATCCAGGCCTCGCCGGATCATCCCTGGTTGACGGAGCATCCCGGTTGGTTCGACTGGCGTCCCGACGGCACGATCAAATATGCCGAGAACCCACCGAAGAAATACGAGGATATCGTCAATGTCGATTTCTACACGAAAGACGCCTTGCCTTCCCTATGGGTGGAGCTGAGGAATATCGTCCAGCTCTGGGTCGACCAGGGCGTCAAGCTGTTTCGTGTCGACAATCCGCACACCAAGCCCTTTCCGTTCTGGGAATGGCTGATCGGCGATATCAGGGCGCGCCATCCCGATGTCGTCTTCCTGTCGGAAGCCTTCACCAAGCCGAAGGTGATGTACCGGCTGGCGAAGATCGGCTTCTCCCAGTCCTATACCTATTTCACCTGGCGCAACGCCAAGTGGGAGCTCGAGCAATATATGCGCGAGCTGACCGAGACGGCGCCGAAGGAATTCTTCCGGCCGCACTTCTTCGTCAACACCCACGACATCAACCCGGATTTTCTGCAGAACGCGCCGCGCCCGGCCTTCCTGATCCGCGCCGCACTCGCCGCTACTCTTTCCGGATTGTGGGGCGTCTACAACGGTTTCGAACTTTGCGAGGGGCGCCCCGACGCCAAGCGCAAGGAATATGCCGACAGCGAGAAATACGAAATCCGCGCCTGGGACTACGACCGGCCGGGCAACATCATTGCCGAAATCAGGATGCTCAACCGCATCCGCAACGAAAACATCGCGCTGCATTCGCATCTCGGGCTGACGCTGCTGAACGCCTGGAACGACAATATCCTGTTTTTCGAAAAGGCGAGCCGCGCGCGCGACAATGTTTTGCTGATCGCGATCAGCCTCGACCCCCATAATTTCCAGCAAAGCGACGTGGAGCTGCCGCTCTGGAAATGGTCACTCGGGGACGGCGGCGCGCTCGACGTCGAGGATCTGGTCGGCGGGCATCGTTTCAGGTGGAACGGCAAACGGCAGACTATCAGTCTCAATCCTCAGATTCTGCCCTTTGCGATCTGGCGCGTTCGCGCAGCGGAGGCATGAATGGACACGATGAACCCCGGCAACACCGAGCCGCTGCTCTGGTACAAGGATGCGATCATCTACCAGCTGCATATCAAGTCGTTCTACGACGCCAATGGTGATGGCGTCGGCGATTTTGCCGGTCTGCACGCCAAGCTCGATCATATCGCTGCGCTCGGCGTCAACGCCATCTGGCTGCTGCCCTTCTTTCCCTCGCCGCGCCGCGACGACGGCTATGACATCGCCGATTACGGCAATGTCAGCTCCGACTATGGGACACTGGAGGATTTCCGGGCCTTCGTCGACGCCGCCCACCAGCGCAATATCCGCGTCATCATCGAGCTCGTCATCAACCACACCTCCGACCAGCATCCCTGGTTCCAGCGCGCCCGCCAGGCTCCGGCGGGTTCACCCGAGCGGGATTTCTATGTCTGGTCGGATACCGATCAGAAATTTCCGGAAACGCGCATCATCTTCATCGACACCGAAAAATCGAATTGGACATGGGATGCGGTTGCCGGCGCCTATTACTGGCACCGCTTCTATTCCCACCAGCCGGACCTCAACTTCGACAGCCCGCTTGTCATGGAGGAACTGCTGAAGGTGATGCGCTTCTGGCTGGAGACCGGCATCGACGGTTTTCGTCTTGACGCCATCCCCTATCTCGTCGAGCGTGAGGGGACGATCAACGAAAACCTGCCGGAAACCCACGGGATCCTCAAGCGCATCCGCGCCGCCCTCGATGCTACGCATCCCGGCGTGATGCTGCTTGCCGAAGCCAACCAGTGGCCGGAGGACACACGCGAATATTTCGGCGACGGCGACGAATGCCACATGGCTTTCCACTTCCCGCTGATGCCGCGCATGTATATGGCGATCGCCAAGGAGGATCGGTTCCCGATCACCGATATCCTGCGCCAGACGCCTGAGATTCCGGAGAATTGCCAGTGGGCGATCTTCCTGCGCAATCACGACGAACTGACACTCGAAATGGTGACGGATGCGGAGCGCGACTATCTCTGGGAAACCTATGCCTCCGATAAGCGGGCCCGCATCAATCTCGGCATCAGGCGGCGCCTGGCGCCGCTGATGGAGCGCGACCGCCGCCGCATCGAGCTGATGAACGCGCTTCTTCTGTCGATGCCGGGGACGCCTGTCATCTATTACGGCGACGAGATCGGCATGGGCGACAATATCTATCTCGGTGACCGGGACGGGGTGCGGACGCCGATGCAATGGTCACCGGACCGCAACGGCGGCTTCTCCCGCACCGATCCGGCGCGCCTCGTCCTGCCGCTGATCGCCGATCCGCTTTACGGCTTCGAGGCGGTCAACGTCGAGGCGCAGAGCACGGATGCGCATTCGCTGCTCAACTGGACGCGCAAGATGCTGTCGCTGCGCGGCCGGCATCCCGCCTTCGGGCGCGGTTCGCTACGCTTCCTCTCGCCCGAGAACCGCAAGATCCTCGCTTACCTCAGGGAATATGACGGCGAGACGCTGATGTGTGTCGCAAACCTCTCGCGGCTGCCCCAGGCGGTCGAGCTCGACCTTTCGGCCTTCGAAGGCCGCGTGCCGATCGAGCTGACCGGCATGTCGCCCTTTCCGCCGATCGGGCAGTTGACCTATCTCCTGACCTTGCCCCCCTACGGCTTCTTCTGGTTTCAGCTGGAGGCCGATGCCGATCCGCCGGCTTGGCGTACCGCGCCGCCCGAGCAGCTACCTGATTTCATGACGATGGTCCTGCGCCGCGGGCTGCTCGATCTCGTTGACGAACCTGCGCATGCCCGTGTCTTGAGCAGCGAAATTCTGCCGGCCTATCTCAAAAGACGGCGCTGGTTCGGAGCCAAGGATCAGCCGCTTCAGGCGGCGAGGCTGATCTCCGCAACGCCGATACCCTTCGCCGATGGGGTCGTTCTCGGCGAATTGGAAGCGGTGCTGCCGGATCATACCGAATCCTACCAGTTGCCGCTGACCGTCGCCTGGGACGATGCGCAGCCATCGGCGCTGACTCAGCAGCTTGCGCTCGGGCGTGTCCGGCAGGGCAGGCGGGTCGGATTCCTGACGGATGGATTTGCCGTGGAGCGTATGGCGCGCGGCATCCTGCGCGGGCTTGCCGACCGCTCGCGTACTACCGGGCGCACCGGCACCCTGGAATTCCTCGGCACGGAAAGGCTCGACCGCCTTCAGATCACCGATGACATGCCGGTCCACTGGCTTTCGGCCGAACAATCCAACAGTTCGCTCATCGTCGGCGACATTGCGATGATCAAACTGATCCGGCACATTTTCCCGGGCATCCATCCCGAGGTGGAGATGACGCGGTTTTTGACCCGCGCCGGCTACGACCACACCGCGCCGCTGCTCGGCGAAGTCGCGCACACGGATTCCAGCGGGCGCCGCTCGACCCTGATCATCGTCCAGGGTGCGATCCGCAACCAGGGCGACGCCTGGAACTGGATGCTGAACAATCTGCGGCGCGCAGCCGACGAACTCGTGCTGGCCGATCCGGCGGTAGAGCCCGGCGACGATGTCTTCCGGCCGCTGATCAGCTTCGTCGCCATGGTCGGCATGAGATTGGGCGAATTGCATGTGGTGCTCGCCGGCGAGAACGCGGATGCCGCGTTCAGCCCTGTTGTTGCCGGCGACGATGAGGTGGAGGCGATCAAGAAGGCCGTGGCGGGCGAGGTCGCTTTTGCCATGTCAAAGCTTGCCGAACGCGAGGAGAATGCCGATCCCGCCGTGGATCTGTTCGCCGCTCCGCTTCTCGAGCGCCGCTCCGAACTCGTCGAGCTTGGCGCGAGCCTTGCCGAAAGCGCCCGCGGCACGCTGATGACGCGGACGCATGGCGATTTCCATCTCGGCCAGATCCTGGTCAGCGAAGGCGATGCCGTCATCATCGACTTCGAAGGCGAGCCCGCGAAAAATCTCGCCGAGCGCCGGGCCAAGACGGTTCCCCTGCGCGATGTCGCCGGGCTTTTGCGCTCGCTCAGCTATCTCGTCGCCACCGCCCAGCTCGATAATGACGCGGTGACAGAACATGAGAACGAGGTCCGCCGCGATGCCATTGCCCGTTTCGGACGCAATGCCGAGGCGGCCTTCCTCGCGGCCTATTGGCAGGCCGTCTCCGCCTCGAAGGCGCTTGCCATGCCGGCCGAACAACGCAGGCGGGTGCTGGATGCCTTTCTTCTGGAAAAGGCCGCCTATGAAATCGCCTATGAAGCCCGCAACAGGCCGAAGTGGCTGCCGATCCCGCTCGCCGGCCTTACCGAAATCGTATCGCGCTTAGCGGGGGTCAATGCATGAATGTTGAACGCTCGGAACTTCTTTCAGGCATCGGACACGATGCGCTCTGGGCTCTGATCGAGGGGCGCCATGGCGATCCCTTCTCGATCCTTGGTCCGCACGAGGCCGGCGGCATGACCGTCGTGCGCGTCTATCTGCCCGGAGCAGAGGCGGTCGATCTCATCGAAGCATCAAGCGGCAGGGTGGTGACGCCTTTCAGCATCGCTCACCCGTCCGGCCTGTTTGCGGCTGCCACGGCTTCGAGAATGGGATACAGGCTGCGGATCCAATGGCCGGATGGTGAGCAGCTCACCGAAGATCCCTATAGCTTCGGTCTACTGCTGGGAGAACTCGATCTTCATCTGATATCCGAAGGCACCCATTATAGTCTGAGCCGGACGCTCGGCGCGGTGGCAATGTCGGTCGACGGCGTCGCGGGCGTTCGTTTCGCCGTCTGGGCGCCGAATGCCCGCCGGGTCTCCGTCGTCGGCGATTTCAATGCCTGGGACGGCCGGCGAAACCCGATGCGGCTGAGGCAATCGGCCGGGGTATGGGAGCTATTCGTTCCCCGGCTGGCCCCCGGCGAAAGATATAAATTCGAGATCGTCGACGCGCATGGCAATTGCCTGCCGCAGAAGGCCGATCCGGTGGCGCGGGCAAGCGAGGCCGCCCCATCTACCGCCTCGATCGTTGCATCGTCGACGCCGTTCCGATGGACCGATGACGGTTGGATGAAAGGCCGCGACCGGCAAGCGAGGCTCGAAGGCGCGATCTCCGTATACGAGGTGCACGCCGGCTCCTGGCTTCGCGACCGGCAGGACGGCAACAGCTATCTCGATTGGGCCGAGCTCAGCCAGCGGCTTGTTCCCTATGTCCGCGACATGGGGTTTACCCATATCGAATTGCTGCCGATCATGGAGCATCCGTTCGGCGGCTCGTGGGGCTACCAGCCGCTCGGCCTATTCGCGCCGACCGGCCGCTATGGGACGCCGGAGGATTTCGCCTATTTCGTCGATCGCTGTCACGGCGCCGGCATTGGTGTCATCCTCGATTGGGTGCCGGCCCATTTTCCGACGGATGTCTGGGGTCTTGCCCGTTTCGACGGCAGCGCGCTCTACGAGCACGAGGATCCCCGCGAAGGCTTTCACCGCGACTGGAACACGCTGATCTACAATCTCGGCCGCAACGAGGTGAAAGGCTTCCTGATCGCCAGCGCGCTCGAATGGCTCGAGCGCTACCACGTCGACGGATTGCGCGTCGATGCCGTCGCCTCGATGCTTTATCGCGACTATAGCCGCAACGAGGGCGAATGGATTCCCAACCGGTATGGCGGGCGCGAGAACCTGGAGGCGGTGGAGTTCTTCAAGCACCTCAACAGTATCATTCACGAGCGTAGCCCGCACGCCATGACCATCGCCGAGGAATCGACGGCCTGGCCGGGTGTGACCAAACCGCCGGAGGAGGGCGGGCTCGGATTCGATATCAAATGGAACATGGGCTGGATGCACGACAGCCTGAGTTATATCGAGAAGGATCCCGTCTACCGGAGCTATCACCACGGCACGATGACCTTCGGCATGATCTATGCCTATTCCGAGCGTTTCATGCTGCCGATTTCCCATGACGAGGTGGTCTACGGGAAAGGCTCGCTGCTGACGAAGATGCCGGGAGACGAATGGCAGAAATTCGCCAATCTGCGCAGTTATCTCGCCTTCATGTGGGGCCATCCCGGCAAGAAGCTGTTGTTCATGGGAAGTGAAGTCGCCCAGCCGGGCGAATGGAACCACGACGCTTCGGTGAGCTGGGAGGTGCTGGACCGGCCGGCGCATGTCGGCATTCAGCGCCTGGTGAAGGATCTGAACGCGTTTTACGGCGATGAACCGGCATTGCAGTTTGGCGATTTTCATCCCGAGGGCTTCGAATGGGCGACAGCCGATGACGCCGTCAATTCCGTTCTGGGCATGCTCCGTTATGCCAAGGACCGCTCCTCATCCGTGCTTGTCCTATCGAATTTCACGCCGGTGCCGCGTTACGACTACAGGATCGGCGTTCCGCAGGACGGCCTGTGGATCGAGCGGATCACGACGGATGCGCGGGAATATGGCGGCTCCGGCCTTGTCAACGGTGCACTCTCGACCGAACCCATCCCCGCCCACGGACGACCGGTCTCTCTGTCGCTGACGCTGCCGCCGCTGGCGACGATCTTCCTCACGGGACCGTCGCCGTGATCGGGTTCACTCGACGTGGGGAGCCGGATGAATGAATGGCCAGGGGCTTGCTTCAGATCCTTTGTCGACGGGAACTTCTATGAGAACCGGTTCATCGAGGGATAGGGCTTTTTCGATCACGATTCTCAATTCGCTGGGGCTCGTCACCCTGTATGACCGGACACCGAAGCTCTTCCCAAGGGCGACAAAATCCGGATTGGTGAGATCGGACCCAAGGTAGCGGCCATTATAGGCCTGTTTCTGGTCGCGCAGCACGTTGCCATAGGCCGAATTGTTGAAGATGATGGCGATGACGGCGATCTTGTGCTGGACGGCGGTGGCAAGTTCCTGCACCCCGAACATGAAGCCGCCGTCGCCGGAAATCGAAATGACGGCTTTGTCAGGATTGGCTATCTTCACGCCCAGCGCAGTGTTGAAGCCGAAGCCGAGATTGTCCTGATAGCCGCATGTCACATATTGGCGAGGACCGTAGACCGGGAACGCAAAGCGGGCGGTAAAGCCCATCTGGCTGACTTCCTCGACGAAGAAGCCGTCTCTTGGAAGAACCTCGCGAATGGCATCGAGATAGGCGAGCTGCGGCTGCACGCCTGAGAAACGAGATCTGGCTTCTTTATTAAGTTCGGCGAACTCGCTGGTGCGATCCTCGTGACGACAACCTGCCAGCGCATCGATCAGCGCCTGCGTTCCGGCCTCGGCATCCGCGACGATGCCCACCTCGGGCTTGAGACGAACCATTTCGGTCGGATCGATATCGATGCGGATGATCTTGAGGCCCTTGGGAAGCCACTTCCATCGCATGAACTGCAATTCGAGCCGGCTGCCGATGCCGATCAGAACGTCGACCTTCTTCCAATATTCGTAGGCGGCGACGAAATTCAGATAGTGCGGGTGGTCGTCGGCGACGATGCCCTTGCCGGAGCGATGCGAGGTAACCGGCGCCTGCAGCAGTTCCGCAAGAGCGGCAATCTCGGCCCCGGCATCTGCCGCACCGCCACCGACCATGATCATCGGATTCCTGGCGCCTGATATCAGTGCCACTGCGGCAGCGACCTGATCGGCGTTGACGGCCGGATGAGGCGCGCTGGCGCCAACGGGGAGATTGACTTCGGGACCGGATTGTCCAAACACATCCCAAGGCGCTTCGATTGCCCCCGGACCCTGCCGGCCGGAGAGCATCTTGCAAACGACCCCTGATAAAACGGGGCCGGCTTCGGACTGGTGATTGATGCGCTCCGCCACTTTGGCAATTCCGCGCATTGTCGCGAGCTGATCCGGCAGCTCGTGCAGCTGGCCTCTGCCCCGGCCGATCAGGTGGGACATGATGTTGCCGGTAATGCAAAGCACCGGGGCATTGGCGCCGTAAGCGGTGCACAGCGCCGCGCCGGAATTGAGGACGCCTGGGCCGGGGACAACGGTATAGGCGCCAATCCGGCCGGTGGATTTGGCATAGCCGTAGGCCATGTAGCCGGCGCCCTGTTCATGCCGGGTATGGATGAAGCGAAGCTTGTCGCCGGCGCCGTAAAGGGCATCGTTGAAGTCATACATGTGGGCGCCCGGAATGCCGAAGACCGTGTCGACCCCATGGGCGACAAGCGAACGGGCGATCGCCTGGCCGGTCGTTTCTTTCCTGTTCATCTGGAAATCCAATGACTTGGGTTCGGTTATGCCACTATTGCTTCAAGCAACCTTCGGCTCGAAGTGCGGCAACGATGGCGCCGGCGTCGGCCGGCTGCATACCGGCAAGATTCATCCGCCCGGAATCGGCCATGTAGATGCCATGCCTGGCTCGGAGGACCGCCGCGATATCCTTCGACATCGCGAGATTGGAGAACAGACCACGCTGCCGGCGGATGAAAGCGAGATCGGGTGCTGCGTCGGCGAGTGAAGCCCGATTGCCGTTGACGCGCTCGCACATTTCATCGAGCTCGGCGCGCCACATTGCCGACATCTCGGCATTTTCGAGAATGGTCCTGACGATCGCCGCACCATGATCGGGCGGCATCGACCAGTTGACGCGGGCGAGGGCGGCCATATTGCTTTGAGCCTTTCCGAGCTCATTGCTGTTGCGGGCCATGACATAGAGCGCGCCGACGCGCTCGCGATAGAGACCGAAATTCTTGTCGCAGGAATAGGCGATCAGCGCCTCGTCGACGGCTTCGAGGATCATGCGTGTCGGCGCTGCATCCTGTTCGAGCCCGTCGCCGAGCCCCTGATAGGCAAGATCGATGAACGGTACCAGCCTGTGCGCGACGAGGAGCTCGGCAATCCGCCGCCACTCTTCCATGGTGAAATCGATGCCGGTCGGGTTGTGGCAGCAGCCGTGAAGAAGCACGACATCGCCTGGGTTGGCGGAAGATAAAGCCTCGCTCATGCTTTCGAATTTCACCTGCTGCGAGGTGAGGTCGACGAAGGGATATTCCCTTACGGCCAGCCGCGCCGAACCGAAAATCGGGGCGTGGTTGGGCCAGCTCGGCGTGCCCAGCAAAACCTTCGCCGATGGCTTTGCCGTCTGGATGAGTTCCGCGCCGAGACGCAGCGCGCCGCTGCCGCCCGGCGTCTGAATGCCGACAAGACGCTGCTCGGAGGCCGGCGATTGCCCGAAAATGATCGGCTGCAGCAGACGGACGAATTGCAGATCGCCTTCCGGACCGAGATATTTCTTGCTGTCCTGCGTCTCCAGAAGAAATTGCTCCGCCGCCTTCACGGCCCGCATGACCGGCGTGCGGCCCATCGCGTCGCGATAGACGCCGACGCCGAGGTCAATCTTTCTGCTCCGCTCGTCGGCCTGAAAGGCTTTGATGAGGGCAAGCAGGCTGTCGGCCGGCCGGCTATTCAGTTCTTCAAACACAGGTACACCTCCGTTTTATCCTTTGGTTGGAGATTAACTGAAGTTCCACGGCGAAACTCTGCGATTGTCTGCCTGTTTCAGTGTGTCGGTGCAGACATTCTGCGTAAAATGGCTATACTATGCCGAAATTCCTCTCATCTCGGGTGAGTCATGCTTGATCAGTTCGATATCAAATTGCTCGCGGCGCTTCAGCAAAACAGCGAGATGACGCAGGGCGAGCTGTCGCAGAAGGTCAACCTGTCCGCCACCCAATGCGCACGCCGCTTGGAACGGCTGCGCAAGGAGCAATATATCCAGAGCGTCGTGGCCATTCTCAACCCCGCGAAACTGGGTTTCAGCGTCGTCGCCCATACGCTCGTCAGCCTCAGAGCGCATACCGAAGGTGGAAACGAGCGGCTCCATCGCTTCATCGAGACTGCGCCGGAGATCTTGGAGTGCTATTCGCAGACGGGGGACGCCGATTTTCTGATGAAAGTCATGACGCGAGATCTCGACCATCTCAGCCAATTTCTCGAAAGGATGATCCGGGTCACCGACAATCTGGCCTCGGTCAAGTCGAGCATCGTCCTGAAAACGATCAAAAAAACAACGGCTCTGCCGCTGCAGATCGTGACGTGACAGCGTCGCGCGGCTCCGGCCACCTCACCTGAGGTAGTGGATGTGCGGGCGCGAATGATAGGGGGAGGCCTCGACGCGGGCGTCGATGGAAAAGACGTCGCGCAACAGGCTTTCGCTCAGCACTTCCTCAGGCGCGCCGGAGGCGACGATCCTGCCGTGCTGCATGATGATCAGCTCGTCACAGAACATGGCGGCATGGTTGAGATCGTGCAGGGCGACGATGCTGGTGATCGGCAGGCCGGAGACGAGCCGCATCAGGCCGATCTGGTGCTGGATGTCGAGATGGTTGGTCGGTTCGTCGAGGATCAGCTCCTGCGGTGATTGGGCGAGCGCCCTGGCGATGTGGGTGCGCTGCTTTTCGCCGCCCGACAGGCTCTGCCAGCGATCGTCGCGCTTCTCCGCCATGCCGGCGCGGGTGAGCGCTGCCTCGACCGCTTCTTCGTCGGCCTTCGTCCAGCCCGAGAACATGGAGCGGTGCGGAAACCTTCCGAGTTTGACTACGTCGATGACCTTCAGATTAGCATTGGTCGTCGCATGCTGCTCGACAAAGGCAATGCGCCGGGCGATCGAACGGCGGCCGATCTTTCCAATATCGTTCCGGTCAAGCGTGACGCTGCCGGAATGCGGCCGCCGCAGGCCGGCGAGAAGCCGCAGCAACGAGGTTTTGCCGGAACCGTTCGGCCCCAGCAGGCCCAGCATCCTGCCCGGCTGCGCCTCCAGCGATACGCCGTCGACGATGGTCTTCCTACCAATTTTCCAGGTGAGGTTGTCGGCCTTGATGCTCATGATGCGCGCTGGAACCGATAGAGGATGATGGAGAAGAAGGGAACGCCGACGAGCGCGGTGACCACGCCGATCGGCAGGATTTGACCGGGAATGAGGGCGCGCGCGGCAATATCGGCGAACACCATGAAGATCGCTCCCGCTATCGCGCAGGCCGGCAGGAGGCGGATATGCAGCGGCCCGACGACGAATCGGGCGACATGCGGCACGACAAGGCCGACGAAACCGATCGAGCCGACCATGCTGACGATCGTCGCCGTCATCATCGCCGTCAGCGCAAAGAGCACCATGCGCGCACGGCCGACATTGACGCCGAGCGAGGAGGCTGCCTCGTCGCCGAAAGCGAAAGCGTCGAGCACGCGGGCGTAGAGCAGACAGGCGGCGAGGCCGAGGCCGACGACGATCGAGACCAGCGCGAACTCCGGCCAGCGCACGCCGCCGAAACTGCCGAGCAGCCAGAACATGACGTCGCGGGCCTGCTGCGCATTGGCCGAGGTCGTGACGATATAGGAGGTCGAGGCGTTGAAAAGCTGCGAAGCGGCGACACCGGCAAGGATGGTGCGGTCGGCGCCGCCACGCGTGCCGTTCGAGAGCAGCGCCACGAAGAAAAAGGCGGCGAATGCGCCGGCAAAGGCGCCTAGTGAAAGCGACACCGCGCCGGAGCCGATGCCGAGAATGACGATTGCGACGGCCCCGGTGGAGGCGCCAGCCGAGATGCCGAGCACATAGGGTTCGGCAAGCGGATTGCGCAACAACGACTGCATGACGGCGCCCGACAGCGCCAGCCCCGCACCGCAGAAAGCGGCGACGAGCGCGCGGCTCAGACGATAATCCCAGATCACCGTCTCATGGATGCGGTTCAGTTCGACGGTGGTCCAGCCAAGCCGGTTGGTGACGGCCGAAAATGTAGTGGCGAGTGGGATCGGCAGGTCGCCGATCCCGACGCTGACGCCGATAGCGACAGCGATAAGGCAGAGGGAGGCCAGGAGCAGCGCGACGGCTGCTCCCAACTGCCGGAAGGGGCGGCCCGCTTCGGTCACTTCAGGAGACCGAGGGCCTTCAGCTGCTCGGCCACCTGCTCGGCGCCGTAGATCGTGCGGATGGTTGGGTTCATCGCCTGTCCGTCCATGACGACGAGCGCCTTGTTCTTGACCGCCGGGATTTGGCTGACGGCCGGATCGCTGTTCAGGAACTTGATCTTGGCTTCAGGCTTGTCGAGCTCCCAGCGGTTACGGTCGAGGCTGGCGACAACGATCACGTCGGGATTGGCGGAGATGATGCCCTCCCAGCCGACGGTCGGCCACTCCGCTTCCGCTGTTATCGCATTATGTCCGCCGAGCAGGTCGGCGATGAAGCCGGAGGCGCCGTTCTTGCCGCCGACATAGGCATCGGCAGACGGGCTGGGGCTCGAAAACCAGAAGACGTAGGAAAGGTTCTTGCCGTCCTTGGAAACGCTGGAGCGGAGCTTCGCCTCACGCGCCTTGAAATCGGCGATCAGCGCCTGGCCGCGATCGGCGACGTTAAAGATCTTCGAGAGCTCGTCGATCTCCTTGTAGAGAAGATCCATGTTCCAGAGTTCGGCGCGGCTGCCGTACTGGTCCTTGACGTCCTTGGTGCTGAGGCAGGTGCTAGGCGAGAGATAGGTGGCGACGCCGACCTTGTCGAAATCGTCGCGCTTGGCGATCTTGCTGTTCGGCCCGACCAGGCTAGGCAGCGCCACCGCGACGAAATCGGGGTTTTCGGCAAGCATCGATTCGAAGGTCGGCATCTCGACGGTGAGGAGCTTCACCTTGGCATTGGCTTCGGCAAGCTGCGGCAGGACCTTGCTCGGCCAGAAGGCGGTGCCCACCATCTTGTCCTGAAGGCCGAGCAGCAGCAGGATTTCCGCGCTGTTCTGGCCGAGGCCGATCGCCCGCTCGGGCGCCTTCTTGAAGGTCACCTCAGCGCCGCAGTTTTCCAGAGTCAGCGGGTAGGTCGTCGAACCCGCCAGCGATGGGGTTGCGGCAAGGCCGATAAGGGCGGAGAGGCCGCAGGCGGCCAGTAGCGATTTGAGGTTGGTCACGAAGAAATCCCCGGTGCGTGAGTATATGCGGCCGCGGTATAGCCTCAGGAGAAGCCAGGAAACAAGACCGAATAAATCAACTTATCGCAAAAATCGACAGCACCGATGACGCTCCGTTGCGGAGGCGGGCGGTGGTCCAGCGACGACTGCTGCTCAGCTCGCCTCTCTGGTTTCGATCTGCGCGGCCTTGCGCGTGGCATGGAGGAAGGCTCCAATGAAGGCGACAGCGAACAGGAGAACGATGGTCGGGGCCGGCGCGCTGTCGATAAAGAAGGACAGATAGACGCCGGCAAAAGCCGTGATCACCGCGATTGCGACCGACACAGCGAGCATCGTGCTGAAGCGGCGCGTCAGCAGATAGGCGATGGCGCCCGGTGCGATCAGCAGCGAGATGGCGAGAATGATCCCGACCGAGCGAAGCGCTGCCACGATCGTCAGCGAAATAAGGCAGAGCAGGCCGTAATGAAGGAGGTTCACCTTCAGCCCGACCGCTCTTGCCTGCGCCGGATCGAAGGCGTGCAGCAGCAGGTCACGCCATTTGACGGCGATGATGATGGCCGTCAGCGCCGCAATGGCTCCGGTCTCGACGATGTCGCGGAAGCCGATGCCGAGCATATCGCCGAAGAGGATGTGATCGAGATGTACCTCGGACTGGATCTTCACATAAAGGACCAGGCCGAACCCGAACATGCCCGAAAAGACGATGCCCATCACCGTGTCCTGCTTGATACGGCTGTTGTCTTTCAGGAAGCCGGTGGCAAGCGCGCAGACCATCCCCGCCGAAAAAGCGCCGACCGCTAGGGGGAAGCCGACGATATAGGCGATGACCACGCCTGGGAATACGGCATGGCTCATGGCGTCCCCCATGAGTGCCCAGCCCTTGAGCACAAGGAAGCAGGAGAGCAACGCAGTCGGGATGGCGATCAGCACCGAGATGATCAAGGCATTGATCATGAAATCGAACTGGAACGGCGCCAGCAGGACGGTGAGACCGCTCATGGGGATGCCTCCAGAGCTTGCGCGGCTCTGCGCCGGCTTGCCAGCATGCCGTGCTTGGGCGCCAGGAAGAAGGCGGCAAGAAAGATCAGCGTCTGGAGCACGATGATGATGCCGCCGGTCGCGCCGTCGAGGAAATAGCTGACATAGGCGCCGACGAAGCTGGTCGCTGCTCCGATCGCCACAGCGATGACAAGCAGCCGCGGGAAACGATCGGTCAGCAGGTAGGCTGTCGCGCCCGGCGTTACCACCATGCAGATGACCAGAAAGGCGCCGACGGTCTGGAGTGCGGCGACCGTCGAAGCCGACAGCAGCGTGAAGAACATGATCTTCAGCCGCGTCGGATTGATCCCGATCGAACGGGCGTGGGTCTCGTCGAAAAAGACGACCATCAGGTCCTTCCACTTCACCAACAGGATGGCGAGCGAAACAAAGCCGATAATGGCAAGCTGGAGCGTGTCCTCGGGCGTGATTGCAAGGATGTTGCCGAGGACGATCGTCTGGATGTTCACTGCGGTCGGTCTCAGCGACACCATGAACAGGCCAAGCCCGAAGAAGGAGGAGAAGATCAAGCCGATGATGGCGTCTTCCTTCAGCTTGGTGCGCTGGTTGAGGAAGAGCATCGCCGCGGCAGCCAGGCCGCCGGAGAAGAAGGCGCCGATCGAGAAGGGAAGTCCGATCATATAGGCGCCGGCGACCCCCGGCACGATGGAATGCGAGAGTGCGTCGCCGATCAGCGACCAGCCCTTAAGCATGAGGTAACAGGAGAGGAAGGCGCAGACACCGCCGACAAGAGCCGAGACCCACATGGCGTTCAGCATGTAGTCATAGGTGAAAGGTTCGAGAATGGCGGCCATCAGCCCTGCTCTCCGGTTTCGTCCGCCGGGACGGTCGTCGGCAGCTTGCCCTCCCGCAGAACCAGCGGCCGCTCGTCGTCGGTGAGGATGCCGACGGGATATGACTTGCCGCCGGAGCCATTCAAGACGAGATGGCGAAGTACGCCGCCGAAGGCTCTCTCGAGGTTTTCCTGGGTAAAGGTCTCGTCCGTCGGTCCATAGGCCAGGACCGTGCCCTTGATCAGCACCGTGCGGTCGCAGAATTCCGGCACGCTGCCGAGATTGTGCGTCGAGACCAGCATCACGCGACCTTCGTCGCGCAGCGAGCGCAGCAACTTGACGATGGCCTCTTCGGTCTTGACGTCTACGCCGGTGAAGGGCTCGTCAAGCAGGATGACCCGGCCGTCCTGCGCCAGCGCACGAGCCAGGAAGACACGCTTCTTCTGGCCACCGGAAAGCTCGCCGATCTGGCGCTTGCGGAATTCGCTCATGTTGACGCGGGCGAGCGCCTTGGACACAGCGTCGTGGTCGGCCGCTTTCGGCATTCGCATCATCCCCATGTGGCCGTAGCGCCCCATCATGACGACGTCTTCGACCAGCACCGGAAAGTTCCAGTCGACCTCTTCCGATTGTGGCACGTAGGCGACGAGATTTTTCCGCAGCGCCTGTTTGACTGGCATGCCGAGCACCGAAATCTCGCCCCTGGCGAGACGCACGAAGCCCATGATCGCCTTGAAAAGCGTCGACTTGCCGGAACCGTTGACGCCGACGAGCGCGGTGATGGTGCCGGTGGGTGTTTGGAAGCTGGCGTCGCGCAGCGCCGTGTGGCCATTGCGATAGGTGACCGTGGCATCCCTTACGAAAATGCCTCCCCCCGCATCCAAGGATGCGGGAGGAACAGAGGAAGCAATCGCGTTCATTGCGACAGGCCTTCGGCAAGACCCTTGACGACAGTGTCGGAGGTGACGCGCAGCAGGTCGATATAGGTCGGCGTGGGACCGTCGGCTTCGCTTAAGGAGTCGACATAGAGCACGCCGCCATAACGGGCGCCGGTTTCGCGGGCGACCTGCCGGGCCGGCTTGTCCGATACGGTGCTCTCGCTGAACACCGCAGGGATCTTATTGGCCCTGACGGCATCGACGACCTTGCGAACCTGTTGCGGCGTGCCCTGCTGATCGGCATTGATCGGCCACAGATAGAGCTCCTTCAAGCCGAAGTCGCGAGCGAGGTAAGAGAAGGCCCCTTCGCTGGATACCAGCCAGCGCTTGTCCTCGGGAATGGTGTCGAGCTTCTCGCGGATCGGCGCGATGGTCGCCTCGATCTCCTTCTTGTAGGCCTCGGCGTTCGCCTTATAGACCTCGGCATTCTTCGGGTCGTATTTGACGAAGGCGTCGCGGATGTTGTCGACATAAATGATTGCGTTCTTCGGCGACATCCAGGCATGCGGATTGGGTTTGCCGCTATAGGGACCTTCGCTGATGCCCATCGGCTCAACGCCGGTGGAGACCACGACGTCGGGAACATCTTTCAAGTTCTGGTAGAATTTCTGGAACCAAAGTTCGAGATTGAGCCCGTTCGACAAGAGGATCCGGGTGCCCTGCGCCCGTCGGATGTCACCGGGCGTCGGCTGATATTCGTGGATCTCAGCGCCGGGCTTGGTGATCGACTCCACGATCGCCGCGTCCCCGGCAACGTTCTTTGCCATGTCGGCAATGACGGTGAAGGTGGTCACCGCTTTGAACTTCTCCTGCGCGGCAGCACCGCCGGCCAACAGGCCGAGCGCGGCGACGGCCACCATCCCGGTTATGACTCTGCGTCTTAGGCAACTAAGCATGAATATTCCCTTCTTTGCTTCATCCATCCTCGCGAGCCATCCCCGGCAATTAAGACTGCCTTGGTGTATTCGTAAGGCAGAAAAAACGTTCGGCGCGACGGCCGGCAACGAATTTCCCGAGGAAATGCGACGCATATGCAGTTACTGCCGATGAGCCTCTTTTTATCTATTCTGCAATTGCGACTGAATTGCAACAAGGATTTTCGAAAAGAGGCGGCAGATTGTGATGTCAGCGACGATATGAAGCCAACTGACGGGCGGGACCATTAACGAGCTTCAAGAAATGCCCGGATCGCCTGCGAGAGTGCATCCGGATTTTCTTCGGCCACGTGGTGGCCGCTGACTATCCCGAAACCCTGCACGTCCTCGGCCCAGTTTCGCCAGATGAGGATGGGATCGCCATAGATCTGTTGCAGGTCGTCGCGTAACGACCAGAGGCATAGCGTGGGGCACGTCACTTTTCTGCCGGCATCGCGGTCCTCCCGGTCATGGAGATGATCGATGCTGAGACTGGCGCGATAGTCTTCGATCATACCATGGACGACAGCCGGATCATGAATGACGTCGATGAGATCGTCGTAAGCTTCCTGACCCATCAGCCCGGGCGAGAGCTTGTCGTACCATGCCAAGGGATCAGTTGAGATCGCTCGTTCAGGCTTTTCCGGCTGGGCGAAAAAGAACCAGTGGTACCAGTCCCGGGCAAATTTCCAGTCGGCGCGTTCGAGATGCTCGATAACAGGGAGGCCGTCGACGACGATGAGCTTGCGCACGCAGGCGGGATGATCAATCGCCATCCGGAACGCCGTCAGGCTTCCACGATCGTGGCCGACGACGAAGAAGCTTTCGTGCCCCAATCGCCTCATCAGCTCAATGAGTGGGTGAGCCTTGGCGCGCTTGGAGGAATTGCTGCTATCGGGAGTGTCAGGTGGCTGGTAGGAGCGGCCGAAGCCGGGAAGATCGGGACAAACGACCGTGAAGTGCGGTGACAGCAATTCCGCCGTCTTGCCCCATGTCATATGCGTGCGGGGATGCCCGTGGAGGAGAAGAACGGCAGGCCCCGAGCCTCCGTGGCGGACCCGCAGCGAACCCGGGCCGATGTCGACCATGTCGAGGGCAAAGCCGTTAAACATCGTCAGGTCAGTTTTCCCACAGCCTTGGCGTAGTCCGAAAACGTGAAACGTTCGCCTCGCTTGTTTGCCTCATCCGCAAGCATCAGCACACGGATGGGAAATAGGATGGCGGCGCGGTTGGCATCGGACAACTCGTGGTCATCATCGTCCTCAACGGCCTTCCTCGCTTTCGCGAGCGCCGCATTGAGTTCCTGGTGGGTGAGCAGTTCTTTTTCCACGATTGCGTCGCAGATCGACGCCATCGCCATGATCAGGCCCTTGAGCTGCAGGTTGGCGGTATTCATGAGAACTCCAATGAAAGAGGCGTGCTCTAATCCGGTTCAACCGACCGGATCGTGTCGACCGAGACCGTACCCTCGACGATGCCACGTTTGACATCGCGCCTGTTCCGGTCGATCTCGATGACAGTATAGAGCTTGTCATCGCGGAAGGCACTGGCATTGGCCGTCGTCACATCCTCGGCGGGCGCCGCATCCACTTCCATGAAATCGAGTTCGCGCGCCGCGGCGACGATCCTGGCATCACCAGGCGTTCTGGCGGCCACGACGACGATGCCATGGCCGGGGGAATTGTCCCATCTCGGATCATCGGGGGCGGCGATCGGTTCCAGCCGGTATATGTTGAGCAGTTCATCACCGGCATCGGCGGAGGCTTCCGCCGCCGCATCCTGCATCTGCGCCTGGCTTTCGACCGATTTTCCAAAGGTGGTCGGGCTGGTGGCGTTGTTGATCTCTTCCTTGCCGGTCCTCGAGACGTTCGACATGTCGCTCTCCATTGTCAGGACGGAAACGACGGCCGGCGGAGAACGGTTCCAGCCTGCGCGAAAAACTGCAAAGCCGGCTGCCTGCAGGGCTTTGGGTTTATGCAGCTATTAAGTTCATTTTGAATGATAAATCATGATAAGCTCTACCGGGGATGGCCCATACCATTTTTCAAGTTGAGCACTAAATTACCAGTCGTCGAAGAGGGGGACTTTCGTGAGCAACCAAACCAGCGAATTCGCGCGTGACGACGCCGCGGCAGAGAGCCTCATTGGGCCCGACCACAAAACCATGGCGTTCGATGACGCCAGCGCGCTTCTGGAGGTCCTGGTCGCGGTCAGGCGCGGCGATTTCTCCGTGCGGATGCGCTCTGATCTCACCGGCGTCACCGGCAAGATCGCCGACGCCCTCAACGACATAATTGCCGCCAACCAGCGCATGGCCCAGCAGCTCGAACATGTCGGCCAGGTCGTCGGCCGCGACGGGCGAACAAGCACACGGGTGCGCTTCGGCCTTTCCGATGGGTCCTGGTCCGAGATGGAAGGATCGATCAACGGCCTGATCGACGATCTCCTGTGGCCGACGACGGCGGTGACGCGCACGATCACCGCGGTCGCCAAGGGTGACCTGCTGCAGACCGTGCCGCTCGACGTCGACGGCCGGCCGCTCAAGGGCGAGTTCCTGCGCTCGGCCGACATCGTCAACACAATGATCAAGCAGCTGAGCGTCTTCACTTCGGAGGTGACGCGTGTCGCCCGCGAGGTCGGCACGGACGGAAAACTCGGCGGCCAAGCGCAGGTGCCCGAGGTGACCGGCGTCTGGAAGGACCTGACCGAAAGCGTCAATTCGATGGCGTCGAACCTGACGGCGCAGGTGCGCAACATCGCCGAAGTGACGATCGCCGTTGCCAACGGCGACCTTTCCAAGAAGATCACCGTCGACGTGCGCGGCGAAATCCTGCAGCTGAAGGAAGCGATCAACACCATGGTCGACCAGCTGCGCTCCTTCGCTTCGGAAGTGACGCGCGTGGCCCGCGAGGTCGGCACCGAAGGCAAGCTCGGCGGCCAGGCGCTGGTGCCGGGTGTCGCCGGCACCTGGAAGGATCTGACTGACTCCGTCAATGCCATGTGCGGCAATCTGACGGCACAGGTGCGCAACATCGCCCAGGTGACAACGGCCGTGGCGCGCGGCGACCTGTCGCGCAAAATCACCGTCGACGTCTCGGGCGAAATCCTGGAGCTCAAGGAAACCATCAACACCATGGTCGATCAACTCAACGGCTTCGCCGGCGAGGTGACGCGCGTGGCGCGCGAGGTCGGCACCGAGGGCCGGCTCGGCGGCCAGGCGCAGGTGCCGGGAGTCGCCGGCACCTGGAAGGACCTGACCGACAACGTCAATTCGATGGCCTCGAACCTGACGGCGCAGGTGCGCAACATCGCCGAGGTCTCGACCGCGATCGCCAATGGCGACCTGTCGAAGAAGATCACCGTTTCGGTGTCGGGCGAAATTCTCGAGCTGAAGGAAACCATCAATACGATGGTCGACCAGCTGAACGCCTTTGCCTCGGAAGTGACGCGCGTCGCCCGCGAAGTGGGCACGGAAGGCCGGCTCGGCGGCCAGGCCAATGTGCGCGGCGTCGCCGGCACCTGGAAGGACCTGACCGAAAACGTCAACTCGATGGCCGGTAACCTGACGGCGCAGGTGCGCAACATCGCCGAGGTTTCGACCGCGATCGCCAATGGCGACCTGTCGAAAAAGATCACCGTCCCGGTTTCGGGCGAAATTCTCGAGCTGAAGGAAACCATCAACACGATGGTCGACCAGCTGAACGGTTTTGCCGGCGAAGTCACGCGTGTGGCGCGCGAGGTCGGCACGGAAGGCCGGCTCGGCGGCCAGGCAAACGTGCGCGGTGTGGCCGGCACCTGGAAGGATCTGACCGACAGCGTCAATTCCATGGCCTCCAACCTCACCGGCCAGGTGCGTAACATTGCCGAAGTCGCGACAGCGGTTGCCCAGGGTGACCTGTCGAAGAAGATCACCGTTCCGGTTTCGGGCGAAATCCTGGAGCTGAAGGAGACCATCAATACCATGGTCGATCAGCTGAACGGCTTTGCCGGCGAGGTCACGCGCGTCGCCCGCGAGGTCGGCACGGAAGGCCGGCTCGGCGGTCAGGCGAACGTGCTCGGCGTCGCCGGTACCTGGAAGGACCTGACCGACAGCGTCAACTCGATGGCGGGCAATCTGACGGCGCAGGTGCGCAACATCGCCGAAGTCTCGACCGCCATCGCCAATGGCGACCTGTCGAAGAAGATCACGGTGTCGGTCTCGGGCGAAATCCTCGAACTCAAGGAAACGCTGAACACCATGGTGGATCAGCTGAACCGCTTCGCCTCGGAAGTGACGCGTGTCGCCCGCGAAGTCGGCACCGAAGGCAAGCTCGGCGGCCAGGCGCAGGTGCCGGGTGTCGCCGGCACCTGGAAGGATTTGACCGAAAATGTCAATTCCATGGCCTCCAACCTCACCGGCCAGGTTCGCAACATTGCCGAAGTGACGACCGCCGTGGCGCGCGGCGACCTGTCGCGCAAGATCACCGTCGACGTTAAGGGGGAAATCCTCGAGCTGAAGAACACCATCAATACCATGGTGGATCAGCTCAATGCCTTCGCCGGTGAAGTGACGCGTGTGGCGCGCGAAGTCGGCACCGAAGGCAAGCTTGGCGGTCAGGCGCAGGTTTCCGGTGTGGCCGGCACCTGGAAAGATCTGACCGACAGCGTCAACTCGATGGCCGGCAACCTGACGGCTCAGGTGCGCAATATCGCCGAGGTGGCGACCGCGATCGCCAATGGCGACCTGTCGCGCAAGATCACCGTCGACGTGCGCGGCGAGATCCTGCTGCTCAAGGACACCTTGAATACCATGGTCGATCAGCTCCGTTCCTTCGCCGGCGAAGTGACGCGCGTCGCCCGCGAAGTCGGCACAGACGGGCGGCTCGGCGGCCAGGCCGTCGTTCCCGGCGTCGCCGGCACCTGGAAGGACCTGACCGACAACGTCAACCTGCTCGCCGCCAATCTGACGACCCAGGTTCGAAACATTGCCGAGGTGACGACGGCCGTGGCGCGCGGCGACCTGTCGCGCAAGATTACCGTCGACGTAAAGGGTGAAATCCTCGAGCTTAAGAACACCATCAACACGATGGTGGACCAGCTGAACGCTTTCGCCGGCGAAGTGACGCGCGTCGCCCGCGAGGTTGGCACCGAGGGCAAGCTCGGCGGCCAGGCGCAGGTGCCGGGTGTCGCCGGCACCTGGAAGGACCTGACGGACACCGTCAACGTCATGGCCGCCAACCTCACCGAGCAGGTGCGCGGCATCGTCAAGGTAGTGACGGCGGTGGCGAACGGCGACTTGAAGCAGAACCTCACCGTCGCCTCCAAGGGCGAAGTCGCCGCACTTGCCGAAACCATCAACAACATGACCAACACGCTTGCCACCTTCGCCGACCAGGTGACTACGGTGGCGCGCGAAGTGGGCGTCGAGGGCCGCCTCGGCGGCCAGGCGAACGTGCCGGGCACGGCCGGCACCTGGAAGGATCTGACGGGCAACGTCAACCTGCTCGCCGCCAACTTGACGACGCAGGTGCGCGCCATCGCCGAAGTGGCGACCGCCGTCACCAAGGGTGACCTGACGCGCTCGATCAAGGTCGATGCGCGCGGTGAAGTGGCCGAGCTCAAAGACAACATCAACACGATGATCGACAATTTGAGGCTCACCACCGAGCGCAACACCGAGCAGGACTGGCTGAAGACGAACCTGGCGCGTTTCACCAACATGCTGCAGGGGCAGCGCGACCTGACGCTGGTCGGCAAGATGCTGCTGTCGGAGCTGGCGCCGCTGGTCGGCGCCCATCAGGGCGTCATCTATCAGGTCGATGCCGACGAGAGCCAACCCTTCCTGTCGCTACTGTCGACCTATGCGCAAGGCGGCGAGGCGGCGCATCCGCCGCGGCTCGACTTCGGCCAGGGCCTGGTTGGCCAGTGCGCCAGCGATGCCCGCCGCATCCTCGTCACCGATCTGCCCGATAATGTCGTACCGATCAGCTCCGGCGTGTTCACCACCCTGCCGAGAAGTGCGATCGTGCTGCCGGTGCATTTCGAGGGGCAGGTGAAGGCGGTGATCGAGCTCGCCTCCGCAGGCGAATTCACCGAGCTGCAGCTCTCCTTCCTCGACCAGCTGACGACATCGATCGGCATCGTTCTCAATTCGATCGAAGCGACCATGCAGACCGAAGGCCTGCTGAAGCAATCCCAGCAGCTCGCCGCCGAGCTGCAGACGCAGCAGCGCGAACTGCAGCAGACCAATGAACAGCTCGGGCAGAAGGCGCAGCAGCTCGAGGAACGCAACGTCGAAGTCGAGGCGAAGAACCAGGAGATCGAGCAGGCGCGGCGCGCGCTTGAGGAAAAGGCGGCCGAACTGGCGCTGACCTCAAAATACAAATCCGAATTCCTTGCCAACATGTCGCATGAGCTGCGCACGCCACTCAACTCCATCCTCATCCTCGGCCAGCAGCTCGGAGAAAACCCCGACGGCAACCTGTCGGGCAAGCAGGTCGAGTTCGCCAAGACGATCCATGGCGCCGGCACCGATCTGCTGAACCTCATCAGCGATATTCTTGATCTTTCCAAGATCGAGTCCGGAACGGTCTCGGTCGATGCCGAGGAGATCTTCGTCGACAACCTGCTCGAAATGATGGCGCGACCGTTCCGGCACGAAGCGGAAACGCGGAACCTGTCCTTCGCGGTGGAGGTCGGCGCCGACGTTACAAAGAGCATCATCACCGACTCCAAGCGGCTCCAGCAGATCCTCAAGAACCTGTTGTCGAACGCCTTTAAGTTCACCGCGCAGGGCGGCGTGACGCTTCGTGTCGCATCGGCGACGAGCGGCTGGTCGTCGGATCATCCCTCGCTCTGGCACGCACCGTCGGTGATCGCCTTTGAAGTCGTCGATACCGGCATCGGTATTCCGCCGGAAAAACAGCGCATCATCTTCGAGGCGTTCCAGCAGGCAGATGCCTCGACGAGCCGCAAATATGGCGGCACCGGCCTCGGGCTGGCGATTAGCCGCGAACTGGCAAACCTGCTCGGCGGCGAGATCCAGCTGCGCAGCACGCCGGGTGTCGGCAGCATCTTCGTGCTCTACCTGCCGCTGACCTATGTCGGCGCCGGTGCGGTTGCACCCAGGCCGGTTCCGCCGGCGAATGTCGTGGAATTCGCCGAGGCGGCGGCAAGCCGCCGCGCCGAAAAGCCCGCCGAGCACGTCGCAGACGACCGTCACCGGATAGAGGCCGGCGACTCGGTGCTGCTCGTCGTCGAGGACGACGCGCATTACGCCCGCGTCCTGGTCGATCTCGCCCGCGACAACGGGTTCAAGGTGCTGGTGGCGATGCGCGGCAGCGATGCGTTGACGCTCGCGCAGGATTACAAGCCATCGGCGATCTCGCTCGATATCTTCCTGCCCGATATGCTCGGCTGGACGGTGCTGAGCCAACTCAAGCAGAACCCGCAGACGCGGCATATTCCGGTGCAGATCATCAGTCTGGACGAGGATCGGCAGCATGGACTTACGCGCGGCGCTTTTGCCTTCATGAGCAAGCCGACGACGCCCGAAGGCCTCGGCAAGGCGCTGTCGCGCCTGAAGGCCTATGCCGAGCCGCGCCGCAAGCAGTTGCTGCTCGTGGAAGACGACGAGGCGGAGCGCTTGAGCGTCACTGCGCTTCTCGGACATGACGACATCGACATCACCAGCGTCGGCTCCGGATCCGAGGCGCTTGCCGCTTTGCGTCGCAATTCCGCCGACTGCGTGGTGCTCGATCTTTCTCTTCCCGACATGTCGGGCTTCGACGTGCTGGAGCAGATACGCGACGATGTCGAAATCGGCGAGGTGCCGGTGGTCGTCTTCACCGGCAGGGAGCTCTCTGCAGAGGAGGACGCGACGCTCCACAGCATGGCCCGCAGCGTCGTGGTCAAGGGTGTGGAGTCCCCCGAACGGCTTCTCGACGAGACGGCGTTGTTCCTGCACCGGGTCGTCGCCGATCTGCCGGCGGCAAAGCAGGCGACGTTGCGGGAACTGCATAGTTCGGACGAGGATCTCGTCGGCGAAACCGTGCTGCTCGTCGACGACGACGCCCGCAATATCTTCGCCCTCAGCAGCGTGCTGGAGCGCCGCGGCATGAGAGTTCTGACCGCGACGACCGGCAGCGAAGCCATTGACGTCATCAACAACGAACCCTCGGTTGCGATCGTGCTGATGGACATCATGATGCCCGGGATGGACGGTTACGAGACGATGCAGGTCATCCGCTCGGAGCCCCGCTTCCGGCGGTTGCCGATCCTGGCGCTGACGGCCAAGGCAATGAAGGGCGACAGGGAGAAATGCCTGGAGGCGGGAGCGTCGGATTACCTGGCGAAGCCCGTCAATACCGAGCAGCTGCTGTCGGCGCTGCGCATGTGGCTGCATCGCTGAGGATCCGGCCATGAACCGCGTCAACATCCTTCTCGTCGACGACCAGCCCGCGAAGCTCTTGAGCTACGAGGTCATTCTCGAAGAGCTCGAGGAAAACCTCATCAAGGCGCAATCGGCGCGCGAAGCCTTCGAGCACCTGTTGCGCACCGAAATCGCCGTCATCCTCGTCGACGTCTGCATGCCCGAGCAGGACGGATTCGAGCTCGTCAGCATGATCCGGCAGCATCCACGCTATCAGAATACGCCGATCATCTTCGTCTCCGCCGTCATGCTGGCCGAACCGGACCGGCTGCGCGGCTACGCGGTCGGCGCCGTCGACTACGTCTCCGTTCCGATCGTGCCCGAGGTGCTGAGGGCCAAGGTCAGGGTCTTTGCCGATCTTTACCGGAAAACGCGGGAACTCGAACGCCTGAATGCCGAGCTGGAGGCGAGGGTGCACCAGCGCACCGCCGAGCTCGAAACATCGGCAGCGCAGTTGCGTCAGCTGAATGAAGAACTCGAGCACCGGATCGACCAGCGGACGCGCGAGCGCGAGGAGGCGCTGGCACAGCTCTTCGAAGCGCAGAAGCTCGACACGATCGGTCACCTCACAGGCGGCGTTGCGCACGACTTCAACAATCTTCTCATGGCGGTGCTCGGCAGTCTCAGCCTGCTGAAGAAACGCCTGCCGGCGGATGAGCGCAGCGAACGCCTGGTGACCAACGCCATCCAGGCGGCCGAGCGCGGCACGGCGCTCACTCAGCGCCTGCTCGCCTTCGCACGCCGTCAGGAGCTGAAGCCGCAGGCAGTCGACTTCCTCAGGCTGTTCGAAAACGTCGAGGATCTGCTCGCCAAGGCCGTGGGGCCGCGCGTCGAGATCCGAAAGTGCATCCCGGCGGATCTGGCGCCGCTGTTGGTGGACAGCAACCAGCTGGAGCTGGCGCTGCTCAACCTCTTCGTCAATGCACGCGATGCACTCGAAAGCGGCGGCGCGGTGACAGTCACCGCGGCGGCGGAAGAGGCACGGCCGACCGGCCTTGCGGGCGGCAATTACATCAAGATATCGGTTTCGGACGATGGCGAGGGGATGGACGAGGCGACGGTCCTGCGTGCCGCCGAGCCATTTTTCACCACCAAGGGGATCGGCAAGGGCACCGGTCTCGGCCTGTCGATGGTGCACGGCCTGGCCGCGCAATCGGGCGGCTCGATCCAGATTTCGAGCACGAGAGGGAAGGGCACCACCGTCTCACTCTGGTTGCCCGTCGCCGAGAGCTTCACCAAGGCGCAGCCGGCGGTCGTGCCGACGCCCGCAGAACCAGTGAAGCCGGTGTCGCGATCGCTTGCCATTCTTGTCGTCGACGACGATGCGCTCGTCAGGACCGGAACTGTGGCGATGCTGGAGGACCTCGGACATCTCCCGCGCGAGGCTGCTTCCGCTTCCCAGGCGCTGGAATTCTTCGCCGGCGGACAGGAGTGCGATCTTGTTATCACCGATCACGCCATGCCGGGCATGACCGGTGCCGAGCTCGCGCGTCACCTTCGTGCAGCCTTCCCCAACCTGCCAGTGATCCTCGCTTCCGGCTATGTCGAGCTTGCCGAGGACCAAGGGCTCGGCCGGATGCTCAGGATGACGAAGCCGTTCACGCAAGAGCAGCTTCAGGCGGCCATGGACGAAGCGCTCCGGGACAAGGTCGCGGCGGCGTGATCGACGAAGCGAGTGGCAGGATCGGCCGAACGTTGGGCTGAGACTGAAGCGGCGGTGGGGCCGCCTCTTATTTGCCTCGCTCCCAAGCGATGATCAGAAAGTAGGAGAAGCTATCAATCTTATTATCCCTGGGGTTTATCGCCAAAGCCGCCTCATCAAAATCTCTGGAGCCGCTAAGGATATAAACGGTCTTGCATCTGCCGAGAGCATCTACCGTCGGATCGCAAAACATTAGATGTCTTTTTTTTATACTCAGATCTTCGTTGATGATTTTGCCGACATCTCGCAGGATCTCCTTTGCGTGGGGATCTGGATCTTTCATGTACGAAGAGCCATCAAGTCTAAGTGTCTTTGCGATCCTTAAGGTTCGCCTGTTTCCATCGCATTTTAATACAAGTGCCGCATCCGGCGAATTTTTGCCGAATCCTGGGCACTTGTTTTCGATGGAATTGAGAGACTTTATCGAGAAACTCTCGGGTAAATGAATTGTTTTAACTCCAGTAAAAAGTAAAATTGACGCAAAGCTAAGAATATATTTCACAGTATTACCTTTGCTCCTGATCGATTTCGTCCATGCGCGCTTCTAGACGTTTCCAGACTTCGGCGAGGGGCTTGGCTTTGGAGGGGTCTGCCTTATGAGCATCATAGGTAGCCCCAACTTGCGTTCGCAGCCAATGCTCGACGTGCTTCGCCGATTCCACGGGCAAAGCAATATTCATCCGCCGGGTTGAATTCATCGTTGCGTCCCGTTTCTGCCCGTTGTTCATGCGCTGCTGGAGAGAATCCTACTCTTCTTGACTATCGACTGTCACGCTTGCCGTTGGTTTCATTTGTCACGCTATCGCAACTGATAGCATCTATGCCCTCCAGCGCCCGATGCGATCTAATGCGTGCGCCATCTGGCCTGTGGCGACGGACGTGGCCTCGTATATGCTGGCGGAGTGACGGCGGCCGCTTTCCCACGTCCGCTTGCAGACGAAACTTTTTGCTCCGGCGAAAGTTACCCAGATCCCGTCCATTCATCGAAGGCTCTCCCTTGACCAAAATGATGTTCGGCCCCGCATTCAGCGAAGACGGCGTTCTGTTCCGCCTCTGGGCTCCTCTGCATGAAAGCGTGTTATTGAGAATCGAAGGCGCGGACCCGCGTCCGATGCAGGCGGACGACGACGGCTGGCATCGCTGCATGGTCGCGGATGCCCGAGCCGGCACACGCTACCGTTTCGTGCTGCCCGACGGTCTCGAAGTTCCCGATCCGGCCTCACGCTCCCAGCCGCAGGATGTGCATGGTCCGAGCGAAGTGGTCGATCTTTCCGACTACCGCTGGAAGACCAATGCATGGACCGGCCGGCCTTGGGAAGAGATGGTCATCTACGAACTGCATATCGGCTGCTTCACAGGGCAGGGTACTTTCAGGGCCGCGATCGACCGGCTTGACCATCTGCGTGAACTGGGGGTGACAGCGCTGCAGATCATGCCGCTCAGTGACTTTCCGGGCCGCTATAGCTGGGGCTATGATGGCGTGCTTCCCTATGCACCCGACAGCAGCTACGGCCGGCCGGAGGATCTCATGGCGCTTGTGGACGCCGCACACGAGCGTGGCATCTCGGTCTTCCTCGACGCGGTCTACAATCACTTCGGGCCGGACGGGAACTATATTCCGTCCTACGCGCCGCTCTTTACCGATCATCACAAGACACCCTGGGGCAACGGCATCAATTATGACGGCGACGGCTCCGAGATGATCCGCGAATTCATCATCGAGAACGCCCTCTATTGGATCACCGAGTTCCGGCTCGACGGTTTTCGCTTCGATGCCGTCCATGCCATCAAGGACGACAGCAAGGAACATCTTCTTCATGCGCTCGCCCGTCGTGTCAGGGCAGCGGCCGGCGACAGGCAAGTTCATCTGATCGTCGAGAACGAGGAGAACGACAGCGACCTTCTGCAACGCGATGAGAGCGCCGAGCCGAGACTGTTCACGGCCCAGTGGAACGACGACTTGCACCATGTGCTGCATATCGCTGCGACCGGCGAGACCTTCGGCTATTATGCCGACTACGCCGGTGACGCCGATAAGCTCGGCCGCGCTCTGGCGGAAGGCTTTGTGTTCCAGGGCGAGCATATGCCTTATCGCGGCGCGAGCCGGGGCAGGCCGAGCGGCCACCTGCCGCCGACCGCCTTCGTGTCCTTCATCCAGAACCATGACCAGATCGGCAACCGGGCGCTCGGCGACCGCATCATGGCCGCGAGCCCGGCCGATGCCATCAAGGCGGTCACATCAATCTACCTGCTGGCGCCCGAGATCCCGATGCTGTTCATGGGCGAGGAATGGGGCGCCAAAGAGCCCTTTCCGTTTTTCTGCGATTTCGGCGAGGATCTGAACGACAAAGTCCGCAAGGGCCGGCGCGAGGAGCTGTCGCGCCTACCGGGCTTTGATGCCGACGAGCTTCTCGACCCGACGGCGCAGTCGACCTTCGCGGCGGCAAAGCTCGACTGGTCGAAGCTCGCCTCCTCCGAGGTCCTCGATTTCTACAGGACGCTTCTCGATCTGCGGCGCCGGAGGATTACTCCATTGCTGAAAGCCGGTGTCGGAAATGCGTTCTATCATTCGGCCGGCACTGCGGTCGCGGTGGATTGGACGCTCGCCGGCAACCGACGCCTGCACCTCCGTGCCAATCTCGGCAACGAGAGGGCAAGCCTTGCCCATCAGGCGGGCGGAGAGATGATCTTCCGCCTCGGAGACAACGCCGACGGCGAGCTGGCGCCCTGGACGGTGATCTGGAGCATTGGTGAAGCATCAGGGGCCATATGAAAGCGACTGAACCATGAAGCCCGCGGAGCTTGACAGGCTTGCCCAGTGGTACGGCATCAGCCCGACGAGGCCGAGCCCTGACGGTCGGGAGGTGCCGATCTCCAGAGAGACGAAGCGCAAGATATTGTCGGCGCTGAAGGTCGACCTGAGGGCAGTCGTTGATCACGGGCGGGGCAAGGCGCGGCGCGAGCCGAAGCCGGCGGTGGAAAAAATCGCAATGTCATACCTGCCGGACTTTTTATCCGGCACGCGGATCTGGGGCATCAGCCTGCAGCTCTACGAACTTCGTTCGGCGCGCAACTGGGGCATAGGAGACTTCGAGGACCTGGTCGTGATGGCGGATCTAGCGGGATCGCTCGGCGCCGATTTCGTCGGCCTCAATCCGCTTCATGCGCCCTTCCTTGCCGATCCCGACCGCTGCAGTCCCTATGAGCCGTCGAGCCGCCAGCATCTCAACCCGCTCTATATTGCCGTTGACCGCCTCCCCGGTTTTATCCTGAGTCGAGAGCTCGAACGGAAGCTGGAGAGGCTTCGCCGGGCCGATCTCGTCGATTATGCGCAGGTGGCTGAGGTCAAGCTTCAGGCGCTGCGGGATCTCTGGCCGGGCTGGCGGGTACGGAGCGCAGTCGACAAGGCTTATGCTCCCGCGGATTTCGACGCCTTCGTGGCGCGAGGCGGCGACGGCCTGCGGCGGCACGCTCTGTTCGAATGCCTGTCACTTTCGATGGTCGAGCGCGGCGAGGGCGCCGGCTGGCAGGCATGGCCCGCAGATTTTCAGCGTGCCGACAGCCCAGCCGTCGCAGAATTCGAGCGCGATCATGAAGATGATGTGCTATTCCATATGTGGCTGCAATGGCTCGCCCACCGGCAGATGATGCAGGCGGCGGAGCGGGCGCTGAAGGCCGGCATGCGGATCGGGCTCTATCTCGATCTTGCCGTTGGCGAGGCAGTCGACGGCTCCGCGACATGGAGCGAACCAGAGGTCTATATTTCCGAAGCCACCATCGGCAGTCCTCCAGATCCCTTCGCCGTCGACGGGCAGGACTGGCATCTTGCCGGTTATCTGCCTTCCAGGATCGCATCGGGGAAAACTTCTCCCTTTCGTCGTATGGTGAGTGCCGCCATGCGCTACGCTGGCGCGATCCGCATCGACCATGCCCCGGCGCTCCGGCGCCTCTTTCTGGTGCCGCTCGGCAGCAGCGCGGCGGGCGGCGGCTATGTGCGCTATCCCCAGGACCGGCTCCTGCAGATCCTTGCCGAGACGTCCGCCGAGCATCGATGCCTCGTCATCGGCGAAGCCTTGGGAATGATCCCTGAAGACCTGCCCGACGATCTGGCGGCGGCCAGAATTCTCTCCTATCGGATCCTCTCCTACGAACAGGACGAAGGCGGTTTCAAGCCGGCGGATGCCTATCCCGTTCTTGCCTTGGCATGCATCTCGACGCACGATCACCAGACCCTGGCCGGCTGGTGGCGCGGCTCCGACATTCAGGACCGGCGCGAGCACGGCATTGTCCCGACCGATCTCACCGAAAAACATCTCGAACATCGCAAGCGCGAGCGGAGAAGCTTGAAGGCGGCACTCCGGGCCGCCGGTCTCGGCCTGCCGCAACGTCTTGACGCAAGGGCAAGTCGGGAGGCGCTGAGGGAACTGACCGTCAGCGCCTATCGCTTCATCGCCAGAAGCCCGCCACTCCTCGTCGCGGTTCGCCTTGCCGATCTCACAGACGAAAAAAGCCCGACCAATATTCCGGGCACCAGCGACAGCTATCCGAATTGGAAGCCGAAGCTGTCGGTTTCGCTCGAGGACCTGATGTCGAACCCACTCGTCAAGCGTGTGACGGCGGCGATGCGCGAGGAAAGGCCGCAAAATCGTATGGCAAGGGAACGAATAGGAAGCCGGCGGATTCTGAATAGATAGAGAAAGGGATCGCCGAAATGAGTTCCAAGAAACAACTGGTCGAAGTCGCGGTGGATACCGAAGAAGGGCGTGTCCCTCTCGGCATCATGAACGCCAAGCAGGCGCTCGAGCTTCCCGATGATCTCGATGTTGAAGTATCGCATCCCGATCACGAGCCGGGCAGCACCGATGGTTTCATCCAGAAGGACGAGTTGCGACGGCATCTCGACGAACGCTAGAGCCAGTTGGCCAAGCGGCGCGTCGTCGCGTCATTTGCCCTCGATCCCGGAACCTCGGCCGATCTGCATTGTTTGATACGATGAATTAAGGAGAACGTCATGGCACATGCCGACCGGAAACATATCGGCGCTGGCGCAAAGGGAAAAGGTGATGGCAGCGGCGCCATGACCGACCTTAACGAAGAGCAGCTTCCCGAAAACAAGGTCCTGTCGAACCGCGATAAAACGCAACACTCCAAGGAGCGTGGTCTGGACGGCAAGACCATTCAGACCGAGCAATATATGGATCACAGTTCCAACCGAGACCCTGACTGAGGAGAGGCGCGATGAGCAGCAGGCTACCTCCAATTCCAGCGGGCAACGTCAGCAGCAAGGGTGCAGGCAAGCCGCTGAAGACCAAAGCAGAAGACGCCGCGATGGCAAGCGGCGGCGAAGACCCGGATAAGAAGGGTCAGCAAGGCAACAGCAAGATCAATACCAGCCATCAGGGCCATCAGCAGGATCGCTAGGAGGCATCGATGTCCACATCCAAGAAGAGCGCCGCGACCATCCGCCAGGGCGGCCCGGGGGCTTCGCATGAAAATGCCAAGGCTCCGCTCGACATTCCGAAGCCGGCGGCGGAGCCGGACAAGCGCACGCAAAGCAAGGTCTCCGGCGGTGGCGGCGAGCATGATCGCCATCATGGCCACGACCCGCAGCGGAAGTGAGGGGCAGACATAGCGGCGGAACCTGACCAGTCGAAAGATGGTCCGTCGTTTCACATGATCAACATGATGGAAAACAGACCATGACGACCGCATTCATCCTTGTTGCATTGGCTCTCATCGTTATCTACGCCGGCCCGACATTGCTGTTTATCTGCGTCGGTTATGCCGACTATATGATGGAGCGGCGCAGACACTTGTTGGCTTTGAAGCACGCGGTAAGGCGTCGCAGCGACAAGTTTTAGGCGTCCGACAACATCATTGTCGGCCCAAGCGCTAGGCAGACTGCGCGTGTCGCGACATGCGCTGTCAATCGATCATCAAAGCAGTTCTCGTGGAGGACCGCGAGGTCGGAACGTTGATTTAAGGAGATGTGAAAATGCCGCGGCGCAAGAGCAGTGAGACGACAAATCTCGAAACCAGCGGAGCCAAGATCGGCGAACCGGTGCCGAAAGCCATTATCGACGTCAACACCGCATCCGTCGGCATCCCCCGCCAGCCCGAAGAGGACCTGCGAGCAGAACTGAGCTCGCTGCGGAAACAGATTGGCATGCTCCAGCAGCAGGTCCTGGGCGCCGGGCGATTGGCGAAGGACCGCGCCGGAAAAGCGATCCATCAGACCGAAGCAGTGGTCAAACACCATCCGCTTTCAACGGTTTTGCTCGTGGCTGCTGTCGCGGGTGTGTTCGCCTTTGCCTCATATCACGTCTCCTCGCCGCGTCGTCGCGAGCCATCCGCCTTGCGAGATTTTAGAGACTTCTACGACAGGATGCGCGAGCGGATCTGACAAGATTTCAGGATTGTCAGCATCGCGATTTTGCCCGACGCTGCACTGATTGCCTGAATTGCGCAGCAACCCGACGTCTAAGTGGCTGTTCCAAAATAGTTTTCCTATCACGGATCGGCATGTCACGCCGATGTCACGCGACCGTGGAGGCAATATGTGCTTGATTGGGGCGTTCGGCGCTTCCGATATCCAGGCCGGGTGACCTGGAACTAGGAAAATGAGGGGCAGGGGCGCTATTATCGTTGGGGCATGGCGATGACTTTGGAGACCTCCGGGCAGATATCAGAGCCCGACGAATTCGTATTTCCGGTTCACACCCGGACGATCGCGCAGATACGCTATGATATTCTTGGGCAAGTCATGACGGTCGTCTATCATGACGGCCGCTCGCGCACCTCTACCGGCATACAGGGCCCGGCGATGTTGAGAATCCTCGCCCAACGTCCACTGGAGCGCTCGCCGTTTCTGTTGCGAACGGTCATCTGAGAAAGAAATCGGCGCATCCGCAGCTAAATCGTGCTCATGGTGCATCCATTTCCTGGGAACTGCGTTCATCCTCGATAGCCAGTCTATGGAGGGAAGACGATGACCTTTCCACGGCCGAAAGCCGAAGCTCCCGCTCAGCGCTTCGAAGAAGCGCGCGCTGCTGCACGCGACGCTTTGGAAAAACTGATTGCAGCCGCCAATGAAGCCGGATGGGGGACCGAGGAAATCTCGGTCGCATTCGTCGAGGCCGCACGGTTTTTGAGCGAAGCCAACAGAAAAGATCCCGATCCTGCCGACGATCCCATCATCAGCGACGTTCCAGGCAAGCGGGAGCAGATTGGACATGGCGAGCTTTTTGATTAGAGCAAATCCAGCAGAAGCTTGCAGCTTTTTCGGCAACGAAAGCATAGGCCCCGTAGCGGCCACGTCGGCGGGTGGGATCAATTCGAGCCATCGGGCGTTCTGCGGTGAGGAAACACGGGAGACGCATCATGATCAAGAACGAATCCGGAACGGGCGCGGACGATAGGCTAGACGACGCCGGCATCCCGCTGGCTAACAGAGAAGAGGCGGACATCAATCCTGACCTCCTCAGGCGCGAGGGTTTTGCGAGCGAGGCCGAATACCGCGCCTACCTCGCCACGCTTGGCCAAGAGATTCCGTTCGACGCCTATGTGGTGGAAACCGTCGAGATCTCCGAAGGGCATGTTCTGGAAGGCCGTCTGCGGGAGTTGCGGGAAGAGCTCGAAAACCTCCAGGCCCGTCTGCACGTGATCAGGCGACAGGCCGCAACCGTCTTGACCGAAAATGCCCGCTGGGCCGATGCCAGCGCCCATGCGCAACTCGGTGACCGGCCATGGCTCAAGCTGGCCGGCGCGATGGCGGCGGCCTTCGTCGTTACCAGGGGTCTCCGGCGATTGCCTCTCGGGACTGTGGCGACTACGGCGCTGCCCCTGGCCGCCGCCGCGATCAACCGGAAGCTCGCCAGAAATTGATGTCCGAAGGACAGAGCATGATGCCGAAAAGTGTGAGCGGTTTTCGGACGACATCATGCTCTAACTCTTTAATTTAGAACAGGATGCAGATTTTAGGCCGACCGGGCCTAAAATCTGCATCCTGTTCTAGGCTGAAAGAGCGCCATCTTCTCGCCGAAGTGTTTGTGCCATCTTACTGTCTGGAAGGGAGATGAACATGGCTGGACATGACGACCGCTATGTCGAGATCACGACGCGTCTTCGCTCGATGCGGTCGTTCTGCGACTTCCTCTCACAGGGTGGAACCGTCCGCGTCGCCTTGTCGGACGGTGGACCCTACAAGGACGTCACCGCCATTCTGCTGGAGCGGAATCGCCGGGAGGCGGAAGCGCTCGCCCGCACCCGCAGGCAGCTTTATCCCGACCTCGCGGACGAAGATGTGACGCCGCCGCTCTACAGCCGTCACTGACCCTCCAAGCAGCGGCTACGCCACGCCCGTTCGTTTCCTCCCGCGGGAACTGATCGATCAGTTGCAGAAGTGTCCTCAAGCGAAACTGATTTCGGCAAAGAGAGGGAGATGGTCCGAGGCGACCCTCGTCAGGCGATTTTGCAGGACAGTGGCTCTTTGGACGACCAGGTCGTCGGTGACGAAGATGTGGTCGAGGCGCATCAGCGGGTAGCGGGAGGGAAAGGTCGCTCTTGGTGCGGCCTTGCCTCCAAGCAGGGCGTCCTTCAATGACCGCGTGGCAAGCCGGTACGTCGCCGATGACGGAATGGCATTGAAATCGCCACAGAGAATGCAGGGAAGAGGTTCGTCCTTGGTGCCGCGCAGCCAGCCCGAATTCAAGAGCGTCGTCATCTGCCGGATGCGGTCGCGCCCGCGAAGGCCGAGATGAGTGTTGACGACCAGCAGCTTCCTGTCGCCGACCAGGACTTCGACCGAAAGCGCGCCGCGCTGTTCGCCGATCGATGGCAGCGGACCGGCCTTGACCGCAGCGGTCGGCAGCGCCGTGATGATCGCATCGCCATATTGTTCTTCGGCAACCGATAGCGCCGGATGAAAATGAGCCTGCATCTTCAGCAGCGAGGCGATGAGGTGTGCCTGATCGACGCCGCCGGTCCTCCGTCTCAGAACATCGACCTCCTGCAGAGCGATGATATCGGCTCCAGCCTCGGCGATGACCGAGGCGATGCGGCCGGGGTCGAGCTTCCGGTCGTTGCCGATGCAGCTGTGCACGTTATAGGTCAGGAGTTTGATCGATTTATCCGGCATAGACCCGCTCAAGCTGGTCTCCCCACAAGAGACAGGACTCGTACTCCGGTGGGGAACACAAAACTCTTTTGATCGTTCCAGATGATCGAGCCATGCGCTCGCACTTCGAAAACGGACAATCGATGAGTCTGAAAAAGGTAATCTGGAAAGGACTGCTCGTTGCCGCCCTTTGTATCGCGGGCTTTCTTCTCTATCGGATCTTCCGCCAGTACAGCCTGGAGCAGGTCGTTCAATCGGTCCGCAGCATACCCTTTGCGACCTTTTGCACAGCACTTCTGTTTGCGGCGGCATCCTATCTGTGCCTGAGCTGTTTCGACTATCTGGCGATCCGCTCGCTCGGCAAATCCCTGCCTTACCGGAAGATCGTGCTCGCCTCCTTCATCAGCCTTTCGCTCGGCCACAATATCGGATTTGCGGGGCTGAGCAGCGGCGCCTTCCGCTATCGTTTCTATTCCCGCTGGGGCCTGAGGGCCGAGGACGTGGCGAAGATTATCCTGTTCTGCGGCGTCACCGTCGGCCTTGGCTTGATCACACTCGGTGGCCTTGCCCTGATCGTCAATCCCGGCGATGCCGCGCGTCTGCTGCGCATCGACCCAGCGAGCACTCGGCTATTCGGTCTGCTAGCGCTGGCCGTGCCGGTCGTCTATGCCGGGCTGGCGTTTTTTATCCGCCGCCGGCTGCGGCTCTGGCGCTGGTCGTTGCAGCTGCCGCGATTTTCGATCGCGGTCGCCCAGGTCGGTGTCGGGACGATCAATTTCACGCTGGTGTCCGCCTGCCTGCACCAGATGCTCACGGTCTTCGGCGACGTTGCCTTCTTCAGGTCGGTTACGGCCTACGTGCTCGCTAATTCCGCGATCCTGGCGACGCATGTCCCGGGCGGTCTCGGCGTACTCGAGGCGACCGTCTCCTATGCCGTGCCGCAGGAGGCATCGATCGGCGCGCTGATTGCATTCCGCTGCGCCTATTTCTTCATTCCGCTGGCGCTCGGCACCACGCTTCTCATCGTCAGCGAAGTGATCTTCCGGCGCCGGTTACGCGGGGCGGATCAGGAGACGGAAGAGCGCGCCGAGGCCCAGTCGATCTAGGAGCCCCAATGGCCGCGCCGGGTCGAAGAGCGCGGTGCCCCTGATCGGCGAAATACTGCCCGAGAGATCGACGGCAAATTCCCGCAAGCCCCGAGGCCCATCATTGAGCTTGTCGACTGCTTGGATGATCGAGCCGCTCTGCGCATAGGCTGCGGCAAAGGTCTCCGTGGTCGTTCCGAGATATTCGGCCAGCAGATGGTGGCGCAGTTCCGCGATTGCGCCGCGATGCTCGTCATTGCCGGCCTCGAGAAGCATGTCGCATTCCGAATCCAATCCCTCCGAACGGTTATTGAGATTGGAGGAGCCGATGCGGATCAGTTCGTCGTCGGCAATGATCAGCTTGGAATGGATGAGCACCTCCACCCCGTCGGCCTTCCTCGGCTCTGACGCCCCGGGCACTGGCGGCCCGGGCACGACGGGGAAATAGACCCTGAACCGGTCGGCACGATCGGCGCGCTTGAGGCGGCGGATGACGCGGTCGCGATTGCCGCCCATGAAGAGCTTTTCGATCAGGCCATGGGAAAGACGTGTGCAGATGACGACGATCTCGGGGCCATCTTCCTCCTGCAGCCGCGCGGCGAGGGCGTCAGCGACGCGGAAGGAGGCAAGATATTGCGCTTCGATGTAAAGCTGCCGCCGTGCCCGGGCGATGATATCGAGAGTCGAGGCGATGCCATCGCTGATTCCGGCGCGGAAAGTGGTCGCCGGCTCCGTCAGCACGAAGCTCACGGGGATCTGCTTCAGCGAAACGGCAACATCGCGCGGCCATGTGAAAGGGAAGCTCTCGGCAAGCGGTCCATGCTTTTCGCCGGTGGCCCTTTCCCAGCGCCGCCGTGCGATATCGCCGATCAGCCTGGCCGCGTCGCCGGTGACCATCGCCTGAACGTCATGCAGCGGATCGTAGGACACGCCTTCGGGGTCGCGTCGCAATGCCTCCCTTGCCCGGTGGCGTCTCGTATCCCACCGCCGCGATGTCAGGTCCATGCCGCCGATGAAGGCGACGGCGTCGTCGATACAGACGAGTTTCTGATGGTGGCAGCCGCGCACCGTGTTTTGAAGATCGAAGCGCAGATCGATCCCGGCATTCCTCGGGAAGTTTTTCTTGCGAAGCACCTGCAGAGATTTGTCCGAATAGATCGGCCCGAGCGCCCAGATGAGGATGCGTATTTCAAGTGCCGGATTTGCCGCCGCCAGGGCATGCAGTAGGTCTGCCAATGTTTCGTCGGATTTTTCGGGCTCCATCCGGATGTCCGGATTGAAATCCCACCCGACGATCCAGACACTGCGCCGCGCCTGCCGCAGCGTGCGCGCCAGCTCGGCGAAATACTGGTTGCCATTGATCAGGAAGGCCGCTTTTTCGGCGTAGCCTTCGAGTTCCTGTTTTTCACCGCCGCCTGGCTGTTGCGCTTTTGTTCTAAGCAGGTAGGGTTGATTGAGCATGGTTTCTAACGCGGTCATGGTTGCCTCGGCTTTTCGACTGAAAGCAAACGCCCGGGACTTTCCCGAGTTCCCGATCGTAGCCGGCGATGGAAAATGTAAGGAAAAGAAATGTCAAAAAGAGCAGGCAGCGCTGATCTTCCCCTCCACGGGGGACGTGTGCCGCATTGGCTCGGCGAACGGATGACACGGCTCGGCACGCTGATCGCCGAGGCGATCGTTCATCACTACGGCCGCGATGAGTTTCTGCGCCGGCTCGCTCACCCTTTCTGGTTCCAGTCCTTCGGTGCGGTCATGGGCATGGACTGGCATTCGTCCGGCATCACCACAAGCGTTCTCGGCGCCTTGAAGCGCGGGCTGAAACCGCGCGCCGGCGAACTCGGCCTGCATGTTTGCGGCGGACGCGGCCAGCACTCGCGTAAGACGCCGCAGGAGCTCGTGTCGATCGGCGAGCGCGTCGGCCTTAACGGGGAGGGGCTGGCGACGACCAGCCGTCTGATCGCCAAGGTCGACAGTGCCGCCCTTCAGGATGGGTTCGACCTTTATCTCCACGGCTTCATCGTCGCCGACGATGGTCATTGGGTGGTCGTACAGCAGGGCATGAATGGCGACCGGCGGCAGGCCCGGCGCTATCATTGGCTATCCGAAGGCTTGGAGAGTTTCCTCGACTCACCGCATGCGGCGATCGAGGGACGGAGCCAGGGCGAGATCGTCAATCTCGCCGACAGGCGCGCCGAGCGCTCGCGGCAAGGGCAGCTCGATCTGCTGGCGACCCTCGGTCCCGACAGGATCGTCCGCGAGGCGGCCGCGCTGCAACGCGCCGAGCAACCTGAGCCCGCGGTCGACGAACAGCCGATGCTGCCGCACCTGATCATGCCCGCCCATCACGATGTCCGCGAGAGCGATGTCAATATGCGTCGTCTGCATGGCAATCTCGCCGCGGCGGCCGATCGCGGGCCAGCTGATTTTCAGGAACTGCTGCTCGTTCCCGGTGTCGGCGCACGCACGGTGAAGGCGCTGGCGATGGTGGCGGAAGTCGTCCACGGTGCGCCCTGTCGTTTCTCCGACCCGGCGCGCTTCTCGATCGCCCATGGCGGCAAGGACCGCCACCCGTTCCCGGTCCCGCTCAAGGTTTACGACGAGACGATCGGCGTGATGAAATCGGCGGTGCTGAAGGGCAAGCTTGGACGGGAGGAGGAGTTGCAGGCGCTGAAGCGCCTGGATGAGCAATCCCGGCAGATGGAACGTTATGTGACCGGCCCCGACCTCAAGGAAATCATCGCAGGCGAGTTCCGTCAATCCGCCGATTTCGGCGGGCGCAGCGTCTTCGGCTGGGAAGCCCCGCTGGCGGGTAAAGACTGACGGTTAGTGCCCATCCGGCGGGACGGCTTCGGCCGGCACCGTCTCTTTCAAATTCTTCCGGTGGAAGATGAAGAGCCCGGCAAAGACGATGATGGCGGCGCCGATGACGATCTGCATGTCGGGAATATCGTTGAAGAAGATGTAGCCGAGCACGATCGCCCAGAGCAGCAGCGTATATTGCAACGGCGCCAGCAGCGATGCCGGTGCGAGCTTCAGCGAGCGGGTGATGAGCAGATGCGCGCAGGTGGCGACGATCCCAAGCAGCAGCATGCCCGACCAATCGACCGGTGTTGCCGGCTGCCAGTGGCCGATGCTTAGGCCGATGCCGGTGACAAGGGCGGCGACCGTCTGCCAGGTTACCAGCGTCGTGTCGCTGGTCGAGCGCAGATAGCGGCTCATGACCAGCGACAGGGCAAAGCAGAAGCTGCCCGCAAGGCCGAAGAAGGACGGAAGCGATAGCATCGCCGTCGACGGGCGCAGCGCAATGACGACGCCTGCGAAGCCGATCAGAACGGCGAGCCACCGGCGCCAGCCGATCTTTTCTCCGAGAAAGAAATGCGAGAGTGCCGCTATGTAGATCGGCCCCGCCATATAGAAGGTCATGACGTCTGCGAGCGGCAAATAGGCGACGGCGGCATAGAACAGGGCGACATCGCCGGTCGCCATGGCCACCCGCATGAACTGCAGGCCCTTCTGCTCGACGCGGAACAAGGCCCTCGGCCCTTGCCGTGCGATCATCGGTCCGAGCACGATGAAAGCGCCGAGCGAGCGGATCACCAGCACCTGGCCGACGGCAAAGCTGGACATCAACCACTTGCCCATTGCATCGTTCAGCGCAAACAGCAAATCGCCGAGCAGCATCAGTACGACGCCCGTCATGATCAGGTTTCCTGTATTGGCGACGGCCGTCTTGGTCTTCATTCCCGAATCCTCACAAAAATGGCCGCGCATGCGCGGCCGAATGCGGCTTCGGCCTTAACAAGGCCGATGTCAAGTGTTCACTTGTGTACAGACGGCGGTCGGCCGGCGTGGAAAGAGCATGCCAAGGCTGAACCGCTGGCGGTCATCGCCGAGCGAAGCGGTCAAGCCTTCTCTTGGCTGGAGGGGGAGCTAACCCCTGCCATACATCCGGCTCGCCCGCAGCAGGCGTTGCGAATAGGGATGTTCGACCGCGCCTCTTCGCAAGGCCTCTATATCGACCTGTTCGACGATCTCGCCCGCTTCCATGATGGCGACGCGGCTGCACATGTGGGAGACGACAGCGAGATCGTGGCTGACGAGGAGATAGGTGAGGCCGCGCTCCCTGCGCAGGTCCTGCAGCAGATTGAGGATCTCGGCTTGGACCGACACATCGAGCGCCGACGTCGGCTCGTCGAGAAGCAGGACATCAGGGTTCAGCATCAGGGCACGGGCGATCGCCACACGCTGCCGCTGCCCGCCGGAGAGCTGATGCGGAAACCGGTAGCTGAGCGCCGGATCGAGGCCGACCGATCGCAGCACGGCGTTCGCATCGACGGAGTTTCGGTCCAAGCCCTGGTTGCGCAGCGGCTCCTGCAGCTGCGAGCGGATGGTCTTGCGCGGATGAAGCGAGCCATAAGGGTCCTGGAACACCATCTGCACCCGCCGATAGAACGGCCGGCCGCGCTGCTGCTCCAGCGTCTCGCCGTTGAGGGCGATCCGGCCGTCATAGTTGGCGTTGAGGCCGGAAAGCGCCCGGAGAACCGTGGACTTGCCGCAGCCGGATTCGCCTACCAAGCCGAAGGCCGTGCCGTTCTCGATGGCGAGGTTCACATCCTTGACGACAGGCCGCTGGCCGTGCCCGAAGCGGATGGTGAGATTGTCGATCCGGATCATCGTGGCGCCTCCGCGAAGTCATTCAGCCACGCGGGATCGCGCTTCAGGATCGGCAGCCGGGCGGGCGGATCCTCGATCGTCGGCAGCGAGGCGAGCAAGCCCTGCGTATACGGGTGCCTCGCCTTGTCGAGATCGCGCGCCTCCAGCATTTCCACGACGCGGCCGGCATACATGATGAGCACGCGGTCGCAGAAATTGCGGATGAGGTTGAGGTCGTGGCTGATGAAGATCAGGCCGAGATTGCGGCTTGAAACGAGTTCGTCGAGCAGTGCCAGGATCTCGAGCCTTACGGTTACGTCAAGCGCGGAGGTCGGCTCGTCGGCGATCAGCACCTCTGGTTCGGCAATCAGCATCATGGCGATCATCACGCGCTGGCCCATCCCGCCGGATATTTCGTGCGGATAGAGGCGGGCAACGCGCTCGGGATCGCGGATCCGCACGGCTTCGAGCATGTCGAGCGCCTGGGCGTAGGTCTTTTTCGCGCTCACCTTGGGATGATGGAAGCGGTAGGTCTCGGCGATCTGCTCACCGATCCGCATGACAGGATTGAGCGAATATTTCGGGTCCTGCAGGATGAGGCCGATCCGCCGCCCGCGGATCGTCATCATCGTCCGCTCATTCGCCTTGAGGAGATCCACATCTCGGAAGCGCATTCGCTCGGCGCTGACCTGTGCTGTCGGCGGCAGCAGTTTCATGATTGCCCGGCCGACTGTGGATTTGCCCGATCCGGATTCGCCGACGATGCCGAGCTTTTCCTGGCCGAGCGCAAAGCTCACGCCGCGCACCGCGCGCATGTGGCCGCCGCCATAGGCGATTTCGAGATTGCGGATGTCGATCAGGGGCTGCGTCATTCCGAACCTCTCGGGTCGAGTACGTCGCGCAGCGTATCGCCGACGAGATTGAAGGCGAGGCTGACGAGGGCGATGGCGATGCCGGGCGCGGCGATCACCCAGGGGCTATCGAGCATGAATTCGCGGCCGCTGGCGGCCATCGAACCCCATTCCGGCCATGGCGGCTGTGCGCCGAGGCCGAGAAAGCCGAGACCGGCAGCGGTGATGATGATGCCGGCCATGTTGAGCGTGACGCGCACGATCACCGAGGGAATGCACATCGGCAGGATGTGGCGTGTGATGATGGCGATCGACGTTGCGCCCTGCAGGCGCACGGCGGCGATATAATCGGCCTTGCGCAGGCTGAGCGTTTCGGCGCGCGCCAGTCGCGCGATTGGCGGCCAGGCCGTCAGCGAAATGGCGATGATCGCATTGGTGATGCCGGGCCCGAGAGCGGCGGCAAAGCCGAGCGCCAGCACCAGCCCGGGGAAGGAGAGGAAGATATCGGTGATGCGCATCAGGATTTCGTCGACGATTCCGCCGAAATAGCCCGAAAAGGTGCCGATCAGCAGGCCGAGCGGCGCGACGATGATCGTGACCAGCATGATGATGTAGAGCGTCGTGCGGGCGCCGTAGATCACCCGCGCAAAGACGTCGCGGCCGAAATTGTCGGTGCCGAGCCAATGTTCGGCGGAAGGCGGCGCAAGCCGCCCTGCCATGTCCTGAACGATCGGATCGTAGCTCGTCAGCAGGGGAGCGGCTGTCGCCACGACGATCAGCAGCACGATGATGACGAGGCCAGCGAGCCCGAGCGGATGCAGGCTGAATTTCTGCCAGCCCTGATGGATCTGCTGCGCCGACGACTGGAACCAGCCCTGAGGCTCGGGCGCGTGCAGCCAGTTGCGAAAGCCGCCGGCATGGGTGGTCTCTGCGTCTTCGGTAGAGATCGTCATGGCGTCACCGTGTTCTCGGATCAAGGATGCGATAGAGGACGTCAGACAGGATGTTGATGGTCAGGAAGACGGCGCCGATCGTCAGCACCGAGCCCATCACGACGTTCATGTCGTTCATCTGCAGCCCGCGGGTGAGGTATTGGCCAAGCCCCGGCCAGCCGAAAACCGTCTCGATCAGCACCGCGCCTTCGAGCAGGCCGCCGAAGGTCAGCGCCAGGATCGTCAGGAGCTGCACGCGGATATTGCGGAAGGCATGGCGCCAGACGACCTTGCGGGTGCCGAGCCCCTTTGCCCGGGCGGTGATGATATATTCCTGGCTGAGCTGTTCCAGCATGAAGCTTCGCGACATGCGGCTGATATAGGCGACGGAGTAATAGCCGAGGATTGCCGCCGGCAAGATGATGTGGCCGAGCGCATTGTAAAACACGTCCCATTGGCCCTCAATCGCCGCATCGATCAAGAGAAAACCGGTCATCGGCGTGACGAGGCCTTCGTAGAAGACGTCGACCCGGCCCGATGCGCCGACGAGCTTCAGCTTGGCGTAGAAGATGAAGAGCGCCATCAGGCCGGTCCAGAAGATCGGAATGGAATGGCCGGCAAGGGCGACGATGCGGGCGATATGGTCGATGATCGTCCCACGCCGGACCGCAGCGGTGATGCCCAAGGGAATGCCGACGATCGCTCCGATGATCATCGCGATGATGGCAAGCTCGATGGTTGCCGGAAAGATCGTCATCAGATCGGTCAGGATCGGCTGGCCTGTCGTCGCCGACATGCCGAGATCGCCGGTGGCGATCTTCCCGACATAGGAGAGGAACTGCATCCAGATCGGCTGCCCGAGGCCGAGCTCGTTATAGACGCGGTCGTAAACCTCCTTGCTGACCTCCGCCCCGGTGATAGCAAGCACCGGGTCGGCAGGCAGCAGGCGGCCCATCGAGAAGGTCAGAAAGAGCAGGCCGAGCAGCGTCGTCACAACGGCCACCACGCGTCCCGCCAGCCGCCGCAGCAGACTCAGCAGCGGATGCGGAGCCGCATCGGTGAACCCGCTCCCTGCCGGTTGCCGGCCCTCCCGCTTCGATGTCAGATCGGCGCTCGCCACGCGCTCTACTCCTTGGTCACATCATGCCAGCGCGTCGACCAGGTCGTATGCCCGTGATAATTCTTCACGTTGGCGCGCATGACATAGGGGTCGGTTCGCTGGAAGAAGATGACGAGCGGCGAAGCCATGCCGGCATAGATGCCGTCCATCTTCTTGAAGATGTCGGTGCGCTTTTCGGTGTCGCGCTCCCGCATCGACTGGTCGATGAGCGTGTTGAGCTCGTCCACCTTCATGCCCGTACGCCAGAGATAGTAGCTGCCGAGGCGCGCCTCGTCGCTATTGTCGGGGTTGAAGGCATATTGCGTGGCGACAGCGAAGGGATCCGGCAGGCGGGCGCCGGAATTGCCGAGCAGCACCTCGAATTTGCGCTCGCGGAAGGCGGGCGTGAACTCGCCGGGCACCAGGTCGAGATCGAAACCGGCGGCGCGCGCACTCGCCTGCAGCGCCTCCGCGAAGGGCAGGGTTGGGGCTCCCGAGGGATTGAGCACCTTCTTCAGGCCGTTGGGATACCCTGCCTCCGCCAGCAGCGCCTTGGCCTTGGCGGGGTCGTAATCATAACGAACGGCCGCCTCCTCGGGCGCGCCAATCATGCCGCGCGGGATCATCGACTGCCAGGGAAAGCCGGTATAACGCATGATGTTGCCGGAGATCGCCTTCCAGTCGAAGGCATGCTGGAATGCCTCGCGAACCTTCGGCTTCTGCAGATCGGGGTCTTTCTGGTTGAGGGCGATGTAGTAGAACCCGAGCCCCGGAACGTTTTCGATCATCACGTCCTTGTTGCTGGCGAGCGCATCGAGATCGCCGCTTGCCACATACTGGCCGACATCGACGTCGCCGGCCTCGAGCTGGAGCCGGAGATTGCCGGATTCCGGGATGTGGCGGGCGACGACGCGCGCCATGGCCGGCTTGCCGCCCCAATATTTCGGCTGCGCATTGAAGATCGCCACATCGTTCGGACGCCATTGCGCCAGCCTGAACGGGCCGCTGCCGGCGGAATTGGCCGAAAGCCAGGCGCCGCCGAAATCGCCGTTCGCCTCATGCGACAGGACCGTTTTCTTGTCGACGATGCCGATCGACGAGCCGGCCAGCGAATAGAGCACGAGGTCGGTGTTGACGGCCTGCGGCAACTCGATCTCCAGCGTATGCTCATCTTTGGCGCGAACGAGCTTTTCGACGTTGTCTGAAGTAAAACCCCAGAGAGCGATATCGGTGGAGCCGACCTGGCCCATCTTGATGACGCGCTGGATCGACCAGGCAGCATCCTCGGCGGTCACCTTGTTGCCGCTCTGGAAGACCGCATCGTCGCGCAGGGTCAGCGTGATGATCTTGCCGTCGGCCGAAACCTCCCATTTCGTCGCAAGCATCGGCTTCAGCGTCTTGAGGTCGTCGGGCGAGAGTTGCACGAGGTTGTCGTAAAGATTCGAGATCAGCTCGGACACCGTGCGGGCGTTGTTCTGGGCCGGATCGAGCGTCCGGATACCGGTCAGATTCGTTCCGATGACCAGCATGTTGCGCGGCGATGCCGCCACGCTCGGCTGCGCCGCCATCAGGGCTCCGGTAACTGCGATCGTCGTCAATAGCTGTTTCAGCATCTCAAGACCTCCCAATCTCATGGCGCCATCCCGCGCCTGTTGCTTGCAGAAGATGTTCGAACTCAGCCGGCAGCCTTCACGGCCTGCCGGTCCGGTTGCGTTTGAATGTCGCCCTCGGCCTCCCAGCCTCGAAGCAGGCGATGCAGCTCCTGGCGATCATGTTGATCGAGCTGCGGCAATCCCGGCACACGCACCGGCCCGACATCGAGGCCGGAATAGGTGACGGCTTCTTTGACGACCGTCACGTTTGCGCCGTTGCGAAATTTGGTTCGCATCCGCTCGAAGGGTTCGAGCTTGCCGACGATTGCTCTTGCTGCGGCGAAATCGCCCCTCTCAAGTGCGTCGTGGACGGCGAGCGAAAGCTTCGGTGCGACGTTGACGAGGCCTGACGTGAAGCCACGCGCGCCGGCTGCGGTGAAGGTCGGCGCCCAGCTTTCCGCCAGGCCGCAGACGAACAGCGCACCGTTCGGGTCGGCGGCGGGAATCGCGCGCGACAGCAGCATCAGATCGGTCGTGGCGAATTTGATGCCGGCAATATTACCGTGATTGGCAAGGCGGACGATTTCGGCGACGGTGAAACCCTCGGCCCTGACATAGGCGACGAGCGGCAGGGCCGACACATCGGCGAGGTTGCAGAAATAATCGATCTGAGCCGAAGGAGCCGCGAAAGGATCGACGGGCTGATGCGACATGACGGCCGATGCGCCGATCGCCGCCGCATCCTTGGCCATGCCGATCGCTTCGCGCAGCGAGCGGCCAACCGCCGCCGTCACCGGCGCGCGGCCGTCGACGCCTGCAACCGCCGCTTCGTGGACGATCCGGATCTCCTGCGGCGTCAGGGCATAGAATTCCCCGGTATTGCCGGCTGCGACGATGTTGTGAATGCCCGCCGCAGCCACCCGCGCATAAACCTTCGCCGTAATTCGGGGTTCAACTTCGCCCCCACCGTCATAAGCCGTGACTGGCACGCCCGACACGCCCGTAAGCGCCTTGCGCATGATCGCGATGCTCATTTTTCTACCCCGCTCGCTTTCCATCAAAATGACTGTTTGCCGAAGCGGAAAGGCGGCAGCCCCTCCGCATCCACGTCGAAGGCGATGACCGTGCCCGCCTCGAAACGGCCGGTCCGGTCGGTCGACAGGCTCGTGACGTAGAGGGTGCTGAAATCAGGCCCTCCGAAACACGGCATTGTCGGTGCTGCGACCGGCAGAATGTAGATTTCGACGATCTCGCCTTCGGGAGATATTCTGTTGAGGCGGCCGGCGGAAACGCCGGCGCTCCAGTAAAACCCGTCGCGATCGGTCGTCGCGCCATCAGGCCGTCCCTGTTCTTCGGTGAAGCTGCGAAGGCGGCGTCCTTCGCCGAGTTCACCCGTCCCGGGATTGAAATCGAAGGCCTGCAGGAAACATTGCCGGCTGTCGGAGTGATACATGCGCCGGCCGTCCGGCGACCAGGCGAGGCCGTTGGAACTCGTTAGACCAGTTGCGACGGCGCGCGCGCTGCCGTCGGCTCCCACGCGAAAAAGCGCGGCGTCATTTACCTGTGGCTTGGCTTCGCTGATCGAGCCGACCCAGAAGTGTCCTTCCGGGCCGACCTTGCCGTCGTTGAGGCGGCCGTTGACGTGACGCCCGACCGGATCGCAAAGAAACTCGATATCGCCCGAGGCGGGATCGAAGAGGTGGACGCCCGTCTGAAGACCGACGACTATCCTGCTGTCACGGCAAAGCCCGAGGCAGCCGACCGCCGCCGGCATTGCGAAGCGGTCGACCGCGCCTTCCGGGGAAAGCCGCAGCACTGCCGGCGCCAGGATGTCGACAAGCCAGAGAGTACCAGTCTCCTCGTCCCATACGGGCGATTCACCGACCGTCAGTGGCTGCTGCAGCACCGAACGGATCTTCGGCTCAATGATGCGGGGCGCCGTCACGGTGCCGTCTCCAGGTCTTTGATGAGACCCTCGGCATCGCGCATGCGGATGTTGCCGTCATGGTTGAACTCGCAGAAACCGCCGCCCTGGAAGGCGCGGGCGACCCGTCCCTCGGCTCCGCCCTCGATATGGGCGTGATCGCGGGGCCGGTCTTGAGGCTGGTAGCCGAGCCGCCTTGCCAGATCGTTGTTCCACCATTTCTCGTCCGTATCGGAGACGCCATAGACCACAGTCGCGGCGATCGACGGATGGGTGAGCCCGATCTGCACCAGCTGCGCGAGATCCCGGGCGCTGATCCAGATCGCGATCGATCGCTCGCTGTTCGGATAGCTGCCGGCATTGCCGATGCGAATGGAAAGAGAACGGATGCCCGAAGTGTCGTAGTAGAGCCCCGCCACCAGCTCGCCCCAGCATTTGGACAATCCGTAGGGACTGTCCGGCCGCATCGGATCAAGCGGCGATATGACTTCGCCACGCGGATAAAAGCCCGTCGCGTGGTTGCTCGAGGCGTAGACCATCCGCCCGACCTTGTTGATCCGGGCGGCCTCGTAGAGATTGTAGGTCCCGAGCACATTGGCCTGAAGAATGGCATTCATGTCGACGCCGCTGGCGATGCCAGCAAGATGAACGACGCCATCGACCTCTCTGAGGGCCGCCGTCGCCTCGTCGAGCTGCGAGAGATCGGCGCGCACGAAATCTTCGTTTTCAGCCAGCTCGGCGGGCTCATGAATGTCGATCAGACGCAAGTGCTCTGCGTGCTGGCGAAGGAACGGGCGAAGCAGCGCCCCGACGCGTCCGGCAGCACCTGTCACAGCAACCCGTCTCATCGTTCTTCCTTCCATCATCGCTCAAACCCCCTGGAACATGCGGGCGCGCGCATTCAGTATGTGTCTCTTCATCGCATCGTGGGCTTCGGCTTCCTGCCGCGCGAAGATCGCCTCCACGATCACCGCGTGCTCGTCCTGCACGCTGCGGATCTGCTCCGGCGTGCGCTTCAGGCTGAGGCTTCGCGTCACCGAATGGCCGATGGCGAAATGCGGCCGGAACCATTCGCGCACGGTGATGTGAAACTGGTTGCCTGTCGCCATGGCGATCGCGTCGTGGAGGGCTTGGTCCTCCTCGGCGCCGAGTTCGCCATTCTTCAGGCATTGCTCGATCGCGACCAGGGCCGCCGTGATCCGCTCCTTGTCGGCCGGCTGCCAGTTCCGCGCGGCCAGCTCCGCGGCCTCTGCCTCGAGCCCAGCGCGGAATTCGAAGAAGCGCTGCACGTCGGCGAGCGAGCCGACCGGAACCATTTTCAGCATCGACGAGTCCGGCCGCTGCCGGACATAGGAGCCGGACCCCTTGCGCGAGACGATGAGGCCGTCGGTTCTGAGCCGCTCCAGCGCCTCGCGCACCACGGGCCTCGACGCGCCGAAATCGGTGGCGAGCTTCGTCTCCGACGGCAGCCGCTCATTTACCGGAAACTTGCCGTCCGCGATCATCCCTACGATCTTCTCGTAAATGATGTCGCTGAAGCGCGTTGCGCCTCTGTTGGAAACGGCATCGACTGCGAATGTCATTATCGTCCTTTTCTCTCCCGCCCCCGCGGCAATTTCAGCCGCCGCCTTCCTGGCCGGCGAGTAGAAGCCGAATGTGCCTGCTCGATCATGCGCCGGGATGGCGCCGTGCTGTCGCAGCCACGGTGTGGCTACTGGACAGCATCTGACAGATCAGCCGTTTTTTCTCCCCAAGGCTCGTCCCAACGGCTTTGGCGCCAGGTTTGATGCTGCATCGCTACAGAATCTGTAATTATCTGTCAACTCTTGTAATCATCTGGGAACGTGTCTATGGTTTCCTCCCAGCGCCGAGGAGGGCGCGAAACGGCAGGTCGGGAGCCTGCCGTGCCAAGCGGGACAAGCCTGTTCCGGCATAAAAGGGGAGGAATCGATGCCCAATGAAATTCTGTCTCGCGGTGTCACCCGCCGCGCCGTTCTCGGCGGCATGGCCGGCGCTGCGGCACTGTCCATCGCCGGTCGCGCTTTTGCGGCGGGAGGTGAAGCGCCGGCTTTGGCGCAGCTCGTCAAGGACGGAAAACTGCCGCCGCTCGCCGAGCGCCTGCCGAAAAAGCCGATGGTGGTGACGCCGTTCGAAAAGGTCGGCACCTATGGCGGTACGCTGCGGCGCGGCCTGCGCGGTTCATCGGATCACAACGGCATCCTGCGCATGGTCGGCAACCAGAGCCTCGTGCGCTGGAACCTGGAATTCACCGCCGTCCAGCCGAACCTGGCCGAAGGCTGGGAGGTCAGCGACGACGCCACCCAGTTCACCTTCCATCTGATCGAAGGCGTGCGCTGGTCCGACGGCCATCCCTTCACGGCCGACGACATCGTTTTTGCGATCGAAGACTGCGTCAAGAATACCGAGCTCTACAGCGCCACGCCGGCGCAGCTTGCCGTCGCCGGCAAGCCGGTCACCGTCGAGAAAATCGACGATTACACGGTGAAGTTCACCTTTGCAGCGGCCAACGCGCTTTATCTGGAAAATCTTGCCACGCCGCTCGGCCAGCATCCGACGCTCTTCCCGAAGCATTACTGCAGCCAGTTCCTGCCGAAATATAATCCCAACCTCGAGGCCGATGTGAAGAAGGCGGGGGTCACCAGCTGGACGGAACTGTTCCGCAGCCGCTGCGGCGACATCGAAATTCCGACGCGCTGGGGCAATGTCGACAAGCCGACGCTCGATCCCTGGGTCGTCCAGGAGCCTTATGTCGGGGGTGCGACCCGCGTCGTCATGACCCGCAACCCCTATTTCTGGCAGGTCGATACCGCAGGCAACCAGCTTCCCTATATCGACGAGGTCAACTTCGGCATTTCGCAGGACGTCGAATCGCTGATGCTGAACGTCATCTCCGGCAAGATCGACATCCAGGAGCGCCACATCAGCGTGCTCGCCAACAAGCCGACGCTATCGCAGAATATGCAGAAAGGCGACTACCGCCTGCTGACGCTCGTGCCGTCAGCCGCGCAACAGTGCCAGATCTACTTCAACATCACCCACAAAGATCCTGCCATGCGCAAGATGTTTGCCGACAAGTCGTTCCGGCAAGCGCTGTCGATCGGCATCAATCGGCCGGAACTGATCGACATCGTCTATTTCGGACAGAGCGAACCCTACCAGGCCGGGCCGCGTCCGACCCATCCCTGGTACAACGAGAAATATGCGCGCCAGTTCACCGAATATGACGCCGACAAGGCCGGCGCGATGCTCGATGAAGCCGGCTACAAGAAGGGCGGCGACGGTTTTCGCCTCCGGCCCGATGGCCAGAAGGTATTCTTCTCGATCGACGTCATTCCGACGCTCTATCCCGACCTCGTCGATGCGCTGGAACTGGTCAAGACGCATTGGGCTCAGATCGGTATCGACATGAAGGTCAACACGATCGAGCGGGCGCTCTATTACACCCGCGGCGACGACAATGCCCATGATGCGGCGGTGTGGCCGGGTCCTGGCGGTCTCGATCCGATGCTCGACCCGCGTGACTTTTTCGCCTTCCATCCGCAGGGCTCGCGCTACGCCATTCCTTGGACGCTCTGGTACACGTCCAACGGTGCGCGCGGCGAGGAACCGCCGGAAAGCCAGAAGAAGCGCATGAAGCTGTTCGACGAGGCGCGTTCCACGGCCGATCTCGACAAGCGCGGCGCGATCATGAAGCAGATCTTCGATATCGCGGCGGAGGAATTCGAGACCGTCGGCCTCTGCCTCGCCGTCGGCGGCTTCGGCATCATCCGCAACAATCTGCGCAATGTTCCCGAGAAGGAGCCGGACAGCTGGTCTTGGCCCAATCCGGGGCCGGCGATGCCGCAGCAATTCACCTTCACGAGCTGATTTTGATCGAGCGCCGTACCGACGGCACGGCGCTTTCTTTCGGTTCGTCCTCCGAGACGCCTTGCCGGCCGCGACAGCCGGCAAGGCCCGAAGGGCGGTGTTCAATGCAAGAGGCGCCTCATGCTGGTCTTTATCGCCAAACGTTTGCTATGGATGATTCCATCGCTCTTTGCCGTCAGCTTCCTGGCTTTCGTGCTGATCCAGCTGCCGCCGGGCGACTATGTCACCACATATATCGCGACGCTGGCAGCCTCCAACGAGATCGTCGACCAGAACACGGCGGCGCAATTGCGTGAGCGCTTCGGCCTCGATGATCCGATGCTAATCCAATATTTCAAGTGGATGTGGGGCATCCTCTCGCGCGGCGATTTCGGCATCTCCTTCGAATGGCAGCAGCCGGTCTCCGACCTGATCTGGGAGCGCATGGCGCTGACCCTCGTCCTGGCTCTTTCGACGTTGATCGCCACCTGGGCGATCGCGCTGCCGATCGGCGTGTTTTCCGCCGTACGCAAATATTCGATCGGCGACTATTTCTTCACCGCCTTCACCTTTTTCGGTCTGGCCGTTCCCTCCTTCCTGCTGGCGCTGGTGCTGATGTATATCGCGGCGGTCGAATTCGGCCAGGATGTCGGCGGGCTGTTTTCGCCTCAATACGAGAACGCCCCCTGGAGCTTAGCCAAGATGGTCGATCTCTTCTCGCATCTCTGGCTTCCCGTCATCATTCTTGCCGTCTCGTCGACGGCGAGCCTCATCCGCGTCATGCGCGCCAACATGCTCGACGAACTGCCGAAGCCTTACGTGACGACGGCGCGGGCAAAGGGACTCTCCGAGTTCCGGCTGCTGATGAAATACCCATTGATGATCGCGCTCAATCCGTTCATCTCGACGATTGCCTGGCTGCTGCCCAATCTCATCTCCGGCTCGGTCGTCGTCGCCATCGTCCTCAATCTGCCGACGGCAGCACCCCTGCTGCTGCAGGCGCTGATGGCTCAGGACATGTATCTGGCGGGCGCCTTCGTTCTGCTGATCTGCGCCCTGACGCTGATAGGCTCCCTGATCAGCGACATCCTGCTTGCGCTGGTCGATCCCCGCATCCGGTTGGAATAGGAGCCTCACATGGCCGACATCACCGTTACAAATCTGCAGCCGGACCGCGCCGCCGTCGCATCGCAGTGGCAGCTGATCTGGTGGGCTTTCCGCCGGCATCGGCTGGCCATGGTGGCGCTCGTCGTCACCGTGCTGATGTATTTCGTTGCCCTGGTTCCCGGCTTCTTCGCCATCAACGATCCGAATCTGCAAAATGCGCGGGCGACCTTTCATCCGCCGCAGAAATTGCATCTGATCGATACCGAGAACGGGTTCTCCTTCGGCCCGCATTATTATCCGATGAAGCTGACCCGCGATCCGGAAACCCTGGCGGCCATCTTCAAGGAAGACACGACGAAGCGTGTCGACGTGCAGTTCTTCGGGCGCGGCTACGAATATTCGGTATTTGGCCTGTTCAATAGCAACATCCATCTGATCGCCTCACCCGACAAGACCACGCCACTGCTCCTCTTCGGCGCCGACCGGCTGGGGCGCGATGTCTTCAGCCGGACGGTGCAGGGTTCGCAGGTCTCGCTGTCGATCGGCCTTGTCGGCGTCTTCCTGTCGTTGATGCTCGGCATCGTCATCGGCGGCATCTCAGGATATTATGGCGGCCGCATCGATTTCTTCATGCAGCGCGTGATCGATTTCGTGCTGTCTCTGCCGACGATCCCGATCTGGCTCGCCATGGCCGCGGCCCTGCCGCAGGATTGGCCGGCAACACTGCAATATATGATGATCACAATCATTCTGTCGCTGACCGGCTGGGCGCAGCTCGCCCGCGTCGTTCGCGGCCGGTTCCTGTCCTTGCGCACCGAGGAATTCGTTGCTGCCGCGAGGCTCGACGGCGTGCGTGAAAGACGCATTATTTTTCGCCACATGCTGCCGAGCTTTGCCAGCCACATCATAGCATCGATCACGCTTGCGGTGCCGGCGATGATCCTTGCCGAAACCTCTCTCTCCTTCCTGGGGCTCGGGTTGCAGCCGCCGACCATCTCCTGGGGCGTGCTTCTGCGCGAAGCCCAGAACATTCGCTCGATCGCCACCGCACCCTGGCTGTTCATGCCCGGCTGCGCCGTCGTGATCGCCGTGATGGCGCTCAACCTTCTCGGCGACGGCCTGCGCGATGCGGCCGATCCCTACAACAAATGAGGCCGGCATGACCGATATCGTTTCCATTGCCGGCAAACCGCTGCTCCAGGTGAAAAACCTGACCGTCGAGTTCCCGCTGCGCACCGGTGTTTTTCGCGCCGTCAACGATCTTTCTTTCTCGATCGAACAGGGCAAGACGCTCTGTGTCGTCGGCGAAAGCGGATCCGGCAAGTCGGTCACGGCGCGTTCGATTCTGCAGATCGTCGATGCGCCCGGTCGCATTGCTGCCGGATCGATCGTGCTGAACGATCAGAACGGCGGCTCTACCGATTTGACCAGTCTCAATCCGCGCGGGCGCCAGATCCGGGCGATCCGCGGCCGGGACATCGCCATGATCTTTCAGGAGCCGATGTCGTCGCTGTCGCCGATCCACACGGTCGGCAACCAGATCGTCGAGGCGCTTCGTCTGCACACCAGGATGAGCAAGGCCGAGGCGCGCGCGGAAGCGATATCGCTGCTCAAACAGGTCGAAATTCCGTCACCGGAAAAAGCGCTGGATCGCTATGCTTTCCAATATTCCGGCGGCATGCGCCAGCGTGCGATGATCGCCATGGCGCTTGCCTGCAAACCGCAGCTTCTGATCGCCGACGAGCCGACTACGGCGCTCGACGTGACGACGCAGGCCGAAATCCTCGACCTGATCGCCCGGCTGCAGAAGGCCAAAGGCATGGCCGTTCTCTTCATCACGCATGATATGGGCGTCGTGGCGCAGATCGCCGACGACGTGCTCGTCATGCACAACGGTGTGGCGAAGGAATATGGACCGGTCGAGCAGATCTTTCATGCGCCGAAAGACGACTATACCCGCATGCTGATCGGCTCGGTGCTGAAGCTGGAGCAGAAGGCCGAAATCCGGTTGGCGCGCGCACCGCTCGACAGGACGGCGGCGCCGATCCTCGAACTGCGCAATCTGTCGATGAATTTCGGTGATTTGAAAGCGCTGGACGATGTCTCCATTTCGCTTCTGCCGGGCGAAACGCTCGGCATTGTCGGCGAGAGCGGATCCGGCAAGACGACGATGGGCCGTTCGATCATGCGGCTGCTCGACCCGACTGCCGGCGAAATCCTCTACCGCCGCGCCGGCGGCGAGGTCATCGATCTGGCAACGGCAAAGGGCCCGACGTTGGCTGCTGCACGGCGCGAATTGCGCATGGTGTTTCAGGATCCGTTCGGCTCCCTCAACCCACGTATGACCGTTTCCCAGATCATCGGCGAGCCGTTGCTGGTCAATGGCGTTGCAAAGGGGCGGGCGCTGGACGAGCGCGTCTCTCATCTCATGGAGCAGGTCGGCCTCGATCCGAGGGCGCGCGAACGCTACCCGCACGCTTTCTCCGGCGGCCAGCGCCAGCGCATCGGCATTGCCCGCGCCATCACGCTCAATCCGCGTGTCATCGTCGCCGACGAGGCGACCTCGGCGCTCGATGTCTCGGTGCGCTCACAGGTGCTCGATCTGCTGATGCGCCTGCAGGATGAACTTGGTCTCGCCTATATCTTCATCAGCCATGACATCGGCGTCATTCGCTACATGTGCGACCGTGTTGGCGTCATGTACAAAGGCCAGCTCGTCGAAATCGGTGACGCGGAGAAGGTCTGCAATACGCCCGAGCACGCCTATACGCAGGCGCTCATCTCGGCGATCCCGCGCCCCGACCCGCGCGACCGCGATCATTCGAGGCGCTTCCGCTACGTCGCGCCTGATAGTCTGAAGCCAGACAGTCTGAAGAATGGAAGTTCTCAGAGATGAAAATCACTGGAATCCGCACGTTTCTCATGCATGTCGGCCAGCCCGATCCCTCGAATTGGGCTCCCGAACAACGGCTGGGCTGCGATATCGACGATGAATTCGTCGCCCGCTTCCCGAGCGGCGGCAATGTCTCGGTGCCGCAAGCCGCGGGCGCCCATAATCCAGGAACCGACAACGAACATGTCTACGTGCAGACGCGCGTGGCGTGCCGCAGCTATTTCAATCGCTAGAAGGACAGAATGATGAAGATCGACCGCATGCGGGTTTTCATGACCCGCGACAAGGACCGTCCGCGCGTGATCGTCGCGCTCGATACCGACGACGGGCTGACCGGCTGGGGCGAATGCTACAATCACGGCCCCGACAAGGCGCTGCCGCCGCTGCTCGATTATCTCTACGGATTTCTCTCCGGACAGGATCCGACGCGCGTGGAATATCTGGTCAATCTGCTGATCCAGCAAAGCCGCTTCCCGCCGGGCGCACTCGGCCTTGCCGCGATCTCCGCGCTCGATCATTGCCTGTGGGATCTGGCGGCCAAGGCGGCGAACGTGCCGGTTTACAAGTTGCTCGGCGGCGAGGTGCGTGACCGCATCAAGGTCTATGCCGGGGTCTACACCGCGCCCGATGCGCCGGCCGCCCGCGACGAATTCGACCGCCTGAAGGAGGAATGGGGTTTCACCGCCTTCAAGCTCAGCCCTTGGCGGATCGATATGCACGCCCATCGCTGGGGCAATGTCGTGAAAGCGTCTGCGGATTATTTCCGCTCGCTTCGCGAGACGGTCAATGACGAGTACGAGATCGCCTTCGATGCGCATGCCAAGATTTTCGAGCCGATCGCTGCCCGCCAGCTCGGCAACGCGCTGGCGCCCTACGACCCGCTGTTTTTCGAGGAGCCGCTGCGCCCGGAGAATATCGAGGCCTGGGGTGACTTGAAACAAGGTCTGAACTGCGTACTGGCGACCGGCGAGTCGCTCTACAACAGGAACGAATTCCTGCGGCTGCTACAGGTCAAAGGCGCCGATCTGATCCAGCCCGATATCTGCGTCGTCGGCGGTATCAGCGAAATGCGCCGCATCGCCACGCTTGCCGAAGCCTATTTCGTCGGCGTCGCTCCGCATAACCCGATGGGCCCGCTGGCAACCGCGGTCAATGTGCATTTCTCCGCCGCCGCGCAGAATTTCCGCATCCTCGAATACCGGCTGCCGAAGGGCCAGGCCTATGTTTATGGCGGCCTCGATGTCGAGAAGCGCCAGGGAGAGACGCGCTACGTGGTCGATCCCTATCTGCCGAAGGACGGCTATCTCGAACTGCGTCCCGACCGGCCCGGCTGGGGCGTCGAAATGGACGAGAAGGCGATGGAGGAGGAGGGCTACATCCACTGGCAGCGGCGCGTGCCGAAGCGGCCGGACGGCTCCTACGCCTTCGCTTAAATAAGTCGCTCAAGAAAACCGGGTACTGGCCGCTGCCGCATCGCAGCGGCCAGTTCTTTTAAGCGCTACGCATCTTTCGGCAGCACCGAGCGAACCCTTGCGATGAAGACATGGAAGTCCTGCATGAACTTGCGGAGGAATTCCGCCGTGGCCTTGTTCGTGACCTCACCGTCATCGGTGATCAGCCCCGGTGTGAACTGGATGTAGGCTTCCGGGGCATTCATCTGGGGCGAGTTGCAGAAACTGAGCACGCTGCGCAAATTCTGCTGGGCGACTGCGGTGCCGATCGCGCCCGGCGAGGTGCCGATGACCGCTGACGGCTTGCGCGTGAACGAGTTGGTGCCGTAGGGGCGGCTTGCCCAGTCGATGGCGTTTTTCAGCCCGCCGGGTATGGATCGATTGTATTCGGGCGTGACGAACAACACGGCGTCGACTGCCGCGATTGCCGCCTTGAATGCCTTGCCGGCCGGAGGATAGTCGGCGTCATAGTCGTAGCTGTAGAGCGGCAGATCCTTGAAGGATATCTCCGACATTTCAAGTTCCGGCGGGGCGAGCCGCACCAGCGCCTTGGCGAGCTTGCGATTGATCGAGCCCTTGGCGAGGCTGCCGATGAGATAACCGACTTTATGCGTGGTCATGGCGTTCTCCAATATCGCGGATGATCAAGGACCTATCATACGCAGGACGCATGGAAGGGGTCTCTTGTTCCTTGAGCGCAGGTATTACTCATCGACGAAAGTGACCGTCTCGGCGAGGGGCGCGCGGCCCGTCCGGGCAAAACTGACTGCGGGATCCTCGTATCCGATCGACATGCCGCAGAAGAGGATGAGCCCGTCCGGCGGTGACAGGGCTTCCGCGACCGTCTCGCGAACCTGTGACCATGCCATCTGCGGACAACTGTGCAGTCCTTCGGCGCGCAGCAGCAGCATGACGGTCTGCAGATACATGCCGACATCGGCCCATTGGGGTGGACCAAGGTCACGGTCGATGTAGCAGAACAGGGCGGCGGGCGCGCCGAAGCAGTTCCAGTTGGCGATTGCTGCGCGCTGGCGGGCCTCCCAGTCCTCGCGGGCAATACCGAGCGCGCCGTAGCGCTCCTTGCCGAAGGCGGATCGGCGTTCCCCGTACGGGGGCTTGAGCGCGGCCGGGTACATCTCGTACTGCCGTTTGTCCCAGGGGTCGCCGTGGGCCACGCGCTCGATGGCTGACGTCTTGAGCTCGGCCAGCGACGCGCCGGTCATCACATAGGTGTTCCACGGCTGGATGTTCGATCCTGAGGGCGACCACGCCGCGGCGGACAGCACGCGCTCGAGTATCTCCCTCGCCACTGGCTTGTCTTTGAAACCGCGCACCGACCGTCGGCTTGTGACTGCCTCATAGACGTCCATGATCCCTCTCCTGACCGTTCCGTTGCTGATGGGTTCATTATCGCCGTTCGCCACGGAGACGTAACCACACCGTGGTCTAGGAGGCGTACATCAAACGTCCATCAGGGATCGATGCGTCAGAGGGGTATGTCGGTGAAGTGCCACAGGCCTCAGCTTGGTGCTGACGCTCAAGCCGCTGTCATCTCGTTCAAACCGCGTTCTCGTCGCTGCGGCGCCGATGCTGATTGGCTGCAAGGTCAGCCTCAGCAAAATTGGAGGCGAATCAGAAGCGGCAAGGGCAACGTGTGGTCATTTCGTCAGGTGCCCGGCTCGGAGGCGTTCTCCAGGGGCGCGACGGCGCGATCCGAAGATATCGGCGAGCGTATCGAGCATCGTCCTCGCCGCGCCGGATTGAAGGGAATAATAGATCGTCTGGGCAACCCTTCGCGTCTGCACGAGTCCGTGTTCTCGAAGAATTGCCAGATGCTGGGAAGTCGACGATTGGCTCAATCCCACTTCATCGGCGAGGACGGTCACCGACACTTCTCCCTCGGTCAACAGATGCAGGATGTGGAGTCGTTTGGCGTTCCCAATGGCCGACAAGAAGGTTGCTTCGGTGTCGAAGGCGTTGGTTTCAGGGGAAGGCGTGGCTGACGATCGATTGTTCAGGCGTGATCTCCTTATGGAATCAAAGCCGGGCATGAGGTCATATCCCTGAGCTTTAATTTAGAGATACCGCAAGGGTGCAAAGCCGAAACCCATTGCCGGCGCCGCGCCGTCTTTTTCAACGCGAATCGGATACGGCGCGCATTAAATGGACAGGCCGACCGCGTGCAAGGCCGGTATTCGTCGTCATTGGAAGGCGCCAGACAAAAGAGCTAACGCGAGCCGGCCTGACGCATTTGCGCCGGCAGCGTTTCCCAGGCCCGGATCAGTTCACCGATTGAGGCGGCCTCCATCTTGTGCATGACATTGCTGCGATGCAGCTTGACCGTCACCTCGCTAATGCCGAGATCGAACGCGATCTGTTTGTTGAGGCGTCCGCGTGCCACTTCGTGCAGAACTTCGCGCTCGCGCTGCGTCAACGTCTCCAGGCGTTTGACATTGCGTTTGGCAATTGCGGCTTCGGCACGTCGTTCGGCATCCATCGCAATGGCCGCCGCGACGGCGTCGAGCAGCGTTTGATCGCGCACCGGTTTGGTGAGAAAATCCACAGCACCCGCCTTCATCGCCTGGACGGTCATCGGAATGTCGCCGTGGCCGGTCAGAAAAATGATCGGCTTGGAAATGCCGTTCTCGGCTAGATGGCTCTGCAGGTGAAGGCCGCTTGCCCCCGGCATGCGCACATCGAGGATCAGGCAGCCGGGATTTTCCAATATGTCGGCGTCAAGCAATTCTCGGGTCGAGGCAAAACTGACCGGCTGAAAGCCCGCCGACAGGATCAGCTCGGACAGGGCCTCGCGTACCGATGCGTCGTCATCGACGATAATGACGAGCGGCTGGTCCTCTTGATATCTGCACTGCAATGATAACGGCGCCGATCTCCGCAGCAACGGCTGGTCAACCCTCATGTTACCCTCCATCTCTCGATTGTTGTAAAGCATTGGCGATAGCCGTCAGCAGGGCCTGGGCATCGAAGGGCTTGCGGAAAAACCCGCCGGTGCCCTGCGCGCGGCCCTGATCGGCGATCTCGTGGCGGCCCGTGATCAGGAACACCGGCAGCTCCGGACGTGACTTCCTTACCAGGTCGCGAAGTTCGAAGCCGTCGATACCGGGCATTCCGATATCGGTGATGAGCACATCAAGGTCCGACAGCCCGCTGACGAGCAGCGAGCCCGCCGACGGGAAACCTCGGGCCACATAACCCGCCGATTCCAGAAGGTCGCCCATCGATTCAAGCAGTCTTGGATCGTCATCGACAACGGCGACGACATGTCTTGTCTCGTTCATATTCAATTCCCCCCCACCCGACGCGAGTGGGTAATCGGTATTTCAAGTTTCTCCGCGATCCGCACGAGATCGGCGAGCGACGCCGCCGCCATTTTCTGCATCACATTTCTTCTGTGGATCTGCAGCGTGACTTCGCTAATCCCGAGTTCGGCTGCCGCCTGCTTGTTGAGAAGACCGCTGACCACGAGCGGCAGCACTTCGCGCTCGCGCGGCGTCAGGTCGAGATAGTGCCGTTTCAGCGTGTCGAGCTCGGCGCGCTCGCCTCTCTTTTTTCGATCCTGGTCAATCGCCGCGTGGATCGCCGTCATGAGATCGGCATCGCTGAACGGTTTGGTCAGGAAATCTACGGCACCGCTTTTGATCGCACGCACGGAGGAGGGGATGTCGCCATGTCCGGTGATGAAGACGATCGGCGGATGATCGCCGTCGGCGATACGAGTTGCGAGAGCTCGCGTTCCCGCTCGCGCAACGCCTCCTGCGCGCGCATCTCATCGTCGATATCGACAGAGATGACGTACCATTGCGTGATCGTGCCGTTCTGGTCCCGCAGCGGCTCGGCGCGGCCGTCGACCCAGCGATAGGCTCCGTCGAAGCGGCGCATGCGGTATTTGATCGAGAAGGGATCGCCGCTGACGAGGGAACGGTGAACCGTCTGAAGTAGCCTCGGTGCATCATCGGGATGAACCAGCGTATGAATGACGGCCGAAAGACGGCTCACGCCCGGCTGATCCATGTCACCGACGTCGAGGCCGAAGAAGTCGATCAGGCGCTTGTTGAAGAAGACAGGCTCGCCTGTCGGTGTCAACCGTCGGATCTGGGCCGGGACCATGTCGACGAGTTGTGAGAGCTCGCGTTCCCGTTCGCGCAATGCCTCCACGCTTTGGCGCAGCGAAAGCACTGCCAGTTGATGCTGGCGGGATATGGCGGCGACAATGAGCGCCGAAAGCGCCGAGATGGCCAGAAAAAGCTGCAGCATGATCTGCTTGTGTTTCTGGGCCTCCGGATCGCCGGCGAATTGGCTGGCGCCCGTTATCGTGAAGATTGCCGTTATCAGCGCCAGTAGCACGAGTGACACCGCCGCGCCCTTGAACTCGAAGCGGACCGCGGCCCACAGAAGCGGCGGCATGATGATATAGGCGAAAGGCAGGTAGCCGCTCAGCGAAAGAGCGGCAATGGCTAGAAATATCAGCCCGAGAACGCAGGCTTCCATCCACTGTGTGGTCGAAAGCTGCGGTCTGCCCCGCCAGTTGTGGAGCACGACCAGCGCCAGCGGCGCCACGATGAGGACGCCGGTGGCATCGCCGATCCACCACAGAGGCCATGCCGTCAAGAAGGATTGTGACAGGATGCTGAACCAGGCAAGCGTCGCACTTCCCACGGTCGCGCTGACGATCGGCGCAACCCCGGCGCCCAGCGCGACGAAAGCAAGGACTTCCTGCAGGCTTTCCAGCCGCACCGGCCGTGTCAGCACGCGGTTCACGAGCCAGGCTCCCACCAGCGCCTCCAGGGCGTTGCCGACATAAATCAGGAAGGCGGCGACTGGTGGGCTGTGAAACCACAGGACATTGCTGAACATCTCCGCCAGGCAGCCGCCCAGCACCCACCACGGCCAGCTGTAGCCGGAGCTGAGAATCAGCGTCGCGATGAAAAGTCCGCTCGCCGGCCAGATGGAAATGCCGGTTCCGGGCACGATTGCAAGAGATTGAGCAAAGCCGCAGGCAAGCACATAAGCCGCAACAAAGAAGCCCAGATGCAAAAGCTTGGGACGGTGCGACCAGACGCTCATCATCAGCTGCTCCTGCCGGACGGAAATAACCGGGGGGTCGTCAGCATTTGCGATGGTTGTTTTTGATTTTGGGGCCGGCGAGCTCATGTTCGAACCGTAATCCTGCCGCACCACAACCGCAACTCATGGAAACCCATGCATTGCGCGGGGATGTAGCCGGATTTCGGAGTGAAGCAGGGGCCGCTTTATCCGATGGCGCACCCTATACCGGAGGCTGGCTCCCCTATGCCCATGGGCTAGGATGCAGGACCTCAGGCACGATGGAAGGTCTCTAACTTTCCGGTCATTGTCGCTCAACCGCGGGCATTGGGTAGAGATAGAGAGGGTGTCGATATGAAGATCATGGTGGCGGGAGCAAGCGGCGTTGTCGGAACGCAACTCACGGCGAAGTTGCGCCGGGCGGGCCACGATGTCACCGCCGCATCCTTATCGCTTGGCGTCGATACGGTGACGGGCAGGGGCCTCGAAGCAGCGATGGCGGGAAACGAAGTCGTCATCGATGTCACCAATGCCGCATCATTCGGTGACAGTTCGGCGTTTGATTTCTTCAGGACATCGACGAAGAACCTGCTCGCCGCTGCGGCCTGTGCCAACGTCAGACATTATCTCGCGCTCTCCGTCGTCGGCACGCCTTACCTCGTCGAAAGCGATTATTTCCGCGCGAAAATGGTGCAGGAAAATCTCATCCGTGCGTCCGGCCGACCCCATACGATCCTCCGCTCGACGCAGTTCTACGAATTCATCAGTGGATTGATCGATATCGGTGCTGATGGCGACGTCCTTCGGTTGCCGCCGGCGGCTATGAGGCCGGTTGCGGCCGGTGACGTCGCCGCGTTTCTGATGGAACTGGCACCGGGAACTCCGGTCGGGGACATTGTCGAGATCGGCGGCCCGGAACAGTTCGGTATCGACGAAATCGCGCGGATATATCTCGCCGCAAACGAAGACCAACGGCCGGTAACGACCGATACAGCTGTTTCCTATTTCGACGTCGAATTGACCGGCGATGTACTGCTTCCCGGTGCTGGCGCCCGCACGGCGAGGCAGACCCTCTCCGACTGGCTCTTCAAATCGATGGCCGCCTAACGGCCGGCTTGAAATTGGCGGCGCGAGGTAATAGGCGGATCACGCACCGGTGTGCTAGCCGATTTCTTCATCGGCGCTCACGCAGCCATGCAGCAACTGCCGCTCTTGGCGCGGGATGTCGGGCGCTACCGCACCTATTTCCCCTCGCTGAAATTGATATCGCCCGATTTTTAAGCCGGCGCTTTGCGGCGCGCGGCACATTCAAATAAATCTTCATGAAGCCCAGGGTTGAAAAGCTCCGGTCCAGCTCCAAATCCCGCCGGCGGTCGCCGAAACGGCAGGGGAGGGGCGCATGGGCAATAGGGACGGCGGGCGGATCCGTGGGATTAAATCGGTCTTGGAACACGTTGTTGTTCTCTTCTGCCTTCTATCCTGCCCGCAGGCGTTTGCCGCGCCCGCCGATATTGGGGGGCTGACGGTGACGCTGCCCGATGCCGCTTCCGGCTGGAGGAAGGCCGGCAAGGGCGATCTTTTCATGCTGCAGAAGGATTTTCCCGAAACCGGGGATGACAAGCGCGGCAGCGCTCTGATCCAGATATCCAAGCCGCTTGCGGGAGGGCGCAATTCCCTTCCGGCCGGGATGAAGACCTTTGTCGCAACGCTGCCCGACATGGCCAAGGAAGATATTCTGATTAAGTATTATGGCGTCACGATAAACGGCCACGATATCCGCGTGGAGGAACGCTGCTGCGTCCAGCAGAAGAATGTCAGCATCAGCCAGATCGTCGTCGGCATCGCCAATGACGAGCGGCAGGCCTATCTGCAGCTCGTGCTCTTGAACCTCAAAGGCGACGGAAGCCAAAGCGCCGAGGCCGAGTTCGAGGCTCTCGTGCGTTCGGTGAAGCTTGACCCTTCGGACAAGGATTTCGATCTTGCTCCCGCGAGCGACGACGGCGGGCTCGATGGCGTCTTCACCCATCTCGATACCGGTGTCCGCCCCAATCTCTTCGGCGGCGTGGATTTCTATTCCGATAGCGAGATCACCATGTTCGATCCGAAGGGCCTGTTCAGCACGGAGCTGCCGAAGGGCGGCCGCAGCATGACCGAGCACTGCACGGAAAACCCCTCCGACTGCGGCCTTTATAAACTCATCGGCGGTGGCTTCTTCACCGCCGCCGGATCGATCGAAACGCGCAGCGTCACCTCTGCCTACGGCACGATCGAGATCGAGACGAAGCCATTTTCGAAAAAAGGCGACGACCTGGTGATCGACGAAGACGAGTATCGTGCGGTGCCGCCATTCGAGGATGGCGCCACGCTCGACGGCGAATGGGTCTACAACTTCGCTTCGAGCGGCATGACCGCGACCTCGTCGGGATCGGTCGCCTCCAGCAATACGCTGACGCTGCATAAAAACGGCACTTTCGAACGCAGCCGCTGGTCTGGCGTCTCAATGACGAACGAAATCGGCGAGTCGCGGACGGGTGTGACCGCGTCAGGCGATCGGCCCGGCTCCAGCGGACGCTATAGGCTTTCCGGCTATCGCCTCGATCTGACTGACGCGACCGGTAAGACGGAGAGCCTGAGCATTTTCGAGCCGGACAAGGGTTCGGATGGGCTTCTGGTGATCAACGGCAACAACTATCTGAAGGATGACGGGCAATAGTCGGCTCGGGCCTTTCCATTCCGCCCGCGGCCTCGCAAAAATTTCATGAATTTCATGTGCATAACCGATGGCATAGGCCTTGCCCTTCGGCCCTCGCGCGGATGCGAATCACCCGCCGGTCTGTCCGCGAATTTGCCGGATTCCGGAACCCGTTCGGTGTGGGTCGAGGCGTGGTTTGGTTAAGCGTTTGTAATTCGGTCACGAATCGCGGCATATAGTAACTGCGCAACTGAAGCGCTTTCGTTCAAAATTGCGCAGTTACTTGGGAAAACAATCATGCAGCCGAGTCTTGCTCTTCAAGACGATCAAGAGCATCTCCCGTCGCTTCTGGCAACAGATGCGAAGGAGTTGTCCTATCAGCTTCAGCAGCATCAGGCGAAAATCTTTCCGCCGCTTTCCCAGAAGACGATCAGGACCTTCTCGCCGGCGGAAGCCGCAGCCTTCATCGGCATCGGTGAAGGTTATCTCAGGCAGGTGGCGGCCGATGGCCACGGACCGGATCCGCTGCCAAACGGACGTCGGCTTTACAGCGCATCCGACATGGACCGCATTCGCCGGGTCCTCGACGAGCGCAACGGCACGCCGAAATATGTGCCGGCCCGCAGAGCCGGCGAGAAGCTCCAGATCGTCTCCGTCATGAATTTCAAGGGCGGCTCGGGCAAGACCACCACGGCGGCACATCTGGCGCAGTTCATGGCGCTGCGCGGCTACCGCGTGCTCGCCGTCGATCTCGATCCGCAGGCATCGCTGTCGGCGCTGTTCGGTCACCAGCCGGAGTTCGACGTCGGCGAGGGCGAGACGATCTACGGTGCGATCCGCTATGAAGAACCGCGCCCGATCGCCGATATCGTGCGCGCCACCTATACGCCCAATCTGCATCTCATTCCGGGCAATCTCGAGCTGATGGAATTCGAGCACGAGACGCCGAAGGCGATGGCGTCCGGCACGGCGGAGACGATGTTCTTCGCCCGCATCGGCGAGGTGCTGACCGACATCGAAAGCCTCTACGACATCGTGGTCATCGACTGCCCGCCGCAGCTTGGTTTCTTGACAATGTCGGCGCTCTGCGCGGCGACTTCGGTCTTGATCACGGTCCACCCGCAGATGCTCGACGTCATGTCGATGTCGCAGTTCCTGACGATGACGAGCGAACTCATGTCGGTCGTCGAGAGGGCCGGCGGGCGCACCAGCTATGATTGGATGCGCTATCTCGTGACGCGGTTCGAGCCGAATGACGGACCGCAGAGCCAGATGACCGGCTTCATGCGGGCGATCTTCGGCAACCGCATGCTCCACAACGCCATGGTGAAATCGACCGCGGTCGCCGACGCCGGCGTCACCAAGCAAACCCTTTATGAGGTCGAGCGGTCGCAATTCACGCGCGGAACCTATGACCGGGCGCTGGAGTCGCTGAACCTCGTGAATGGTGAGATCGAAGCGCATATTCGCTCCACCTGGGGAAGGAGATAGAAATGGCGCGCAAGAATCTCATCGAAATCTCCGCTCCGAGCCCGGCAAGGGTGGAAGCGGTCGCGCCACGCGACAATCGTCCGATCGCCGGCTTCGTGCCGCAGGAGCGTGTCGGCGGGCCGGTCGGCGGCATTACGAAGACGCTCGGCAACATCACCGAAAAGATGGAGCGAGCGGGCGAGCTGGAACGGCAGCTGGCGGCGGGCCAGATGATAATCGAGCTCGACCCAGGCCTGATCGACGCCTCCTTCGTCAGCGACCGCCTGGCGATCGACGCGTCCGGTCTTAGCGAGCTCGTCGAGCAGATCCGCGAACACGGGCAGCAGGTTCCGATCCTCGTGCGCCCGCATCCTGAAGCCAAGGGACGTTATCAGGTCGCCTACGGCCATCGACGGCTGGCGGCCATCCGAGACCTCGGCATCAAGGTTCGTGCGGTCGTGCGCGATCTCACGGATGACCAGCTGGTCGTCAGCCAGGGGCAGGAAAACAGCGCCCGCACCAATCTCTCCTATATCGAGCGCGCGCTCTTCGCGTCGCGGCTCGAGGAACGCGGCTTCGGCCGGGATGTCATCATGGCGGCGCTCAGTGTCGACAAAGCGGCGCTGTCGAGAATGCTGATCGTCATGCGGCAGGTGCCGCTCGACCTCATCAACGCCATCGGTGCTGCGCCCGAGATCGGCCGCCGCCGCTGGCTGGAGCTGGGCGAGCGACTGGAGAAAGCCGACGTCGGGACGATCATCGCGGAGTTGTCCGCGGACGACGCACGCAAGATTTCGAGCGACGAACGCTTCCACCGGGCATTGGTTCTGGCGACGAAGAAGACGGCCACGCCAAAGCCGGCGGTGGCCAAAACCGAAGTCAGCGGCGTTCCTGTGATGATCAAGAAGACAGCAGCCGGCGCTACTTTCGTCTTCGACGGCAAGACCGCGCCGGGTTTCGATCAATTCGTCCAGGAACGGCTGCAAGACCTATTCCAGGAATTCAAGAAGCACAGAGGAGCGTAGCGCGCAAAAGAAAAAGGCCCCCAACGACGCCGTCGTGGAAGCCCTTCTCAGATCTTAAGCACATCGAGAATCGCATTTCCACGAATCACAGTCAAGCGTCTTAGGCACCAAATTGGTGGATGGTTTTCTTTTGCCTGAACGAAGGTGAAGGCAAATGGAGAGTGGATATGTGACGACGCCCTTTGGGCGGCGGCCGATGTCGCTTGGCATGCTGGCAAGCCAGCAACTGGCCGAGACGATCGAGCCGGGGATGAAGCGCAGCAAGTGGAAGCTGTTCCGGGCGATCTGCGAGGCGCGCCCGGCGCTCGGCGTGACCGATCGGGCGCTGACGGTGCTCGACGCGCTGCTGACCTTCTATCCCGACGATGAAATCTCCGAGGAGAGGGGCCTGATCGTCTTTCCCTCGAATGCCCAGCTATCGCTGCGCGCCCGCGGCATGACGCCGGCGACGCTGCGGCGGCACCTGGCCGTCCTGGTCGAGGCCGGCCTGATCCTGCGCAAGGACAGTCCGAACGGGAAACGCTATGCCCGCCGCGACAGGGCAGGGGCGATCGGCGAAGCCTTCGGCTTCAGCGTCGCGCCGCTTTTGGCCCGTGCGGTCGAGATTGAAAACCTGGCGGCCCAGGTAATTGCCGACCGGGAGCTGCTCCGGGCGACGAGAGAACGCCTGACGGTCTGCCGGCGCGATATCTCCAAGCTGATTTCGGCGGCCATCGACGAAGCGGTTCCCGGTGACTGGGAAGAGATGACCGTGATGTTTCGTGCGCTTGTCGCAAGGATCCCGCGGGTGGCGTGCATCGAAGAACTGGCATCGCTGCTCTACGAGATGGCGCTGTTGCGCGACGAGGCCGTCAACCTGCTGGAAAGGCAGATAAAAATAGAAAAAATGAACGCCAATGAGTCTCAAATTGAGCGCCACAAACAGAATTCAAACCCCGAATCCAATTCTGAACTTGAACCAAGCTTCGAAACGAAGCAGGGCGAAAAGGCACTGGCAAACAACGAAGGGATGGCCGAGCCGTTGGATGCACAAAGGCTGAAACCGCCGAGGCCTTCCACGGGACCAGGTGGCAAGGGGCCGGGTGCGGCCAATCCTGTCGCCGGCCACAGCCTAAAATCCTTCCCGCTCGGCCTCGTCCTGCAGGCCTGCCCCGCCATTCTCGACTATGGGCCGGGTGGCGCGATCGGCAATTGGCGCGACCTGATGTCGGCCGCCGTCGTCGTGCGCTCGATGCTCGGCGTCAGCCCCTCGGCTTATGAGGACGCCTGTGCCGGCATGGGGCCGGAAAACGCCGCCACTGTGATCGCCTGCATCCTGGAACGAGGAGGGCATATCAACTCGCCCGGCGGTTATCTTCGCGATCTCACCCGCAGGACCGAAAGGGGCGAATTTGCGATCGGCCCGATGTTGATGGCGCTCGTCAGGGCGAATGGCGGGGTAAGGCGAAATGCCGGCTAATGGACTTCGGCGACAACGCAGTCGGTTGGCCCGTCCGGCAAACCTTACTCTAATCGCCGGCTTGTTCGCAGATCTGGTGCGAGAGGTGCCGCGCGCGTTGCCATCTCCCGCTGAAGCGGAGTTCCGTATCTGTCAGCGCGGGGCCGCAGTGCTTTCTCGGAGGATCAGTTCGACCGGCCATAATTCGTGGATTTCCTCGGCGGCGCGTCCCGCAATAAGCTGCAGCGTCAGCTCGGCGCAACGTGTGCCCGCAGCACGCATGGAGGATCGCGTTGTCGAGAGTGACGGCACCATATTTTCGGCCGTCAGATAAGGGAAGACGTCGTCATGGGCGATAACGGAGACGTCCCGCCCGACCGTCATCCCAAGCGAGCGGATGGCGCGGTAAACGCCAAGCGCCGTCATCGTGGAACCGGCGACGATGGCGGTCGGCGCATTCGCTCTCTCGAGGAAGGAGCGGGCATGGCGAAAGCCGCTCTCGTCGGAGAATTTATCGCAGACCATCATGTTGGGATCGGCGATGAGTCCACGCTCCTGATGGGCAATCCGAAAACCCTGTTCGCGATGGATGGAATAGGTCTTGCCCCTGAGGCCGTTGATCATGGCGATGCGGCGGTGCCCGAGATCGAGCAGGTGTTCGGTGGACCTGCGCACGGCACCGTCATTATCGATGTCGAGCCAAGCATGAACGTGCTCGGTGTCCGAGCGGCCGTGAACCAGGAAAGGCACGCCGAGGCTGTTCAGCATCTCGATCCGAGGGTCCTGGGGGCGTGGCGAATGAATGATCACGGCATCCACCCGGCGGCTTTCGACCAGGCGTCGATAGGCCTGGATCTCGTCGTCATCATTGTGAGCGGTGATGGGTGTGATGAGAATATCCGTATCGGCCGTTTCCAGGCGCTGCGCCATTCCCGACACGAATTCAGCGAAATGAATTTCTCCCGAACGTCCCATCATAACGCCTATCGCTCCGGCTCGTCCGGTCTTCAGGCGCACGGCATTGATGTCGGGACGATAGCCGAGCCGCATTGCTTCGCTTGCAACCCGGGCGCGCGTGGCTTCGCTCACCTCCGGGTAGCCGCTGAGCGCACGGCTGACCGTCGTCGGAGAAAGCCCAAGCTGCTTTGCGAATTCACGAAGTTTCATCGGTGTCTTCTTTATCTGGGCAATCAATGGACGATGTGTTGGCGGTACGCAACGGGCAAATATCCAATTCAAGTATGATTGAAATCGATTTCAAATTTGGCGGCTGGATGCGTCGCGTGCAAAGGCCATAGGTTTTCTTTTAAAGTGTATATAGTGTTGGAAGTCGCGTAATCTGCAACTGAAAAGTGTTCAGTTGGCGTATTGACGCGGCCAAGGCCTTCTGCAATGTTCTGCGAGCCAAATCGATTTCAATTTCTGGGAGGAGATCATGAAACAGTTTGCATTAGGCTTTTCCGCGCTCGCAGTCGCCATCGCAGTCGCCGGTCCGATCCGTGCCGCCGAGATTTCATTTGCCGCCAACACGACGGGGAAAAACGTCGAATTCCTCAACAAGCAACTGGCAATTTTCGAGAAGGAGACCGGCAATCAGGTCAAGCTCGTCACGATGCCGTCCTCGAGCAGCGAGCAGTTCTCTCAATATCGCCTGTGGCTCGCCGCTGGAAACAAGGACATCGACGTCTATCAGACCGACGTCATCTGGGCGCCGCAGCTTGCCGATCAGTTCATCGATCTCAAGGAGGCCACCAAGGATGTGGCCGGCCAGTTTTTCCCGTCGATCATTGCCTCGCAGACGGTCAATGGCCGGCTGGTGGCGCTGCCGTTGTTTACCGACGCGCCGGCGCTGTTTTACCGAAAGGACCTGCTGGAGAAATACGGCAAGCAGCCGCCGAAGACCTGGGACGAGATGGCCGCAACGGCCAAAGAGGTTCAGGACAAGGAACGCCAGGCCGGACAGAAGGACATCTGGGGCTACGTCTTCCAGGGCAATTCCTATGAAGGGCTGACCTGCAACGCGCTGGAATGGGTAAAGTCGTCGGGTGGCGGCCAGATCGTCGAGCCGGACGGGACGATCTCGATCAACAACGAGAAGGCGGCGGCAGCGCTTGACCGCGCCAAGAGCTGGATCGGTACGATTTCACCGCCCGGCGTGCTTGCCTATCAGGAAGAAGAATCGCGCGGCGTCTGGCAGACCGGCAACGCCGTCTTCATGCGCAACTGGCCCTATGCCTATTCCCTCGGCAATGGTGCCGACAGCGCCGTGAAGGGCAAGTTCGACGTCATGACGCTGCCGGTGGCGGCGGCCGGCGACAAGCCTTCCTCGACGCTTGGCGGCTGGAATCTGGCGGTTTCGAAATATTCCGAAAAGCAGGACGCGGCCATCGCGCTCGTAAAATTCATGGCATCGAAAGAGGTTCAGAAGGCGCGTGCCGTCGAGCTGTCCAATCTGCCGACATTGACCGACCTTTATGGCGACAAGGATGTTGCCGCCGCACAGCCCTTCATGCCGAACTGGAAACCGATCTTCCAGGACGCGGTGCCGCGTCCTTCGGCGACGGCCAAGGTGAAGTACAACGAGGTGTCTTCGAAGTTCTGGACGGCGGCGCATAACACGCTGTCCGGCAGCGGTTCGGCTGCCGAGAACCTCGAGCTTCTCGAAGCCGACCTCACGACCCTCAAGGGCGACGCCTGGTGAGGTTTCCGACCGGCGGCCTCAGGCCGCCGGTCCAGTCTTCGGACGAGCGAACGGGGATAGGCGTTTCATGACCGAAATCGTAATTCCGCAAGCAGTTGAACCAAGGGTTTCCATTCTCAGAGCCTCTACGGAGCTGCGATCCGAGCGCATTCGATCGGCTTGGCTGTTTCTGGCGCCGACGCTGCTGATCCTGGCAATCGTCGCCGGATGGCCGCTGTTCAGAACGATCTATTTCAGCTTTACGAATGCGTCGCTCAACGATCTCGGCAATGCTCGGTTCGTCGGCTTTGACAACTATCTGTCGTGGGTGACGCTGAAGAGCGGCAGGACCGTCTTTCGTGGGCTGCTTGCCGATCCGGTCTGGTGGAAGGCGGTCTGGAACACCGCCAAATTCACCCTCCTCTCGGTGGTGATCGAGACCGTGCTCGGGCTGATCGTCGCGCTGGTGCTGAACGCACGGTTCGTCGGGCGCGGGATCGTAAGGGCCGCAATCCTCATTCCGTGGGCGATCCCAACGATCGTCTCGGCCAAGATGTGGGCCTGGATGCTCAACGACCAATTCGGTATCCTGAACGACATCCTGCTCGGCTTCGGCCTTATCACTGAGAAGATTGCCTGGACCGCCAATCCAGAGACGGCGATGGTCGCCGTGCTGATCGTCGACGTCTGGAAGACGACGCCCTTCATGGCGCTGCTGATCCTTGCCGGACTGCAGATGGTTCCGGGCGATATCTATGAGGCCGCCAAGATCGACGGCGTCAATCCGGTCAAGGTGTTCTGGCGTCTGACGCTACCGCTGATCCGGCCGGCCATCATGGTTGCGGTGATATTCCGGATGCTGGATGCGATGCGCATCTTCGATTTGATCTATGTTCTGACGCCGAACAATGCGCAGACGAAGACCATGTCGGTCATGGCGCGCGAGAACCTGTTTGACTTCGACAAGTTCGCCTATGGCGCTACCGCCTCGACGGTGCTTTTCCTGATCATTGCCTCCGTCACCGTCTTCTATATCTGGCTCGGCCGCGTCAGGCTCGGCGGGGAGGAACGCTGATGCTGCTGTCGATCACCAAGAATACGCTCTTCTACCTGCTCGTCACGATCATCGTCATCATTGCGGTCTTTCCGTTCTACTATGCGATCCTCACGAGCCTGAAGACCGGCACGGCCCTCTTCAAAGTCGATTATTGGCCGACCTCGATCTCGTTCGGCAACTATACGTCCGTGATGGGCCAGGGCGGGTTCGTCCGCAGTCTTGCAAATTCCGCGATGATCGCCTGCGTCGTGGTTTCAGCGTCACTGTTGCTTTCGGTCACCGCCTCATTCGCCTTGGCGCGGGTGCATTTCCGAGGTCGGGCGCTCTTGATGCTGACCATCCTCTCGGTGTCGATGTTTCCGCAGATTGCCGTTCTTGCCGGCCTCTTCGAACTCATTCGCTGGATCGGCATCTTCAACACGCCCTTCGCGCTGATCTTTTCCTACATGATTTTCACGCTGCCGTTCACCGTCTGGGTGCTGACGACCTTCATGCGTGAATTGCCGATCGAGATCGAGGAGGCGGCGATCGTCGATGGCGCCTCGCCATGGGTCATCGTCACCCAGGTGTTCATGCCGCTGATGTGGCCGGCGCTGGTGACAACAGGGCTGCTCGCCTTCATCACCGCATGGAACGAGTTCCTTTTTGCGCTGACTTTCACATCGTCGGATACGCAGAGAACCGTGCCGGTCGCCATCGCCCTGCTTTCGGGCAACAGCGAATTCGAAATCCCCTGGGGCAACATCATGGCGGCTTCGGTGATCGTCACCGTGCCGGTTGTGGTGCTCGTTTTGATATTCCAGCGCCGGATCATTTCGGGGCTGACCGCCGGCGGCGTCAAGGGGTGAGGGAGTAGGACATGGCAGAGATACGACTGGAGAACATTCGCAAGCGCTTCGGCGCTTTCGAAGTCATCAAGGGCGTGACGATGGACATCCGCCGCGGTGAGTTCATGGTGTTCGTGGGGCCGTCGGGATGCGGCAAATCCACGCTGCTCAGGCTTATCTCCGGCCTTGAGGACATTACGTCGGGGACCCTTTCCTTCGACAGCAAGATGGTGAACCAGCACGCGCCCTCGAAGAGAGGGATCGCCATGGTGTTCCAGTCCTACGCGCTCTATCCGCATATGACGGTTTTCGACAATATGGCTTTCGGCATGAAACTGTCAGGCCGTACCAAGGACGAGTGCCGCCAGCGCGTTGAACAGGCGGCCGGCATGCTGCAGCTCTCATCGTACCTTGAGCGCTTGCCGCGGCAGCTTTCCGGCGGACAGCGTCAGCGCGTCGCAATCGGCCGGGCGATCGTTCGCGATCCCAAGGTCTTTCTCTTCGACGAGCCGCTGTCCAATCTCGATGCGGCGCTTCGCGTCGCGACGAGGCTGGAAATCGCGAAGCTTCATCGCAGCATGCACAACACGACGATGATCTATGTGACGCATGATCAGGTCGAGGCGATGACGCTCGCCGATCGGATCTGCGTGTTGCGGGACGGCGTCGTCGAGCAGATCGGCACGCCGCTGGAGCTTTATGAAAGCCCCAATTCGCTTTTCGTAGCCGGCTTCATCGGCTCGCCGAAAATGAATTTCCTATCGGCCGGACTGGCGGAGCCCTATGGTAGCCATACGATCGGCGTGCGCGCGGAGCATGTTCGCGTCGCGCCCGAGTCGCCGGTTTGGAGCGGCACGGTCATCCATTCGGAAATCCTCGGCTCCGATAGCTTCGTCTATGTGGATATCGGGGCAGACGAGCCGCTCATCGTGCGGGAAACCGGTGTCTCCCGTCACGAGCCGGGGCAGACGCTTGGCCTTGCGCCGGATGCCGGCCACGTCCACCGCTTCGACCATTCGGGCCGGGCGCTCGAGCGTCAATCCATGCAGGCTGCCTGACCTTCCCAGGATCGACGTTCCTCCCAAAGCTCGATCCGTTTTAATGACAAGGAGAAAACGACGTGACCATACGCACCGTTGTGTGGGGTGAAAACATCCACGAAAATACCAATGAGATCGTCCGCGGCATCTATCCCGAGGGCATGCACACGACAATCGCCAATGCGCTGAATGCCGATCCCGGCATCTCGGCGACGACGGCGACGCTGCAGGAGCCGGAACATGGGTTGAGCGAAGCCCGGCTTGCCGAAACCGATGTGCTGACCTGGTGGGGCCACAAGGATCACGGTGCGGTCTCCGACGTCGTTGTCGAGCGGGTCGCAAAGCGCGTCTGGGAAGGCATGGGCCTGCTGGTGCTGCATTCCGGCCATTTCTCGAAAATATTCAAGCGTCTGATGGGCACGCCCTGCGCGCTGAAGTGGCGCGAGGCCGGCGAGCGCGAGAGGCTGTGGACGATCAATCCACGCCATCCGATCGCCGCCGGCATCGGCGAGCATTTCGAGCTCGAGAACGAGGAAATGTATGGCGAGCAGTTCTCGGTGCCGGAGCCGTTGGAAACGGTGTTCATCTCCTGGTTCCAGGGTGGCGAAGTGTTCCGCTCCGGCCTCACCTGGCGGCGCGGCGCCGGCAACGTCTTCTATTTCCGCCCCGGCCACGAGACCTATCCGACCTATCACGACGCCACCATCCAGAAGGTGCTGATCAACAGCGTCAAGTGGGCTTATAACCCTGAGGGATCGTTGACGAGTATTACCGACGCTCCAAATGTGCCGGTAGAAAAAGCACTGGAGCCGATCGTCGAACGCGGCCCGAGACTGCACCAGGCCGGCGAAGCCGGTTACCGTTAAGAGGTGAGATGCCGTGGGCGGGCGGTGGCTCGTTCGGCCCCGCAAGACGCCGCGATGCTCTCGCTGCCGCTCACGCTTCGATGGATTAACCATGAGGACAAAAGAATGCGCTTGATCATTCTCGGTACCGGAGGATGGGCAAACACCCATGCCATGCATTTTTCGGAAATTGCCGGCGTCAAACTTGTTGCTGCCGTCGATACGGACGAGGTCCGGCTGCGGGCCTTCGCGCTCAGGCATAGTATCCCGCTGACTTTCACGTCGCTCGATGACGCCCTTGCCTGGGGAGAGTTCGACGCCGTCACCAATGTCACGCCGGATCGCGCGCATTATTCGACGACGATGAAGTTACTCGGCGCCGGCAAACATGTGCTCTGCGAGAAGCCGCTGGCGGTCACCTACCGGGAAGCCAAGGAGATGGCCGACGCCGCGGCGGCGTCCGGCAAGGTCACGATGGTAAACCTGACCTATCGCAATGTCGCGCCACTGCAGGCAGCCCGCAAGATGGTGCTGGACGGCCGTCTTGGCGCGATCCGTCACTTCGAAGCGTCCTATCTGCAGAGCTGGCTGGTCTCAAAGGCCTGGGGCGACTGGACCAAGGAATCGCAATGGCTCTGGCGGCTGTCGACGAAGCACGGTTCCAATGGCGTGCTCGGCGATGTCGGTATCCATATTCTCGACTTCGCGGTTTTTGCCGCGGGAAGCGACGTCAAGGCGGCGGCATCGCACCTCAAGGTGTTCGACAAGAGCCCTGGCAACCGGATCGGCGAGTATGAGCTCGACGCCAACGACAGTTTCCTGATGATGGCCGAGCTTGAAAACGGCGCGGCCGGCGTCATCCATGCGACGCGCTGGGCGACCGGCCATCTGAACGAGTTGCGCCTGCGCTTGCATGGAGACAAGGGCGCGCTCGAGGTGGTGCATACGCCTGAAGGTTCGACGCTCAGGGTCTGTGAAGGCCCTGACGCCGACAAGGCAATCTGGCGCAAGATAGACGTCGAACCGGTCATCACCAATTTCCAGCGATTTGCAAAGGCCGTGCAAAAAGGGCAGCCGGATGAGCCGGGTTTTGCCCACGCGGCCAAGCTGCAATTCGTCCTCGATCACGCCGTGAAAACGGCGGGCGCTTTGGTTGAACTTTAGACGTTGAGAGCCAGCGGCGTGTTCTGTTCGAAAGGCCTCGCGCAGCTTCTTCGGTCGGCGAAGCATGACAAGCGGCTCAGATTCTCCGGTTCAGCTCGTCTTCGCTGATGCCGAAATGTTCGAGGATGATACCGACGTTGCGGCGATGCGATTTGAAATAGACGTCGAAGAGATCACCGACCAGCGGAACCGTCCCTCCGGCCGCATCGATGCCGAGATTGACGGCCATGCGTGCGAGCTTGTGGTTGGGAACGCCGAGACGCCGGGCCTCATTGAGAATGTAAAGGCCGATGAGCGACGTGGCAACGTCGCCGACGCCGGGGAGGAGACCGAGCACCGAATCGGCGCCGATCCGTACGCCGATGAAAGGCAGTCGGACTGCGGTGTCCATCAGCCGCGCAATGCCCACAGCACGGCGAATCTTTTCGAGTTCGGCAGGGGTCAGGTATGTCGTCTTGGCAGCCGGCATCAGAGACCTTCTGGCGCGACCGGCGGTTTCGCCTCCCTCAAGGCCGCAGAGACGCCCCAGATTGCCTGGTTCAACGAATGGCCGATGTGATCGCGACGATTGTTCATGGCCGTAAAACGCCGATACGCCGATAAGGTTCGCCAGCGGCGCGATCGGAATCTCGCCTTATCCTCGGTTGGGCACCACGACCAATTTGCCCACGAAATTCTTCGCCATGAACTCGGTCTGGGCGCGATGGAATTCCGACAGCGGATAGACGCCACCGACGAGGGGCCGGATCTTGCGGCTTTCGATATAGCCGATGAGCCGGCGGAAGTCGGCGCGGCTTCCCTGGCTCGATCCGTGCAGCTCCAGCTGCTTCAGATACATGGTCCTGAGATCGAGCTGGACGACCGGGCCGGCAATGGCGCCGGCCGTCGTGTAGCGGCCTTCGGGGCGCAGGATCTTCAGGAGATCGTTGAACAGTGGCCCGCCGACGAGATCGGCGATGACATCGATCGGCTCGCCGCGGCTGACGAAATGGACGGCTTCGACCAGATTGCCCTTGCCGCGGGTCACCACAGCTTCGGCGCCGATGTCGAGCATCGCCGCCTCCTTGCCGTGACCGGCGACGGCGATCGGGATGGCGCCGCGGGCACGCGCAAGCTGGATGATCGCCGAGCCGACGCCGCCCGAGGCGCCGGTGACGAGGACGCGTTCGCCGGCGGCAAGCCGCGCCCGTTCCAGCATGCGCTCGCCGGTCAGATAGGCGCAGCAGAAGGTGGCGAGCTCGACATCGGTCAGATCGGTAGCAACGACATGAGCGTTTTCGGCCGGCAGCGCCATATATTCGGCGTAGCCGCCGTCGCGGCCATGACCCATGTAGTCGATGTCGGCGAGACTGTCGTCGTCGCGATTATAGATCGAAAAGTCGACCATGACGCGCTCGCCGATGCGGCCGGGATCGACGGCGGTGCCGACTGCGACGATATAGCCAACCGTATCGGTGCCCTGGATGCGCGGGAAGGTCAGCGTATTGCCCTGCCTGCGCCAGGTCGAGATTGCGGAGGGATCGTCCTCGGTGCCATAGGCTCCTTCACGGACCCAAACGTCGGTATTGTTCATGCCGCAGGCGGTGACGCGGATCAGCACCTCGCCCTCCGCCGGCGCCGGGACGGGCACGTCGGTGCGGTAGACGAGCTTGTCCAATCCGCCGTGGCCGGTGAGCAAAACGGCTGCCATCTTTTCCGGGATCGTCATGCGGCCTCTCCTCAGATGTTCTTGAAAACGCTTTCGATCGCATCCGCTGTCGCCTTGACGACGATGTCCGCCTCCTCACGCGTCAGGCAGAGCGGCGGCGCAAAGCCGAGGATGTCGCCCTGCGGCATGGCGCGGCCGATGACGCCGCGTTCAAGAAGGGCGGCGGCGACCTGCGGGCCGATCTTGCGCCCGGCATCGAAGAATTTTCGATCGTCCCTGTCCTCGATGAACTCGATAGCCGCCATCAGGCCGTCGCCGCGGACGTCGCCGACGTTGCGGTGGCTGCCCACGGCTCTTGCCAGTTCCGAGCGGAAATAAGCGCCGGTCGCGCCGGCATTTTCGACGATGCCGAGTTCGTCGATCAGTTCGAGATTGGCAATGCCGGCGGCAGAACAGATTGGATGGGCGGAATAGGTCCAGCCGTGGCCGATCGCTCCCAATTCATCGGAACCCCGCACCAGCACCTGCCACATCTTGCTCGAAACGATGCTGGCGGAAAGCGGGGCATAGGCGGAGGTCAGGCCCTTGGCGATGGTGATAAGGTCCGGCTTCATCCCATAGTGATCCGAGCCGAACATCGTGCCGAGACGGCCGAAGCCGGTGACGACTTCGTCGGCAACAAGCAGGATGTCGTATTTGTCGAGCACGGCCTGGATCTTCTGCCAGTAACCTTGCGGCGGCGGCACGATGCCGCCGGTGCCGAGGATCGGCTCGCCGATGAAGGCGGCGATGGTATCAGGGCCTTCGGCGAGGATCATCTCCTCCAGTCTGTCGGCGCAATATTGCGAGAACTGTTCCTCGTTCATCGAGCGGTCGGAGCGGCGGAAATAATAGGGCGCCTCGGTGTGAAGGACCGGTGCACGCGGCAGGTCGAAGGCATTGTGGAAGAGTGCAAGACCGGTGAGGCTGCCGGTCATGACGCCGGAGCCGTGATAACCGCGCCAGCGGGAGATGATCTTCTTTTTCTCCGGCCGGCCGAGGATGTTGTTGTAATACCAGATAAGCTTGATGTTGGTCTCGTTGGCATCCGAGCCGGAGAGGCCGAAATAGACGCGGCTCATGCCATCGGGCGCGCGGTCGATGATCATCTTCGACAACGCGATCGAGGCTTCCGTGCCGTGGCCGACATAGGCGTGGTAATAGGCGAGGTTCTTCGCCTGTTCGGCGATCGCATCAGCAATCTTCTGACGGCCGTAGCCGACATTGACGCAATAAAGCCCGGCAAAGGCGTCGAGGCTTTTGCGGCCGCTCGTGTCGGTGATGTAGACGCCTTCGCCGCCGGCGACGACGCGGGTCGGCGTCTCGCCGCGCGCATGCATGCCCATATGGGTCGAGGGGTGGAAGAAGTGATCGCGGTCCCAAGCGGTGAGTTCGTTGCTTTTGTCGAGCATGTCCTGTCCTCTTCTTGAAATGGGGTGCTCAGGCGGCGGTGTCGATGCAGAGATATTTGAGCTCGGTGAAGGCCTCGAGCCCGTGGCGCGAGCCCTCGCGGCCGAGGCCGGACTGCTTCCAGCCGCCGAAGGGAATGGGGCCGCCGGTGATTTTCACGCGGTTGACCGCTACCATGCCGTATTCCAGCGCGCGTCCGAGACGCATCTGCCGGGCACCGTTCTCGGTGATGACATAGGCGACGAGGCCGTATTCGCTATCATTGGCGCGGGCGACAACCTCGTCTTCGGTATCGAAGGTGGTCAACGCCGCCACAGGCCCAAAAGTCTCCTCACGCATGATCAACGCATTCGCCTGCACATCCGTCAAAAGCGTCGGCTGATAGAAGAGCCGGCCGGCCTTATGGCGGCTGCCGCCGATGACGAGCCGGGCGCCCTGCGCCAGCGCGTCGGCAACTTGCTCTTCAACCTTGACGACGGCCCGTTCATGCATCAGCGGCCCGATCTCGCTTCCATCCTCAAGTCCTGCGCCGACCTTCAGCTCGCCGATGCGGGCGGCAAGGGCCTTGGCGAAGGCATCGGCGATGCGCCGCTGGACGAAGATGCGGTTGGCGGCAAGGCAATCCTGGCCGGATGTGGCGAACTTGGCGTCGACGGCGATCTCGACCGCTTTTGCGACATCGGCATCGTCGAAGACGATCAGCGGCGCGTGGCCGCCGAGCTCCATCACCAGCCGCTTCATCGTTGGCGCGCATTGCGCGGCGATCAGGCGGCCGACCTCGGTGGAGCCGGTGAAGCTCATCGCGCGCAGGCGGACATCGGCGCACATGCGTCCGACGATCGTTGCGGCATGGCCGGTGACCACATTGAAGACACCGGCGGGAATGCCGGCGCGTTCACCGAGTTCGGCAAGGGCGAGGGCAGAGAGCGGCGTTTCCGAGGAGGGGTGGGCGACGACCGTGCAGCCGGCGGCGAGTGCCGCGGCTGCCTTCCGGGTGAGCATGGCGGAAGGAAAATTCCAGGGCGTGACGACGCCGACGACGCCGAGCGCTTCGCGCCGGACGATCATTTCCGCCCCGGCCAGATGGCTGGTGACGCTTTCGGCGTTCAGCCGCTTGGCTTCCTCGGCATACCATTCGATGAAGGAGGCAGCGTAATCGATCTCGCCGCGCGCTTCGGCCAGCGGCTTGCCCTGTTCCAGCGTCATGATCAGCGCCAGATCCTCTTTGGCAGCGAGCATCAGCGCATGCCATTTCCGCAGGATCGCCGAGCGGCTCTGCGGCAGCATGGCGCGCCAGGCGGTGAAAGCTTCGGAGGCGGCATCGATCGCCGCCGCCGTCTCCTCCGCACCGAGGCTCGCAACCCAGGTGAGTGTCGCCGAAGAAGCCGGATCGGTCACGGCGAAGCTCTTGCCCGTGGTCCCGGCGATCCACCGGCCGCCGACATAGGCGAGATCGCGCAGGAGATGACGATCGGCGAGCCGCGACAGCGCGTCGTGATAGGCGGGGCGGGCAAAAACGGCAGTCATGTCCAATCTCCTCGTTGCGGTGACGTGAAGTCTTCCACAGGAGCGGACGAGAGATTGTCCTTTGGCGATGGCGAAAAGAGAGAAACGGGCTAAAGCACAGCCGCCGGATAGAGAGATTGTCTAGGTCGTGTGGACAGTTATCTGATCCATAGCATTGTCGCCGCGATAGTGACGACGGCGAGGTAGTTTTCGGCGGTTTTCTCGAAGCGCGTCGCGACCCTTCTGAACTGCTTGAGTTT
>NZ_RQIH01000009.1 GCF_003939025.1 Rhizobium sophoriradicis
GAAAAGTTCTAGTTCCAGAGCTAGGCGCAGACATAGAAGCTCACAGCAGTTCATCGTGTCCGCTACCGATAGCCGACCGCTAAGCTGCTTCGCCAGATGGGGTCTGCTTGTCGCTTACGTTCTTGCGGCTGTCAATCGGCGTCCAATATTCACCCCTTATCGGCATCCAATTTTGACCCCCTTGGTGGCGGATAGTCTTGCGCCTGTCCGGCGGCGCTCCGCGGATGGCATTCTCGATGTCGTAGAGCTCGCCGATCCGGACAAGCGTTTCCTGGGCGATCGAATGCGTTCCGGGGCTGGTGGTCAGATCGAAGAACTTGCGGCGGACATGCGCCCAGCACGCCGCCTCCTGGATGGCGGCGGGTTTGTCGGGTTGGGTTGCTTCATAGAGGTTGCGGAACCCGGCATAGCCATCGGCATGCAAGATGCCCGAGAAGTCTGCGAGGTGGGCTTTCGGATGCTCACCCTGCGATCCGGACTGTAGAAGTAGGCGACGCTGGGTGGCGTCTTGTCTCCCCAAGGGCGACCGTCGCGAACGTAGCTCCACAGTCGCCCCGTCTTCGTCTTGCCCTTGCCAGGCTCCAGCACCGGTGTGTCGTCGCCATGCAAACGGCTGCCGGCGAACACGTGCGCGCGCAGTTTGGCGACGAGCGGCTCGAGCAGCGCACCCGCCTTGCCGACCCAATCGGCCATGGTCGAACGGGAGAAATCGACGCCTTCCCGTGCATAAATCTCCGATTGCCGATAGAGAGGAAGATGATCGCAATATTTGGCGGTGAGCACCTGCGCGACAAGACCAGCTCCCGGCTTGCCGCGCTCGATCGGCAGCGACGGCATCGGCGCTTTGATGTCGGTGTCGCAGCCCTTGCAGGTGAAGCCCGGCTGCACATGACGCACGACCCGGAAGGACGCCGGAACATAGTCGAGCACCTCGGTGACGGCCTCACCGTTGCGGATGAAGTCGGCCCCTCCGCAGGCCGGGCAGGCGCAAGCCGCCTGGTGAACCACCTCCTGTCGCGGCAGATGATCCGGCAATGGCTGACGGCTCGGCTTCGCCTTTTCTCGGCTGCCCGAGACGGAACGCGCAGAGACCTCAATCTCCGCCTCCGCTGCCTCGATGTCTTCCAACGCCAGCTCAAGCTGCTCGATCGAGCGTTCGATCTTCTCCGACGAGGTACCGAAGCGGGCCCGTTTCAGGACGGCAAGCTGGGCCTTCAGCTTCTCGATCAAAGTGTCTCGCGAGCGCAGCCTCTGGCTTTGACGCGCCAGTTCTTCGGCCTGCGCGGCGATGATCGCGCGCAGGCTCTCGACGTCATCCGGCAGCTCGGAAAGGCCTTGTTCCATGGCCGGAACGTATAGCTGATTTGGCCACAGATCACCAGCTATAGCAATGGAAACATTGCATTTTTACCTCATGCGCTGCGCGTCGGCGCAGCGGTCCATGACGGCCGCCGCCAGTCGATCCCTTCCCACAGCATCGCCAGTTGCGCCGCCGTCAGCCGGGCTGTGCCATCGGCAGCCGAGGGCCACGGAAAGCGGCCCTTCTCCAGGACCTTGTAGTAAAGGCAGAAGCCCTGGCCATCCCAGAACAAAAGCTTGATGCGTCACCCCGGTCCTATCATGCCTCTTCCACCGACCGGATCAGCGCCTTCAGCGTTTCTGGCGCAATCGAGGCATCGACTTTCAGGACGCGGCCACCTTTGCAGCCGATCTCAATGCGCGGCGGCTTTGCCGGCCGTTTCGCTGTGGCCTTCTCTGCTGCCGCGGCTCGATCTGTTCGCTTTGCGCATCCGGCCCGATCAGAGCCACCGGCAACAGCCTCACGCCTGATCCACCCGACGACCTGATGTCCCGGCCAAGCTTTTTGCGCCAGGTGTAAATCTGCTGCGGGAGAATATCGTGCCGGCGGGCAATCTCGGCGACGCCAGAACCGCTCGTCTGAACCTCCTCCAGAATCCGAAGCTTGTCCTCGTCCGTCCAGACACGGCGGCGCTCGACGCCCGTCAGAATCTCAACCCGCCCCATAAGTTCACCCTTGGCTACGTCGCTAACTACGGAATTAGCGACTAACTTCAGTGCAATGGGCGAAATCTCAAAGGCTGCTTCACCGGACGCTTACTGTCTGGCAGTACAGCTGCTTGGAACTCGCAAGATGCAAGCGAGCGGACGCGTGCCTACTATCGCATCGTTCCTGGCGGAGCTACCGGAAGTCATTGGGCGGTAAGGGTTGAGCATTCCGGTCAGAATGAAAAATGGCATCGGCCAGCAAGGGCGCCACGAAGGCGGAGCCATCGCGCGACAGATGACTGTCATCGATGTAAAGGCTTTTGTCGGCAACTATGATGGGACAACTGCCATTGCGGCAGAGCACCTCAAAAGGATCCACTATTTTAACCACGGGGTAGCTTCTGGCGAGCTTGGTGATGAAATCCACCTGTGCGTTGCGCAGAGTAAGCGGTTGTGAGGCATCAACGAGGCAGTTCGGTGTGCCCCAAGGCAATGATCTTACGCAAGCGTGCGGATCAAGTGGCAGCTCTGGAAAATCAAGAATGTAAATGATTCTCTTGTTGGCTAATCTCAGGCGGTTGAACGTGGCACGGAAGGCTTTCTCGACGGCAGCGCTCTGTTCATCTGAAAGGGGGTTGACGAAGCGCCTGCCTGCCAGCACGACCGTGGAGATGTGAGGGTTCCCTACTACTTCGGCTAAAGCAGCGTTGATTACGTCGACGCATTCGGTAGTGCGGAATGGATAGCCATGGCTATGGATCGGTGCATCGAACACAGGCATGCAGGAGAAGCCGCCGATGTTCAGAAGGTTGCCATCACGGGCCGACACGAGAGGTGCCAACCCATCGTAGAACGACATGGCATGGGAGTCGCCGATCAAAGCCACAGTTGGGGGACGCTCTTCGGCGAGGTTGCAGAAACGGGATTTGATGTCGGGGTACGTTTTCCGGCAGATGCCGTTTTCAAATCGACCATCGAAGGAGAAATTCTCGGTATTGTTGATGAGCGCTGGAGGTCGAAACCGATCTAGCAATCCAGCATTGCCAATAGCCGCTACGGCGGCAACGCAGCATAGGCTGATCGCTAGCGTGCATGAGCTGGCCGAAGGATAGTGCCTGAAAGTGACGTTTCGCAGCGGTCGCTCAACGGCTTGATATGTAGCGTAAGCAAGGCCGATGCTGATTGCAACTGCGATGAGTCTAGTGGTCGACGGCGGAGTGTTGCCGACGACTATCCTAAGATATGTGAGGATCGGCCAGTGCCAAAGATATAACGGATAGCTGATCAAGCCGGTCCATACGAACGGCCGGCTGGCCAGAACCCGTTTGTTGAAGACGTTCCCTGTTCCGGCCGCGATAACACAAACGGCCCCTAGAACAGGCCAGAGTGCCGCCCGGCCGGGAAATGGACTTGTGCTGTTCAGCGCGTAGATTACGTGCAAAATCATCCCGAGCCCGATCATTGCGAGGATGTGCGGCAGCCAACAATGAAGAGAAAGGATTTGCTTTATCCTGGCTTCGGTCGCCATTAACAGGGCGCCGGCGAGCAACTCCCAGGCGCGGAGATATGGCAGGTAAAACGCCTCTTCAGGGCTCGACTTCAAAATCTGATGGCCCCAAATATATGATGCAATGGCGAAAGCCAACATGAATACAGGGATACATACCCGGAGCCGCGCCGCGCTGAGGGACACAACCAGAATCGGGAAAAGAATGTAAAACTGTTCCTCGACGGAAAGAGACCATAGATGAAGCAGCGGCTTCATGTCTGATGCGCGATCGAAATATCCTGCCTCAGCAAGTAGTGAAAAGTTCTGCGCGAAAAAAGTCGACGCGACAATATGCTTCGTCAGCTGATCGAACTCCGGCTTCAGGAGGGCGGTATTCCCAGCTGCCAGCGTGACAAGCAGAACTATTATCAGTGCCGGAAAAATGCGGCGGATCCGCCTTCCGTAAAAATTGAGAAAGCTGAAAGAGCCATTGGCCGTTTGGTTCATTATGATTTTCGAGATCAGATACCCGGAGATCACGAAAAAGATGTCGACGCCGACAAATCCTCCCGGGGCAAGATCGGGGAAGGCGTGGAAAACGACCACGGAAATGATCGCGATTGCTCTAAGGCCGTCAATGTCCGGTCGGTAACTTGGTTCGTTCACCGAGAACGTCTTTGTCTTTCCATAATCAGCAGTCGAAAGATCATCCATGCACGGTCCCTTCCGCTAGAAGCTGATCGTACAAAACCCGCAGAAGATCAATCTTCTTTTTTGACGGCAAACGGCGTCTTCAGCGCAAATCCGCATGTAATCTGTAGACCACCTATGAAGCGAGCGGATTTTTATGCCGGCCGCGGCTCGTCGTTGTACGCCGGCTCGCTTGCCCAGTCTCAGGTGGGAGGCATCAAAGCCACGAGACAAAGCAGATAAGTCGTCCATCGATCCGTGTTGCCTAGGTGGCTGCTTACCACGGCTTTCTATGAGATGGGGGCGGACGAAGGCGGCGCAGAAAAATGTGGAGGCAACGGCGTCGGCGCCCTCGCGGTAGGGGCCGTCGCCGTCATTCACGGGCGAGCAGCCCGTAACTGCCGGAATTGCCGCTCTATACCCATGCACCAGCCGTGTAGACTAGGCTATCTGATCCGATTACAGCGAGCGTCGTTAAGGATCACCATATGCGTGCGCTCGCCCTCGAACCCAATGCCGGTGACCACGATACGGTCGCGAGTGATGGAGGCGATTCTAACTCTTCGCATTCCATACTCTCGGGCATGATCCAATGCAACTTCAGGGTCACACGGACCTAATCGAGGGTTGCGGCGATCAACGCGCTGCCGGCCCCGGCCCCGCTCCCCGCCCCGGTCCCAATGACGGCCGCCATCCCAATCACGGTCGCGATACCGATCTCCGTCGTATTCTCGATGTCCACGCGGTCCCACATAGATCTCGAAATCTTGCGCCTGCGCGGGAGCTGCGAAAACCGTCAGGCACACGGCAATTGTGAGAAGTGCTTTCTTTGCGATCATGGCCCTTCGTGGCCTCCAGTTTGTCTGCTCATTTTCCAATTTTGCCTTTAGGTGCTTGAATGGAATCTGAACGGCCTGTGTTCAGCCCTTCGTAACTCGTGGCCGCTTCATCTCCGACGGCATCAGGCCGGCGTATTTTTTGCGGCAGTCGTAAAACGTCGCGTCCGAAATTCTCTTACTTGCAGCACACCGATCGGAGTTGCGTCCTCTGCCTGCTTTAGTACCAACGCGATTTGCGCTTCCGAAAACTTCGAGTTTTTCACCGAACTCTCCTCTTCTTCCCGCCAGGGATCATAAGTGGAAAATTCCAGTTCCAACTGGGCTAGTGTGCTGGGGCACGTCATTGGATTCCCGCATTATGCGGGGTGACGAGACGATGCCATAGGTCCTTGCCACAGAGTGAGGCAGGGGGCTGATGCAGAGGCCTCGCGACTTCCATGTGACGGATAAGATCCGTGCCGATTCTAGCCAGGGCGGCCTCGGACCAACATATGGAAATGTAGTACCCGACCCCGCGCATGAGAGTATTCCAGTGGTAGCGTAAATGCTCTGCTCCTTCTTTGCTCAACAGTCCGTCTTCAAAAGGCGAAAGACTCCTGCGCCGCCCAAAATGCTCTATCAGCAAAAGCGCCTCGCACCTTAACACCCGCAGGCCTTGATTTATTACCGGCAGGCAAATGACTGGAGCGGCGCCGACCGGCTTTGCTGAGAATGGCTGAGGATCTGGGTGTAGTAGAATATTTGCTCTTGATCGCGGGTGAGGTCGGGCTTTACCTGCGTCCAATACTCACGCGTAGCAGCATCGACATCAGCAACCTTTGTTGTATGGCCGCCGAAAGAATTTCATACTTCGCCGCGCGTACGACGTGAGGCTGAACAAAGATGTCGAAGATTGCCACGGCGATCAGGAGTGTTAGCAAAAATGCCGTCTGCCGTCGCTGTGCAAAGGATCACAAGCTTTATAGGCCAAACCACCAAAGATTACAGCCAAGAATAGTGAGCCGTAGCGGGTGTGGAGTTGCCAGAAAACATATCTGCCAGAGAACTGATCGATGAGCTCATGAGCGACCGCCGCATGCAAAAACGGTATCGATCCCAGCCACACCGCAATGATGGTGCAGATGTTCAATACTTCGGTGGTGAGTGCGATGCCACTTACCCGACGTACGCGGGCGGAAACGTGTTCGTATAATTGGATCCTGCTTGAGGGAAGGGCGACGGCGACAAAAATGACGATAAGCGCCGCGAGATTGGTGACGCCCACGGTACTAAAATAGCTCGGCGTTGAACGAACAAACTTCAGGGAGAGGAGAGGGTCGCCGAGTCAACCGGTCGGCTTTTCGAAGAACGCAGCAAGGGCGGCACATGTCACCTCAGTCGCTGCAACGGCAATAGTTCTCCTGCCGCCGCCTCGACCTGTGGCGACCAGAAGGATAGCCAGGGTAAAGATGAATGCCTGCGACCACCGGAAAGCCGAAATGAAAGCGTCGGCATCGAAAGCCAATTCAGAATCTGGCAGGAGCTTGAGTCGGAACAACCCGCCCCAGATAGCAGACATAAGTGTGTAGATGCTGATGTAGTTATATAGTAGGATCATCCGGGAAGCGAAGCTCGCTTCAGTATCCCCGGCATCGTTGATCGAAACACAGGAGACGAGGGTGTGGTATGTGGATTTGAACATATCAGGCGTCGCTGCCGTCAAACCGGAGATCACGTAGTATAAATTATCGTCGCCAGCCGAAAGGTTGTCAGAAAATTGAGTGTCGCGAAATACGACACAAAAGCTAAAAGGCCGAGCGTCAATCCGACTCGGGCGAACTTATTTTGCCAGGCGGCGTAGGTGGGGTGGTCCACTTGATTTTGCGCGCCCTGCAACGGACTATTCCGGCCGCTGCAAAACGGCTACGAGGCTGAGGCCTGGCCCCGGCAGTATTTTATCGACTGCGGCTATTACCGGTATGAGCATGTTAATCAGTTTGAGCTGGCTGCTTTTAAACGTCTTTGAGAAATTACTTTTATGATTTTTCCTGCGCTTGTATGCCATTGAGCCAATAACGTTGATGTGGCGCAAGAGGCACACCTCCAAACCTGAAGAAGCCGCAAGCGCTCTTAGCGTCTCTTCTTCGTATCTGCGGTAATGGCCAGAGGCGAGGTCGATTTGGCTGTAGAGGGCTTCCTGCGCGGGAACTTTTATAAGCGCATGTCCGCCGGGCTTGAGTTTCGAGTGGACCTTTCTGAGAAATGCCAAGTCATCTTCAAAATGCTCTACGACGTCCATCATTACGATCGCGTCTGCACCGCCATCCAGTTCCTCCCAGTCGCCCAGTAGATCAACATTCAAAGTTTCGACATTGCCATATCGAGATTTCAATACACGCAGCAGATCGGGATCGTGATCGACTGCAATGACTCTCGAGGCCCGATCGATATATGTTCCAATCCCGAACCCCGCCCCAGCGGCAAGCTCCACGACCTTGCCTCGCAAATATGGTCTCAGCGCAGCGTAGGTCCATTTGTAATAATTCGGCAGCAGGGCCATTTTGCTCTGCGCAGAAACATATGAAGCATTACTTGTGGCGAAATCAGTTTGGTTTGGGGACGTCACGTCTGTCTACCTTCTCTCGAGAAGCGGATGATTATCGCCGCGATCCGGACGTGTAAATATAAGATACTTCTGCACAGCGAATTTTGCAGCGAAGGAGCATACCAGTGTGATAATCAAAGCAACGGCGTAATTGGTGCCCAATTTCGTCAGGAGCAAAAACACCCACAATTCCGCGAGGCGAAAGAAGCCGCTCGATATCAGAAACCCAATAAGCTGTCGCTTGATAACTCCGTCGCTCCTGAACACGAACAGGCGGATGGACACAAAGTTGAGTGCGAAGGCGCAGATGAGACCGATCCCAACGGCCAAGGTATCCCCTAGCCCAACTATCTCGTGAAGGGCGACCGGCAAGCCGAAGGATACCGCGGCGCTGGCGATGGTTGCGAGGCCATAGCGGACTAATTCTTCGAGCCGGCGCCGCTGGTGCTGTGCGCCCATCTTTTGCCTGCTCGATCTGCTCACGCCTTCGTATCTCCAACTGTTGACGACGCCACCGTTAGCAGTTGAGCCTATTATCATCAATCGCTATAGGATTGCGCCCACAGATTCAGCGAGAGAGAAAACTTTGGAACAGAAGAAGCTCGTCGTCATAGTCCCCGCTTATAATGAAGCGGCATCCATCGATGCTACTGTGCGAGGGCTTCAGACATGTGCCCCGGCACTGCGAGATATTGGAATCGCGCTTGCCATATTCGTCATCGATGACGGTTCACGGGATTCGACGGGAGCGATCGCGACGGCTGCTGGGGCAGACAGAGTAATCCGCCACGCAAAAAATCGAGGTTTAGGCGCCGCAGTCCGCACCGGCCTGCGCGCCGCTAAGGCAGCCGACAGCGATATCGCTGTTAAGTTCGACGCCGACCTACAACACGAGCCGCTGGATATTGTCTCATTGATACAGCCGGTATTGCGTGATGAGGTCGACGTCGTTTACGGTGACCGGTTTGAACAAATTTCTTACCGCATGCCTATCGTGAGGCGCATCGGCAACAAAATGTTCACGTGGCTTATGAGGACTTTGACCCGCTGGGATGTTACAGACAGCCAACCCGGGATATTCGCCGTCAACAGAGAATATCTCGGGGTCTTCCGTCTGCCAGGCGACTACAACTACACCCAACAGATCCTGCTTGACGCCTATCACAAGGGGATGCGGTTCGCTCAAGTCCCGGTGCAATTCAACGTGAGGAAAACAGGCAGGTCATTCGTGTCTTTGAGGTATCCTGTCAAAGTTTTGCCGCAGTTGGTCATGGTCCTTATCGGGGTTGCTCCGCTTAAAATCTTCGGCACGATCGGTTTATTCTTTCTGTTCATTGCTGGCGTCGTTTCGGTTTCGCAAGTCACTGATTACTTTCTTTCCGCCGCTTCGAAGCCGATCGAAAATGTAAACCTGGTTCTGGGGTTGCTGTTTTTTGGTCTTCAGTCTTTGTTCTTTGGGCTCTTGGCGGCGCTTATAAATGAGAGAAACGGCTAGTGGAGGCTTGCCGTTTGTGAGAAGTGAATAACTAAGAGGCTCTCGCTTGCCGTGTCCTGACTGTATCGCATCGGCGCTCGTTCGCTGCAGCCTACAACGGTCCTCGATGGCGAACGTCGGGGCTTTCGGAGAGCGGGGCGGGCAATTGCGATTCCCGGCTGTAGAGAGCGGCAGAAGACGCGCCCATAAACGGCCGCCTGCCGTGTTGCCTCAAGAGGGGCACCGTCCTCTGTCAGAAATCAATGGCTTTATCGTTCTTTTGCGACCGGCGAAACTCTTCTTCCCGAAGATCAAAAGACTTCTGTCCGTTCGAAAGCAGCGGCGTAGTCGGCCGATTGGACGCTTTGCGCAGGTCGCGAGTCTCCGTCATCGATTCACCTCTTAGTCAGATATAACCATATGAGGCCCGCGCGCGTCGAGTCCAGGTCGGAGATGATTTTGTTGACATCGACAGATTGTGTGATTGGATCGTGAGCGACGTGGAGGTTCGGACTGGTGTCGGCTTGAACCTATGCGGCTAGAACGTTTTTCAATATGAGGTAGTGGTAGACGTAGGATGTACCGAAAGACGACGTGAAAAATGACAAAAACTGCACTTATCACCGGGGTGACTGGTCAGGATGGTGCCTATCTGGCCGAATTGCTTTTGAGCAAAGGCTACACGGTGCATGGCATCAAGCGGCGATCCTCGTCTTTCAACACCGGCCGTATCGAGCACATCTATCAGGATCCGCATGAAGCCCATCCGCGCTTCATCCTCCACTATGGCGATATGATCGACTCGACCAACCTCCTGCGGATCGTGCAGCAGACGCAGCCTGACGAAATTTACAACCTTGCCGCACAAAGCCATGTTGGCGTCAGTTTCGAAACGCCTGAATATACGGCGGATGCCGATGGCATTGGGACGCTGAGGCTGCTTGAGGCGATCCGTATCCTGGGTCTTGAGAAAAGGACCCGGTTCTACCAGGCATCGACATCGGAGCTCTACGGTCTTGTGCAGCAAGTGCCGCAGAACGAGAAGACGCCATTTTATCCACGCTCTCCCTATGCCGCCGCCAAGCTCTATGCCTATTGGATCGTGGTGAATTATCGCGAGGCCTACGGCATGCATGCGTCCAATGGCATTCTGTTCAACCACGAAAGCCCGCTTCGCGGCGAAACCTTCGTCACCCGCAAGATCACGATGGCGGTGGCTGCCATCCATCTCGGCCTCCAGGATAAGCTCTTCCTCGGCAATCTCGACGCCAAGCGCGACTGGGGCCACGCGCGCGAATATGTCGAGGGCATGTGGCTGATGCTGCAGCAGGACAAGCCGGAGGACTACGTATTGGCGACAGGTGAGACGACCAGTGTGCGCCAGTTCGTCCAGTGGGCCTTTGCCGACGTGGGCATTACTCTGGAATGGAAGGGATCCGGCGTTGATCAGAAGGGCTATGACGCTGCCTCCGGCCGATGCCTTGTCGAAATCGATCCCCGGTATTTTCGCCCGACCGAAGTCGATCTTTTGCTTGGCGATCCGACCAAAGCACGTCAGAATTTGGGCTGGCACCACAAGACGCCGGTTCGCGAACTCGCCGCCGAAATGGTGCGTGAAGATATCAAACACTGGAAGGCCCTGAACAGCAGGAAAGATAGCTGAGTGTCCGACTTGTCGAACAAGAAAATCTGGGTGGCCGGTCATCGGGGCATGGTGGGCAGCGCCCTTGTGCGCAGGCTTCACTCAGAAAATTGCACTGTCGTTACGGCAACACGGCAGGAGCTCGATCTCAAGCGGCAGGACGAAGTCGAAAGGTTTGTCCAGACGAACAAGCCGGATGCGATCATCCTCGCGGCTGCGAAGGTTGGCGGTATTCTGGCGAACGACACCTTTGCGGCCGATTTTCTCTACGACAATCTGATCATCGAGGCCAATATCTTCGAAGCCGCGCATCGAAATGGCGTCGACAGGCTTCTGTTTCTGGGCTCGAGTTGCATTTATCCTAAATTTGCGCCGCAGCCGATTTCTGAAGATGCGCTTTTGACCGGCCCGCTCGAGCCGACCAACGAATGGTATGCCGTCGCGAAGATTGCCGGCATCAAGCTGGCGGAAGCCTACCGTAAGCAGCACGGGCGCGATTATATTTCTGCCATGCCCACCAATCTTTATGGTCCGGGCGATAATTTCGATCTGCAATCCAGTCACGTCCTGCCCGCGCTAATTCGCAAAGCCCACGTCGCAAAGGTGACAGAGGCACCCGAAATTACCATCTGGGGAACCGGAACGCCGCGACGGGAATTTCTTCACGTCGACGATTGTGCGGATGCGCTCGTTTTCCTGCTGAGAAATTATTCCGACGCGCAACATGTCAATGTTGGTTCGGGAGAGGATATCGAAATCGTTGAACTGGCGCGCTTGGTTTGCGACGTAGTCGGTTATGAAGGAACAATCGCCCACGACCTCTCCAAGCCAGACGGTACGCCGCGCAAGCTCATGAGCACAGACAAGCTGAAGAGCATGGGCTGGAAGCCCCGTATCTCGTTGGAGGACGGCATCCGCGCCGTGTATAACTGGTTTCTACAGCTCGAGGGTAACGCCGGCGCGGTGCGACAGTAGCGTCGATCCGTTCCGAATCGTGTCGACAATAAGGACGTCGCGAACCGTCGGCGCAGCAAGATCGGCGTGCCGTCAGCATGGCGCGGCGCTGGTGCGACGGCTAGCCGCAAGCGGCTCTGTTGATTGAAGCACGCGACTACGCCCCGCCTTACACCAGCCATTCAGCTGCTTGGACAAGCAGCAGGTCAGACATCCGCATCGACGCCTGTCTTTTCATCAATTTGGGAGAATTGGCTGGGGAACCTGGATTCGAACCAGATCAACGAAGTCAGAGTGTTTTCGCGCGTGTTGTTTCTATTAGCAAATCTCCTTACATGTTGCGGCTATGTCACGTTGACCGCGAACAGCGCCTTTTCGGCGGCTTCCATCTCGGAGGCCTCATCAGCCGCCGGGAACAGGTGTCCGTAGGTATCGAAAGTCACGTGAATTGAGCTGTGACCCATACGCGCCTGAACGGCCTTGGGCGTAAGCTCCAGCCCTCCAGTCCGCCTTCCGATTTATGCACCACGCCGCATACCAGTGACGCGGCGCTGGATACTTTGGCGCCAAGATCGCGTTGCCGTCCTTGCACTTTTTGTGGGTGACGACAGACAGGCCAGCTGCAATCTCGGTTTCCCAAAGTCCGCGATGAAGCATGTTGTTGTGAAACTCGATGTTGCCTGCCTGATTAGCGAACGTTAGCCCTAGATCGTTTCAGCTTCCATTTCTTAAGGGTGTTCACCGCTATCGGTGGCGGGGGCACCGTCCGCTGTCCCGCCTCGCTCTTTGGCATCCTGACCTTTCCGTATTGATCGGCGCGCTGGCGCACGTGAAGCTGTCCCTTCTTCAGGTCGACGTCTTCCCATCTCAATCCCCGCGCTTCGCTTCTTCGCTTGACCGAAACCCCGTTAAGATCATGGTGATGAGCAACGGTCGGTATCTGCCAGTGGCGGCTTTGAGGATTTGACCTGCCACGGGTAATTTCCTCCAAATTGGATTAGAGTCCGGCCTATTGAAGGACGGACGCATGAAGAAGCAGAGATTTACGGAAGAGCAGATCATTGCTGTGCTGAAGGAGCAGGAGGTTGGCGCGAAGATGGCCGATCTCTGCCGCAAGCATGGGATTTCAGAAGCGACTTTTTACAACTGGAAAGCCAAATACGGCGGCATGGAGGTTTCCGAGGCGAAGCGCCTGAAGGCGCTCGAAGAGGAGAACGCCAAGCTGAAGAAGCTGCTGGCCGAGCAGATGCTGGACGCCGCCGCACTACGCGAGCTTCTTGCAAAAAAATGGTAGGACCTGCCGCCAAGCGTGAAGCCGTCGCGCATCTGAAGGCCGTCCTGGGTCTCTCGGAGCGGCGGGCCTGCCAAATCATATCCGCTGACCGAAAGACGGTGCGCTATCGCTCATGCCGACCGCCGGAGATCGAGCTGCGTGCAAGACTGCGAGAACTCGCAACCGAGCGACGGTGCTTCGGTTATCGGCGGCTGTTCGTGCTGCTCAAGCGGGACGGAGAACCGTCCGGGGTCAACCGCATCAACCGGCTGTATCGCGAGGAAGGGCTTTCGGTCCGCAAGCGAAAAGCCAGACGGCGTGCCGTCGGCACGCGTGCGCCGATCCTCGTCGAAGCGAAGCCAATGCTCGCTGGTCGCTGGATTTCGTCCACGACCAGTTCGCCTGCGGCAGACGCTTCCGCGTGCTCAACGTCGTCGATGACTTCACGCGCGAATGATCCCCGACACCTCGATCTCCGGCCGTCGCGTCGCACGGGAATTGACAACCCTCCTCGAGCGGCGCGGCAAGCCTGGCATGATCGTCTCTGACCATGGCACGGCGTTCACCTCGAACGCGGTCCTCGCCTGGTCGAAGGAACACAAGGTCGGGTGGCACTACATCGCGCCGGGAAAGCCGATGCAGAACGGCTATGTCGAATCCTTCAACGGCCGCATGCGCGACGAGCTGCTGAACGTGAGCCTCTTCTTCGGGCTCGGCCACGCCCGCAGTGCCATTTCCGAATGGATAGACTCCTACAATACGTTCCGGCCGCACTCTTCGATCGGATACCGTACCCGGAGCCTATGCCGGGACCATCGCCGCAACCGGCTCCAACGCTGCGCAAGGTGAAGGCTACGCTTTTCCGCCGGTTGCTCCCGCCACGTCAATTGGCGTATCGAAAACCGCCGAGGCTCTAATTGTGGAGCCTCAACAGGTTGTCCTGGGTAAGAGCGAGCCTAGTGATTGGTGGTTTTGAGTTTAGACTTCCGTGAGGCCTGTGCCAATTGTAGCGATGAAGCCATCGTGGCAGTTCGGCGGCGCGCATGTCCGAGTTGGGATAGGCGACGGCGTAGGCCCACTCTCTGAGGGCGGTCTGGATGAAGCGTTCGGCCTTTCCGTTGGTTTTAGGCGTATATGGTCTGGTGCGGACGTGCTTGAGGCCGTTGTCGCGACAAGCTTGGCCGAATGGCTTTGATGTGTAGCAGGGACCATTGTCGGTCATAACGCGCTCGACCGCGATCCCGAGGCTGGCATAATAGGCCAATGCCGCCTTCAAGAGGGCCACGGCGCTTTCTTTCGTCTCGTCCGGCAATATCTGTGAGAAAGCGATGCGAGAGGCATCGTCGATGGCCACATGAACGCATTCCCAACCGGCGCCCCAACTCTTGCCTCTGCGCGAACTCTGGCGAGTGCGATCGCCGGTGATGCGGTGGCCGACCTCATGAAACCGGCCGAGCTTCTTGATGTCGATATGAATCATCTCGCCGGGAGCCTGGCGTTCATAACGACGCACAGGCTCGGCCGGCTCGATATCCTTGAGGCGGGAGAGGCCTGCGCGCTTGAGAACCCGGCTCACCGTCGCTGCAGATACACCGGTTTCGATCGCGATGTGCTTGCCAGTCAGGCGCTGGCGGCGAAGCGTGATGATGCGCTCCGCCAGCGCCTGACTGGTCTGCCGGGGCATGGCATGAGGTCGGGAGGAACGATCGAGCATCGCCTCTCGACCACCGGCCTTGAAACGCTCGACCCAACGGCCGACGATCTTGGCCGCGACGCCATAGGCCTGTGCTGCCTGAGCCTGGGTCAGATGCCCTTCGATAACAGCAAGCGCCATTTGTTCCCGGCGCAACGGCGTCAGTCGGGCATTCTTATGAATGTTCAGTCGCGGCGATCCTTCCGACTCGAGGTGTGATAGCTCCAGTCTCCTAAATCCGCTTTGAATGGACAACCTCCCGAAAGCTCACATCTAATCGCCGCTGGATGAAAGTTCAGTGGCAAGTCAGGGTTTCGAAAAATCCCGCAGGTGCTATTGAACCTTCCAGACTTGAGTGAGTAGGTGTCCGATCTTTGCTGCGCCATACGGGGACACATGATCGTCGTCGAAGTAGTAGGGTAACTCTTCCCCCACAGAGCTGCACAAATCGTTATCGCAGAATGCCCGATGAGACGGAACCAATTGCGCAATATCTCCAACGATCGAGCGCAGCTTTTCGTCAGTGAAAACTATGCCCTTTGCGTGGCTGTCGATCCTGAAGACGTTCGAGTTCTCGCGCCCGAAATGCAATCGCCTCGCTGTCGGATTTGGAGCGTTGCTCCCCACGTTGGGCGGCTCCTCCACGACGATTACATTCAGCCCATGGTTTGCGAGCGTTTCCACAGTTCGCCGAAGAGATGAAGCAAAGTCGGTCTCGAGAGACGACAGATCGCCACCACCTGCTGCATCTTGCCACCAACGGGGGTACGCTGACCATCGAGCAACCAGCAGAGCGGTCTTAATGTCCGACCGCGATATGAAATCTGTGACCGCCGACGCGTATGCGGCGCATTGATCCGACAGATGGTTAGCCACAGCGGTCGGCATGCAACCTGGCTTGGTAAAGAGGTAGCCAGAAATTCCCCGGCTTTTGGCGATGTCATCAACGGCGGGCGAAAGCGCTCGTGCATGAGAGTCACCCCACAGGACAAATGAAGCGCCTGAGGTTCCTGCACCTAGTTTGAAGCCATCTACCGGTAATTCATGCAGATTAGCTGGCGGAAGTTCCCTGCCTTTTGTCGCGGCGAGCAGATTTCTCACCTCCGGTGTCAACCGCCAGGCCATGCCGCTCGAACTTGCGGCCAGTCCAAACAGGGCGATTGCAGCGGTACAAACTGCAATGCAGCCAAAGTAGACACCGCGGCTGGTCATCGACCTAGCGGTGCGACGGAAAGGCACCTCAATATAGCGCCAAGAAAGGTAAGAGATGGAGACCACAATTACGGCGAGGGCTGCTGTCTCGTACCCACGTAATTCTCTGATTGCAAAGTACTTCGCGAACACGAGCACAGGCCAGTGCCATAGGTATAGGGAGTAGGACATCAAGCCCACGAGCACCAACGGCTTGCAGCCTAACGCTCGCGCGACCCCATGGGGAGCGGCGTTGTGGGTTCCTGACCATATGATCAAGGCTGCCCCGATGGTCGGCACCAGGGCCCATGGACCAGGGAAAAGCAATACGCTGGTCATGAGGATGCATCCGCCCACTATCATAACAATTCCTATGCTCCCTGCCAAGTTTTGCAGCGCGGCGGTCCGCAGTGTCGGAAGGACGCCAAGTGCAAGGACTGCCCCAATGAGTAATTCCCAAGCACGAGATCTGAGCAGGTAGAATGCGGCGTCTTTGCTCACGTATGTTACGATTTCGGTGCTGTACAAAAACAAGAGTACAGCGCCTGCCGCCACTCCTGCGGGGATCAACCGGGGAAAGAGACGCGCAGCGACTGCGAAGCACAGTGGGAAGATTAGGTAAAATTGGCCCTCGATCGAAAGAGACCACGTATGCAGCAAAGGCTTTGTCGAAGCTGACACATCGAAATAGCCCGCTTCCCGCCAGAAATTTATGTTGGACCTAAGTATCGCTATGGAAGTGGCGCTTTTCCCGAATAGTTTCAGGTCGTCGGTCATAAAAAGTGTGAAAGCGAGAACGCTCGATACCGCCACAACCACGAGCAAAGCAGGATATATCCTGCGAATTCGTCTTTCGATGAACCCTATTAGGGTCAATTTTCCTGAAAGATATTCAGTGCGCAATATGGTTGTGATCAGGAAGCCTGATATAACGAAGAATACGTCGACGCCAATGAACCCGCCCGGCGTGGCGGCGAAGCCAAAGTGGTAGAGGATTACTATGCCAACCGCAATCGCACGCAAGCCATCAACATCGGGTCTATAAGAATGCTTTGTCACTCCGCCAGCCAGCGGCTCGCGTGACGCCGAACGATTATAAAGGTTCATCTGCAATCCGTGTTAGAACGTGCCCGATCGACTGATAAAGCTCGACAGATAAATCACCCGAAATACCGCAGCTCATCGATCCTATTCGGAAAATCGCTGGCGAGCACCCTATTAGGCTTTTACTCGGTAAAATGGAATATGTGGGACTGAGTGAGGCGATCATCCGCTGGGAGAAACTGAAACCACCGCAGACCAGCCCGGGCTTGTCGCGCCCGTCACTGCGCGTTGGCTGCGCATGCGGTTTCCGGCATACTCGGAATCTTGTGGCCGAGCAGCAGGGCGATTTGGCTGTAGTAGAAAATCTGCTCCTCATCCCGCCCGAATAGCCTGTTGGGCCGTGCCCAGTACGACGATGTCGTTTGATCTAGAGCGAGAAGCGCCGTCTGCATATCCGCGATCATCTGACTTTCGGGACCAGGGCGTTCTTTGTATAGGGCCGCGCCTACTTGGGCGACAGCCGCGGCGGCAACGACCAAGCATACCGCCGCTTTCGACAACTGCCACTTCGCGGCTAGACGGTAGATAAAGAGCGCTATGCCCGCAATCACAACCGCCAGGAATAACGAGCCGTAACGCGAGTGCAATTGGAAGAAGACGTATCGACCAGAAAACTGGTCGACATACCCCTTTGCCATTACAAATCTTAACACGGACATCGATCCCAGCCACGTCATGGTAATGATGACGATATCCGAGAGGCTCCCCGGTGGGACTGGAATGCTTACCCTTTTGAGCAAGCGCGCCGCTCGACCGAATGGGTCCAGCCGGTAGGAAGCCACGGCCAGTGAGATAAACGCGGCCAGCACCAACGCAAGCACCCCCAGACCCACGATTTGGGTCAACTCTTCCCTCAGTATGATGCATGCCGCGGAAATTCCGCATAACAACAGCGTCGGCCGGTCGGTGAAAATCCGCGGCCGGAATAGCGCATCCATCCCGAGGAACGTGAACACGATCAGCGTCGCGTTGCTTTGATGGACGAAGCCTAGAACCGCCAGGACAGCGTAGAAGACACGGTAGTTGCCCTGCCAACGCCACGTGCACGCCGCCAACAGCAGAAGTGCCGACAAACCTCTAGGTGCGAAATTGAAGATGTTAAAATTCTGGTGCGCCGAGAGCACGAACTTCACGGAGAGGAGCCGATCGCCGGTGGTCAGCCGATCACCACCGGCATGCATGCCCGCGAGCGCTGCGCACACGACTGCCGCCACCGCGAAGATCATTAGCCGTTCAACGGAATTCCTACCGAAGGAAATAAGACAGATGGCGGCAAGGGTTGTCAGGATCTGCGCTATCTGAAAAGTGCCAATAAAGGCTGCGCTATCGAAGGCCGACATACCGCTGGCATGAGGGAGCACGGAGAACACTCCATTCCAAACCCACGATAGCAAGGTGTAGTTCCAGATGTAGTTGTAACGAAGATCAAGCCTCGACACGAAACTTGCCTCCGTGTCTCCATTTTCATTGACCTGCACACACGACAGCAGCGTATGGAAAGTCGACTTGAAGGAATTCGGAGTGTGTGAAACCAGGCCGGATAGCAGGTAGTAGAGATTGTCGTCATCGAGACGGAACGTGCTCAGGAAATTAAGTGTGGCGAAATAGATAATGAAAGACGCCAGAGCTACGGCGGTTATGCTTTTAAAAAATACGGCTTTGTTCATTGCGAAGATTTTTTGCCCGCTACCCCAGACTCAACCCAATACCATTGATTGCCCGTTCGCCATAGACCCGCCGACGTTTGCGGCAAAGCAGCGTAGCGGCATAGCCTTCTCGTCAGTGAAGTTATCCACACATTGCGCAGAAAGCGCGTCCGACTGTAGATGTTGGTGATGCGGAAACGACGAAAACATCACCGTATTCCTATCTGAGAATTTATTCTGAGGCGACCGGTCACGGGGCTGCATTCTTACCGACACACTATGTGACGCGGATTACCTCATTTGACATCAGCAGAAGGAAGCTGCCCTCATCGAGACGCTCGGCAACCTCGCCGTCTTCCGTGACGTAGTCCACCCGTGGACTTGCCGAAAACCTAGGCGCCCGCATTTGTTCAATCACAGTGTAGTTGCGGCCTGCCGCGTTAGAACAGTGGAACCGCTGAGTCTCGACGTAATTTGCCATATTCATCACTCGGAACGATTTTTATCTTCCGGATATTTTGGCAATTGTTCCGCAGAGTCAAGAAAAGTGGCGTGCGAATTGGTCCACGAGCAGCGGGCGCCGAGGTGCATTTCAGAAATCGAAGCTCTTGTCATCCTTGTAGGATCGACGGAACTCCTCTTCCCACGGATCGTAGAACTTGATCGCTTTGGGAGGCGGGGGCCGCTTTTCCGGTTCGTCGTTCTTGTCTTTTGATTCAGTCATGGCGTCACCTTTTATGGGCGCCTTTTACTCACCTGACGCACATGCGTCGACCCTCGCCTGAACACGTTTTGTGGACATCGTCAGGATGCGTGGCTGGAGTGGAAAGGGTAACTTGCCTACTTTTTACGAAGGTGCCAACGGCAGCGCCAAGAGCCTAAAGCAACTGAGATTGCTGTATCATCAAATATCACTTGACCAGGCCGCGCCCAACCCAAATCCGATCGCGGCACCCAGAGCCACCGGCCAAACCTTCGTCAGCCGCCTCACCCCTCCGCATCCTTGTTGGCGATATCCTCGGCCAAGGCCACGGCGTGCTCTGATAGAATGGCAGCAACGTTGTCGAGAAGCATAGCCAGTTCAGGGTCGCTGTCAAAAAGCTGCTCCTGCTTGGCTTTCAACTTCTCGGTATAGAAGTTGTGGATATGCAATGAACCGGTCATCTGCGCGAGACTTGGCATGCTGATGCTCCTAACAAAGGACGGGCGGTCCGCCAAGGATAGCGTGGCTCAGGCATTACCATCCACATCGCCGTCTTCATCGAGCTCGTGGACCGGCAGATAGGTGTTCTTCTCCAACCACTCCCGCACGATAAACCTGATCGTGTCGTTGCGCGTAAGTCCGAGCTCGCCGACCAGGTCGCGGAGCACTTCCTCGACATCATCATCCATCGAGGCAGCCGAGGCATTGCGCAGGCGTAGGGCGGCCCGACGAAGCATGATCTGCAGATCAGCTCGCGAGATATCTGCGATCCGATCGGCGGCATCCTCGAGGAGGGCGGCGGTGTCGGGCATCGTCATGGCTTCAATTCGCCGTTGTCTTTGAGCACTCCACAGCGAAAATCGTGTTTCTCCACAACTTGCTGCTCGAAGGGACATCCGGCCCAAGCGCGGGGATACGGATAATCGCGGCCACCGAGCAGCGCGCTTGCCAAAAATAGCGCGAATAGGCGTTCTATGCTCAACTGCGTTGTTCTCGTGCCGATTGTTTCTGCCAAGTATCGAGCCCTGCCTGGGTAAGCATATAATAGCCGATCTGATCGGGGAATTTCTCCTGCGGGAATGTCTCCAGGAAGCCGCTGGCCTTCAGTCTTTCCTCGGTCTCGGGTCCGCAGTCCTTTACCTCTCGCCACCCTATTTTAATGTTTGGTCCAACAGAGGATAGATATCTCAGAGCCTTGATCTCGCGGTTTCTCAACGGAGTTCCAGAAGCTGCCCACTCGGCATCGGCCTTCGCCCGGAGCCTCTTATCCTCGCGTCCTCTGGTGGATCAAAGCCTAGTTTGTCGTACCATTGTTTAAGAGGATTGTCGGGATCGTTGATGATCGGATAGCCCCCAGGTCCATTCTTCGGTTTAGCTTCTGACGAAGCCCTTATCCGTTCACCAAATCGAGGATTGGCTTGACGCTTTCGGAGATGGTTGGCGAAAACGCCGGTGTCGACATCTCCCCAATCCTCATCGCCATCTGGCTGAAGCGCGAGAGGGGCGGCGGTGGTTGGCCTAATTCCGGCCCCAGGGAAAATCGTCATGATTAGTGATCTGAGATCAACTTGAACTGCCGCGCCAGTCTTCTCGGCGGCATCGAATGATGCGCTCGACATCGGCTTGCCTGAGTGATCTTCGAGTCATCACCACGGCTCCATTCGTAGCAAGGCCGGCCATGCTCCCGGTATGATCGATTTGCGCGTCATGAGCCGTTTCGCTTGTTCATTAGCCACTCCGCAAGGCTGGCTTCTGCCTCTTCTTCCCGAGATGGTTTTCGTTTCGCGGCGTACGACGGCCTGAATGGCATCACGCAAGGATACTTCCCTCGGGCTCAAGCTCAATGGTGACGTCCTCGGCATTTGAGACATCAGCCAACCGCTTAATCTCAGAAGTCGAGAACAAGACTCTCTTGGTCATAGCGTAGCTTTCGATCCACCGCGCGACTCCTTTTTGGTCAGCCGTTCGATGAGCGCATCAGTATCAGCTTCGCTCCAAAAAGAGGCCGATGGCGCCGCATCCTTCTGCCTCTACGGCCTTGGCTTTGCCGCCTCGATTATCGTCTCGAAGTCCTCCGGCATGAGGAACATGGTTTTGCCCACCTGACGATAAGCACCAAGCTCTCTGGCCCTTTCGCACAAAGTCCGTTCGGATATTGAAATGCCGGCCTTGGCGAATCTCGCTACCAACTGCTCAGGCGTTATTGCACCTTCAATGTTAGGCATTTTATCGATATTTGATGTCTCGGATCAAACGGTAGCCAAAGCACACACCACCGTTCCACTCGCGGAGAACCTCGCCGCATACGCAGCTCCAGGAGTCCACATCCCGAACTGGCAGCCGCATTCGTTTCTCTTCGTAAACCCGACCGCACTTGCATCTCACTTCGTCCATTTTCAAGAACCCCTTTGAGTGCTCCGATGCTGCAAACTGCGCTGGCAGAGTCAAGCGTCTCGGCGATTTGTATTTTGGTTTGGGGAGGGTTGGCGGTTGCGATCGAACGCTGCGCAGCATCCGCCTCATATTCAATTCACGCTCGTCTCTTGGCTAGCACGCGCACCAAGTTAAGCATCGCTTCCTTACCTTGGGTAGCAGATCTTTGGACGTCATCCAAGTTCCTCGCAGGTGTCCCAGGTCATGTCGCATGTGGCAAACCATGTTGCATGGAGTCACCGTGTCTCGTTGGAAACGCCTAGAAATGCGGGGGACAGGCTGCGATACCATCCGACATGAAAGCCGTGACTACGCACTTATAGCAAGCGATTAATTAAGCAATTTCCCTAAGAAATAATTGGCTGGGGAACCTGGATTCGAACCAAGATCGACGGAGTCAGAGTCCGCTGTTCTACCATTGAACTATTCCCCAGCAAGGGCGAACCGGCGGGCGGTTCGGCTGGTGTGCGGCGCTTATAAACAAAAGCCCGCCGATTGCAAATACCTGTTTTGAAAAAAATCGGCCTTCTTAGCCAAGGCTGAAAATATTCCGCAAATCCCTCTCCCAAAAAAGAATTTGGTGATTTTGGCGGGCGCTGATATTCTTGCGGCAACGCAAAAATCGAACGAGCGCCTGCTGCATACCTCAGGGAGTTGCGCGGCGCGGTGGATAAACAACGTGGAAGACCCCGAAGGCGGCGTGAAGCCGCAATTTGACGGGGCGTCGGCGGCAGGGCGCAAGGACGGCAAAAAGTCCAGGCGCCGCAAGGGCAGGCGCGGCGGGCAAACCCGCAGCGCCGCTCATCCCGCTTCGCATGAGCTCTCCGGCAACGCCGGGCAGCCAGCGCGCCCAATGGAAGATACCGCCGGACATCCGGCGCGCAAGCGAAAGCGGCGCCGTCGCGGTGGCCATGGCGCTTCGCAGGAGGGCTCGCTTCAACTCCAGCCGATGGAACAGACGGGCGTCGCAGCCAATGCCGCCCGGGACGGCGGCGATTCGCCGTCGAGCCGGCGCAACCGCCGCAAGCATCGCGGCAAGCGCGGCCTGCAGGGCCGGCCGCTGACGCCGGCAAAGCCTTCGAATATCCAAGCGCAGGAAAACCGGGCTGAGGAGACGGCGCGTGCCGCCGTACCGCGCGAGATGCAGAACGGCGCCGGCCGCAAGGGCCGCCCGGAGAGCCACGCGCACCAGGGGGATCGCCAGGCGCCCGAGCATGCCTGGCCGGAAGAGCTTTATGCCGCTCTCGATCTCGGCACCAACAATTGCCGTCTGCTCATCGCCCAGCCGACCCGTCCAGGCCAGTTTCGCGTCGTCGATGCCTTTTCGCGTATCGTGCGCCTCGGCGAGGGCCTTGCGGCGAGCGGCCGTCTGTCCGACGAGGCGATGGAAAGGGCGATCGAGGCGCTGAGGGTCTGCGCCTCTAAGCTCCGGAATCGGGAGATCCGCCGCATGCGGCTGATCGCCACCGAAGCCTGCCGCCAGGCGGTCAATGGCGAGGAATTCCTCGGCCGCGTCGTTGCCGAAACCGGCCTCGAGCTTGAAATCATCGATCGGGAGACCGAGGCGCGGCTTGCCGTCTCCGGCTGCTCTTCGCTCGTCGGCCGCGAGACACGCTCCGTCGTACTCTTCGATATCGGCGGCGGCTCGTCGGAGATCGCCGTCATCCGCATCGGCGACAATCGCTTCAGCCGGCTCGCCAATCACATCACCCATTGGACGTCGCTGCCGGTCGGCGTCGTGACGCTGTCGGAGCGTCACGGCGGGCGCGATGTGACGCCGGAGCTTTTCGAAGGCATGGTGCGCGAGGTCGAAGGCATGCTCGGGAGCTTCGATTGCCCCGAGATCGAAATTGTCCAGACCGGAGATTTCCACCTAATCGGCACGTCGGGCACGGTGACGACGCTTGCCGGCGTCCATCTCGACCTGCCGCGTTATGACCGGCGCAAGGTCGACGGCATCTGGCTGTCGGACGACGAGGTCTCCGCCATGCAGGCAAAACTTCTCTCCTGGGATTTCGACAGCCGCGCGGCCAATCCCTGCATCGGACCGGACCGGGCCGATCTGGTGCTCGCCGGCTGCGCCATCCTCGAGGCGATCCGCCGCCGCTGGCCGAGCCCGCGCATGCGCGTTGCCGATCGCGGCTTGAGGGAAGGCCTGCTCACCGACATGATGGCTGATGACGGCGTGTGGCGGCGCAATCGCAATCGCCGCGGCCAGCGTGCGAAATGAGGGGAAGGGCATGACCAAGGCACCGATCGCGGGAAATCGCACCGGCCGCAAGCTCGGCCAGCGCGTCAAGAACAAGAAGATGAAGGCCTCCTCCCGCCAGTGGCTGCAGCGCCACATCAACGATCCCTATGTGCAGCGCGCCCAGCTCGAAGGCTATCGCGCCCGCGCCGCCTTCAAGCTGTTGGAGATCGACGAGAAATACCACATCCTGCGCGGCGCCAAGCGGATCATCGATCTCGGTGCGGCGCCCGGCAGCTGGTCGCAGATCGCCGCCAAGGTCACCGGTTCGACCGATGAGGATGTCCGTGTCGCCGCGATCGATTTCCTGGAAATGGCCCAGCTTCCCGGCGTCAAGATCCTGCAGCTCGATTTCCTTGATCCGAGTGCGCCGGAAAAGCTGATGGAGGCCGTCGGCGGCACGCCCGATCTGGTCATCTCCGATATGGCGGCGCCGACCACCGGCCATCACCGCACCGACCACCTGCGCACCATGCATCTGTGTGAAGTCGCGGCCCATTTCGCCATCGAGGTGCTGGGGGAGGGCGGGCATTTCCTCACCAAGACCTTCCAGGGCGGCACCGAGCGCGATCTGCTCACCCTGCTCAAGCAGAATTTCCGCCAGGTCGTCCACGTCAAGCCGAACTCGTCGCGCGCCGAATCGGTTGAGATGTTTTTGCTGGCCAAGGGCTTCAAAGGCCGCAAGGCGGAAGGTCAAGCAGAGGAAGCTTGATCTCCGGCCGATCCAGGCCGATGATGACGATCCCATGCTACTTTACGTCACGCTCGGAACCAACGACCTTGATCGCGCAGGGCATTTTTATGATGCCGTTCTGCCCGTGCTCGGCTATCGCCGCCAGCATTATTCGCAGGAGGAGATCGGCTATTCCGCCGACGGCGATACGCGCTGCCGCTTCTGGGTGGTGACGCCCTTCAATCGCCGCCGGGCGAGCGCGGGCAATGGCGCCATGGTCGCGTTCGCGGCTGAAACGCGGGCAGCCGTCGATGCCTTCCATGCGGCGGCAATCGCGGCAGGTGCTGCCGATGAAGGCGGGCCGGGTCTGCGCCCCTACCATGCCCATTTTTATGCCGCCTATGTCCGCGATCTCGACGGCAACAAGCTCTCTGCCGTCTGCGAGAGCCCTGAATAGGAAGCTTATTTCACGGCTTGCTGCTCGGCCTCGATCGCAGATGCCGCCACACGCTTTGAGCGGTGGCCGGAAACGAGCGTGCCGGCATTGCGGTCCATGCGGATGAAGGGAATGGTCGCAATCACCGTCAGTCCGGCGATGATGTAGAAGGCGAGGTGGAAATCAGCCACCTGCAGCGCCTCGCCCCTGATGTAGATCGAGGTTTCCAGGATCGCTGCCGCCACAGCGACGCCGAGCGCCAGGCTGACTTGTTGCATCACCGAGCTCATCGATGTCGCCTGGCTCGCTTGCGCATCGTCAATCTCGGCAAAGGCTAGCGCATTGACGCCGGTGAACATGAAAGAGCGGGAAAAGCCGCCGAGAAGCAGCACGCCGATGATGACGAGATGCGGCGTTGCCGGCGTGAAGAAGCCGGTGATGACGGTCACTCCAGTCGTCACCATGGCGGCGCCGATCAGCGTCGTGCGGAAGCCGGTTGCCGCGAAAACGCGCTTGGCCATGAACTTGGTGGTGATCGCCCCGATCGCCCCGGCGAAGGTGATGAGGCCGGATTGGAACGGCGTCAGCCCGAAGCCGAGCTGCAGCATCAGCGGCGTCAGGAACGGCATGGCGCCGACGCAGATGCGAAAGAGGTTGCCCCCGGTGGTCGAGGCCCGGAACGTCGGATTCTTGAAGAGGTTGAGGTTGAGGATCGGCGCCGGGTGGCGCTTTGCATGGCTGATATAGAGGACGCCGCAGGCAAGCCCGATCAAGGTCGCACTGATGCCGATGATCGGCGGCAGGGCCGGGAGACTGACAACCGACAGGCCGAAGACGACGCCAGCGGCCGAAAGCGAGGTGAGCACGAAACCGGTGAAATCGAGCTTCGGCGGCGCTGTCGCCTCCACCTCCGGCAGGAAGATCGTCGCCAGCCAGATGCCGATGATGCCGACCGGCACGTTGATCAGGAAGATCCAGTGCCAGCTGAAATAGGTGGTGATGAAGCCGCCGAGCGGCGGGCCGGTGAGCGGGCCGACAAGCGCCGGGATGGTGAGCAACGCCATGGCCGAGACGAGATCGCTTCGCTGTGTCGTGCGCACCAGCACGAGACGGCCGACCGGCGTCATCATCGCGCCGCCCATGCCCTGCAGGAAGCGGGCAAAGACGAATTCGACGAGGTTGGAGGAGGCGGCGCAGAAGATCGAGCCGATGACGAAGACCGATATGGCGAGGCGGAAGATCTTCTTGGCGCCGAACCTGTCGGCCATCCAGCCGCTGACCGGAATGAACACCGCAAGCGCCACCATATAGGAGGTCAGCGCCAGCTTCAGCGTGATCGGCCCGACATGGAGATCCGCGGCGATCGCCGGCAGCGCCGTCGAGATCACGGTTGAATCCATCTGTTCCATGAAGAGAGCGACGGCGAGGATCAGCGGGACGATGCGGTTCATAGGCGGGAGCCTTGAGGGCGCGAGATCAGGGCGGGAACGGCCCGTGTTGTTTAGTCCTGCCTGGTGGGCCTGCCAATCCCTCAATCGATTTCGCCGACACGTTTGGTTCACGTCTGCGTGAGGCGGCTTGTCCGACAAGGTCCGCTATCAAGATTGACCTATGTCTACGCTGCCGGGGCAAGAAATCCGGCAGGGTGTCATCGGTCGCAGAGCGACAAGAGCGCGTCATGGGGGATGGATATATGGCAATTTCAACGCGAATGACACGGCGCACGCTTTTTGCCGCAAGCCTCGGCCTGCTGGCGGCGCCGGCAATTTTGAGAGAGAAGGCCGAAGCGGCCGTCACTGGAGCAAGCAGAAGTATGGATATAACGCCTTTACCCGAAATCAATCAGTTCAAGCTCGGTTCTTATAAGTTCACCGTCGTCAGGGACGGTATCAACATCTCCGAAAAGCCTTTTGAGACCTACGGCACCAATCAGGATCCCGAATCCGTCCAGGCGTTGCTGACCGCAAACTTCCTGCCGGCCGACAAGCTCCTGAACGGCTATGCGCCTGTTCTTATCGACACCGGTTCCGATCTCATTCTCGTCGACACCGGCTTTGGCGCGGGTGGCCGCGCCCGCGGGCTAGGAAAGCTCACCGAGGGCCTGAAGGTGGCGGGATATTCACCCGAGGACGTGACCCTGGTGGCTCTGACCCATCTGCACGGCGATCACATCGGCGGGCTGATGGAAGACGGCGCGCCCGCCTTCAAGAATGCCCGTTATGTCATCGGTGAGGCCGAATATGATTTCTGGTCGAACACCGCGCGCGCGGGCACACCAGCTGAGGGCGGCCACAAGGCCGTGCTTGCCAATGTGACGCCGCTTGCCGAAAAAGCCACCTTCATCAAGGATGGCGCCAGCGTCGCGCCGGGCATGACCGCGATGCTGGCAGCCGGCCACAGCCCTGGGCACATGGTGTTCCACGTCGAATCGGAAGGAAAGCGCCTGGTACTGACCGGCGATACGGCCAACCACTATATCCTGTCGCTGCTGCGGCCGGATTGGGAGGTGCGCTTCGATATGGACAAGGCGCAGGCGGCCGCCGCCCGCCGCAAGGTTTTCGACATGATCGCGGCCGAGAAGATCGCCTTCCTCGGCTATCACATGCCGTTCCCGGCGGTCGGTTTCGCCGAGAGGCAGGACGGCGGCTATCGCTTCGTGCCGAAGACCTATCAGTTCGATATCTGATCGCAAGCGGTTCCGTTTTTCCCGGAATTGCTCTTCGTGCATGGCACCCATGACGAGCCCGGCGGATATGCCGGGCTTTTTGCTATTTCCTTCCTGTCATAGACGTGTTACCAGCCCTCGCCAACTTCCAAGCAACTCATGCACACCGCCGGGGCGGACGATTCGTTTCCGGGACGGGTTGCATTTTTCTTAACTGAAGGAATTTGGCCATGGCCCGCATCATAGAAACGGCAACCGGCGCGGACGCGCTCACCTTCGACGACGTGCTGCTGCAGCCCGGCCATTCCGAGGTTATGCCCGGCCAGACGAACATCGCGACCCGCATCGCCCGCGACTTCGACCTCAACATCCCGATCCTCTCTTCGGCCATGGACACGGTCACCGAAAGCCGGCTGGCGATCGCCATGGCTCAGGCCGGCGGCCTCGGCGTCATCCACCGTAACCTGACGCCGGTCGAGCAGGCCGAAGAAGTCCGCCAGGTGAAGAAGTTCGAAAGCGGCATGGTCGTCAATCCGGTCACCATCGGGCCGGATGCAAAGCTTGCCGAGGCGCTCGGCCTGATGAAGTCGCACGGTATCTCCGGCATCCCGGTCGTCGAGAAGTCCGGCCGCCTCGTCGGCATCCTGACCAATCGCGACGTTCGCTTCGCCTCCGATCCGGAGCAGAAGATCCACGAGCTGATGACCAAGGACAATCTGGTCACCGTCAAGGAAAACGTCGATCAGCAGGAGGCCAAGCGCCTGCTTCACTCGCACCGCATCGAAAAGCTGCTGGTCGTCGATACCGAAGGCCGCTGTGTCGGTCTGATCACCGTCAAGGATATCGAGAAGTCGCAGCTGAACCCGAACGCCTCCAAGGATGCGCAGGGCCGGCTTCGCGCCGCCGCCGCCATCAGCGTCGGCGATGACGGCTTCGAGCGCGCCGAGCGGCTGATCGAGGCCGGCGTTGACCTCTTGGTCGTCGATACCGCCCATGGCCACTCGCAGCGCGTGCTGGATGCCGTCACCCGGGTCAAGAAACTGTCCAACTCGATCAGGATCATGGCCGGCAACGTCGCCACTTATGACGGCACCAGAGCGCTGATCGATGCGGGCGCCGATGCCGTCAAGGTCGGTATCGGCCCGGGTTCGATCTGCACGACGCGCATCGTCGCCGGCGTCGGCGTTCCGCAGCTCGCCGCCATCATGTCGGCCGTGCAGGCCGCACAGGATCAGGATGTGCCCGTCATCGCCGATGGCGGCATCAAATTCTCCGGCGATCTTGCCAAGGCGATCGCCGCCGGCGCTTCCGCCGTTATGATCGGCTCGCTGCTTGCCGGCACCGATGAGAGCCCGGGCGAGGTCTATCTCTACCAGGGCCGTTCCTTCAAGGCCTATCGCGGCATGGGCTCGGTCGGGGCCATGGCCCGCGGCTCGGCCGACCGTTATTTCCAGGCTGAGGTGCGCGACACGCTGAAACTCGTGCCTGAGGGCATCGAGGGCCAGGTTCCCTATAAGGGCCCAGTCTCGGCCGTCGTCCACCAGCTCGCCGGCGGCCTCAAGGCGGCCATGGGTTATGTCGGCGGCAAGGACCTGAAGGATTTCCAGGAGCGGGCGACCTTCGTGCGCATCTCCGGCGCCGGTCTTCGCGAAAGCCATGCGCATGACGTGACGATCACCCGGGAAAGCCCGAACTATCCGGGCGCCGGTCTCTGATCATGAAGACGGGCAGCGGGATTCCGCTCTGGATCATCGCGCTGCTCGCCGCTCTTTGCCTGGCCGTGCTGGCCTGGACGACCTTCGGCTTCGTCGTCCCCTTCGAGCATGAAACCGGCCAGGCGGTGCTCGATACCTATTTCGCCGGTTACGACGAGTCGGCCGTCTTCCACATGCAGACGCTGCTCGACGAGAACGAGACGGCGGCGAGACTGCTCAGCGCCATGTATTTCGGGCCGGAGCTGGTCTTTCCGGCATTGTTGACGGCGCTGCTGTTCCTCGCCTTCCTCAGGCTCGGGCCCGTCGGCGCCTGGTTTGGACGATCGCTGCATCCGCTCGTGGGCCGCGCGGTCTACCTGCTGCCGTTCCTCTACGGCCTTGCCGACTACGGCGAGAACATCTCAAGTCTGATCGCCTTCGGCGATGGCGGATCCGCGAGTCTTGCAGCGTATCTGCTGCCGTGGATGACCCGGCTGAAATTCGCAAGCCTCGCCATCTGCTTCATCCTCCTTGCCCGGCTTGCCATCGTCCGCTGGCTGTCGCCGCGCCAGGACTGAGACGCGGCCTCAGCCGCTGGCATCCTGCTCCCCTTTCGGCTACTCCTCGCAACGAATGCGGAAACGGAAAGGACTTGAGGGAGCATATGACCGGCTATCAAATCTTCTGGCCACTGCTTGCCCATGTGGCCCTGGTCTATGGTCTTTATGCGCTTCTTGGACAGCGGCGCGCGAACATGGTCCGCGCCGGCAAGATCGCGAAGTCGGATTATCGCGAAAATCGTGACGAGCCGGCCGAAAGCCTCGCCGTCAAGAATTGCCTCGCCAATCAGTTCGAACTGCCTGTGCTCTTCTACGCCTGCTGCATTCTTCTCTATGTCACCGAGGCCGACAATCTTGTCGCCGTCGCGCTCGCCTGGCTCTTCGTCGCCCTACGCTACGCCCATGCCGCCATCCACGTCACCAGCAATGATCTGCGCTACCGCAGCCCGATCTTCGCCGCCGGTTACCTCGCGCTCGCCGCCATGTGGGTCTGGCTGGCCGGGTGGATGGCAATGGGATAACGCGCGGCGACCCACGGCAGAACTCCCTGAACTGGAATCGATCCAGCAAAATCGTGCATAAATTCAAAATGTTGCAGCATCATTGGCGCGTCTGAAAGACACGCGCGCTGTCGTCGAAGAATAATCTCAGGAACATGGTTACCAATATTTAAATTGATTCGTCTATTTCTGCGCGAGCGAGTGATGGCGGGGACGATTTGCGGGCGAAGATGGACGAGAGGACAGGCGGGGCGGCGATCCATCGCATGGCCATGCTGCGGCTTGCGGGCTCGGCGAGCACTGCGGCGCTGGCGCTGATGCTGGCAGCAGAGCCGGGATGGGCGCAGCAGGTCATTACCGGCAACGACACGGAGATCGTCGACGGCAACGACCCGGGCGGCACCGGCTCGGGCACGCAGCCGGCTCCCTGGACCATCAATACCGATCTCGTCATTGGCGATCAGAATGGCGACGATGCGACCCTCATCATCCGCAATGGCGGCGCAGTCAGCAATGATACCGGCGTGCTCGGCGTCGATCCCGGCGCCAGCGGTACGGTGACGGTCACCGGGTCGGGCTCGAGCTGGAGCAATTCCGACGACCTTTATATCGGCCATCAGGGCACCGGCGCACTGACCATCGAAGACGGCGCTGTGGTCGACAACCAGTTCGGCTATATCGGTTATTTCTCCGGCGCCAGCGGCACGGTAACGGTGACCGGTACAGGTTCGAACTGGACGAACTTCCAGGATCTCACTATCGGCGACAGCGGCACCGGCACTTTGATCATTTCGAATGGCGGGACGGTCAACAGTGCATCCGGCTATATCAGCAACGATTCCAACGCCATTGGCGAGGTTATCGTTACAGGCGCAAACTCGCTGTGGAGCAATTCCATCGAGGTCTCGGTCGGCGCGGCCGGCGCGGGAACGCTGACCATTTCCAATGGCGGCTCTGTCACCGGCAGCTTCGGTTATGTCGGCTTCAGTTCGAACGGCAGCGGCGTGGTCAGCGTGACCGGTGCCGGATCGAGCTGGATCAGTTCCGGCGCGCTCGTCGTCGGCCAATTCGGTTCAGGCAGCGTGAGCATCGACGATGCCGGCATGGTATCGGCGTCCGAGGTCGTTATCGCCGATGATTCCGGGGCTACCGGCACTGTGGAACTTGCCGGAAGCGCCGGGAGCGGGCGCGGCATCCTGGAAACCGGCTATGTCGAGAGAGGCGGTGGCAGTGCCAGCCTCGTCTTCGACGGCGGCATTCTGCGGGCTACGGGCAACGAGGCGAATTTCCTGCGCGGCTTCAGTGTCGGGGAAGTGACGCTCGACGCCGGCGGCGCCTTTGTCGACACCAACGGCTTTGCTGTCGGCATAACCACGGATTTGCAGGGCGTCGGCGGCCTGACCAAGCAGGGCACCGGCACGCTGACGCTGTCCGGCATCAACGCCTATACCGGCGTGACGACGGTCGAGGCCGGCACGCTGGTCGCGGGCAGCGCCGGCGCCTTCGTGCAGAACGGCGCCTATACGGTGAATGGCGGCATACTCGATCTCGGCGGCTTCGACCTGACCATGGGTGAGCTTTCGGGAAGCGGCGGGGAGATCGCGCTCGGCGGCGCCGACCTCACGCTCGATCAGGCGAGCGACAGTATCTATGGCGGCACTCTCTCCGGCAGCGGCGACTTCACGATGGCCGGCAGCGGCACCCTGCGTCTGACCGGCGACAATTCCGCCTTTACCGGGACGACGACGGTTTCGGACGGCCACCTGATCGTCAATGGCAGCCTTGGCGGCATCCTGACGATGACGGGCGGCAGATTGGGCGGCTCAGGTGATATCGGCGCGTTGACCGCCGGGGCAGGCGTCACCATCGCGCCGGGTAATTCGATCGGAACCTTGACCGTTGGCGGCAATCTCACTTTCGATTCGGGCGCTACTTATGAGGTCGAGGTCGATCCCGCCGGCACCGCCAGCGATTTGATCTCGGTTACCGGCATCGCCTTTCTCAACGGCGCGACCGTTTCCCATATCGGAATGAATGGCCACTACAAGCCCTTCTCCACCTATACGATCCTCACCGCGAGCGGCGGGGTGAGCGGAACCTTTGGCGCCGTCACCTCCAATTATACCTTTCTGGCCGCCGACCTCTCCTATGATTTGAACAATGTCTACCTGGAAATTGCCCGCAATGATGTGAGCTTCAGCGACATGACGGCCACGCGCAACCAGTTTGCCGTGGCGCAGGCTACCGAGACGCTTGGCGTCGGCAACGACATCTACGATGCCATCGTCACCTTGCCTGACGACGAGTCGCAAGTTCAGGCGAGCTTCGACGCGCTTTCCGGCGAAATCCATGCCTCGATCAAGACGGCGTTGATCACCCAGAGCCTCTTTCTCCGCGAGGCCGCCAACGACCGTCTGCGCTCCGCTTTCGGCGATCCCGGCGCCGCCATGGTTCCGATACAAGCCTTCTGGCCGGGCGCTCCGGCAGTGACCGCCGGCGAAGCTGCGGACGGGCCGGTCTTCTGGAGTACGGCCCTTGGTGGTCTGAGCGAGACATTCACGGATGGCAATGCCGCCACATTCCGCCATCAGACGGGCGGCTTTCTTGCCGGTGTCGACAGCAATTTCGACGAGGTCAGGTTCGGCCTGATGGCCGGCTACAGCAATTCCCGGTTCGATCCCCGTCACCGTGCTTCGTCGGGTTCGAGCGACGATTATCATCTCGGCCTCTATGCCGGTACGCACTGGGGCGGTCTCGCCTTCCGGTCCGGCCTCTCCCATACCTGGCATGACATCGACACCAGCCGCCGTGTCGCGATCGGCAGCTTCGAGGACAGGCTCGACGCGAACTATGGGGCCGGCACGCTGCAGGGCTTTGCGGAACTCGGTTATCGGTTCGACAGGGCGGCAGTCTCTTTTGAGCCTTTCGTCAATCTCGCCCATGTGGGCATTCGAACGGAGGGCTTTTCCGAAAAGGGCGGGGCGGCCGCACTCGACGTCTCCGGCCGCACGACCAACACCACCATCACCACGCTCGGCCTGCGTGCCGAAACGGAGATCCGCCTGGGAGAGACGAGTGCCGTCCTGCACGGCATGTCAGGCTGGCGCCATGCCGCCGGCGATATCGTCCCCCTGTCAACGCAGGCTTTCGCAGGAAGCGATGCCTTCACCGTCGCCGGCGTGCCGCTGGCTGAGAACGCCTTCGTTCTCGACGCCGGCCTTGACGTCGCCCTGAACGAAGGTGCTGCGCTCGGGATCGCCTATTCCGGCCAGGTCGCGGAAGACGCCCAGCAGCATGGGGTTAAGGCGACGCTGTCTGTGAAGTTCTAAAACTTCTGGACGGTCATTCCCCCGCAACGAAGGGTCGCGACATCAGCCTTTTCCCGTCGACGAGAATTTCGCAACTATTTCAAGGATTCTTCAGTCCGGCGCAACCGGTGGGAACGGCTGGATTCCCGATTTTCATACGCGTTTGCCGGTCGTTAAAATGCGAGCCTTTCTGTTTACGCCTGATGAAGACCTGCATGTCATATCCGCTCGACGCGCTGGTGGCAGAAGCTGCCGCGCGCAACAATAAGAATGGGAACGACATGGGCGCGGAAAGCATGGAGCGCATCGGCTTGCGCAGGAAGCCGAAGCAGGAGCGCAGCATTCAGAGGCTGGATCTTATTCTCGCCGCCGCTGCCCAGATCATCGCCAAAAAGGGCGTCAGCGCCATGCGGATGACCGAGCTCGCGATCGCCGCCAAGGTGCCGATCGGCTCGGTCTACCAGTATTTCCCGGAGAAAGCGGCGATTGTCAAAGCGCTGTTCGATCAGCACGCTTCCGCAATCCAGACGAAGACGGCGGCGATGTTCTCCGACGTTCAGTCGCTCGACCAGGCGCTCGATCTCGTCTGCGATATCATCGATTGGTATTACGATTCCTACCATGACGATCCCGTCTATCTCGGCGTCTGGATGGGTACGGAAACCGATCAGGATCTGCTTCGGCTGAATATCGAGCATAGCGGCCGCGTCGCCGGCATTTTTCATGACGCCGTGCGCAGGCTGGCTCCCGATCTTTGCGACGAGGAAATGTTCGCCCGCACTTACCTTTTCAGCCATCTGATCGGCGCTGTCATCCGACTTGCCGCCATCAGCGAAGAGACCGTAGCGCGGCGCATGCTCGGTGAGTGGAAACGCGTCATCCGCGCCTCCCTTTTCACCGAGGCCGCGCCGCGCGCGGCCTGAGAGCCTCTACCAGCTCGGCACCATATTGGCTGCCCTCAGCCGCGGCTGCAGCCGAGCCTGTGCGGATTTGACCTCGGCTTCGAGATTGTCGTCGATCACTGCCGGCGTGATGTTGTCGAGGCAGGCGGTGATATGCGCGGTGATCGCATTCATCAGCGAGATCGAGACGCCGGGCCGCTTCATGATGCCGATCTGCACCGGCGGCAGAGCGGGAAAGCCGTCCGCTTGGCTCAACACTTTCATGCCGGTCCGCAGCGCCGATTCCGGCATCACCGAGACAGCCATGCCGGCAAGCACGGCCGCGGCGACAACGGTGCAGGACCAGCTGGTGAACAGGATCTGGTGTTCGCGCCCCACCGCATCGAGCGCCGAGCAGGCGAGCTGACGCCACTGGCAATCGCGCCGGCCTACGGCAAGCGGCACGGGCGCGTCGTCGCGAATGGGGTGGTTGGCCGAGCCTACCCAGCAGAGCGGCTCGGTTCTGACGACATCGGACATGCGCTCGCGCGGATTGTGGGTGACGAGCGCGATATCGAGCTCGCCCTTGTGCATGCGCTCGGCAAGGTCTACCGATGGCTCGCAGACGATATAAAGCTCGACGTTCGGATGGGTCTTGGCGAAGCGACCGATGATCTCCGGCATATAGCGGTCGGCGTAATCGTCGGGCGTGCCGATGCGCAGCGTCCCCTCCAGCCTGTTGTCGTCGAAGGCGGCGATCGCCTCATTGTTGAGGCGGATGATGCGCCGGGCGTAATTGAGCAGCTTCTCGCCCTCGACCGTCAGCCGGTTGCCGCGCCCATCCTTGATGAAGAGCTGCTTGCCGATGCGCTCTTCGAGACGGCGCATCTGCATGGAGACGGCCGATTGAGTCTTGTAGACCTTGTCGGCCGCCTTGGTGAAGCTGCCGGAATCGACGATGGCGATGAAAGTCTGCAACTGGTCGAGATCAAGAGGCGCGGACATGGTGTCACCCATAAAGATAGCTGATGATAATCATTAGAAACATTCGTTGGACTGATCAATAGGTCTTTGGCATCTTCGGGATGCAAATCAAGCAAAGTGAAGGACAGACACCCTGCCTGTCCAAGCAAATTCAGCCTTATCCCCTCCCGCACGACCTCGCGAGAGGGGTGGGTTGTTGCGTGCCCCAGAGAAAGGAGAGTTCGATGCTTATGACAAACCGGACAACAGAACTCGACTGCAGCAAGCTTACTCCGACGCTTTACCAGCGTCTGGTGGCAGGCCTCGCTCCGCTGGTCTCCCTCTTTCGCGGGTTTCGCAATCGAATGGAGGTCAACGGGCTGCATGATCTGAACGACAGTCAGCTGAGGGATATCGGCCTCACCAGGGCCGACCTGACCTCCGCCTTCCTGGCCTCGACCTTTTTCGAGGACCCGTCGGAACATCTGACGCGTTCGGCGCGCAATCGCTGGCGCCTGCAGCTCTTCCGCCCTCACGAGGACTAGGAGCGTCGAGTTTCCCCGCAGGGTGACAGCCAATAGCCCTGCCGCTTGACCCGGTGATCGGCTTTTCCCAAGCCATCACCGGGTTTTTTTATGCCTTGGGTTCAGGGGGCTTCGGCCGGTAGGTTTCGAAGATCGCTTCGAGATTGCGCTGGTAGCTCTTCTGCACCTCAAGCCCGCTGTCGAACATGGTGTTCAGAATGTTGCTATAGCTCTCGATATTGGCTTTTGCCTCCTCCTTCGGCGCCTCCGGCGCCTTGGTCGCCGGTTGTTTGGGCGCCGGCTGTTTGGCTGGCGGCTGCTGGCCGAGCCCGGTCATCATTTCCTGAAAGGCCTTGGCGAAGGGATTGTCGAGGAAGGGGTTCGGCTGAGGCGCCGGTTCCTGCTTCGGCATCGAAAACATTAGCTGCATCGCCTGGGTGAAGGGATTGTCGAAGATGTTGGGTTCCGGAGCCTTCGGTTTCGGCGCAAAGCCGGTGCTCTCGAGCCATTTCTGAATGGTCTCGCCCATTGCCGTGTTGACGAAGGGGTTGACCGGCGAGGCCATCTGGCCGGTCGTCTGCTTGAAGAGCCCGCCCATCAGCGTATCGGCCAAAACGGGCAGCATCTGCTTGTAGATATCCTGGCCGATCCCGGTCATCTGCGCCGCTTGGGCGGCGACCGCCCGCGAAACCTCTTTGGAGCCGAAGAGCTGGGCGAGGATGTTGTTGCCGTCGGAAATGCCCTCCGGCGTGAAAGCCCGGCTCATATCCTCGAAATATCGTGCATAATTGCCGGAGGCGACGGCCTGCATCAGCCCGACAAAATCGTAAGGATTGCTGGTGCTGCGCTTCAGGCCGGCGGAAAAGGCCGGCATCAGCGCCGCCATCGCCTTGGTCGCCTGTTCCTGCGCCAGGTTGAACTGCCGGGCGACCGCTTCCATCGCCGCACCGTTCTGTGCCTGCATCATCATGTCGAAGAGTGGCAGCATGGAGGTCCCTTTCCCCGAGTCGTGACGCGTGTAACGCCAATATATCCGGAAAAGGTAATGTGCAAACCGCTTTTTGCCATAAGACCTTAAAGCCGTTCCAGCAAAGAACCGGAGCGAGTTTTCCAATTGGAGAAGCCCGCAGATGCGGACGAAGCTGCGAATGATGGTATGCCGCTTACCGCCTCGCAAGCATTGGCAAAATCAAGCCCCACCGCGTCTCTTGAGGTGATCCGGACGGCTTAAAACCCAGTTTCCTGTAAACGGCAATCGCCCATTCATTGGCAGGGTGAGGATCGGTCGCTATATCGGGTACGCCCGCATCGAAGAGAGCCCCCATTCTCGCCCCGATAAATGCTGATCCGTGCCCAACGCCGATCATTTCGGGGTCTCCTATATATTGATCGATTCCCCGCGATCCCGTGGGAAGCTTGGCGAAATGGTGATCTTCCCAGCCGTGGACGGTATAGTCCTGCATGAACGCAAAGGGGCGTCCGGCGGTTGAAACAATCCAACGCGCGACCCTGGGATCAGCCAAGTCTTCTGCATCGTACGGCTCATCTGAGTCCCACCATACGCGGACATGCGGGTTCGATTGCCATGCTGCAAGCAACGGGAGATCATCCAACGTCGCTCTGCGAAAACTGTATTGGGTGGCGGCCGTCATTTGACAAGCTTAGCACGCTGCCAGCCGGTAGACATAGGCTCTTCCAAAACGATTCAAGCTGCGGCGCCTACCGAAAGCATTGCGACCTGCTACGGCAAGCGCGCTGCCAAGTGTCTCGCTTTCGTCAAGCTGGCAGCCATACGGCTCTGGCTGGCGTTGGTGAGTCCACGTCCTAGTATTGGTAGTCCTCGAAGACCGGTTCCACCGAGCCGTGCCAGCGGCCGTGATAGAGCGACAGCAGATCCTCGGCGAGCGTCGCCTTCTTGGCGAGCACCTCGTCGAGCGGCGCCAGGAAGATGCTTTCGTCCTGGCCTTCTCGGTTGAGCTTGCCGCGCGTCTTGAGGCCGGTCCTCGATATGCCGACCACCTCGCGGGCCACGTCAAGAAGCGCATGCCCGCGAAACTCAGCCTTCAGCCCTTCGGCGGGGACGGCGTCGCGCAGCGCGGCGATCTCGGCAAAGCTCCAATTCCTGGTCAGTTCGTCGGCCGCCTGGAGGGCCGCATCATCATAGAGCAGGCCGACCCAGAAGGCCGGCAACGCACAGATGCGCCGCCACGGGCCGCCGTCGGCGCCGCGCATTTCGAGGAAACGCTTCAGCCGCACGTCGGGGAAGAGCGTCGAAAGATGGTTCGTCCAGTCGCCCATCGTCGGCGCCGGATCGGCGACCTCGCCCTTCAGCGCGCCGTTCATGAACTGGCGGAAGGTGACATGGGTGCAATCGTGATAGCGGCCGTCGCGGACGATGAAATACATCGGCACGTCGAGCGCCCATTCGGCATAGTCACGGAAACCGAAATCGTCGCGGAACGTGAAATCGAGCAGGCCCGAGCGCCGGTTGTCGGTATCGCGCCAGATATCGCCACGCCAGGAGAGCAGTCCGTTCGGCTTGCCCTCGGTGAAGGGCGAGGATGCAAAGAGCGCGGTCGCCAAGGATTGCAGCTTCATCGAGACGCGCATCTTCTGGCGCATGTCGGCTTCCGAGGAGAAATCGAGATTCACCTGGATCGTGCAGGTGCGGTACATCATGTCGAGACCCTTGCTGCCGACCTTCGGCATGTAGCGGGTCATGATCTCGTAGCGCGATTTCGGCATGTGCGGCGTTTGCGCATAGGTCCATTTAGGACTGCCGCCGATGCCGAGGAAGCGGATGCCCATCGGTTCGGCGATTTCGCGCAGCGTCGCCAGGTGCTGGTTCGATTCCCTGCAGGTTTCGTGGAGCGTCTCCAGCGGCGCGCCGGAGAGTTCGAACTGGCCGCCGGGCTCGATCGAGATGGCGCCCATGCCGCTCTGTTCGGCCAGGCCAATGATGTTGCCGCCGTCCATGATCGGCTCCCAGCCGCTCTTTTCCTGGAGGCCGGTGAGCAGGGCCGAAATGCTGGCATCACCGAAATAGGGAACCGGGCTGTTGTCGGCGCGGAAGAAGGCGAATTTCTCGTGTTCGGTGCCGATCCGGAAGCGCTCCCGCGGCTTGTTGCCCGCGGCGATGTAATCGGTCAGATCCTGAACCGAAGAGAGCGGTGTCTGGTCGGTAGTGTCGCGGGCCATGCGGGTACCTGTATTCGAAAAAAGCGCCCAGGGGGCAGGGCAGCTGGAAGGCTGATTAGGACCCAAGTCAGGTCTGTTGCAAGTGAAATTCTTTCAACGACGCATCAAAAAAATAGCAGCGATTTCCATGTCCACCCGTTTTCGCCGTCAGCTCCAGTCGCCGATCGTCGCCTGCACCACGGCGAGGGCGGCAACGGCTGCCGTATCGGCCCGCAGGATGCGCGGTCCGAGCGGAATGGCGGTGACGAAATCGAGGCTTCGAAGCCGCGCGCGTTCCTCTTCGGAAAAGCCGCCCTCCGGCCCGACGAGCAGAGCGAGATGCCTTTCCCGGATCGCCGAGAGCACCGGTAGCGGGTTTTGCCCGGCATCGCCCTCGTCGCAATAGATGATGCGGCGCTCTTTCGGCCAGCGGTCGAGCAGGTCGGAGAGCTTCACCGGTTCGGCCACAGCGGGAATGCCGAGAACGCCGCATTGCTCGGCCGCCTCGACGACATTGGCGCGCAGCTTGTCGAGGTTGGTGATCTTGCCCTGCACGTGCTGGGTCATGACCGGCTGCAGCAGCCCGGCGCCCATTTCCACCGCCTTCTGCACCAGATAATCCATGCGGCCGACTTTGAGCGGCGCAAACAGATAATGCAGGTCGCAGGGAGAGGGCTGCGGCCGCGTCTCTTCGATTGCCGTCAGCAGGATGCGTTTGCGCGTGGGGAAGCTGAGGCTGGCTTTCCACTCGCCGTCACGGCCGTTGAAAAGCAGAATCTCGGCATCCGCCTCCATCCTCAGTACATTGGCGAGATAGTTGAACTGCTCGGCGCTCGCCTCCACGACGGCGCCGGCAGAAAGCGGCGCGTCGACGAAAAGACGTTGCATGCGGAAATTGGCGCGCATTCGAAAGCTCGGGTATTGAGCATGTCTCGCAAAAGTGTGCAGGGTTTTGCGTCGAAGACATGCTGGAAAACAAAGACCTAAAGCGCAGCACGCGAATCTGAACGCGACGCGCTTTAGACGAAGAGCGCGAACATACCCCAATAAATCACGGCCGCAAGCGCTCCCGAGACCGGCACGGTGACGATCCAGGCGGCGACGATCGTCATGAAGTGCGAGCGGCGCACGAGATAGCGCCGGCGCCTCTCATGGATGTTCGGCTCCTCCGGCTCGTCGATGTCGAAGCTCTCGGCCTTGCGCCTGATATAGGCGATGCGGCGCTTCGAATGGCGCGTATACCATTCGCGGAAGAAGCCGACGCCGAAAACGGCGCCGACGGCGATATGCGTGGTGCTGACCGGCAGGCCGAGCCAGGAGGCGACGATGACGGTGAAGGCGGTCGACAGCGCGACGCAATAGGCCCGCATCGGATTGAGCCTGGTGATCTCCTCGCCGACTAGGCGGATCAGCCGCGGTCCGAACAGCAGCAGGCCGACGGAGATGCCGAAGGCGCCGATCAGCATCACCCAGAGCGGCGGATGCCCGAGGCCGTCGCCGCCGCCGATGCCGACCGAATGGACGATCGCCGAAAGCGGCCCGACTGCGTTCGAAACGTCGTTGGCGCCATGCGCGAAGGAAAGCAGCGCCGCAGAACCGATCAGCGGCAACCGGAACAGCACCCGCAGCGAGCTGTTGCGGTTTTCGAGATCCCGCGCCTGGGCGAGCACGAGCGGCCGGGCGGCAAGCCAGCTGACCAGCCCAATGCCGATGCCGATGAGGATTATGGTGAAGGACGGGAACTTGCCGGCGGGAGAGAGCTGCAACACCATATAGGCCATGAAGCCGCCGGCCATCACCGCGACCAGCACCGGCACCCAGCGCTGAGCCGCGGCGATCTTGTCGTCGCGATAGATGATCAGGGTCTTGACGAGGTATAGCAGGCCGGCCGCGATCAGGCCGCCGATCAGCGGCGAGGTGATCCAGCTCGAAGTGATCTCCAGCATCACCCGCCAGTTCACGGGCTCGGGGCCTACGGCCGAGATGCCGGCGCCGATCACCGCTCCGACGATTGCGTGTGTGGTGGAAACGGGCGCGTTCATCCAGGTTGCGAGGTTGATCCAGAGGGCGGCCGCCGTCAGCGCCGCCATCATGATCCAGCCGAGAAGCGCCGGCGGCACCTGGGCGGTGTCAACAATATCGGAGGAAATCGTCTTGACGACCTCGCCGCCGGCGATCGTGGCGCCTAGGACTTCGAAAATCGCGGCAATGACGAGTGCCTGGCCCATCGTCATCGCGCGTGCACCGACGGCCGCACCGACATTGTTGGTCACGTCGTTGGCGCCGATATTCATTGCCATGTAGCCGGCAAGGGCCGCCGCCGCCACGACGAGCACCGCTCCAGGGCGATCGAACACGTAGACCCCGGCAAAGATCATCGTCAGGCCGACGAAGATCAGCCCGAGGCCGGGCGCCACCAGCCGCCGCAAGACGTGCTTGGCCACATCCTCGGCATGGGTGATCTTGGCGAGGTCCTTGTCGAGCGTGCGTTTGGTGAGGACGGCGGGACGTGGCGGCATTCTTTTTTCCAGGGACAAATCTGCGTCTGGGCTGCTTTCTTAGCAGCGCAAGATGGCAGGATTCATTCCGCCGGAATTTGTTTCGCCGTGGGAGCCTGCTTTGCCGCTTTGGGCGAAAGCCTGTCGCTCATCTTTCGCTTGAAGGTGAGGAAAAGGCCGCGCAGCTCCGGCTCGCGCACACGCCCGGCTGCTTCGTCGAGCGAGACCCATTCGATGCGGCGCTCGCCTTTTTCCTTGAAGTTCTTCGCCATGTCGGTGACTTCGAGCGCATAGACCTGCACCTTGCAGACCACCTGCACTCCGTCGCGCAGCAACTTCGGATAGGTGTAGGCGCCGAGCGTCTCCATCTCGGCGACGCCGCGAACACCGGCTTCCTCGAAGGCTTCCTGCGCGGCGACCTCATGAGCGGATTTTCCGCTCATCGGCCAGCCCTTGGGAATAACCCAGCGGCCGGTGTCGCGGCTCGTCATCAGGAGCACCTCGACCTCACCGCTCTTCTTCTTCACCCGGTAACAGATGGCACCATATTGCTGTCGCGGCGGGCGCCGGAACATCAGTTGCACATCAGATGCCAGTCGGGCGAGAAGAGTCAATTGTCGGGTCACCTTCGCAGTGGTTGTTAGGAATCACTCATATACGTTACTTGTATCACACAAAGCTTACGCAATCCAAAAGCGGCAGGACGATCCGAACAGCAATTTTATTACCGTTCATACGGGAAATCGAGCTGGGGCAGGCTCGAAATAACCGTCACGACCTGTCTCGAATGCGTCCTGTTGCACAGGTGTACAATATGATGCTGCTGTGCCACCTAATCAATGGCGGCGCCAATTGTTCCACCAGGATTTTTGCAAATGTGGTAACTGTGCATCGCCTTCGCGCAATCAGCGCTCCCAATAGGGGACAGGCCCGTAAAGCTCGGCGAAATAGTCGATGAACAGCCGCACCTTGGCGGGCAGGAATTGCCGGCTGGGATAGACGGCCGACAGCGTGACATTGGGCGAGCCCTCATAGGCCGGCAGCACCTGCACCAGACGGCCGGCCTTGAGCTCTTCGCCGATATCCCAGGTAGAGCGCAGCGCGATGCCGAGTCCAGATATGACAGCCTCGCGGATCACTTCGCTGGAGTTGGTGACCAGCATGCCTTCCGGCCGCAGGCTGAGCGCCCCATTCGGCCCGTTCAGCCGCCAGTTGTCGCCATTGTGTGCCGGCAGGCAGCGATGGTGTTTCAGATCGTCGATATCACGCGGCTCGCCATGTGCCGAGAGATAATCCGGCGAGGCGCAGAGCAGCCGGCGAACCGGCGCCAGCCGCCGGGCGACGAGGCTGGAATCGGTGAGTTCGGCGATACGGATCGCCAGATCAAAGCCGCCACCGACGATGTCGCTGAATTCGTCGGTCAGAACCAGGTTGATCGCCAGCTCCGGATGCGCCTGCATGAAGGCCTTCAGGTGCGGCGCGATATGCATGCGGCCGAAGGAGGTCGGTGCCGAGATCTTCAGCGTCCCGTGCATCTGCGCCGCGCGGCCGGAAATATAAAATTCGGCCTCTTCCAGCCCGGCTAGGATGCCGAGAACGCGGTCGTAGAAACCCTGGCCGGCCTCCGTCAGCGAGATCTGCCGCGTCGTGCGCTGCAAAAGCCGGGTGCCGAGCCGGTCCTCCAGCCGCTTGATGCGCTTGGAAACGACGGCGGGAGAAAAGCCGAGCATGCGCCCGGCAAGCGACATGCTCCCCGTCGAAACGACCTTGGCAAAGAATTCGAGATCGCCCAGATTGGTCATAAGCTTTTGTGACTTTTCCCCTTTTGGCATAAGTGCTTAGCATTTGCGCCAGTTTCGAGAAAGTGCTAAGCCGATCTGCCCGCGGCAGGGAGGTTCGCGGCCGGCTTCCGCTGTCGTCTTCCCGTGTCATTCCCGTCGCCAGGGCTAAGGAGAACGCCATGTCCGACGCCATTTCGTTTCTCGCCCCGCGCGCCGATGTGCTTGCGCGCCGAGCTCAAATCGTCGCCGATCTCACCGATCTGCTGCCGCCGGAATGCCTGGTTCATGAGGCGCGCGAACTGGTGCCCTTCGAGACCGATGCCTTCGTTTCCTATCGCCGCCTGCCGCTCGCCGTCGCCCTGCCGCGCACCACGGCCGAGGTTGCAGCCGTCATGCGTTATTGCCATCGCTACGGCGTTCCGGTCGTGCCGCGCGGCGCCGGCACCTCGCTTTCCGGCGGCGCCATTCCGCAGGAGGATGCCGTCGTGCTCGGCCTGTCGAAGATGAACCGCATCCTTGAGATCGATCTGCCGAACCGCGTCGCGGTGGTGCAGGCGGGCGTGACCAATCTCAGTATCTCGGAGTCCGTGTCGGCGGAGGGGTTTTTCTACGCGCCCGACCCGAGTTCGCAGCTCGCCTGCACCATCGGCGGCAATATCGGCATGAATTCCGGCGGCGCCCACTGTCTGAAATATGGCGTGACCACCAACAACCTGCTCGGTGTTCGGATGGTGCTGGTCGACGGCACGGTGATCGAGCTCGGCGGCAAGGCGCTCGATGCAGCCGGCTATGACCTGCTCGGTCTCGTCTGCGGCCATGAAGGCCAGCTCGGCATCGTCACCGAGGCGACCGTGCGGCTGATCGCCAAGCCGGAAGGCGCCCGCCCGGTGCTCTTCGGCTTCGAAGCTTCAGAAGAGGCGGGCGCCTGCGTTGCCGATATCATTGCCGCCGGCATCATCCCCGTTGCGATCGAATTCATGGACAAGCCGGCGATCGAGATCTGCGAGGCCTTCGCCCATGCCGGCTATCCGCTGGATGTCGGCGCGCTCTTGATCGTCGAGGTCGAGGGTTCGGAGGCGGAGATGGACGCCATGCTGAAGGACGTGGTCGACATCGCCCGCAGGCACGGTGTCAAGACCGTGCGCGAATGCCAGTCGGCCACCGAAGCGGCGCTGATCTGGAAGGGCCGCAAATCTGCCTTCGGCGCCACCGGCCGCATCGCCGACTATATCTGCATGGACGGCACCGTGCCGCTCAGCCAGCTGTCGCACGTCTTGAAGAAGACCGCCGAGATCGTCGATCATTACGGCCTGCGTGTCGCCAACGTCTTCCATGCCGGCGACGGCAACATGCATCCGCTGATCCTTTTCAACGCCAACGATCCGCAGGATGCCGCCCGTGCCGAAGCCGCCGGCAACGATATCCTCAAGCTCTGCGTCGATGCCGGCGGCTGCCTCACCGGCGAGCACGGCGTCGGCATCGAAAAGCGTGACCTGATGCGGCATCAGTATTCGGAGGCCGATCTGGCCCAGCAGATGGCGGTGCGCGCCGCCTTCGATCCCGGCTGGCTCCTCAACCCGTCGAAGGTCTTTCCGCTGGAAGGACGCCCCGCCGCATGATCGATCTGATGCCGACGAGCGAGGAACAGGCGGCGGCGATCGTCCGCGCCCATGCGGAGATGAACCGGCCACTCGCGATCTGCGGCGGCGATACGCGCTCGGGTTTCGGCAATGCCGTTGCAGCCGAAGATCGGTTGCGATCGACCAGGCTTGCCGGCATCATCGCCTACAATCCCGGCGAGATGGTCATGACAGCCCGTTCGGGTACGCCGCTTGCCGAGGTCGAGGCGGCGCTGTCCGAAAATAGCCAGATGCTTGCCTTCGAGCCGATGGATCATCGCCCCATTATGGCGAGGTCCGGCGAGCCGACCATCGGCGGCGTCTTTGCAGCCAATGTCTCCGGCCCGCGCCGGCTGGTTGCGGGCGCTGCCCGCGACAGTCTGCTCGGCGTGCGCTTCGTCAACGGCAGCGGCGAGATCATCAAGGCCGGCGGCCGGGTGATGAAAAATGTCACCGGCCTCGATCTCGTCAAGCTGATCGCCGGCTCGCATGGTACGCTGGGTTTTTTGACCGAAGTCACCTTTCGCGTGCCGCCGCGCCCGAAGACGGAGCGGACGGTGGTTCTCTCAGGCCTCAACGACGCCGAGGCGGCAAAGGCCATGGCCGCGGCAATGGCGCTGCCGGTCGAAGTCTCGGGTGCGGCGCATCTGCCCTTGACGGTGACCTGGAAATTCCTCGCCGGCAAATTGCCCGAGGGCGAGGCGACGGTTCTGCGTATCGAAGGTTTGGCCGGATCGGTCGATGCGCGTATCGAAAAGCTCGCGGCGGCGATGTCGGCTTTTGCAACGGTGGCGCGGCTGGATGAGCCGGAGAGCCGCCGACTCTGGCGGGAAATCCGCGATGTGATGCCCTATGCCGACGGCACGGGGCGGCCGGTCTGGCGCGTCTCGGTCGCCCCCGGCACCGCCCATCAGCTGGTCGCAGCGCTCCGTCTCGAAGCCGGCGTCGATGCCTTTTATGATTGGCAAGGCGGCCTCGTCTGGATGCGCATGGAGGCGGAGCCGGAGGCTGAGCTGGTCCGCCGCTTCATCAAGGCGCTGGGCGGCGGCCACGCGACGCTGATCCGCGCCTCCGCTGCGGCGAGGGCGGCAACGGCCGCCTTTCATCCGGAGCCCGAGGCGGTGGCGATGCTGTCGCGGCGGGTGAAGGAGAAGTTTGATCCGGCTGGGATTTTCAATCCGGGGAAGATGGGATGAGAAGATGAGTGCGCGCGCGGAGTACCCCCCTCTGTCCTGCCGGACATCTCCCCCACAAGGGGGGAGATCGGCAAGAAGTTGGACGATCGCTTCTTATCTGGCGTATCGCAGTTACAGCACTTTCGTTGTTTGGGGAGGCCGTCAATCCCATCCGATCTCCCCCCTTGTGGGGGAGATGTCCGGCAGGACAGAGGGGGGTGCCCCAGGCACAGCGCCCCCGAAGCGGAGGCCCCGCTAGTGCAAACCAACTTCACCCCTACTCAACTGCTCGACCCCGATGTCGCCGCATCGGAAAAAATCCTGCGCAAATGCGTCCATTGCGGCTTCTGCACCGCCACCTGTCCCACCTATGTGACGCTCGGCAACGAGCTCGACAGTCCGCGCGGCCGCATCTATCTGATCAAGGACATGCTGGAAAACGGCCGGCCCGCCGATGCCGAGGTCGTCACCCATATCGATCGCTGTCTCTCCTGCCTTGCCTGCGTCACCACCTGTCCCTCCGGCGTCGACTATATGCATCTGGTCGATCACGCCCGCGCCCATATCGAAAAAACCTACAGGCGCCCGCTGATGAACCGGCTGACGCGCGCCCTTCTGGCCGCCGTGCTGCCCTATCCCGGCCGTTTCCGCCTGGCGCTCCGTCTCGCCCGTCTTGGCCGCCCCTTCGCTGGCCTGATGCGCGGCGCGGCACTCAAACCCTTTGCCGCCATGCTGGCGCTGGCGCCGCGGCGCCTGCCGGCCGCCTCGGATCTTTCAAAACCCGGCATCTATCGGCCAACGTCAGAGCGGCGCGGCCGAGTGGCGATCCTGACCGGCTGCGCCCAGCCGGTGCTTGATCCCGGCATCAACGAGGCGGCGATCCGGCTCCTGACGCGGCTCGGTATCGAGGTTGTGGCGCCGGAAGGCGAGGTCTGCTGCGGCTCGCTGGTCCACCACATGGGCCGCGCCGAACAGGCGCTCGAAAGTGCGCGGATCAACGTCGACATATGGACGCGCGAAATCGAGACGCAGGGGCTCGATGCGATCATCATCACCGCTTCAGGCTGCGGCACGACGATCAAGGATTACGGCCACATGCTGCGGCTCGACCGCGCCTATGCGGCAAAGGCGGCCAGGGTCTCGGCGCTGACAAAGGACATCACCGAATATCTGGCAACGCTCGAGCTGCCGGCCCATATGCCGAGGGGCATTACGATCGCCTATCATTCCGCCTGTTCGATGCAGCACGGCCAGCGCATCACCCTTGCGCCGAAGTCATTGCTGAAAGCGGCAGGCTTTACGGTGCGTGATCCGGCCGAAGGCCATCTCTGCTGCGGCTCGGCAGGCACCTACAACATCATGCAGCCGGAGATCTCGGCGGCGCTGAAGGCACGCAAGGTCAGGAATATCGAAGCGACCAAGGCCGACATCATTGCCACCGGCAATATCGGCTGCATCACCCAGATCGCCACCGGCACCGCGATCCCGATCCTGCATACGGTCGAGCTGCTCGATTGGGCCTATGGCGGCGCTATGCCGGAAAAATTAACAGGTTTGCCATTAGGCTGAAGAGAATGCAGCCGGCCCATTCGGGCCGCTCTCGGGAGGTCGGGCGATGTGGCGGGGAATGATTATACTTGCGGGACTGCTCGCGGCGGCAGGCGCGGCCCATGCCGACAGCCGCTTATTCTGTTCCGCAGATGATGCTCAAGCGCGTTTTACCCTCGAAAGCGGTTTCGCAAGCGATGCCGGCCACAGGCTCAACCATTTCCGCGGCGCGCTTATTGTCAAGGATCCCGCGCAAGCGCCCGCCTTTTCAAAGCGCGTGTTCGAATCGCAGCATCTGAGCAACCACTGGGCGCGCGATGGCGAACTGCTCCTGGAAGTCTTTGATGGCGGCGGTGACGATACCGAAAGGGCAACGCTCGATCTGGTGGTGGTCGCTGGCGTGCGCGGCAAGCCTTCGGCAAATTTCAGCGGCACCTGTTCCCTGACGATCGAGGGCGGCAGCAAACCTTACGCTGCCGAGGGCAAGGTCAGCTGCGGCACGAAATAGAGCAATTTCAGGAAAAGTGTAAGCGGTTTTCCGTCCGAAATTGCGCCCAAACAAAAAGTTAGAGCGGTCCTGCTTTCATGAAAAGCAGGACCGCTCTAACGCCGCAGCAGAAATTCAATTCATCACCAGTGGAACGAGACGCCGACATTGACGGCGTTGGTGAAGATGTTGGTCTTCAGTCGGTCGCCGCTGTCGATCGGAACGTCGATGCGCGAATAGGTGCCCTTGTATTCGACGAAGGTCGACCAGCGCTCGGTTACCTTGAAGTCGACGCCGGCCTGCGCCTGCAGCGTCACGCCGCCGAATTCGTAAGCCCAGGTCTTGCCCTCGGGGCGAATCACTTCGACATGCGGAATGTTCACGCCGATACCGGCGCCGAGATAGGGCGTCCAGCGGCGGGCCGGATCCTGGAAGCGATAGAGCCCGTTCACGGTGAGCAGGTTCAGGCCGTCGGTGAATTCGAAATGCGACCAGCCGGCCTTGGCGAGCGTGTCGTCGTCGGCATAAACCTTATCATGGGTAAAATCGAGCGAGATACCCCAGTTCGGCTTGTTGAAATCCTCAAGCCACCAGGTGACGCGAGCGCCGTAATAGGGCGGCGAGCCGAAGGATTTGCCTTCCCAGCCGGCGGTGAAACTCGTGCCGTCCGAGACGTCGACGCCGCTATGCGGCGCGGTCTGGTAACCGCCGTAAATGGAGAATTGCAGATCTTCCGCCGAGGCGGAAGCTGCCGAACAGAATGTGAAAAACGCGATGCCCGCAAGCAGGGAGGCGGAAGAACGCAGCGCATATGTCATTGAATAGCCCCGATATTGCAAATATGTCGACTCTTAGGCACCTCTGCCAGCTTTCCGCCGCAAAGTCCAAGAGAAATAAAAGGCGCTTCTAAAAAGCGCCTTCGTTTTTTAGCAGGTGTTGCTCAGCCGCCGAACATGGTGCGCAGCACGTCGATGCCTCTGTCCTCGAACGCCACCTTGCCCTGCTTATTGCCGGGGCCGATGACGATCACCTTGGTGCCGACGGCGGCGCGATCATAAAGATGCATCACGTCCGCGTTCATCATACGGATGCAGCCGGAAGACATGTTGAGGCCGATCGTCCAGGGCTGGTTGGTGCCGTGGATGCGGAAGATGGTGTCGCGGCCGCCCTGATAGAGATACATGGCGCGGGCGCCGAGCGGATTGTCCTCGCCGCCTTCCTGGTAAGCAGGGATGATGTGGCCTTTGGCGGCTTCGCGGCGGCGCATTTCGGCCGGCGGCGTCCATGCCGGCCATTCGGCCTTGCGGCCGATCTTGACGATGCCCGACCAGCCGAAACCGTCACGGCCAACGCCGATACCATAGCGAGTGGCCCGGTTGTTGCCTTCGACGAGATAGAGATATTTGTTATTGGTATCGATGATGACGGTGCCGGCTGCTTCCGTCGTCACCAGGCGCACTTTCTTGCGCTTGAACTGCGGCTTCACATATTTCGGCATCTGCGCAACGCGCACGACCTGAGCCGGGCGCTGTGCGTTGTCGGAGCCGGCCGGGGCTGCGAAGGCGGACGTGGACATCAAGGACAGAACAAGTCCGGCCGCGGCCAGACCTGGCATCAATTTGATCATGATCGATTCCCCTCAAGCAAATTCGCCCGAAGCTACATGAACTTCTGCCCAATTCAAGATCGGCCCGGCCGGATAAAGCAATTTCGGCGAAAGAAGCCGCCTGTTCTTGCGGCTTCCAAGATAATGTATGTGCCGTTACATGACGATGACGCGGGTTCCGACGCTGACGCGGTCATAAAGATCGACGACGTCTTCATTGCGCAACCGGATGCAGCCGGAGGAAACGGCGCTGCCAATCGACCAGGGCGCGTTGGTGCCGTGGATGCGGTAAAGCGTCGAGCCGAGATACATGGCGCGGGCGCCGAGCGGATTTTCCGGGCCGCCGTCCATGCGCGCCGGCAGGTAGTGACCCTTGGCGGCTTCGCGGCTGATCATCTGGGCGGGCGGCGTCCAGTCCGGCCATTCCTGCTTGCGGGTGATCTTGTGGGCGCCGGCCCATTCGAAACCGGGCTTGCCGACGCCGACGCCGTAGCGCCGCGCCTTGCCGCCTTCCATCACCAGGTAGAGAAAGCGGTTGTTGGTATCGATGACGATCGTGCCGGGCTTTTCCTGGGTGTCGTAGTCGACCGTCTGCGGCAGGAATTGCGGCTCGATCGGATGGCGGATCGCCGGGATGCCGGGATTGATCACCGAGACGGTCTGCGGTGCCGGCCGCGGCGCCTGACGAATGACGCGGCGCTGGAAAAGGCCGCGCTGCTGCGGCTGGACGACCGGCCGCTGGTAGACCACGGGGCGAACCTTGCCGCCGAGCTGGTTGATCCACGGCGCCGTCAGGTCGGGGCTCAGCACGACAGGCGGGCGGGTGGCGTAGCGGTCGTCGGCAAGGGCGGCCGTGGTGAAGGCGCCGAAGAGGGCTGCGGCAAGAACAAGCTGTTTCATCATCGGACGGACTCTCTACAAATGGCCGAAAATGGTTTGGCGGGACATGTCCGCCCGATGAGACGCTGCCACCTGATCCGCCAGCGAATGGTAAAGATCGATTCCTGAAAAGCCGACCGATCGCATAAACTTTTCGTCAGGGTTACCGTTCGGTTTGGAAAGACGGTTGGCAAATGGTAAAGCCGGAATCAAGACCGGAAAACGAAACGGCCCCCGGCAGAATGAAGGATCATGAGCGCGACTGGCATCATTATCGGCGAGGACGGCAAGAGCCGCTGCCACTGGCACGCCAATCTGCCCGATTATCTCAAATATCATGACGAGGAATGGGGCCGTCCTGTTACCAACGACATTCGCCTCTTCGAGAAGATCTGCCTCGAAGGCTTCCAGTCCGGCCTTTCCTGGCTGACCATCCTGCGCAAGCGGGAGAATTTCCGTGCCGCCTTTGTCGGCTTCGATTTCGACAAGGTGGCGCTATTCGGCGAGGCGCATGTCGATCGTTGCCTTGCCGATGCCGGCATCATCCGCCATCGCGGCAAGATTGTTTCGACCATCAACAATGCCAGGCGCGCCATTGCGCTACGAGACGAATTCGGCTCGCTCGCCCATTATTTCTGGCGCTACGAGCCGGGCCATAACGAGCGGCCGGCGGTAGTCGACCGCGAGCATATCGTCGCCAATCCGACGACGCCGACCTCGGTGGTCATTTCGAAGGATCTGAAGAAGCGTGGCTGGACCTTTGTCGGCCCGACCACAGTTTATGCTTTCATGCAGGCAATGGGTCTCGTCAATGATCATCTCGAGGGCTGCTTCTGCCGGCCCGAGGTCGAGGCGATGCGCGCCGCCCTGGTTCGACCATGAAAGATCTGTCCGTGAAAACAACGATTGCTGCCCTCGTCCTGTTCTTTCTGCCGATGTCAGCCATGGCGCAGACGCCGCAGCTCGATCCCGGCGAGAAGCTGGAGAAGCTGCAATTCCCGGCGGTCACCATGCAGCTCAAGGGCTGGACGAAATTCGGCAACAGCCATGTCTACACGCTGCCGGTGCGCGCCGGCCAGCACGTCAAGATCAGCTTTGCCACCAAGAGCAAGTTCGCCTTCCTGGCGATTTTCGACCTGTCGAAGCCCGATGACGAGGCCTTCTTTGGCACCGACGAGGACGGCATGGATTTTCAGACGACGGTCAAGGAAAACACCACCTGGCTGCTGCGTCCCTATTATTCCAAGGTCTCGCCGCGCCGCGGCCTCGGCGCGCCTTTCAGCATCCTGATCGAGCCTTTGGCTGCCGCGCCGCCGCCGCCGAAACCGCCGGCCGAGCCGGAGCCGCCGTCGCTGTTTCCGAAGGCGCCGCCCAAGCCGCAATAGGGCAGGGCCCGGCCTATGCCAGCCGGTCGATCAGCTCGCGCAATTCGCCGAGATGGCCGATCTTGCGGAAACGCGGCGCTTCCGTCGGTTCGTCCACATGTTCCAGCACCCAAGTGAGTTCGTGCGGCACGAAGACGCCGTAGCTGCCGGCGGCGATTGCCGGCACGATATCCGATTTCAGTGAATTACCGACCATCATCGCCCGCTCCGGTCCGTCGCCGACCTTGGCGAAGATGCGCCGATAGGTGACGGCGGTCTTGTCGGAAACGATCTCGACGGCATCGAAGAAGTCGCCGAGGCCGGATTGGGCAAGCTTGCGCTCCTGGTCGAAGAGATCGCCCTTGGTGATCATCACGAGCAGATATTTGCCGGCAAGCGCCTCCAGCGTGTCGCGCGCATGCGGCATGGTCTCGACCGGATGGGAAAGCAGGTCGCGGCCGGTATCGAGGATCTTGGCGATGACGCTCGCGGGAACCTTGCCCTCGGTGATTTCGATCGCCGTCTCGATCATCGACAGCGTAAAGCCCTTGATGCCGAAGCCGTAATGGCGAAGGTTGCGCTTCTCGGCTTCCAGCAGCCGCTCCGAAATCTTCGGCCCTTCTGCGAAATCGGCAAGAAGCTCGGTAAATTGGGCTTCCGTCAGTCGGTAATATTGTTCGTTCTGCCAAAGCGTGTCGTCGGCATCGAAGCCGATCGTTGTCAGTCCTCGCGTCGTCACATGCGCACCTCTTGAACTATGGCCGGCAATCTATCGGCCGCCTGTGTCGAGACAAGGGCTGCAGCTAAAGAGGGCGTTCGCTTCCGATGCGGCAGGCTGCCGCGTTGAAAAGCGCTGCCGCCGCACTACATCGAATTGGCCTCACCCTGCAGCCAGCCACGGCTGTGCCTGTCGCGCGCAGGCCAATAATCAAAAAATGAAGTTCTGAAGTTCGCAAGCCCCCTTGCGGCAGACACAAAGGATTTTTTCGACCATGCGTTACAATCAACTCGGAAATACCGGACTTTTTGTCTCGGAAATCTGCTTGGGCACGATGACCTTCGGCGAGGCCCAACAGGGCAGCATGTGGGGCGCCATCGCCGATGTCGACCAGAAGGCCGCCGACCGGATCGTCGAGCGCTCGCTGGCGTCAGGGGTCAATTTCATCGACACGGCTGACGTCTATTCATCCGGCGAATCCGAAAGGCTGCTCGGCCAGGCGCTGAAGAACCTCGACGTACCGCGCAAGGATGTCGTCATCGCCACCAAGGTCTACGGCGTCATGGGCGACAAGCCGAACGACCGCGGCGCCTCGCGCGGCCATATCATGGATTCCGTCGAAGCGAGCCTGAAGCGGCTGCAGACGGATCACATCGATCTCTATCAGATCCATGCAACTGATACGGTGACGCCGATCGAGGAGACGCTGCGTGCCCTCGACGATCTCGTTTCGCGTGGCCTTGTCCGCTATATCGGTGTCTCCAACTGGCAGGCCTGGCGCATTTCCAAGGCGCTCGGTCTCTCCGAACGGCGCGGCTTCGCCCGCTTCGAGACCGTGCAGGCCTATTATTCCATCGCCGGCCGCGATCTCGAACGCGACATCGTGCCGATGATGCAGGAGGAAAAGCTCGGCCTGATGGTCTGGTCGCCGCTGGCTGGCGGTCTCTTGTCCGGCAAATATGGTCCCGGCGCGCCCGGCAACGGCGAAGGCCGTCGCGCCAGCTTCGATTTCCCGCCGGTTGACAGGGACAGGGCTTGGGCCTGCGTCGCCGTCATGCGCGAGATCGCCGAAAAGCACGGCGCCGGCGTCGCCACCGTCGCGCTCGCCTATATTCTCGCCAAGCCTTTCGTCACCTCAGTCATCATCGGCGCCAAGCGTGTCGATCAGCTCGACCAGAATCTCGCCGCCGTCAAGCTGAAGCTCGACGACGACGATATGAAAAGGCTCGACGAGGTGAGCGCTCTTGCCCCCGAATATCCGGGCTGGATGCTGTCGCGACAAGGCGCCGGCCGCCGCCCGGCCGATTTCGAGCCGAAGGACTGAGATCGCCGGTGCAGCGCCACTGCTGTCCGGGCCCGGAAATCTGCCCCTCAGCCTAACCCTTGCCGGGGTCGAGCCACTGGTCTCGACCCCGGTTGGTGGCGGCAGCCGGTTGAGGGGCTGCTGGTCGAGCACCGGTCATATCTAGATCACCAGGCCGCAATGACCTTGTGCTCGATCCGGTAATCCCGGCTCTCCTCGCCGAGCGGCGCGACCGGCCATGTCCAGGTGGCTTTCGCCGGCGGCGGCGGAACGCCGTGCAGCAGGTCGGCCTGCTCATGCGTCTTGCCGTTGCGGTCGATGATGGCATAGCCGATGTCGGTCACCAGGCAATGGCGGCAGGCTAGACCCGAAAGGCCTGCCAGATGCGCCGAGATCAGCCTTTCCACTGTATCGGCAGGCATTCCGGCCGCCTCGGCTTCGTAGCGCCGTTTCACGCCGCGGCCGATCTGCGACAGGAGATTGGCCGAAACCACGAAATCGAGATAGGGCACCGTGCGCAGGAAGCCGAGCGGTTCCGGCTCTCCGCCGGCGGCGAGCGCGTCATAGCCGGAAAGATCACGCTCGATCAGCCGGATATTGCGGGAGGCCTTCGCCGATAGCCGCACCGAGGCGAGATGGACAAGATCGACCAGAACGACGGTGTCGAAATCGCGGGCCAGCTCTTCGATCGGCACGTCGCGCAGCAGGCCGGAGCCGAGCACGACGGCCGTCCGCTTCTGCCTGAGATCGGCTGTCGCCGCGCGGATCGCATTGCGGCTCTTCTCCTCATGTTCGGCCCATTGCCGGGCGCAACGCCCGGCCCGCGACCAGAGATTGACGGAATAGCGGATGAACTTTCGATGCCGCTTGCCGGTCAGCGGCCATGTCGCGGCATAGAGAAGCGCTTCAGCGATCATGATGCATATCCCCGCGTTTCGGATGGCTACCCTCGTTCCATCGATTCTGGCAGCGACATCAAGACCCCTGCGCCCTTGCCGCTCCCCGCCCAATCCGCTAGGACACCGCCACTGTCACAGTCAGCGGAATTCCCGGAAATGAACGACAAGCAGAAGAAACCGCAAAAGCTCAAGGCCCGCCTGCCGCGCGGCTTCGTCGACCGGACGGCCGGCGATATCCGCGCCGTCAACGAGATGACGGCAAAGATCCGGGAAGTCTATGAGCATTACGGTTTCGACCCCGTGGAAACGCCGCTGTTCGAATATACCGATGCGCTCGGCAAGTTCCTGCCCGACAGCGACCGGCCGAACGAGGGCGTCTTCTCGCTGCAGGACGACGACGAGCAGTGGATGTCGCTGCGTTACGACCTGACGGCGCCGCTCGCCCGCCATGTCGCCGAGAATTTCAACGAGATCCAGCTGCCCTATCGCACCTATCGCGCCGGTTACGTCTTCCGCAACGAGAAGCCGGGCCCGGGCCGCTTCCGCCAATTCATGCAGTTCGATGCCGATACCGTCGGCGCGCCGGGCGTCCAGGCCGACGCGGAAATGTGCATGATGATGGCCGATACGCTTGAAGCCCTCGGCATCAAGCGCGGCGACTACGTCATCCGCGTCAACAACCGCAAGGTCCTGGACGGTGTGCTCGAGGCGATCGGCCTCGGCGGCGACGACAAGGCGGGCCAGCGGCTGAACGTGCTGCGGGCAATCGACAAGCTCGACAAGTTCGGCCCGGAAGGCGTGGCGCTGCTGCTCGGTCCCGGCCGCAAGGATGAGTCCGGCGACTTCACCAAGGGCGCCGGCCTCGACCAGGCGCAGATCGACAAGGTGTTGTTCTTCGTCGGCATCAAGGACTATGCCGAAAGTGCTGCGCGCCTCGGCGAGCTGGTTGCCGGAACCTCGAAGGGCGGCGAAGGTGTCGAGGAGCTGAATTTCATCGGTGCGCTGGTCAAGAGCGCCGGCTACCAGTCCGACCGCATCAAGATCGATCCCTCCGTCGTGCGCGGCCTCGAATATTATACCGGCCCAGTTTATGAGGCCGAGCTGAGCTTCGACGTCACCAACGAGAAGGGCGAGAAGGTCGTCTTCGGCTCGGTCGGCGGCGGCGGTCGTTATGATGGCCTCGTCTCCCGCTTCATGGGCCAGCCGGTTCCGGCGACGGGCTTTTCGATCGGCGTCTCCAGGCTGATGACGGCGCTGAAGAACCTCGGCAAGCTCGGCGCCAGCGAAGTGATCGAGCCGGTGCTGGTGACCGTCATGGACGGCGATGTCGAGGCGATGGGGCGTTATCAGAGGATGACGCAGCAGCTGCGCGCCGCCGGAATCCGCGCCGAGATGTTCCAGGGCAACTGGAAGAAATTCGGCAACCAGCTGAAATATGCCGATCGCCGCGGCTGCCCCGTCGCCATCATCCAGGGCGGCGACGAACGCGCAACCGGCGTCGTGCAGATCAAGGATCTGATCGAGGGCAAGCGGCTGTCCGGCGAGATCGAGGACAATGCCAGCTGGCGCGAAGCCCGCGTGGCGCAGGTAACGGTGTCAGAGGCCGACCTTGTCGCCAAGGTGAAGGAGATCCTTGCCGCGCAGGCGGAGGATCGGAAGAGGGCGGGCGATGCGCAATAAACCCCTCCCCAACCCCTCCCCACAGGGGGGAGGGGCTTTACTTGGCGCCGGTGTGCCCAACTCAACATTTGCTTCATCGGAGGTCCTCTCGATTTCGTTCGACGACCGCCGCGAGTTAGTCCCTCCCCCTTGTGGGGAGGGGTTGGGGAGGGGACTTTTCCCAGGAGCGACACCATGCCCCTGATCAACCTCCCCGAATTCGCGAGCGACCTGCTTTCCGAATTTGACGCTCGCAAGGCCGAGCGTATTGATACGCCGGTCATTCAGCCGGCGGAGCCGTTCCTCGATATCGCCGGCGAGGATCTGCGCCGCCGTATCTTCATGACCGAGAGTGAAACCGGCGCCAGTCTCTGCCTGCGTCCCGAATTCACCATCCCAGTCTGTCTACGCCATATCGAGACGGCGACCGGCACGCCGAAGCGTTACGCCTATCTCGGTGAGGTCTTCCGCCAGCGCCGCGACGGCGCCAATGAATTTTATCAGGCCGGCATCGAGGATCTCGGCGATATCAACATACCAAGCGCCGATGCCCGCGCCATCGGCGACGCCACCGGCATTCTCGCCCGCCTGCTGCCGGGCCGGCGCCTGTCGGTGACATTAGGCGACCAGGCGGTTTTTGAGGCGGTCGTTCAGGCGCTCGGCCTGCCGCTCGGCTGGCAGAAGCGGCTGATCCATGCCTTCGGCAACATGACACAGCTGGAGGCGCTGCTGGCCGGCCTCGTCAGCCCGCAATTCGTTACCGGGCTGGACGACGATATCGCAAGGCTTATCGCATCAGGCGACGAACAGGCACTGATCGCCCATCTCGAGCAGGAAATGCAGGCGACGGGCTATTCGACCAATGCCAGTCGCTCGCCGCTGGAGATCGCCCGGCGGCTCAAGGAAAAGCTCATCCTTTCCGAAACGCGTCTCGACGATGCGGCCTTCCATGTGCTGGAAGAGTTCCTGTCGCTGCACGTGCCGCTCGTCAATGCGTCGGCGGCGCTGGCCGGTTTTGCCGATGCCGCCGGCTTGAAGCTCGGCAATGCGCTCTCCCGTTTCAATGGTCGCGTCGGCGCCCTTGGCGATGCCGGCGTCGATCTGTCCTGCCTCGACTATCGCGCCGCCTTTGGGCGGCCGCTCGATTACTACACCGGTCTCGTCTTTGAGGTGACGGTAGAGGGATCGACGTCGGTTCTGGCAGGCGGCGGCCGCTTCGATAAACTCCTGACCTTCCTCGGCGCGACGGACCGCATTCCGGCCGTCGGCTTCTCCTTCTGGCTCGACCGCATCGAAACCGAAAGGGCAGCCGCATGACCATCACCATCGCGCTTCCCTCCAAGGGCCGGATGAAGGACGATGCCTCGGCGATCTTCGAGCGGGCCGGCATGACGATTACGGCTGTCGGCAACGACCGCTCCTATCGCGGCCGTGTCGAAGGCTGGGACGATGTCGAAGTGGCCTTCCTTTCGGCCTCCGAAATCTCCCGCGAACTCGGCAACGGCACCGTCGATTTCGGTGTCACCGGCGAGGATCTGATGCGGGAAGGTTTTGCCGAGATCGACAAGCGCGTCGAATTCTGCGCCCGCCTCGGCTTCGGTCACGCCGATGTCGTCGTTGCGGTGCCGGAGATCTGGCTGGATGTCGAGACCATGGCCGATCTCGGCGATGTCGCGGCCGATTTCCGCGCCCGCCATGGCCGGCGCCTGGCGATTGCCACTAAATACTGGCGGCTGACCCAGCAGTTCTTCTCGAGCCAGCACGGCATCCAGCTTTACCGCATCGTCGAAAGCCTCGGCGCCACCGAAGGGGCGCCTGCCTCCGGCTCGGCCGATATCATCGTCGATATCACCTCCACCGGCTCGACGCTGCGCGCCAACCACCTGAAGGTGCTCCAGGACGGCGTCATACTGCATTCGCAGGCCTGCCTAGTGCGCGCCCGCAAGGATAGCCATGCAGATGACCCGGTCGTGCAGGCGATCGTCGACGCGGTGCGCGCCGCGCTCTGATCTCCGCCGTCAATGCATAAGAGAACCCGCCGTCAATTCAATGACGGCGGGTTTTGCATGCTTGGGAGGATATTCGTTCTATCAGGCAGCCGCATAGGCGCCGCGGCGGGCGTCAATCGAATAGGCACCGGCACCGACGGTGGCGAGCAAGATGTACGCGCCGGCAAGCGTGATGTTCTTCATGACCATGATCTGGTTGAGAATATTCACGAGTTCCGCGCCACTTGCGTAGGGCAGGTGGAAGGCAACGGCCGTGAAGACGCAGAAGCCCGCGAGCAGCCAACCGGCAATCCGGACCTGGAAGCCTGTGAGAACCGCAAGGCCGGCGAGCAGTTCGAAAAGGCCTGCGGCATAAGCCAACAGGGATGCTGCCGGCAGGCCGGCACCGGCGATCATGCCAGCAGTACCGGCAGGATCGCTTAGCTTCATGAAGCCGGAAAGGACGAACATGAAAGACAGGAGAATGCGGGCAATCAGGATAAAGGCGTTCGACATGGATGTTGCTCCGTTGAATGGCTTCTCAAGATCTTAGTGCCACCGGGCACGCTGTGGATCTCTGATATCCCTATCTCGCCTATTTCCTTCGTTATGCAAAGATAGACGGAAGGGGACACTTCGTTCAATAATATGAAACGACGCCTCGCTTGCTTTTCCAGCGCCTCGTCTCCTATGGTCGGCGCCGAACCCTGGAGACTCCGATGGCAGATCTTTCCGCATTTCCGATCACGAGGCGATGGCCGGCGAAAAATCCCGACATCATCCAGCTCTATTCGCTGCAGACGCCGAACGGCGTGAAAGTGTCCGTCGCCCTCGAAGAGCTCGGTCTCGCCTATGAGCCGCATTATGTTTCCTTCGACGCCAACGAACAGAAGTCACCGGAATTCGAATCTCTCAATCCGAACGGCCGCATTCCGGCGATCATCGATCCGAAGGGGCCTGGGGGAAAGCCGATCGGCCTTTTCGAATCCGGCGCCATCCTGCTTTATCTCGCGGAAAAGACCGGCAAGCTCATCCCTGAGGATGGCGCCGGTCGCTACGAATGCATTCAGTGGGTGTTTTTCCAGATGGCCGGCATCGGCCCGATGTTCGGTCAGTTCGGCCATTTCTACAAATCCGCCGCCGATAAGGTCGCCAACAATTCCTATCCGGTGGAGCGCTATCGCGATGAATCCAAACGGCTGCTCGGCGTGCTCGAAGGCCGGTTGAAGGGCCGTCAGTGGATCATGGGCGATCAGTATACGATCGCCGATATCACCACCTTCACCTGGGTCCGCGGCGCCGACATCTTCTATGGCGGCCGCGAGGTCCTCGACTATGCGAGTTTCCCCGCCGTTTCGGATTGGCTGGAACGCTGCATCGCCCGTCCAGCAAGCGCCCGGGGCCTCAATATCCCGGTCAAGCCGGAGTAGTTGACGGCAAGAGATCGCCGCCTGCCCCTCATCCGCCTGCCGGCACCTTCTCCCCGCACGCGGGGCGAAGGGGATATGCCGCTACCTCTCCGTACCTACTTACCTCGCGCAGGGCGCGTCCCCTCTCCCCGTTTTTACGGGGAGAGGGTTAGGGTGAGGGGCAGCCATTCCCGCCCGCCTCTATTGCCGGTTAGTGATCTGCCTTGCGCCTTCGAGCTTGAAACGCGGAAAGACGAAGACGCCAGCAAGGCTGCCGCTGTATTTTTCCTCGAGCCCATTTGACTCGCCCATGGAGAATAGCGGCTGGCGCAAGCCGTTCGGCATGATGATCGTCGTCGAAAAGCAGAAGGAGGAGCAGTGTGTTGCCGCCTGTTCGAACAGTTCCAGCACGTGACTGCGATCTCCGGAATCGTAGCATCGTATCAGGTTCAGCAATCCGCATTCCTCTGCGGAGAGGCCGTGCAGCATGGCGCTCCACTTGCCGAGACGAAGCACGCCGCTCGACAGATCGCAGGTCCAGCTTTCGGATACGAAATACTGCGCCAGCATCTCGTGCTGTTGATTGTTGTCGTTCATCGAGCCGGGTAGCAACGGCACGGCTGCATTGGCTTTGGCAATCTTGAACACGGGCGTTCCCTCGTTCGCATGCGGCTTCTCCGCCGCACGCTCGGCAAACACAAGAAACAGGTTTATGCAGCAGCGGGCATAATGCCCGCGCCCATAGCGGCGATCATTGCCACGGCCATCCGGACCTCCGAACCGGAGCCCTTCGAAACCGACTATTCTGGCATCGCCTTCCGCCCTCGTCTGACAGCGAAAATGATCGCCGGGCGCACTTCAATTGCAGCGCGGATTTATAGGAGCTTTTGCACAAACGGCAACGGCTTTTTAAGGGGTGTTCGGATCGAGATCCTGTCGGCCTATAGGCACTTTTGGACAGAACAGAGCCCAATTTTCAGCGCTTTTCCCACGTTTCACCCCACTTGGCGGGAGATATATCGCCGTAAGGCGGCGACCGCGCGCATCTTGCGTGGAGAGAAAAACAAGCAGCGGCGCAAGCCTCGGGAAAGCTTGACCGTCCGGCAAATGCGCTGCACCACACAAAATCGTGCGCAACGGATCGAATCGTTTCGAGCAAAAATCTGGGGCAAAGAAAAAGGGCGACCCGAGGGCCGCCCTTCCTGTTCCGGATGCCGGAATGAGTGCAGGCTTTCGCCTATCACATCATGTCCATACCGCCAGTTCAGCGCGCTTGCCGCGCTGAACCATCTTAATTGATGGGCGGATTCATGGACGATGCTGTGAAAGGCCGTTGGCCTATCACATCATGTCCATACCGCCCATGCCGCCCATGCCGCCCGGCATAGCCGGAGCGTCCTTCTTCGGCAGCTCGGCGATCATGGCTTCGGTAGTGATCAGCAGCGATGCAACGGAAGCGGCATCCTGCAGGGCGGTGCGAACGACCTTGACCGGGTCGATGATGCCCATGCCGATCATGTCGCCATATTCGCCGGTCTGGGCGTTGTAACCCCAGTTGTCCTGATCCTTGTCGAGGATCTTGCCGACAACGATCGAGGCTTCGTCGCCTGCGTTCTCAGCGATCTGGCGGGCCGGAGCCTGCAGAGCGCGGCGAACGATGTTGACGCCGGCTTCCTGGTCGTCGTTGATGCCCTTGGAGGTGATCTTGACGGAGGAGCGCAGCAGGGCAACGCCGCCGCCCGGTACGATGCCTTCCTGAACGGCAGCGCGCGTCGCGTTGAGGGCGTCGTCGATGCGGTCCTTCTTTTCCTTGACTTCGACTTCGGTCGAACCGCCGACGCGGATGACGGCAACGCCGCCGGCGAGCTTGGCAAGGCGTTCCTGCAGCTTCTCGCGGTCGTAGTCGGAGGTGGTCTCTTCGATCTGCGCCTTGATCTGGGCAACACGGCCTTCGATGTCGGACTTGGCACCCGAACCATCGACGATCGTGGTGTTTTCCTTGGAGATCGAAACCTTCTTGGCGCGGCCGAGCATGTCGAGCGTGACGGATTCGAGCTTGATGCCGAGGTCTTCGGAGATGACAGTGCCGCCCGTCAGGATGGCGATGTCTTCGAGCATGGCCTTGCGGCGGTCGCCGAAGCCAGGGGCCTTGACGGCAGCGATCTTCAGGCCGCCGCGCAGCTTGTTGACGACGAGCGTTGCAAGGGCTTCGCCTTCGACGTCTTCAGCAATGATGAGGAGCGGCTTGCCGGTCTGGACGACGGCTTCGAGAACCGGGAGCATCGACTGCAGGTTCGAGAGCTTCTTCTCGTGGAGGAGAATGAAGACGTCTTCGAGGTCGGCAACCATCTTTTCCGGGTTGGTGACGAAGTAGGGGCTGAGGTAGCCGCGGTCGAACTGCATGCCTTCGACGACTTCGAGTTCGGTTTCGGCGGTCTTGGCTTCTTCAACCGTGATGACGCCTTCGTTGCCGACCTTCTGCATGGCTTCGGCAATGTCGAGGCCAACCTGGCGCTCGCCGTTTGCCGAGATCGTGCCGACCTGGGCGACTTCTTCCGACGTGTTGATCTTCTTGGCCTTGGCCTGGAGATCCTTGACGACTTCGGCGACGGCGAGATCGATGCCGCGCTTCAGGTCCATCGGGTTCATGCCGGCGGCAACGGCCTTGGCGCCTTCGCGAACGATCGCCTGGGCAAGAACGGTTGCAGTCGTGGTGCCGTCGCCGGCGATGTCGTTGGTCTTCGAAGCAACTTCGCGGACCATCTGGGCGCCCATGTTTTCGAACTTGTCTTCGAGTTCGATTTCCTTGGCGACGGAAACGCCGTCCTTGGTGATGCGCGGAGCGCCGAAGGACTTGTCGATGATGACGTTACGACCCTTCGGGCCGAGCGTGACCTTGACTGCATCGGCGAGAATGTCGACGCCGCGCAGCATCTTTTCGCGCGCGGTGCGGCCAAACTTGATTTCTTTAGCTGCCATGTTTGTGACTCCTGAATTCGATTTGTTCGGGCAAAAGCCCGTCAGTCATTTCGGGAAAGCGGATCGGCCAATCAGCCGATGATGCCCATGATGTCGGCTTCCTTCATGATCAGAAGGTCTTCGCCGTTGATCTTGACTTCGGTGCCGGACCACTTGCCGAACAGCACGCGGTCGCCAGCCTTGACGTCGAGTGCGACGACCTTGCCGGACTCGTCACGAGCGCCGGAACCGACGGCGACGATTTCGCCTTCCTGCGGCTTTTCCTTGGCGGTGTCGGGAATGATGATCCCGCCCTTGGTCTTCTCTTCGGACTCGACGCGACGAACGACGACGCGGTCGTGAAGCGGACGGAAATTGGTGCTTGCCATTGTCTAATCCCTCGATCGAATGACATTCGCAGGCCGGAGTGGCCCACATGGATAGGTGTTAGCACTCCCTTGCGGTGAGTGCTAGCGACGTGCATTTAGGGATGGCTCCGAAAGGAGTCAATGAGAGCAATCACGAATTTTTGTGCCGGAATTGTGAAGAGACCGGAGAAATGCCGGAGATTTCGGCCGAACTCTCTGTCGCGGCCGAGCCTTGCCGATCACGCGCCGGATTGTCGCGACTGAGCTTTGTGGTAGCTGATGGCGAAGAAAATGCCTTGCCATCGTCCTGCGCCTTTGCAATGTCACCGGTGACTGCAGCAACTCGGGATATTGGAATGGCCAAGCGGATAGAAACCTTCTCTGAGATCACGGATCGCTATGATGTGGTGCTCTGTGATGTCTGGGGCGTCGTTCACAACGGCGTCGATCCGTTCCCCAAGGCAGCTGCCGCCCTTCAGGCCGCCCGCGAGAGCGGCCTCGCCGTCGTCCTCATCACCAATTCGCCGCGCCTTTCCTGGCAGGTCGTCGAGCAGTTGCGTCATATCGGCGTCCCTGACAGCGCCTTCGACAGGATCGTCACCTCGGGCGACGTCACCCGCGGGCTGATTTCCGAGGGACCGAAGACGGTCTTTCTGCTCGGCCCCGAGCGTGACAAAGCGCTTCTCGAAGGCATCGGCGTCGAGCGGGTGCCGGCAGGCGAAGCGCGATCGCTCGTCTGCACCGGCTTTTTCGACGATGAGACCGAGAAGCCGGAAGATTACACCGACATGCTTCTGGATTTTCAGGCGCGCGAAGTGCCGATGATCTGCGCCAATCCCGACCTCGTCGTCGAGCGCGGCCACCGCATCATTCCCTGCGCCGGCGCCATGGCCGCCTATTACGAGCAGCTCGGCGGCAAAACCCGCATCGCCGGTAAGCCGCACCGGCCGATCTACGAGGCGACGCTGGCCGCTGCCCGCGAACTTCGCGGCGATGTCCCCACTGAGCGCGTGCTGGCGATCGGCGACGGCATGCCGACCGATGTCCGCGGCGCCTTGAATTTTGGCCTCGACCTTCTCTACATCAGCGGCGGGATCCACGCCAAGGAATACACCTTGAACGGCGAAACCGACGAGGCAATCCTCAACGCCTACCTCGAACGGGAAAACGCCGCGCCGAAGTGGTGGATGCCGCGCCTTGCATGAAGAGAAGCCAGCCGATGACCGTCTTCCACCGCAATGAAACCCGCGATCCCTTGCCCGCCCATCTCAAGGGCGGGGTGATCGCCATCGGCAATTTCGACGGTGTGCATCGCGGTCATCAGTCGGTGCTGAACCGCGCGCTTGAGATCGCCAGAGCGCGCGGCATCCCCGCTCTAGTGCTGACTTTCGAGCCGCATCCGCGCACCGTCTTCCGGCCGCAGACGCCGGTGTTCCGCCTCACACCCGCGCCGCTCAAGGCCCGTATCCTGGAAACGCTGGGGTTCAACGCCGTCATTGAATATCCCTTCGACTACGAATTCTCGCAGCGCTCGGCCGATGACTTCATCCATTCGATCCTGAAGGATTGGCTCGGCGCCTCCGAAGTCGTCACCGGCTTCGATTTCCACTTCGGCCGCGGCCGCGAAGGCGGTCCGGCCTTCCTGATGAATGCCGGCCAGACCTACGGCTTCGGCGTCACTCTGATCGATGCCTTCCGCGACGAAAACGCCGATGTCGTCTCGTCGAGCCATATCCGCGCGTTGCTGAAGGATGGCAATGTCAGCGAAGTCGCCGGCATGCTCGGTTACCGCTATACCGTCGAGGCGGAGGTGATCGACGGCGAAAAACTCGGCCGGCAGCTTGGCTTTCCCACCGCCAACATGCGCCTGCCGCCGGAGGCCGAGCTTGCCGCCGGCATCTACGCCGTCCGCTTTCGCCGCCAGGACGGAACGCTCCACGACGCGGTCGCAAGCTACGGCCGCCGCCCGACGGTGACGGAAAATGGCGCGCCGCTGCTCGAAACCTTTCTTTTCGATTTCAGCGGCGATCTCTACGGCCAGCTCTGCGCCGTCTCCTTCTTCGGCTATATTAGACCGGAGCTGAAATTCGACGGCCTCGATCCGCTCGTCGCTCAGATCAGGCGCGACGAAGAGGAGGCGAGGGCGCTGCTGGCGGGTGTCAAGCCGCTCGGAGACCTCGACCGGAAGCTTTGCTTTTCCTGAGCCACGGTAAAATGTGCTTGTCTTCGATTATTTCCGGCTCAATGGAAATTGATCCGGATCGTTTGTCCACGGATCGAAAACTGCCGCGCCGGAGAAGCGCGTATCCTTTACGTTCCGCGTCACCAGATAGAGATTGTGCTCAATGGCGGTGGCGGCCAGCATCGTGTCGATGACCGGTTGCGTATGTCCGGTTCGCAGTTTTGTGCGCCCTGAAATAGCACCCCAGTGCCTGACGCCCGCGTCGCTCAGCGAGAGAGTACGCTGTGAGAACCGCTCCTCCAGAGCGTCGCGCGCCGCTATATAACGATAGCGGTTCCGGTCGTCTTCAGGCAGGTTTTCGATGCCTTCGTCATATTCTGCGAGGGTGAGCACGCTGATGAACATCTGGTTCTCGTCCTGCGCGGCAGCCCAGGACTTCACGGAGGGCGCGCCGTTCGGATTGATCAGCGCCGCAATGACGTTGGTGTCGAGCAGCCATCCGATCACAGTTCGACGTCCCGCCCGTAATCGGGCTCCCGCTCCAGATCGAGCTCTTTCAGAGCGAGGCTCTCCATGAAGTCGACCAGGGGCTTTTTGGGCTCGGCCTTCGTCAACCGTTCGAGTTCTTCGACGCTGATGATGACGACGCTGTCTTTGCCGCGCACTGTGACGCGCTGTGGCCCTTCGCTGCGGGCACGGCGCACGACTTCGCTGAAGCGCGCTTTGGCGTCCTCGAGCTTCCAGCTTTGCTTAATGACTTTTCTCATGTCCCAACGCCCGCAATCGAATCTGGTCAGATAGTCAGATTATATCGCAGGCTGCCGGCGGTTTCCAGCCGGTCTGTTCTTCTGGAGACTAATAGGTTGGCAGTTGCAGCTAGTGATGCCGATTGCTTGCTGCGAATTCTTCTCTTCCTTTTCCCGGCAAAAACGCCTATGAACCGGCCCGATGAGAAAATTTCGGCTGGCGATCACGATACGAATTATCGGCCCGGCCTTCCGCGCGCGCTAAGCGGCCGGGAGGTCCGGGTTTTCGGCGCTTGGATACAAGCGCTTCCGTCACCAGCTTTTTCACGCCGTTGCGCCCCCTTCCTGGGCCGCCAGAAACGATTGTCCCGATATGACCGACACAGCCGAAAAAATCGATTACTCGAAGACCCTCTATTTGCCCGAAACCGATTTCCCGATGCGCGCCGGCCTGCCGCAGAAGGAGCCGGAGCTCGTCAAGCGCTGGCAGGAGATGGATCTCTACAAGAAACTGCGGGCGGCTACCGCCGGCCGCGAAAAATTCGTCCTGCATGACGGCCCGCCCTATGCCAACGGCAACATCCATATCGGCCACGCGCTGAACAAGATCCTCAAGGACGTCATCAACCGTTCGTTCCAGATGCGAGGCTATGACGCCAACTACGTGCCCGGCTGGGATTGCCACGGCCTGCCGATCGAATGGAAGATCGAGGAGGAGAACTATCGCGCCAAGGGCAAGGCCAAGCCGGATCTCAAGGAGCCGGCGGCGATGATCGAGTTCCGCCGCGAGTGCCGCGCCTATGCCGAAAAATGGATCAAGGTTCAGGGCGACGAGTTCCAGCGTCTCGGCATCGTCGGCGATTTCGACAACCCGTATCTGACGATGAATTTTCACGCGGAAAGCCGCATCGCCGGCGAGCTGTTGAAGATCGCCGCCAGCGGCCAGCTCTATCGCGGCTCCAAGCCGATCATGTGGTCGGTGGTCGAACGAACCGCGCTTGCCGAAGCCGAAGTCGAATACCACGACTACGAGAGCGACACGATCTGGGTGAAGTTCCCGGTCGGGAAAGGTTCCGATGGCGTGAAGGGTGCCTCCGTCGTCATCTGGACGACCACGCCCTGGACGATCCCCGGCAACCGGGCGATCGCCTATTCCTCGCGAGTTGCCTACGGCCTCTATGAAGTCACGGCTGCCGAGAATGATTTTGGCCCGCGCCCGGGCGAGAAGCTGATCTTCGCTGACAAGCTGGCTGAGGAATCCTTCGCCAAGGCGAAGCTTCAGTACAAGCGTCTTGGTGACGTTACGGCTGGCGATCTCGCCGGCCTCACCTGCGCCCATCCGCTCAATGGTCTCGGCGGCGGCTATGAATTTGCCGTGCCGCTGCTCGAGGGCGACCATGTAACCGACGATGCCGGTACGGGCTTCGTTCATACCGCACCCAGCCACGGCCGCGAAGACTTCGACGTCTGGATGGCGCATGCCCGCGAGATCGAGGCGCGCGGCATCGAGACCAAGATCCCGTTCCCGGTCGACGACGGCGGCTTCTACACATCGGATGCCCCCGGCCTGGAAGGCGGACGTGTCATCGACGACAACGGCAAGAAGGGCGATGCCAACGACCGCGTCATCAAGGCGCTGATCGAGCGTAGCGCGCTCTTTGCCCGTGGCCGCCTGAAGCACCAGTATCCGCATTCCTGGCGCTCCAAGAAGCCGGTCATCTTCCGCAACACGCCGCAGTGGTTCGTCTATATGGACAAGGCGCTGCCGGATGGAACGACGCTGCGCAGCCGTGCGCTCACCGCGATCGACGATACCCGTTTCGTGCCGGCTGCCGGCCAGAACCGCCTGCGCGCCATGATCGAGCAGCGGCCGGACTGGGTGCTTTCCCGTCAGCGCGCCTGGGGCGTGCCGATCTGCGTCTTCGTCGATGAGCATGGCGCCGTGCTGCAGGATGAGGCCGTCAACGCCCGCATCCTTGAGGCTTTCGACGCCGAGGGCGCCGACGCTTGGTTTGCCGAAGGCGCCAAGGAACGCTTCCTCGGCAACGAGCATGACCCGGCCAAGTGGTCGCAGGTCATGGATATCCTCGATGTCTGGTTCGATTCGGGATCGACGCACACCTTCACGCTGGAAGACCGCCCCGACCTGAAATGGCCGGCCGATCTCTATCTCGAGGGCTCCGACCAACATCGCGGCTGGTTCCATTCCTCGCTCCTGGAATCGGCTGCCACCCGCGGCCGCGCGCCTTACGACGCCGTCCTTACCCATGGTTTCACCATGGACGAGAAGGGCGAGAAGATGTCGAAGTCGAAGGGCAACGTCACCGCTCCGCAGGAGGTGATGAAGGACGCCGGCGCCGACATCCTGCGCCTCTGGGTGATGACCTCGGACTATGCCGACGACCTGCGCGTCGGCAAGACGATCATCCAGACCAATGTCGACGCCTATCGCAAGCTGCGCAACACCATCCGCTGGATGCTCGGCACGCTGGCGCACGACAAGGGCGAGGAGATCGCGCTTGCCGATCTGCCGGAGCTGGAGCAGCTGATGCTGCATCGGCTGGCCGAGCTCGATCAGCTGGTGCGCGAAAACTACGACGCGTTCGATTTCAAGAAGATCGCCCGCGCGTTGATCGATTTCGCCAATGTCGAGCTTTCGGCCTTCTATTTCGATGTCCGCAAGGATGCGCTTTATTGCGACGCGCCGTCGAGCCTGCGCCGGCGCGCCAGCCTGCACGTCATCCGCCAGATCTTCGATTGCATGGTGACCTGGCTTGCCCCGATGCTGCCCTTCACCACTGAGGAGGCCTGGCTGTCGCGCAATCCGTCCGCCGTTTCCGTGCATCTGGAGCAGTTCGCTCCTGTTGCAAAGGAATGGCGCAACGATGCCCTGGCCGAGAAGTGGAAGAAGATCCGCGCCGTGCGTTCGGTGGTGACCGGCGCGCTGGAAATCGAGCGCAAGGACAAGCGCATCGGCTCCTCGCTGGAAGCGGCTCCCGTCGTCCACATCGCCGATGCCGAGCTTCGCAAGGCGCTCGAGGGTCAGGACTTTAGTGAAGTCTGCATCACCTCGGGCATCACAATCAAGGCGGACGCCGGTCCGGCGGAAGCCTTCCGCCTTGCCGAAGTGCCTGATGTCGCGGTCGTGCCGAAGCTCGCCGAGGGTGTCAAATGCGCGCGTTCCTGGCGCATCACCACCGATGTCGGCTCCGATCCTGATTATCCCGACGTCTCGGCGCGTGACGCTGCGGCATTGCGCGAACTCGGCATCCGCGCCTGAAGATATTTGCCGGGTGAATTGCCTTTGTGGCGTTCATCCGGTAAAAGCTGCCTGAAAATGGCCGGATTTTTGCGTCAGGGGGACGGTTGTCCGGTTGGGCAACGATTGCACCGGTGGCTGGAAGGGTTTTCATGTTCGCAACGCATTGGTTCCGTATGGGCGCCTGCCTGTCTGTTGTGGTGGCGGGATGCTCCCTGGTTTCCAGCTGCGCCAGCAGCCCGACCTACGGCACCGACAAGACCGCCATGGAGCAGTTGACTGACGATCTCGGCCAGTCCGTGTCGTTGACCGGGCCGGATCCGAAGAACAAGGGCGTCAAGTACACGCCGCGCCCGACGCTGGTGCTGCCGGCTGAGGGGCAGAGGGAGACCCTCGTTCAACCGCAGCAGACGGTTGCCAACAAGGACAATCCGCAATGGCTTGAATCGCCGGAGGAAACCCGCGCCCGCCTCGTTTCCGAGGCCGACGCGAACTCCGACAATCCGAACTACCGCTCACCGCTCGCCAGCTCCGCCATCGAAGGCGGCCGGCGCACGACGGAAGCCCAGACGCAAGCCTATCGCGAAGCCCGCGCCCTGCAGAAGGGCTCCTACGTCGATCAGCGCCGCTATATTTCCGATCCGCCGCCCGGTTACCGCACCGTCGACGACCCGGCAAAGCTCGACGATGTCGGCGAGCCCGAGCTCAAGAAGCAGAAGAAGCGCAAGAAGGACGCGGCGATCGCCAACAGCGGCAAGCAGTGGTGGAACTTCCTGCAATAGCGGCCTGTCCCAGGGTTTAGCGCCGTCCCAGGTCTTCGGCGAGGGCAGCCCCTCATCCGGCTGCCGCCACCTTCTCCCCGCGCGCGGGGCGAAGGGACCATGCCGCAACCTCTCCGTTCCCCACCCCCTCGCCGGGCACGTCGTCTCGCCCCGCAAGCGGGGGTCCGCAGGACGGGTCGAGACCAGTGGCTCGACCCCGGTAAGGGTTAGGGTGAGGGGCAGCCATTCGCACCAACCGGAGGGTCGCGGCACGCGGCCGAAGATGACCGCGTCGCGCCCTGGAGAGCTACGGCGCCTCTCTCTTTTGCGAAAAGAACTTCCGCAATATCTCGGCCGACTGGACCTCGTTGAGGCCGGAATAGACCTCCGGGGCGTGGTGGCAGGTCGGCTGCGCATAGAATCGCACGCCATTGTCGACGGCGCCGCCCTTCGGGTCCTCGGCGCCGTAATAGAGCCTGCGGACACGCGCAAACGAGATGGCTGCCGCGCACATGGTGCAAGGCTCCAGCGTCACATAGAGATCGGCGCCGGCAAGCCGTTCCTGCCCGAGCGCTTCGCAAGCGAGCCGGATTGCGGCGATTTCGGCATGGGCGGTGACGTCATTGAGTTCGCGCGTTCGATTTCCCGAGCGTGAAACCGCAATATCGTCGATGACGACGACGGCGCCGATCGGTACCTCGCCGCGTTCGCCGGCGGCGCGCGCCTCTTCGAGCGCCATCTCCATGAAACGATTTGTCTTCACGATCGCAAGAATTTCCACTTAACCGCAGATGCGTGACCTGATAGACAGGCCCAAAAGGCAGGCAAACAACAAATGACATCCAAAGACAAGCCAAAACGCCCGGGCGCAAAGCCCTTTTCACGCGACGCCGGGACCAAGGCCGGTCCGAAAGCGGGTGGCGCGAAGCCGGCAAAGGCTGCAGCCGCGCGCCCGACTGCGCCCGAAACCGAGAGCGACGCCAAGGCCGAACGCATTTCCAAAGTGATGGCGCGCGCCGGCGTCGCCTCTCGCCGCGACATCGAACGCATGATCATGGAAGGCCGGGTGACGCTGAACGGCAGGGTTCTCGAAACTCCCGTCGTCAACGTCACGCTTGCCGACCGCATCGAGGTCGACGGTGTGCCGATCCGCGGCATCGAGCGCACCAGGCTGTGGCTCTATCATAAGCCGGCCGGGCTGGTGACCACCAATGCCGATCCGGAAGGCCGCGCGACCGTCTTCGACAACCTGCCGGAAGAACTGCCGCGCGTCATGTCGATCGGCCGTCTCGATATCAACACCGAAGGCCTGCTGCTGCTGACCAATGATGGTGGTCTTGCCCGCGCGCTCGAGCTGCCGGCGACCGGCTGGTTGCGCCGCTACCGCGTCCGCGCCCATGGCGAGATCGATCAGGAGGCGCTCGACAAGCTGAAGGACGGCATCGCCGTCGACGGCGTGCTCTATGGCTCGATCGAGGCGACGCTCGACCGCACGCAAGGCTCGAATGTCTGGATCACCATGGGCCTGCGCGAAGGCAAGAACCGCGAAATCAAGAACGTGATGGGCGCGCTCGGCCTCGACGTCAACCGTCTGATCCGCATTTCCTACGGCCCGTTCCAGCTCGGCGACTTGCCGGAAGGCCATGTCATCGAAGTACGTGGCCGCACGCTGCGCGATCAGCTCGGCCCGCGCCTGATCGAGGAAGCCAAGGCGAATTTCGATGCACCGATCTACAATGCGCCGGCCGTTGCCGCCGAGGAAGAGGCGCAAGCCCCAGTACCGGAAAAACGCGAGCGGCCGCGCCGCGATGAGGACAAGCGCGAACGCGCGCTGAGCCGCCTCGACACCAAGCGTGACGATCGCCGCGGCGGCGGACGCAGAGAAGACGACCGCCGCGATGGCGGCCGCTTCGACGACGACAAGCCGAAGCGTCCCCAGCCGCTCGGCCAGCGCCGCAGCGCCAATGTCTGGATGGCGCCGGGCGCCCGGCCGCTCGGCGAAAAGGCGGCCGCGAAAGCCGCCAAGAACGCGCAGACCGCGCGCCGGCGCGGCGAAGAGCGGCCGGCAAAGGGCACCGGTTCCCACCATATCGAGGATCGCCCGCGCACCCAGATTAATCGCGTGCGCGAGGAGGACGGCGAATGGATCCGCTCGAGCGAGCAGCCCAGTCGCAAGGATGAGGGCGAAGGCTCCGGCCGCAAGCGCTCTTTCGGGGATCGCCCGGCGCGCGAGGATCGCGGCTTTGGCGTCCGCCCGGCGCGCGGTGAACGCCGCCCGCGCGACGCGGGTGACGAACGTCCGCGTGCCAGAAGCTCTGCCGGCGAAGGCCGGCCGGAACGTCCACGCGGTGACCGGCCTTTCGGCGATCGTCCCTCGCGTGGTGACCGGCCCTTCGGCGACAAGCCGCGCGGTGACCGCAAGCCGCGTGCGGATGGCGACGAGCGTCCTCGTGCCGCCAGAGCCTCCACCGGCGAAGCCCGTTCGGAGCGTCCGCGCGGCGACCGGCCTTTCGGCGATCGTCCTTCGCGTGGCGACCGCCCATTCGGCGACAAGCCGCGTGGCGACCGCAGACCGCGCGAGGACGGTGATGAGCGCCCGCGGGCAGCCAGAAGTTTTGCCGGTGAGGGTCGCTCCGAGCGTCCGCGCGGCGAAAGATCGTTCGGCGACAAGCCTTCGGGGGACAAGCCGCGCGGCAAGGGCTTCGGCGCCAAGCCCGGTGGGGCGAAGAATTTCTCCGGCAAGCCGAAGGGCAAGCCAGGCAGTGACAGGCCGGGCGGCGACAGGCCTGCGGGCGGCCCGTCCAGAGGTGGTGCAAAAGGAAAGGGCATGACGCGCGGTGCGGATCGTCGGCGGTGAGTTTCGCGGACGGCCTCTCGCCGTGCCAAAGTCCAACGATATCCGGCCGACTGCCGACCGGACACGCGAGAGCCTGTTCAATATATTGAGCCATGCCTATCCGGAATGCGTCGACGGCACCCGGATCCTCGACCTTTTCGCCGGCACCGGCGCCGTCGGCCTCGAAGCCGTGTCGCGCGGCTGTCGCCATGCGCTCTTCGTCGAAAACAGCGTCGAGGGCAGGGCGCTGCTTTGGGAAAACATCGATGCGCTCGGCCTGCACGGCCGCACGCGCATCCTGCGCCGCGATGCCACCGATCTCGGCAGCGTCGGCAATCTCGAAGCCTTCGACGTGCTGTTTGCCGATCCGCCCTATGGCAAGGGTCTCGGGGAGAAGGCGATGGCGGCGGCGGCGCAAGGCGGCTGGCTCAGGCCAGGCGCGATCGCGGTGCTCGAAGAACGCGCCGATATTGTCGTTTCCGTGCATCCTTCCTATGTCTTCCTCGAAAACCGCATCTTTGGCGATACGAGGGTGCATTTCTTCCGGTATCAGCCGCAATAAGCGGGGGCGGGGCGTGCAGCAGGCAGAGATCATCAGCCCGAAACTGCCTGCGATCAGCGACCTTCCGACGGTCGCTGTCGCTTTCGGCGGCGGCGGCGCGCGCGGACTTGCCCATATCCATATCATCGAGACGCTCGACGAACTCGGCATCCGCCCGGTGGCGATATCAGGCTCGTCGATGGGCGCAATCATGGGGGCCGGCATGGCCGCCGGCATGTCCGGGGCTGAAATCCGCGAACATGCGCTGACGACCGTCGGCAACAAGACGGCCGTCGTCGCCCGCATCTGGGGGCTGAGGCCGGCGACGGTGCGTGATGCGGTGGCCAAGGGCATCCGCATCGGCCAGTTCAATCTGGAGCGGATCTTGAAAGCCTTTCTGCCGGCCGAGCTGCCGGCCCGCTTCGAGGATCTGCTGGTGCCGATGAAAGTCATCACCACGGATTATTACGGACAGAGCGAAGTCATCATCGAAGAGGGCGAGCTGTTTCCGGCACTCGCCGCCTCGTCCGCCATACCCGCCGTCTTCATGCCGGTGCGCCTGCGCGGCCGGGTGATGATCGACGGCGGCATCAGCAATCCGGTGCCCTATGAACCGCTGATGGATCTTGCCGACATCGTCGTCGGCATCGATGTCGTCGGCGCGCCGGAAGGCGACGGCACCCATATTCCGAACCGCATGGAAAGCATCTTCGGCTCGGGCCAGCTGATGATGCAGACGGCGATAACGCTGAAGCTGAAGCTCCGCGCGCCGCACATCTTCCTGCGCCCAGCCGTCGGCCGCACCGGCGTTATGGATTTCTTGAAGGCGCGCGACGTGCTCGCCATGTCCGTCGGCGTCAAGGACGACCTGAAATTCGCCCTCGACCGGGAAATCGAAGCGCGGCTGAAGCGCTAGAACACAGTATTATTGGGCATGGCCCTCATGGCCGCCGCCGGCGCCGTTCGATGCCTCGTTCATCATCATGACCGTGCCTTCGAAGGTTGAGAACAGCGCCAGCGCGGAGGGATCGAGGCCGGCTTCGGCATCTTTCAGTTTCGCAGCCAGCTCAGTGGCATCATTTGCCGAGAGCCCGATCTTCTCCAGGGTCCCCGCATCCTTCAGGCTGTCGCCGCTGCTGAGATAGATGCTCCAGCCATGATGCGTCTTTTTCAAGAGGGCGCGTCCACCGCGCCCGTCCTGTCGCCAGCCGGCGATCGCCCAATCGGCCTCGACGACGACCGGGGCGATGTCCAATGGCTTATCTGGCGTTTCGAACAGCAGCTTCAGCCTTGCCGGGATCGCCTGCAGTGGATCGTCATCCGCTGATGCCATGGATGCGAAGAGCATGCAGGCAAGAAGTGCAATGATCGTCTTCATCGAATGGTCTCCCTCAAGCGAGAACGCGTTTCAACACGGGTACGAAGCGCACGACGATCTGGTCGAAGGCGATCATGGCAACAATGGCGAGCCCGCTCATCGGGAAGGCGACTGCGAAGATGGTGGTAATCACCCACAGGCCGTAATAGACCGAGCGCTTCGGCGGCATGGGCGGCACGCCGAGTCGGCCGGCCGGGCGCCGTTTCCACCACATGATGACACCAGTCACGCAGCTGAGCACGATTGCCAGGCAGGTTGCGAGCATCAGCGACTGGTTGAAACGCCCCCATTCCTGTCCCTGGTGGACATTGATGCCCCATTCGATCATCTTTCCGAGGAACGGATATTGGTTGAAGCCGATATCGATCAGCGGTTTGCCGGAATACTGGTCGATATGGATGGTGCGTTCGTCGGCGAGATCGTCGGGAAAGAGCGAGGCGGTATAGACACCGGTCTCGTCGGAGGGGATCGCCATGTCGAAGCCCGGCGCCATGCCCAGGCGCCTGGCGATCTCCACGGCTTTGTCGAGACCGATTGGCTTGGCCGATTGCGCTCTGGCAATATCGGAAAGCGGAACCGGCGCCTTCTCGATGATCCAGCCGCTTTTCGGCAGGATGTCCTCGGTGACCTTCAGCGATTTCGGCACGTCATCCCAGAGCTGGACGGGATAGCCGAGGCCGTGTTCGGTCAGCCAGGCATTGGCGTTCGCGCCCCAGTAGCCCGACCACGGCATGCCTGTGATCGCCAGGAAGAAGATCAGCACACCGGCGAAGGCGCCCGTCACCGCATGCAGGTCGCGCCAGAAAACCCGGCGGCCCGGCGTTCCCCGCACACTGACGACACCACCCGTCTGGCGGCGCGGCCACCAGAGATAGATGCCGGTGACGACGAGCACCATGGCAAAGCCGCCGGTGATCTCAATCAGCCGGTTCGTTGTACCGCCGAAAAAGGCCAGGCTGTGGATGCGCTTGACGACATAATTGAACTCGTCGGTCGATCCGACCACATCGAGCACCTTGCCGTCATAGGGGTTGACGAAGACCAGCGTGGCGCCGGCATCGCTGGCGACGGTGACGATGGCCGATCGCTCGGGTCCGGCCGGGTCCTTGTAGGAGGTCGCCGTCGAGCCCAGCACGGCGGCGGCGGCGATCTCAGCAACTCGCTTCGCCGGCAGCGCCTGGCCGGCCGGCTGGACGATGTAGCGGTAGCCGAAGACGCTGTCGTTGATCTCGTCCTTAAAGAGATAGAGCGATCCGGTCACAGCCAGATTGAGCATGAAGGGGATGACGAGAAGCCCGGCAAAGAAATGCCAGCGCCAGATGGCGCGGTAGAGCGAAACGCCGCTGGCGGCGTCCTCCGCCGGTCCGGCGGCAGTAATGGTCGACATGAGGATGGATCCTATCCGCGGCTGACTGCGGGACGCAACTCGGCCGGCGTTGAAAGGCGTCACGGCGCCTGCCGCAACACGAGGTTCAGGCGAGGATAGGATCGGAAGGGGGAGCGCGGGGACCGGTATTGGGTGGGAAAAGCTGGCGATGGAAGGCTTCAGCCCGGATCGACAATTCGACCGCAACCGCAAAGCCGATCGGCGCGCCGGCCACATCCGTCGGCGCCGGCAGCAGCGTGGCGGCGCCGATCCGGCAGGCTTCGCAGCCATGCGAATGCGCCTTGTCGTGTTTGTCGGTGCCTGACTCATCCGTGACGGTCACACAAAGCGTCGGCAGGGTCCCGTCCGGAAGCACGTATTGAGCGAGCTCGGCCGGATCGAACGTGCCGGCAGCTGAGGCGGGGGTTTGATGGGCGAACCCGACGAACACCAGCGCGACGGCGCACAGGATGCGCAGTGCCCATTGTTCGATGTGTTTCGTCAGCCTAATCAAATTTTCCTCTCGGATCGCGCCGATTGCCCGCTTGATAAACGCCGGCCCGCTCACAATCAATGCGTCACTTTTGCGGGACCGCTCGTCGGTCGCCCCAGTAGGGCTTGACAAGACGGGGGTCAGGCCTCCGCCGTCGCATCCGCGGTGCCCGCCAGCGGATCGTCCTCGAAGGGATCGGCGGCGCGTTTCGGCTTGACCAGCGGTTCGGGGCGAACCGGGTGGGAAAACAGCATGTCGCGCCCGGCTTGCAGCCCCTCCGAAACCTGCAGGGCGAGCCGCGCCTCGTCGCGTTTGCGGATATCCTCGCCGATCTCATAGGCGTCGACCTCGGGAACGCCGAGCGCTTCCAGCGTCCGCCGTCCGAAGAGCAGGCCGGATTCCAGCGTTTCGCGCAGCTCGTAATCGACGCCCTTGTTGCGCAGTTCGATCGAATGGATGCGGTCGTAGGAACGCACATAGAGCCTGGTGTGCGGATAATCCGCCTGCACCAGCTCAACCACCTTGTCGGTGACCTCCTTCTTCTGCGTGCAGACGAGCACGATCTTTGCCCGGTCGATGCCGGCGGAGCGCAGCACGTCCTTGCGGGTGCCGTCGCCGAAATAGATGCGGAAGCCGAAGGAGGAGGCCTGGCGGATGCGGTCCGCCGAAAACTCGATGACGGTGACGCTGCGTCCGCCGGCAAGCAGGATCTGCGCGGCGATCTGGCCGAAACGCGAGAAGCCGACCATCAGCACGTCGGCGCCGGCGCCCTCGAAATCCTCGTCCAGCTCCTCATGTTCGTCGCCGTTGAGCAGCCGTTTCGAAAGTGCGGCCCCGATCGGCGTCAGCGCCATGGAGAGCGTGACGATCGCCACCAGCAGTGATGCCGTGCTCGTCGACATCAGCCCGGCCGCACCCGCCGTTGTGAACAGCACGAAGCCGAATTCGCCGCCCTGCGGCAGCAGGAAGGCAATGCGGATTGCGTCATCGTGCGGCGAGCCGGAGATACGGCAGAGCCCATAGATGGTGGTCGCCTTGACGGCCATGACGATCGGCACGGCGACGATGACGAAGAGCGCGTTGTCGAAGAGAACGTCGAGCTCCAGCGACAGGCCGACGGCGATGAAGAAGATGGCGAGCAGTACGCCGCGGAACGGCTCGATATCGGCCTCCAGCTCGTGCCGGTAGGAGGATTCGGCCAGCATCACCCCGGAGAGAAAGGCGCCCATCGCCATCGATAGTCCGGCAAGCTGCATCAGGCTCGCCGATCCCATGACGACGAAGAGGGCGGCGGCGATCATCGCCTCGCGGGCGCCGGTGCGGGCGATGACCTGGAAGAGCGGCGTCAGCAGGTAGCGTCCGGCAACCACCATTGCCGCCACGGCGCCGACGGCGACGGCAAAATCGGTGAGCGGCGCATTGCTGCCCTTGCCGCCGCCGTCGAGCACGGAGATCAGCGCCAAGAGCGGCACGATCGCCAGGTCCTGGAATAAGAGCATCGAGAAGGAGCGCTGCCCGTATCTCGTATTGACGTCGCCATCGCCCTCGAGGATCTGCATGGCGAAGGCGGTCGAAGACAGCGCCAGGCCGAAGCCCGCGACGATGCTGCCGCGCCAGTCGAGAACGCCGGAGGCCCAGGCGAGCACGGTCAGCGCCAGCCCCGTCACCACCACCTGGCCCGTGCCGAGGCCGAAAATGTCGCGCCGCATCTGCCAGAGGCGGCTGGGCTTCAACTCCAGCCCGATAATGAACAGCAGGAAGACGACACCGAGCTCGGCGACGCCGAGGATCTGTTCGCCGTCGGTAATGCCGTGGAAAACAGGACCGATGACGACACCGGCGGCGAGATAGCCGAGGACGGTGCCTAGCCCGAGCTTCTTGAAGATCGGCGCGGCGACCACCGCGCCGCCGAGCAGCAGGATCGTTTCGGAAAAGAGGGCGTTGGGCGCTGACATGCTGACAATTCTTTCGGGTGGCGGGGGCACGCAGGCAGTCCCGATAAAGAATCGGCGGCGGCGGCCTTGATGCTTGGGAGAGTGCACAATAAATGGAAGCCGAAGGAAAGGCCAAATCATGTCCTCTGAAATCGATTCCTCGACACTTCTTTCCCGCGCAAGTCAATTGATCGATCTGGCAAGGAAGGCAGGGGCCGACGCCGCCGACGCCGTCGTCGTTCGCTCGCGTTCGCAATCGGTCAGCGTCCGTCTTGGCAAGGTCGAGGGAACGGAATCCTCCGAAAGCGACGATTTTTCGCTGCGGGTCTTCATCGGCAAGCGTGTCGCCAGCGTTTCGGCCAATCCCGGCTTCGATCTGCAGGCGCTTGCCGAACGTGCCGTCGCCATGGCCAAAGTCTCGCCGGAAGACCCCTTCGCCTGCCTCGCCGATGAGGCGAGCCTTGCGAAATCCTATCCCGACCTGCAATTGTTCGACGCCACCGAGGTCTCCTCCGAGATGCTGCGCGAGGCCGCTCTTGCCGCCGAGACGGCGGCCCTTGCGGTCAAGGGTGTGACCAATTCCTCCGGCGCCGGCGCATCCGGCGGCATGGGCGGCCTTGTTCTGGCCACCTCGCACGGTTTTGCGGGCAGCTACATGGGCTCCCGTTTCGGCCATTCCGTCAGCGTCATCGCTGGCGAAGGCACCGGCATGGAACGCGACTATGATTTCGACAGCCGCCTCTATTACGCCGAGCTCGACGATCCCGCCGAAATCGGCCGTCGTGCCGGCGAACGGGTGGTGAAGCGTATCAATCCGCGCCAGGTTCCGACCGGCAAGAACGTCACCGTCATCTTCGACCCGCGTGTCGCCCGCGGTTTCGTCGGCCATATTGCCGGCGCGATCAATGGCGCCGCCGTCGCCCGCAAGACCAGCTTCCTGCGCGACAGGATGGGTCAGCAGGTGCTGAAGTCGGGCTTGTCGATCACCGACGATCCGCTGATCGTGCGCGGCCCCGCCTCGCGGCCTTTCGACGGCGAGGGCGTGTCCGGCGAGCGGCTGGTGATGATCGAGGACGGGGTTCTGAAGCACTGGTTTCTTTCGACCTCGACAGGCCGCGAGCTCGGACTTCAGACCAACGGCCGCGGCGTGCGCGGCGGCACCGCCGTTTCGCCGTCCTCCACCAACCTTGCGCTGGAACCCGGCGACATCTCGCCGGAGGAACTGATCCGCAGCGTCGGCAACGGCTTTTACGTCACCGAACTGATCGGCCACGGCGTCAACATGCTCACCGGCGAATATAGCCGCGGCGCCACCGGCTTCTGGATCGAAAACGGCGAGCTCGCCTTCCCGGTATCGGAGGTGACGATCGCCTCGAACCTCAAGGACATGTTCATGCGCTTGACGCCGGCCAACGACATCGACCGCAAGTTCGGCGTCGCCGCGCCCACCTTCGCCATCGAAGGCATGACGCTCGCAGGTCAGTGAGAAACGAGCAGAAGGAAGTGATTGACGCGATGAGCGATAGCGAAGAGCTCCGCTGGCAGGGCGATCTCGCCCTGATCGCCGATGCTGCCAAGGAGGCCGGTGCGGTCGCCTTCGGTTTCTTCAACCAGTCTCCCGAGGTCTGGTGGAAGAACGATGACCGCTCTCCCGTCAGCGCCGCCGATTTCGCCGCCAACAAGACGCTGGAATCGATCCTGCGCAAGGCCCGGCCGGATTATGGCTGGCTGTCTGAGGAAACCGAGGACGATGCCGACCGCCTCGCCCGCGAGACGGTGTTCATCATCGATCCGATCGACGGCACACGCGCCTTCCTCGGCGGCCAGAAGGTCTGGTGCGTCAGCGTCGCGGTCGTCCATCGCGGCCGGCCGGTCGCCGGCGTGCTCTACGCCCCGGCGCTCGAAGAGCTTTATGAAGCCGTCGAGGGCGGTGTGGCGCTGAAGAACGGCGTGCCCTTCACCGTTTCGGCCGCCGGGCCGGAGGAGATGAGCCGGCTGGCGATCGGCGAAGATCTGTTGAAGACCTTTCCGCCGGCCTTCCGCGAGCGGGTCAGGCGCGAGAAATACATTCCCTCGCTTGCCTATCGCATTGCCATGGTGGCGGACGGACGGCTCGACGGCACGTTCGTCAAGGGCAATTCACACGATTGGGACCTTGCCGCCGCCGATCTGATCCTGGCCTGCGCCGGCGGCCGCCTCGTCGACCTCGACGGCGAACCGATCGTCTACAATCGCGCTGAAGTCACCCACAAGGTGCTGTGTGCGGCACCGGCGCCTCGCATCGATGAGTTCCTCGCGGCCTTTGCCGGGCGACGAGACAGTTGACGTTTCCGTCAAAATCCCGCAGATGGGGTGGCGGAGGAGAATAGGCAGAAAGAGAACAAGAATGACTGACTCCGGTGACAAGAAGCAGCTTTTGCATCTCGTTTTTGGCGGCGAACTGGAAAGCCTCGACGAGGTCCAGTTCCGTGATCTGAAGGATCTCGATATCGTCGGCATCTTTCCCGATTATGCCACGGCGCTGACGGCCTGGAAGGCGAAGGCGCAGCAGACGGTCGACAATGCGCATATGCGCTATTTCATCGTCCACATGCATCGTTTGCTCGATCCGCAGGAAAAGGCCGGAGGCCACTGACCTCGGCCGCCGATTCCGCGCCAAGTGCCGGCGGACCGCCATGGGTCCCGGGCTTGCAGCATCGGGCGCCGTCGATCCGGATCGTTTGACGCATTCTGAACAAATTGATCGGTCATTTCGGCCGCAACGATAATTGGGGAATGGGTTTGATGTCGATCGTCTTGGATCGGAGGCTGGCGCAATGAGCTCCCGGATGGCGCGGCTCGGTCTGAGCACATACCGTCTGGCGGGAACTGTGGCCTCTCCAGTCGTCGGTCTTTATCTCACCTACCGTACCGCCAAGGGCAAGGAAGACCGCGCGCGCCGCCTGGAGCGTTTCGGCTATCCGAGCGCCAACCGGCCGCAAGGGCCGCTCGTCTGGTTCCACGCCGCAAGTGTGGGCGAAACCAACGCCGTCATCCCGCTGATCCGCGAAATCCGCCGCCGCGACATCCACGTCATTCTGACGACCGGCACCATCACCTCCGCGAAACTTGCTGCCGAGCGCCTCGGCCATGAAGCGATCCATCAATATGTGCCGCTCGATCTGAAGCCATCGGTAAGCCGCTTCCTCGATTACTGGCAGCCGGATTGCGCCATCATCGCCGAATCCGAAATCTGGCCGGCAACGGTGCTTGAGCTTGGCCGCCGCCGCATCCCGCAGATCCTGGTCAACGCCCGCATGTCGGACCGCTCCTTTGCCCGCTGGCGCCGCCGCCCATCGATTGCCGAAGCCCTGTTCGAAAATCTCGCCCTCGTCATCGCCCAGTCGGATGTCGATGCCGAACGTTTCCGCGATCTCGGCGTCGTCCCGGTCATCACCTCGGGCAATCTGAAGGTCGATACCGACGCCCCACCCTATGACAGCGCTGTCCTTTCGCGCTACAAGAAGCAGATCGGCGATCGCAAGACCTGGGCGGCGATTTCGACCTTCGACGGCGAGGAGAATGCGGCCGGCATCGTCCATCGCGCCCTGAAGGAGCGCGACCGGCAGTTGACGATCATCGTGCCGCGCCATCCCGAGCGCAGCGACGAGATCGAGGCGGCTCTGGTCAAGCAGGGCCTCAAGGTCGCCCGCCGCACCCGCGACGACGTCCTGTCCGCCGATATCGATGTTTTCCTCGGCGACACGATCGGCGAAATGGGTCTCTATCTTCGTTTGACGGAGATTGCCTTCGTCGGCCGTTCGCTGTTTGCCGAAGGTGGCCAAAACCCCCTGGAGCCGGCCATGCTCGGTTGCGCCATCCTCTCCGGCGGCAATGTGCAGAATTTTCGCGAGGCCTATCAGAGACTTGCCCGCAGTGGCAGCGCCCGCATGGTGCGCGATACCGAAATGCTGGCCAAGGGCGTGCATTACCTTTTGATCAACGACGAAGCCCGCCGCTCGATGATCGAAGCCGGCATTGCCACCGTGCACGAGATGCGCGGCGCGCTGACGGCGACGGTGAAGGGGCTGGAACCCTATATCAATCCGCTGACGGTCAAGGCGCGCCTGTTGCCCAAAGCCGTCGCCCAGCTCTGAGGAGGCGCGATGTCGGGCCCGGCGCGTATTAAAGGCATCCTCTTCGACAAGGACGGCACGCTGCTCGATTATGACGAGAGCTGGTTGCCGGTCAATCGCGAGCTTGCCCGCATCGCCGCCGAGGGCGATCCGTTTCTCGCAGACCGGTTGCTCTTGGCCTGCGGCATGGATCCTCAGACCGGCCATATCGTCCCCGACAGCCTGCTCGCCGCCGGCAATACCCGTCAGATCGCCGAGGGGCTCGTCGCCGCCGGCTCGATGGTCGAAGTCGGCGAACTGACGGTCCGTCTCGACGATCTCTTTTCCGGCGCCGCCGAATTTTCAGTGCCGGTGACCGATCTTGCCGGCTTCTTCGCCAGACTGCACCAGCGCGGCTTCAAGCTCGGCGTCGCCTCCAGCGACAATGAACGCTCCATCCGCCAGACGGCCGAACGTTTCGGTTTTGCCCCTTATGTCGATTACATCGCCGGTTACGACAGCGGCTTCGGCGTGAAGCCGGAACCCGGCATGGTGCTCGGCTTCTGCGCCGCGACCGGTCTTTTGCCGGAAGAGGTCGCGATCGTCGGCGACAACAACCATGATCTGCACATGGGCCTGAATGCCGGCACGGGGCTCAGGATCGCGGTGCTGACCGGCACCGGCTCGCGCGATTCGCTTGCCGCCGCTGCCGATCATGTGCTCGACGACATCACCGCCATCGAGACATTGCTGCCGGACCTGCAGCCCGCCTAAACCGCATCGCGATCTTTGCAAGGACTTGCATTTTCACCGGTTTTGGCTTCTCAATCCGGCCGGTCGAAAAGCAAGGGGCCGGTTCTGAGACCGGGCAGGGGAGCGGGACGGCAAGATGATATCCGAAGCGCCGCCGTTCTGGTGGAGGAAAGCCGATTGGCGGGCCTGGATGCTGGCGCCGCTTTCCTTTATCTACGGCCGTGTCGCCGGCCACCGAATGGCCCATGCGCGCCGCGCCTCCGTTTCCGTTCCCGTTATCTGCGTCGGCAATTTCACCGTCGGCGGCGCCGGCAAGACGCCGACGGCGCTGACGATCGCCCGCGCCGCCAAGGCGAAGGGGCTGAAACCCGGCTTCCTCAGCCGAGGTTACGGCGGCTCGCTCGACGTGACGACGGTGGTCGATCCCCATCATCACCGGGCCGTCGCCGTCGGCGACGAGCCGCTGCTGCTTGCCCAGGAGGCGCTGACGGTGATTTCCCGCCGCCGTGTCGACGGCGCGAGACGTCTGGTAGCGGAAGGCGCCGACCTCATCATCATGGATGACGGGTTCCAGAGCGCCCGGCTGGCGATCGATTATGCTCTGCTCGTCATCGACGCGACGCGCGGCCTCGGCAACGGCCATATCGTGCCGGCCGGCCCGGTGCGCGCGCCGATCGGCCAGCAACTGCGGTCGGCGACGGCTCTGCTGAAGGTCGGCGGCGGCCATGCGGCCGACAGGATCGTTCGCATGGCGGCTCGCGCGGCAAAGCCCTATTTTACCGCATCGCTCAAGGTGCGCGGCGACGATAGGCTCGCCGGCATCAGGGTGCTGGCATTCGCCGGCATCGCCGATCCCGCCAAATTCTTCCGCACGGTCGAATCGCGCGGCGCTGAAATCGCCGTCGCCAAGACCTTCGGCGACCACGAGCACCTGACCGAGGACGAGATCGGCGATATCCTGACTACCGCCGAGCACCAGGATCTTCTGATCGTCACCACCTCGAAGGATTTCGTCCGCCTCTCCGGCCACCACGGCAAGGCGGAAGAGCTGGCGCAAAAGTGCCGGGTGATCGAGGTCGACATGATCTTCGATGATCATCTCGCTCCAAGCCTCATCATCGACCGGGCGATCGTCGCCTGCCGCGAACGCCGCCTGCGGGAGATGAAGGCCGCAAACGCGTAAAGCGCGTCGCGTCAAATATGATTCATGCGACGCGCTTAAGCCCTTTATTTTGATGCATGTCGTTATCCCGGAACCGCTGCACACTTCCGGGCGACATGCATTAAACCGGGATTGGGCGGATAGCGGCCTGTCCGTCCCCTGCGTGCGGAAGCGGCAGGCCGCCGTCGAAGGGCGCTAGTTCAGCGGCAAAAACAGTTCCGCGACCGCCTCATGCTCCGCCACTTCAGGGAAGAAGCGCAGCCGCTGGCAATAGATCGGAAAGTCGCGCGCTTCTTCGCCGCTGGCCGGCAGCCATTCGCGATAGAGGTAGAGCGCGGCGGGTTCCAGATTGTCGGTGTTGCCGACGACGCGCAGCACCGCGCATCGTCCCCCGGGAATCTCGCCGGCTTTGATCTCACCGCTGTCCGCCTCGATTGGTTTGTCGATCCCGACACAAAGGTCCACGCTATAGTCGGCGGGCGACGCGGGACGCCGCTCGGAGTGCCAGATATTGAAGGTCGGATTTGTCTTGGGGTGCAGACCTGCCCCCTGGCGCCAGGCGATGAAGCGCTGGATGGTGGCGCCGAGCGTTGCGGGATCGCCCCGATGCTCCATGATCGCCACCGGCGTGGGAGGCACATCGCGAATCGTCACGTCGTCAATGGTAAAAGTCTTCTGCATGAGCTTGCTCCTGGCGTTGTCGAGAGGCCCAAAGGCCACAAGCCACGGCTCCCAGTCGGGAGACTTCCGGAAAGACGAAGGCGATTGCCCGAACCGTTGCCGAAAAGCGCGGGCAAAGGCATCAGGACCGTCGTAACCGGCTTCCATCGCTATATCGGTGACGCTTTGGGCATCCCTGTAGGCTAGCTGGTATGAAGCGCGCTTCATCCTGGCGAGCTGGATATAGCGATGCACGGATAGACCGAAGGTCGCCGTGAACTGCCGATGGAAATGATATTTCGAGTAGGCTGCGACATTGCTCAGCGCATCGAGGTCCAGATCATCGTCCAGATGCCGGTCTATGTGATCCAGCACCCGCTGCATGCGGGCATGGTAGTTTTGAAGCGCCGCCTTCATCGTCCCGTCCTCCGTGGCGGCACCAGCTAAACGTTGGTGGACATGACGCGCTCGACCGATCTTGCGGTTTTGTCACGGGTCGCAGAACAGCCAAAGCCGTTTAGGGTCACTACAGGAGGAACGGCGAGAATTGCTCTAACGTCGCTGGTTCGGCAGCACGCCGGCGCGTTTGTCGGCTTCGATCGCCGAGATCACGTCGGAATAGGGCTCCTGGCGGGCGACGCTCCAATAGCGCAGCTCGTCGAGCGGAATATGTTTTCCCGTCATCGCGCAGACGACGTAGGAGCCGGGCGAGACAATCTGGAAATCGCCGTCGAGATAGCGGATCTTCGCCTCGCGGTTTCCGTGCCCTTCGAACAAATTCATGCGCTCCGTTCCCTGCAGTCTGTCATGTGTCTGCCATACTCCCGCGACGGCGGCTTTGCCAGCTTTTTTAGCTTCTGCCGAAAAGCCGCTCGATATCGCTGAGTTTCAATTCGATATAGGTCGGCCGACCGTGATTGCACTGGCCGGAACCGGGCGTCACTTCCATTTCTCTGAGCAGCGCGTTCATTTCCTCCGGCCGCAGGCGCCGTCCGGAGCGCACCGATCCATGGCAGGCCATGGTCGCCGCCACATATTCGAGCTTGGCCGATAGGCCCGACGCCGTGTCCCACTCGGCGATCTCGTCGGCAAGCTGGCGGACGAGGCCATGGGCGTCGACCTCGCCGAGCATCGCCGGCGTCTCGCGCACGGCAATCGCCCCGGGGCCGAAACGCTCGATCCCCAGGCCGAGTTCGGAAAGCTCGCCCGCATGCTGCATCAGCCGGTCGCAATCCTCCTCCGGAATGTCGATGATCTCAGGGATGAGCAGCACCTGCGAGGCCAGCCGCTTCGAATGCAGCGCCTTGCGCATCGCCTCGAAGACCAGCCGCTCATGCGCTGCATGCTGATCGACGATGACCAGCCCGTCCTCGGTCTGGGCGACGATATAGTTGGCGTGGATTTGCGCCCGTGCCGCGCCGAGCGGATAGCGCCCGGTTGTTTCGGGAGAGGCCGGTTCGGGTGCACCCGGCTGGGGCGAAGGCGGCGGCTCGGCTCGCGCTGTCGGCGCCGACAATCCGTCGAAAGAGGCCTGCGTCCGCTCGGCGAAACCGCCTGCCAGCTGGTAGGGCCGGAAGGGCGAGGTCTCGGCCGACCATGGCGCCTGCGGCCGCTGCGCATTGGGCTGGAAGCCGGGGCGAAAGGCCCGCAGCATGTCGCTCGCCCCTGTTGTCGCCGCCCGGCTGCCATCGCGCGCCAGGGCCTCGCGGATGGCGCCGACGATCAGGCCGCGCACCAGGCCCGGGTCGCGGAAGCGCACGTCGGATTTTGCCGGATGCACGTTGACGTCGACGAGAGCCGGATCGAGGGTGATCGACAGCACCGCCACCGGATAGCGTCCTGATGGAATCGTCTCGGCATAGGCGCCGCGGATCGCCGAGAGGATCAGCTTGTCCTGCACCGGCCGGCCGTTGACGAAGGCATATTGATGAGCGGAGTTGCCGCGGTTGAAGGTCGGCACGCCGGCAAAGCCGGTGAGCGCGATGTCCTCGCGCATGGCGTCGAGGGGAATGGCGTTGTCTCGGAAGTCCTTGCCGAGCACCTGCGCCATGCGCGCCAGATGGTCGTCGCCGGTCGCCGGAAATTCCAGCGTCGTGCGGTCCGAACCAGACAGGACGAAGCGCACGGCAGGAAAAGCAATCGCCATGCGCTTGACGATCTCGGTAATGGCGCCGGCCTCCGCCTTTTCGCTCTTAAGGAATTTGAGCCTGGCGGGCGTGGCGAAAAACAGGTCGCGCACTTCGACGATGGTGCCGGGATTGGCGGCGGCCGGCCTGATATGAACGATCTTGCCGCCGGCAACGGCGATCTCGTGGCCGCCGGCGCTGTCACGCCTGCGGCTGGCGATGCTGAGCCTGGCGACGGAACCGATCGACGGCAGCGCCTCGCCGCGGAAACCGAGCGTGCGGATATCCTCGAGCGTCTCGGAGATCTTCGAGGTGCAGTGGCGCCGGACCGCCAGCTCGAGATCGGCCGCCTCCATGCCGGAGCCGTTATCGCTGACCCGCAGCAGCGCCTTGCCGCCGCCTGCCGTGGCGATCTCGATGCGCGTCGCCCCGGCGTCGAGCGCATTTTCGATCAGTTCCTTGGCAGCACTCGCCGGCCGTTCGATGACCTCGCCTGCGGCGATCTGGTTGATGAGCGTTTCGGAAAGCTGTCTGATGGCCATGGGCTATTTTCGAGGATTCGTGGGCAGGAGGGAAGGGGATTCCATAGGCTTTACAGAAGCGTGATCTGCGGCTCCCCCATTTGGACGGCCGGCAGTGTTAAGCCGGTTTTAACAGAAAAATGGCATATTTATTCATATACCTCCAGAAGCTGCGAAAATCGATCAGATGTGGGACGCAACAGAATGAGTGCCGGCTTCGAAAAGGCGGACACGGCATCGGGAATCGACGGGACTCCCGCCGAGGCCGATCTGCAGACGGCGCTTTTCGATGTCGTGTGCGACAGCCTTTCGGCAGCGTTCATCATCTACGACAAGAACGATCATCTGATCTTCGCAAGCCGCCAGATCCTCGAATTCTTCCCGTTGCCGGCCGAGATGCTGAAGCCGGGCACGCGGCTGCGCGATTTCCTGGGTGCGGTCTACGATACCGGCGTTCGTCAGCAATATGACGTGAGGCAGGGCGGCTCCCTCAGCCGCGAGGACTGGCTGTCACAGAGGATCGCCTCGCATTGGCGCGAGCGCTTCGAATCCGTCGAGCGCCACGGCGCCGACAGCTGGGTCCGTTTCGTCAAGCGCAGGCTGCCGGGCGGCTACGGCGTTACCATCGTTTCCGACATCTCCGAGGACAAGAAGCGCGAGGAGCAGTGGCGCTCGGACCTGGAGCGGGTGCAGCTCACCGAAGACATTCTCGACAATCTGCCGTTTCCGCTGTTCGTCAAGGATCGCAACCTTACCTATGTCGCGGTGAACCTCGCCTTCTGCGAGAAATACCAGACCACCGCCGACGAGGTGCTCGGCCGCAAGAGCGGCGATCTCTTTTCGCCGGAGATCGCAAAACGCTTCGAAGAAAGCGACCGTCACGTGCTGGAGACCGGCGAAATGTCGATCTCCCGCCAGCGGCAGATCTCCCGCGACGGCATCGAGCGCGACATCGTCAGCCGCAAGCATCGTATCGGCAAGCCCGGCCGCTATTTCCTGGTGTCGACGACGCAGGACCTGCCGCGCGACGGCGCCGATCTCGAGGAGTTCGACCGGGCCTCGGCGATCACCACCTCCGCCAACCAGAGCTATCGCCGCGCCTACGTGCCGGTGCAGAGCGCGGTGGAGCGCCGCGAGCCGGCGGCGATGGAAGCGATCGTTCCGGAGAATTTCTCCGGCCGCAAGATCCTCGTCGTCACCGCCGACCTCGCCGCCGAGACCGCCGCGTTGCGCACGCTGTCGAAATACGGTTTCGAATCCTGCGCCGTGCGAGGCGAAGATGAAGAGGAGCGGTTCCTGGAAATTGCCACCTCTTCCGGCATCTCGCTCGACCTGCTGATCATCGACAACCAGATGGGTATGCGCTGCCTCGAGCTTGCCGAGCAATATGGTATTCCGTCGCTCGTCATGGACGGCTTCCAGATCGCCAACGAACTCACCTTCCAGATCGCCCGCCATTTCAACCGCAACAGCCGCAACAACGGCGCCGGCGCAGATGTGGACTGGGAAATCAGCATTTCCGACGATACGGTCGGCCTGCAGGTTCTCGTTGCCGAAGACAATGATATCAACCAGATCGTATTTTCGCAGATCCTTGAAGGCCTCGGCTATCGCCATATGATTGCTGCGACCGGCGACGAGGTCGTGCGCCTTTGGGCCGAACACAGGCCGCAGGTGGTGCTGATGGACATATCCCTGCCGGGCTTCAACGGCTTCGAGGCCGCGCGGCTCATCCGGCAGATGGAAGAAGCCGGCGCTGCCGCCCGCACCCCGATCATCGGCGTGCTCACCCAGGCCTTCGAACGCGATCGGGCCGAATGCGCTAAATCGGGCATGGATGACGTCATCATGAAACCGGTCAGTCCTGACATGCTTGAGACGATATTTCAGAAATACCTGGTGGAAGAGGGCGCGCGGATTCGAACGCGCGCCTGATGTTTTAAAGATTATGGCCACCGTTTCGCGGCGGGGTCCGCTTTCGCCGATACGCCAACCCATGAGAATCCGGGGCGGGTGGGCTGCGAAGGCGGCCGATTTACTAGCGAATTGTTAAGAAATGCCGGTCATTCTTTGCTCGGCGCGGAGGAAAGCTCGGGTTTGCATGATGAAATCGGCGGAAATGGCTTCCTTGACCGTAAGTCACGGTGAGCTCCAGGCGATGGCCTATACCGATCCGCTGACCGGGTTGGGGAACCGCAATCGCATGCGCGAGAAGGTTCTGCAGATTTCCGCCGAGCGCGCAAGCGATCCGGCGCCCTTCACGATCGGCATTGCCAATCTCGACAGCTTCAAACCGATCAACGATCTTTTCGGCTCCTCGGCCGGTGATGAAATCCTCTGCCAGGTCGCCCATCGCCTGAAGGCCTGCATTCCGGACGGCGCGCTGGTCACCCGTCACGACGGCGACGAGTTTGCCTTCGTGCTGCCGTTGATTTTCGAGCGGGCGAGTGCGGAGAAATTCGGCCAGATGATCCGAGAGGTGCTGTCGGCGCCCTATGATCTCGGCGACCGCAACGTCCGTCTCTCCGCCTCCTTCGGCTTTGCCATCTACCCCTTTGCCGGAGAGGACTGCGAGGAGTTGCTGAAGAGCGCCGAAACGGCTCTCTATCGGTCCAAGCGCCGCGGCCGCGGCCAGATCACCGTCTATTCGCGTGAGATCGCCCAGGAGATGAAGCGCGCCACACAGCTCGAGCAGGCGCTCAGAAACGCCATCATCTCCGATGCGATCGACGTGCATTTCCAGCCGATCGTTTCGCTCGCCAACAATCAGGTGGTCGGCTTCGAGGCGCTTGCCCGCTGGAACGATCCCGATCTCGGCTTCGTTTCGCCCGGCGTCTTCGTGCCGCTCGCCGAAGAGCGCGGTTTCATTGACGCCCTGTCGGAAACGCTGCTGCGCAAGGCCGCGGAAGCAGCACTTTCCTGGCCGCGCGAACTCTTCCTGTCGTTCAATCTCTCTTCGGCGCAGCTGATGGATCCCGGCACGAGCGGCAGCATCCTGTCGATCCTCGGCCGCGTCGGCTTCGATCCGCATCGCCTGGAATTGGAAATCACCGAGACGGCGGTGATGGGTTCGGCCGATACCGCTCACCGCATCATCGCCGATCTGCGCGCAGCCGGCGTGCGCATCTCGCTCGACGATTTCGGCACCGGCCAGTCGAGCCTCGGGCGCCTGCGCGACTTCATCTTCGACAAGATCAAGATCGACCGGGCTTTCGTCTCACGCATCAATTCCGACCGCGCCTCCGAACACATCATCAAGGCGATCCTTGCCATGTGCGATGGCCTGGAACTGGAAGTCGTGGCCGAAGGAATCGAGGATTACGCCGAGGCGGTGAAACTGCGCACGCTCGGCTGCGGCATGGGCCAGGGCTATCATTTCGGCCGTCCGGCCGATGGCATCGCCACGCTGCGCTTCCTGCACGAGAACTACTATGACGCGGCGATCGCCGAGCGCGTCAGCGCATAAGCAATTCCAGCAAAAGTGCACTGCGGTTTTGCGTCCGGAATTGCGAGCAAACAATCAATTCCAGCAAAAGTGCGTCGCGGTTAAGGGAACTCAGATCAGCAGACAAAGCGATGGCGCCCCTAGGAGCGCCATCACCTACGCTATACTACCACGCGCGGTTTACTTAGGCGTGGTCGAGCCGGTTGCCGTCGTATCGGTACCGGGTGCGACCGGAGCCTTCTCTGCAGACTGCATTGCCAGCGTCTTGAACTCAGGCGCAGCCTTCAGCGATTCAGCGGTTTCGCTGGTCGTCAGCTTGACGCTGCCGTCCTGGGTGTTCTGAGCTATGGTGATCGTTTCTATCGGAACGGCGACATCCTTTTCGCCGATGCCGAGGAAGCCACCGACGCCGACGATTGCGGCGACAATGCCGCCGTCCTTTTTCATGATCAGGTCGTTGACGCTGCCGATGCTTTCATTGTTGGCATTATAGACCGACTGGCCGATATAGGTATTGGCGCTGATCTGGTCCGGAGCCTGCTCCGTCAGATAGGTGCCCTGAGCCATATCCGTGCTCGGGGTTGCGGTGGGAGCCTGTGCAGCATCGCCTGCGGGTTTGGTGACGTCAGGGGTTACCGGCTTGGGGGCAGCCGGATCAGCCGGCGCTGTCTGGGCCGGAGCGGCGGGATCCGCAGGCTGCGGCGCGGTCTGCGAGAATGCCGCCGGTGCGAAAGCCGTGGCAAACAGCGCGCCAGCGGCAACGGTCGTCAAAAGTTTGCGTGTCATTTCGAACCTACTTTCATTTCCCTAGAGTGATCGCTGACCCGGCAATGCATCATCCTTGCCGCGCCGGTTCGTAGGGAAAATGAGCGGTGCGCGGATTGGTTCCGGTTGAAAACACGGAAAATTTCACCATTCTCACGGAACTTTTATCGGCGGCTGGGGTCGAAACGAAAAGACGCCCCGCTGGGGGCGCCTCAGGATCGCGGCCGTCGAAAGCGGCTTCAGAGCACGTATAGCGGATCAAACACGCCCTTGACCGTGATGCCGAGTTCCAGCAGCGCGCCGGCGGAAGGCTGAGCCGAGCGGGCATCCTCGTCGAGCCCCTCCCAGGCGGTCGTCACCGCCAACCGGTTGGCATCGACGCCGATGAAGGCGGGGCAGGATGGCTGGACGGCGGGAACCTTGTAGCGCGAGATGCGCAGGCCGTCGGGATTGTAACGATCGACGACGCCGGCGCCCCAGCGGGCGTTCCAGATATAACCGTCGGCATCGACCACCGAGCCGTCGATGTCGCCGGGCTCGTTCATGCTGTCGACGAGCACGATCGGCTCGCCCGCCGGCAGGCCGGTGTGCGGATCGACCATGACGCGCATCAGCCGGTTGATGCGGGAGTCCGTATAATAGCCGATCGTGCCGTCGGGCGAGAAGCAGATCGAATTCGGAATGCTGATGCCGTTGAAGATCTTCGTCACCTTGCCGCTTGCGACGTGATAGATGGCGCCGGCCTGGTTTTCCGCCCGCTTGCTCATTGTGCCGATCCAGAGCGCGCCGGAGGGATGGGTGCGGCCGTCATTGGAGCGGTTTTCCGGCCGGTCATTTTCGAGCGCTGCGTAGAAGGTGAGGTTGCCGCTTGCCACATCGCGTACGAAAAGCCCTTCCTCCGTCGCGATCAACTGCCGTCCGGCATCGATGCGGGCCAGCACGCTTGCCATCGCAGGCAGCGGATGCACCTTTTTCTCCCCCGTCGCCAGTCTGAGTTCGTGCAGCTCCTTGCCGAGGATGTTGAACCACCAGACCGTATTGCTGTCCGGATCATAGGTCGGCCCTTCGCCGAGGACGGAATTGGTGTTGCAAAGGGTCTTGCCTTCGAACTCGTAAATGTCGGTCATCCGCTCACGCTCCCATGGCTGCATCATAGGCGTAAATGGTTGCTTTCGCACGCTCGGCAACCTCTGCCGCGCTCATTCCCGGCTTGTAGAGGCCGGTGCCGAGGCCGAAGGCGAAGATGCCGGCCTTGGTGTAATCGCCGAAATTCTTGTCCGATACGCCGCCGACGGCGGCAATCGTCAGTTCCGGCGGCAGGATCGCCCGGATCGCCGTGATTCCGGATGGACCGAGCACGCTCGCCGGAAAGAATTTGAGCCCGGTGGCGCCGGCCCGCGCCGCAGCCAGCGCCTCGGTCGGCGTGAACACGCCCGGCATCGTCACCATGCCATGGTCGCGCGCCCGGCTGATGACCTCGGGTTCGACATTCGGCGTCACCAGCAGCTTGCCGCCGGCCGCGTTCAAGCTGTCGACCGCCTCGATCGTCAGCACCGTGCCGGCGCCGATCAGCACCTCCGCCGGCGCCATCTTGGCGGCGATCTCGATCGATTTGAACGGCTCCGGCGAATTGAGCGGGATTTCGATCGCCGTCAGGCCGTTGTCGATCAAGGCGCCGATGACGCTTTCGGTCTCGTCGGGCCGGATGCCGCGCAGGATGGCGATCAGCGGGCGCTTCATGTCGGGGAAGGGGATACGGTTCATCGTGTCAGCTTTCTCAATTCGGCCAGATGGCTTCGGCGGCGGCCGATAGCCCGCGGCGCACAGCCTCGTCCGCATCGATAGCGGTGAAGGCAAGGGAGAGGGTTTTGAAGGCCTGTTCGTAAAGCGCCTGCAGGCGTCCGGAGGCGACGAGGGTGATGCCTGAGTTGGCGGCATCCTGCAGCGCGCCGGCGATTTCGAGGCCGATCAGCGTGCCGGAGAGCCGGGCTTGCGCGGCAGCAGCGGAGATCCCGTGCAGGAGCTGGCCGGAGCGCGCGGTAAAGAGCAGGTTGGAGGCAAGGGCCGGCCGGGCGAAAGCGGCCGAGACCGCCGCATCGAAGGCCGCCGCATCGGCCGGCTGCTCCTGCGCCCCCGCAACGGCATGCGACAGGATCGTGTGTTTGCTGATCGCGTCGAAGAGTTCGCCGGTCATGAAGGTGGAAAAGCCGGTGACGGTGGCATCCGTCACATGCACCCACTTCGAATGCGTGCCGGGCATGCAGACCGCCTGGGCGCCGACGCTCGTGCCGCCGAGCGCGCCGAGAAGCTGGGTTTCTTCGCCGCGCATGACATCCGGCGTCGCCGCCTGCCGCTGGGCGAGGCCCGGCAGGATACGGATGTCGCGGCTTTCGCCGGCCACGCGGACGGCGGCAGTCAGGATCGAGGCGAGCGGCGCGGGCACGTCGATATAGCCGGCCTCGACCCAGCCCTGCCTTGCGCCGGCCATGCCGCAGACGACCACCGGCAGGTTTTCCGGCGCTTCGATGACGGCAAGATGGCTTGATAGCACGGTGGAAAAGCCGGTCTTTGCCGCGCTGGTCATGCCTTCGCCGCTGCGGCGCTCGGCAAGCACGCTGCCGTCCCGGGCCATCAGCCACAGCCGGAAGCTGCTGGTGCCCCAGTCCACCGCGACATAAGCGGGATTAGCCATTACAAAACGCCTCCATCGACAATCAGGGACTGGGCGGTCATTCCGGCCGCGCAGTCGGATGCAAGAAACAGGCAGGGACCGACGATCGCATCGGCTTTGAGCGCGACTTTCAGGCATTGCTGCTCAACCGAGCGGGCGATGCTCTCTTCGGTCAGCCACAAATGCATCTGCCGTTCGGTGACGACCATGCCCGGCAGGATGCAGTTGACCCGGATATTCTCGGGGCCGAGCCGGCCTGCCATGCTCTTCGTCAGGCCTACGACCGCAGCCTTCGCCGCCGCATAGGCGGGAAACCCGCCCATGTTGAGCTTGAAGGCGATCGACGACATATTGACGATCGCCCCGCCGCCGGCCGCCCGCATCGATGGCGCCGCCGCCTGCGAGGTAAAGAACACATGCCGCAGATTGACCGCCTGGTTGTTGTCCCAATAGGCCTCGGTGACCGCATCGAATTCATGGCGATCGTCCCAGGCGGCATTGTTGACGAGCACGCGGATCGGCCCGGACGCGGCAACGACGCTGTCGACCGTGCGCCGGATCGCGTCGATGTCGCGCAGATCGGCATGGTAGAAGGTGACAGGATGCGCGGTGTGGCCCGACAGCTGCTCGGCAAGCGCGTGGCCGGCGGCCTCGGCGATGTCGATGAAGGAAACCTTGGCGCCCTGGCGCGCGAAACCCTCGACGATTGCAGCGCCGATGCCCGATCCGCCGCCGGTCACGAGCACGGTTCGGTCTCTGAACTCCGGAAACTCGGCTGATGTCGCGGCCATCGTCTTCTCCCGACGAAGTGAATTGTTCCATTATTTGGAACTGAATTTGACTATTTGGAATTATCGGATTATGCTGCCCTTCCTGTCAAGGGCGGATGAGACGATGAATGCAAACGGCCGCGGCATAGCGCAGGCACGCGAGACCGGCACACTCGGCAAGCTGATGGTGCTGCTCGATCTCGTCACCCATGCGGATGCGCCGTTGCGGTTCACCGACATCCTGTCGCTCGCCGGCCAGCCGCGCGGCACCCTGCATCGCCAGCTCACCCACCTGGTGGAGGAGGGGCTGCTCGAACTCGACGGTGACGGCCGCTATGCGCCGGGCCTGCGCCTGCTCGATTTCGCCGCCCGCAGCTGGGCGCGCAACGAATTCCGCCTGATTGCCGAACCGCACCTTGCCGATCTGCAGCAGGCGACCGGGGAGACCGTGCATCTCGGCGTTCTCAGAGGGCAGTCGATCATCTACCTCGACAAGGTCGAAGGCCGTCAGCCGGTGCGCATGTATTCGCAGATCGGCAATGCTTCGCCCTGTTACTGCACCGGCGTCGGCAAGGTGGCGCTATCGCTGCTTCCGGCCGAAAGCCTGGTCGATCTCCTTGCCGGCGTGAATTTCACCCGCTTTACCGCCGCCACCCATGCTTCGCCGGCAAGTCTGCTCGCCGAAATCCATGAGATCGCCGATCAGGGCTATGCTTTCGACCGTGAGGAGCATGAGGCCGGCATCCGTTGCGTCGCCGCACCCATCTGGTCGGAAGATCGGACCTTTCTCGGCGGCGTTTCGATCACCGGCCCGGCCTATCGCCTGTCGATGGAACTTCTCGCCCAATGGGCCGTTCCGGTTCGGCAGGCAGCCGGGAGGATCATGGAAGGCATGCGCATCCGCCTCGGCCCGCGTCGCTAGATGAAGCGATGATCAGCGGTCGGTGATTGCGGGTATAAGACAAAAGACTGAAACGGAAAAAATTGAGATTTGCCGGCGAATCACGACAACTGGAAATAGTCCGCGAAGTCGACAACAATTGTCGGCCGAACATTTAATGTCGCGGTCGACAGCACTTGATCCAGAAGCAATCGTCATTCCCTGATGCAAGTCAACCGGGCCGCGGCGCCGAAGATGAAGAAATGTGATGGAACCTTTGTCGCAAACATCCACCGAAGAAGAAGACGATTACATCAAGGAAATTGCCGGCCTGAAGACCCAGTTCGACATTTTCCGGTTTTTGAAACGCGTGACCGAAGCCTATCGCTGCCGCGCCTTCATGGTGCTCAATCTGCCACCGATCACCTCCCTCGATCTTCAGGGCAGCACCGTCCTCACCAGCTGGCCGGCCGAGCTTCTGGCGCTTTATGACCAGGAGGGCTTGATGGTGGACAGCCCGGTTCTGCGGCGGCTGAGAACATCGGCGCGGCCCTTCTTCTACGACATGTCGCGACAGAGCTGGCCACGCGACGACGGCAAGTCCGCTCTTGTCGTCGGGCTATTCGAACGTTTCAGGATGATGCGTTGCGCCTATTTCCCGACGCATGAGGCCTCCGGCCTGCGCGGAGCCGTCTCCTTTGCCGGCGATCGCGAACCCTTCAGCCCGGCCGAGATGCGCGAGCTTTGTTATATCGCCATCCATGTCTTCGACAGGCTTGCCGAGATTCGCAATCTCGATACCCGCGTGACCGATGCGCTGACCGAACGCGAGATCGATTGCCTGAACTGGACGGCGGCCGGCAAGACCAGCGCCGAGATCGCCGAAATCCTGTCGCTGTCCGAGCATACGGTCAATCATTACCTCAACCGCGCCACCAAGAAGCTCGACACCGTCAACCGCACCCAGGCCGTCGCCAAGGCGCTGCGGATCGGCCTGATCAAATAAGTTGCAAAGCTGGCGATCGGCTCCTGCCTGCCGCTTAGCGCGTAGGCAGATCGGAGCGCCGTTCCGCCGCTTTTCCTAGCTTTTCCATCTGGCACGCTTTCTGCATCTCTTCTGCTAGAGGTCCAGAGGGGACTTTGCTGACCAGCGCCAGGAAATGGCGCGGCCGACACACCACCGCCTGACGCCGATGCCGCTTCTCTCCCGGCCTTCGGCGTCGGCGGCGGTTGTTGCCTTTCGGCACCGCTTCTTGCGCAGCTGCTCACGATTTCGTCTTGCCGGTCACTTTTTTCTGGCCTTTTTTTCGGCTTGCGCTAGTTCGCCCCGCATTGCGCCGGTTCTCGGGGAGAGAGACCGTTGCGGCCATCAGGGCGAAAGCCCGGCGGACTTGATGGCCGCAACGGATTTCGAATCCCGGCCGGCGTTTTTCAAAGCCGGCAAATCGATTTTCCGCCCGATGATTTTGTTTGGCGAAGACGTGCGCCTCCACTATCTCTACCGCATGATTTAGCCTTGGCCGGAATCGACCAAGGCTAAATCATGCGGCAAGGTGCCATGGCGTCCTTTCTCGTCCTGAAAGACACGCCGTGGTCTGCAAGAAGAAGCAGTGAGGGTGGAATGACCGACGTCACCAAGGAACAGGTTCTCGAAACGCTGAAGACCGTGCGCGGACCGGATCTCGAGCACGATATCGTTGCGCTCGGCATGGTCTCCGATGTGTTCATTTCCGACGGCAAGGTCTATTTCTCCATCACCGTCCCGGCCGAGCGCGCCAAGGAGCTGGAGCCGATGCGGCTCGCCGCCGAGCGCGTCATCAAGGAAATGCCCGGCGTCAAGGGTGCGCTCGTCACGCTGACGGCGGACAGGAAGGCGGCGGCCGCAGCACCTGCTGCCCGCCCGGCGCCGAACCCGCCGCACGGCCATGTCGGTCATGATCATGGGACCCACGATCATCAGCATCAAGCCCATGCGCCCCAGCAACAGCCGCCGCGGGCCGGCAAGATCGGCGTGCCCGGCATCGGCGCCATCATCGCCGTCGCCTCCGGCAAGGGCGGGGTCGGCAAATCAACCACCGCCGTCAACCTGGCGCTCGGCCTGCTCGCCAACGGCCTTCGCGTCGGCATTCTCGATGCCGATATCTACGGCCCTTCGATGCCGCGGCTCCTGAAGATATCCGGCCGCCCGACGCAGATCGACGGCCGCATCATCAATCCGATGGAGAATTACGGCCTCAAGGTCATGTCGATGGGCTTCCTCGTCGACGAGGAGACGGCGATGATCTGGCGCGGGCCGATGGTTCAGTCGGCGCTGTTGCAGATGCTGCGCGAAGTCGCCTGGGGCGAGCTCGACGTCCTCGTCGTCGACATGCCGCCCGGCACCGGCGATGCGCAGTTGACCATGGCCCAGCAGGTGCCGCTTGCCGGCGCCGTCATCGTTTCCACGCCGCAGGATCTCGCTTTGATCGATGCTCGCAAGGGCCTCAACATGTTCCGCAAGGTCGAGGTGCCGGTGCTGGGCATCGTCGAGAACATGAGCTATTTCATCGCGCCCGATACCGGCACCCGTTACGACATCTTCGGTCACGGCGGCGCCCGCAAGGAGGCCGAGCGCATCGGCGTGCCCTTCCTCGGCGAAGTGCCTCTGACGATGAATATCCGTGAAACCTCCGACGCCGGCACCCCGCTCGTCGCCTCCGACCCGAACGGCGTCGTCGCCGGCATCTATCGCGGCATCGCCGCCAAGGTCTGGGAGCAGCTCGCCGGCCAGTCCCGGCGACCGGCTCCGGCGATCGTCTTCGAATAGCGCTGGCCTGCCGGAACCGCACGGCGGCACCGGCGTAAGGACATACCGGAAGGCCAAGCGCCGAGCACCGATCGATCACCCCGATTGTGGGGGAAACGTGGTGAAAAGCCGCGCTTCACGGAAGATGTCTTGATTATTTCACGGCTTTGCTGCATATGCCGCGGCGCCATGATGGCGTTGCTGCAGATGCTCAATGTCGGCCGCCCTTCGTTTCGAAGGTTCTGGCCCGCCTGCAAGATCGAAGGATTGGTAACTGCGATGCGGTGGAGCACAATGCGCATGGTGGCCTTGAAGGCCGGATGCAGCCGGAGTTTTATGAACTTTCTTGATCCGCTTCCGTTTGGACCTGGGACGAGCGACCGTCGCGCCGCCGCGATGGCGGCGGCATGGAAAGGCTTCCGATGAAAATGGCGATGGCCACCAAGCGTCGTGAGCATCGGAGACACTGCCGGTGATCACCGCTTACTGCTCCAATTGCAAATCGGTCGAGATCCGCGATCTCTCGCAGCCGGCATCCTTTCCCGAGGATGTCGTCTGGATCGACATGGTCGAGCCGAGCCGCGAGGAGGAGCTTTATGTCGAAAAGGTTCTCGGCATCGAAGTTCCGACCCGCGAGGATCTCAAGGATATCGAACCTTCGGCTCGCCTTTACATCGAAAACGACGCCGTCTTCATGACCGCTTCGCTCGTCTGGAAGGCGGAAACCGACGCGCCGACGCTGACCGATGTCGCCTTCATTCTGGCCGGAAACCGTCTGGTCACCATCCGTTACGCCCATCCAAAATCCTTCGCGCTGTTCATCGCCGCCCTTCACCGGCTGCCGGAAAACTGGCGCAGTGGTGCTGCCCTTCTCGCCAAGCTCTTGGAGACGATCGTCGACCGCACCGCCGAAATCCTCGAAACCTCCGTCTCGCGCATCGACATTTTGTCGACGCATGTCTTCGGCCGGGCGAAAAAGGTGCGCAAGCCTTCGAACTATCTCGAGCAAAAACTGCGCGATATCGCCGGTCATCACCGCATGATCAGCAAGCTGCGCGATAGTCTCGGCTCGCTTTCCCGGCTTCTGACATTCTTTCACACGATCCCGGCGATCCAGCAGGACCCCGAGGCGAAGGAGCTCTGCCGCACCATCTCGCGCGACATCCAGTCGCTGTCGGAGCATGCCGCCTTTGTCGCCGCCAACATCACCTTCCTGCTCGACGCCTCGCTCGGCCTGATCAACATCGAACAGAACTCGATCATCAAGATCTTCTCGATCGCCTCGGTCGTGTTCCTGCCGCCGACATTGGTCGCATCCGTCTATGGCATGAACTTTCAGGTCATGCCGGAGCTGGCCTGGACGGCGGGTTACCCCTTCTCACTGGCTTTGATGGTGATATCAGCCGTGATCCCCTTTTTCTTCTTTCGCTGGAAAGGCTGGCTCTGAGAAGCCTGTTGAAATTTCATGTCCGAAGAGAGCCATCCGCACGAACGCCAAATGACGCCGCGCAAGCTTTTTTATCTCGCGCTCGGTTCCGTCGGCGTCGTCTACGGCGATATCGGCACCAGCCCGCTCTATGCTTTTCGCGAGGCGCTGAAGCCTGTCGCCCATGACGGTGTCACCCGCTTCGAGGTGATCAGCCTGATTTCGCTGATGATCTGGGCGCTGACGATCATCGTCACCATCAAATATGTGCTCTTCCTGCTACGCGCCGATAACGAAGGGGAGGGCGGCACGCTGTCGCTGCTTGCCCTTCTGATGAAGACCGCCAACGGCCATACCGCCATACTGATGCTGCTCGGCCTGATGGGGGCTGCCCTCTTTCTCGGCGATGCGATGATCACGCCGGCGCTGTCGGTGCTGTCGGCGGTCGAGGGCCTGAAGCTCGTCACACCAAGGCTGTCGGAATATATCGTGCCGATTTCGGTGGTGATCCTGGCGCTGCTCTTCGTCGTGCAATCGCGCGGCACCGGCGCGGTGGCGAAATTCTTCGGCCCGATCACCGCCGTCTGGTTCCTGGTCATGGCGGCCGCCGGCATTTCCCATATCTCCGATGACTACGGCATCCTTGCCGCCTTCAATCCCTATTATGCCGTCGCCTTCCTGCTGCATGAGGGCTTTTACGGAATCGTCGTGCTCGGCGCCGTCTTCCTGACGGTAACGGGTGCGGAGGCGCTGTATGCCGATCTCGGCCATTTCGGCCGCCGCCCGATCCAGTGGGCCTGGTTCCTGCTGGTCTTCCCGGCACTGACGCTGAACTATCTCGGCCAGGGCGCTCTCGTTCTCGGCAATCCGATGACGATGTCCGATCCCTTCTATCTGATGTATCCGAAGTGGGCGCTGCTGCCGGTCGTCATCCTGGCGACCGCCGCGACGATCATCGCCAGTCAGGCGGTTATCACCGGCGCGTTCTCGATGGTGCGCCAGGGAATCAATCTCGGCTTCCTGCCGCGCATGGAAATCCTCTTCACCTCGGAAACCAATACCGGGCAGATCTTCGTGCCGTCGGTCAATGCCGTGCTGTTCTTCGGTGTCATCTTCCTGGTATTAGGCTTCAAGACCTCGGACGCGCTGGCGACCGCCTACGGCATTTCCGTCACCGGCGCCATGGTCGTCACCTCGATCATGGCCTTCGAATTCGTCCGCGCCCGCTGGAACTGGTCGTTTCCCCTCGCGGTGGCCGCGCTTGCGCCGCTGGTCGTGCTCGAATTGATCTTCCTTGGCGCCAACCTTCTGAAGATCCACGATGGCGGTTATATCCCGATCCTGATCGCCACCGCCTTTACCGTCGTCATGTGGACATGGCGCCGCGGCACCGCGATCCTCTTGGAAAAGACTCGGCATACAGATATTCCGCTCGCCTCCTTCGTCAGTTCCATCGAGCGCAAGAGCGAGCATTCGCCGGCCCAGGTTCCGGGCACGGCGATCTTCCTGACCAGCGATCCGGAATCGGCCCCGGCCGCCCTCTTGCACAATCTCAAGCACAATCACGTGCTGCACGACCGCAACGTCATCCTGACGATCCGCACCGTCAACAAGCCGCGCGTGCCGAGCCACGACCGCTACAAGGTCGAGCCGATCTCCGAGCGGTTCTCCCGCGTCGAACTGCTGTTCGGCTTCATGGAATCGCAGAATGTCTCGCAGGCCCTGGCGACGCTGCGCAAGACCGGGTTGAAGTTCGACATCATGTCGACCTCCTTCTATCTCGGCCGCCGCAAGCTGGTGCCGGACGCCAAGTCCGGCATGCCCTATTGGCAGGACCGGCTCTACATCGCGCTTGCCAACGCCGCCACCAACCCTTCGGACTACTTCCGCCTGCCGGCAAACCGCGTGGTCGAACTGGGATCGCACGTCATTATTTGACGGGTGGGTGGATAAAGACCCCCCCAAACCCCTCCCCACAAGGGGGAGGGGCTTAACCTGCCGCACCCTTTCGTAAACATCTCGGCGTTTCGGCGGGAATGCGGCGGCGCCACCCGGAGCTCCTCCCCCTTGTGGGGAGGGGTTGGGGAGGGGACTTTGCAAGGGGCGCAGACACCCAGCATCTTTCAGCTACTTTAGAATATCCAAAACCGCCAATGGTCACATTCCGGCACGGCCCGTTAACCGGACGTCAAGGTTAATGCGAGATTTTCGATGGAATGTTCCCGCGTTCCATGCCCGGAGTTCGTGTTGCGTCGAAAGAGCCCCTCCCGTAGCAAGCTGCTTCCCGAGAACTGGGTGTCACCTGTCATCTTCGGGCTCGCCGGCTGGCTGATCTTCCCGAGCGTCGCCTCCCACGCCGATCTCGCCACCATGCTCGCCGGTCTCGATCGTGAGAGCGAGAGCTGGCGTATGGTGCTGACCAATTCTCCGGCCGGCTCCATTCATCAGGCCGAACTCGCCTTTGCCGATCCTGATGTGACGGGTTCGATCGCGTCGGGCGCCGGCATGGTGCTGCCGGATGGCCGCAAGGTTGCTTTCTCTGCCCAGGACAAGGGCACTGCCAAGGACAAGGGCGCGGCCAAGGGCCACGAGGACACGCCCGACGAGGATCGCGTCAATCGCGGCATGAAGAAGGGCCGCATCGTCGCCGTCGAAAAGATGCAGCCGCCGAAGGATTTTTCCGCCGGCTCCATTCTCGAGCGCACCAGGATGCTGTTCACCCCGAGCTTCGACCTCAAGGACCGATCGGCCTTCGTCAAGCCGAAGATCCAGGGCAAGGAAATCGAGATCGCCACTTCTTTCTATAAGAAGCAGGCGGTGGTGACCGATAACGGCGTGCCGGCGATGCTGGCAAACCTCGTCACCAGCAACAAGGCCGACGTGCTGGCCACCGCCTATGCGCCGGCAGCACCCGACTATTTCAGCCAGTCGCCCTTCGATTCGATCCTGACCGATCAGGACAGCGGCCGCTTCGTCCCCGAGATCGGCCCGCGTGATCACGCCTGGGCCGCTAGCGTGCTGCCGCCGAGCGTCTTTTCTGCCCGCGAGCAGCAATGTCTTGCCTCCGGCATCTATTTCGAGGCGCGCGGAGAATCGGTGAAGGGGCAGGCGGCCGTTGCCCAGGTCATTCTCAACCGCGTCCGCAATCCTGCCTATCCGAAGACCATCTGCGGCGTCGTCTATCAGAACGAGGATTGGCGCAACCGCTGCCAGTTTTCCTTCGCCTGCGACGCCATCAAGGACAGGGTGAACTCGGAATATCACTGGCGGATGGCCCGCGATGTGGCGATGGCGGTGACAGCAGGCAAAATCTGGCTGCCGCAGGTGGGCTCGGCGACTCATTACCACGCCGTCTACGTCCGGCCAAAATGGGCAAAGACCATGGAAAAGGTCGGCCGCATCGGTCTCCACGTCTTCTACCGCACCTATGGCGGCGGCTGGAGCTGAGATAAATCGTCCGGGTCCGGCCGATTTCCGGCGCCGAAAAGCGGATTCTTTCCGTCGAATTTGCGGGATCGACCCGTGATCGCTTTATCTATTTGATTCCATGTGATTATTTTCTCGCTGGACAGAAGCTGTCTACGCCTTGACTATACTAATCCCTAAAACTATGTTGCGCGCGACTTCAGAACGGGCCGGAAGGGTCTCAACCTTCGCGTCCGGGGTCCGAATGACCGGGGTAGCGGGAGTGCGGGCGACGGGCAGGCGAGGATAGATCCATGGCGGACGACCGCGAAGAAAGTCTTGAGAAGCGCCGTGCGCAACTGGAAGCGAAACTCGCGACCAAGCGCGTCGAGGCGAAAATGGACGAGGCAAGCGAAGCCCGCGCCGAGGTAAGCCGCAAAGGTTATGCCCAGGCGATGAAGCTTTCCAGCGAGTTCATTGCCGCCATCATCGTCGGTGCCGTTCTTGGCTATGTCTTCGACCGTTTTGTTGGCACGGCGCCTTGGGGAATGATTGTTCTTCTGCTTCTCGGATTCTGTGCCGGCGTTCTGAACGTGCTGCGTTCTGCGGGGGTGGTGGCCCATCCCCTGGACGACAAGGACGACAAGAAATAAGGACCGGTCCCGGTCCAGTACAATGACCCCGCGTCCTGCGGGCCAAAGAGAGAGAACAAGCGGTGTCTAACGATCCGACTCATCAGTTCCTGATCCAGAAGATTGTCCCGATCGAAATCGGCGGAATTGATTTTTCGTTCACCAACGCATCGCTGTTCATGGCCGCTTCGGCTGCCGTTGCCGCAGGCTTCCTCTATTTCGCGACCTCAAACCGCGCCATCGTGCCGGGCCGTTCGCAGTCGGTCGCGGAAATGTCCTATGAATTCATCGCCAATATGCTGAAAGAAGGCGCGGGCAAGCAGGGAATGAAGTTCTTCCCGCTGGTCTTCTCGCTCTTCATGTTCGTCCTGACGGCGAACCTGCTCGGCATGTTCCCCTATTTCTTCACGGTGACGAGCCAGATCATCGTCACCTTCGCGCTGGCTCTCCTCGTCATCGGCACGGTCCTGGTCTACGGTTTCTATAAGCACGGCTTTCACTTCCTGAACGTCTTCGTGCCCTCGGGCGTGCCGGGGCTTCTGCTGCCGCTGGTCGTCCTGATCGAAATCATTTCCTTCCTGTCCCGTCCGATTTCGCTCTCCGTTCGTCTATTTGCAAACATGCTCGCCGGTCACATCACGCTGAAGGTGTTCGCAGGCTTCGTTGCCTCGCTTGGAGCCCTCGGTGCAGTCGGTATCGGCGGAGCCGTTCTTCCCCTCATCATGACCGTCGCCCTGACCGGTCTCGAGTTCCTCGTTGCCTTCCTCCAGGCTTACGTCTTTGCGGTGCTGACTTGCATGTACCTCAACGACGCGATCCATCCGGGCGGGCACTAAGGATAACGACATCGACGTCAAAGGGCGTCAGTCATTCGCCGCAACAACCATTTCAAAGGAGTTCAACATGGAAGCGGAAGCAGCAAAGTTCATCGGTGCAGGTCTGGCTTGCTTTGGTATGGCCGGTACGGCTCTCGGCCTCGGCAACATCTTCGGCAACTACCTCTCCGGCGCTCTGCGCAATCCGTCTGCCGCTGACAGCCAGTTCGGCCGTCTGGTATTCGGCTTCGCCGTTACGGAAGCTCTGGGCATCTTCTCGCTGCTCGTCGCTCTCCTCCTCCTCTTCGCCGTCTGATTTCGGCGGATAGATGGATCACGGCCTGCGACCGCAAGCCGTGATCCTTTGCATTTGCAGTCCACCTGGAGGTGAGCATGTTTTTTGTGACCCCGGCTTACGCTGAAGAAGCACCGGCGGCAGCGACCGGCACGGATGCGCATGGCGCTCCGGCCGCAGGCGAGGTCCATACCGAGACCGGCGTAGCCGAAGGCGAACACGCCCGTGGCCCGTTCCCGCCCTTCGATTCGACGACCTTCTCGTCCCAGCTGCTCTGGCTGGTGATTACGTTCGGCGTCTTCTACCTCCTTATGCAAAAGGTCATCGCGCCGCGCATCGGGGCCATCCTCGATCAGCGCCACACGCGCATCTCCCAGGACCTGGAAGAAGCAGGCCGCCTGAAGGCGGAAGCCGACGCCGCCGTCCAGACCTATGAAGGCGAATTGGCGGCAGCACGCGCCAAGTCGAATGCGATCGGCTCCGCCGCGCGCGACGCCGCCAAGGCCAAGGCCGAAGAGGAACGCCGCACTGTCGAGGCGAGCCTGTCGGAAAAGATCAAGGCTGCCGAAGTCCGCATCGCCGACATCAAGGCGAAGGCTTTCGCTGACGTTGGCACCATTGCCGAGGAAACGGCGGCTGCCGTCGTCGAACAGCTGATTGGCGGCAATGCTGCCCAGGCTGATGTCGCCGCCGCCGTCGCGGCCGCCAAGAAGGAGGCTTGATCGATGGAATTTCACCTTGACGCGACTTTCTTCGCCTTTGTCGGCCTCGTCCTTTTCCTGGCGCTGGTTGTCTACCTGAAGGTTCCCGGAATGATGGCGCGCTCGCTCGACGACCGCGCCGACCAGATCCGCAACGAGCTGGCCGAAGCCAAGCGCCTGCGCGAGGAGGCACAGCACCTGCTCGCCGAATACCAGCGCAAGCGCAAGGAAGCAGAAGCCGAGGCGGCGCACATCGTTGCTGCCGCCGAGCGCGAAGCCGAGATGCTGACTGCCGAAGCGAAGAAGAAGACGGAAGAATTCGTCGCCAATCGCACGGCGCTCTCCGAGCAGAAGATACTGCAGGCCGAGGCCGAAGCGATGAAGGCGGTCCGTTCCGCCGCCGTCGATCTGGCGATCGCGGCCGCTGAAACGGTGCTCGCCAAGAAGGCGGATGGCAAGGTCCAGTCCGAACTCTTCGGCAATGCCGTTGGCCAGGTCAAGACGCGGCTCAACTGAGCGGTATCGAATGGAATGAGGGAAAAGGCCGGGCATGTCCCGGCCTTTTTGTTGTTGAATACTCAATCTCGGGTCGAGGGTATGCCGCTCCCTCTCGATCCCTCTTCTCCCCTCGGGGGTCCGAAGGACGGGTCGAGACACGTGGCTCGACCCAGGTCGGTGCCCGTAGGGCGGGTGAGGGGCCGAGGAAGCCGGTCTTTCCAAATAAAACCGATGCGAGCTTCCACCGTGTTCAGGGCGGTGGGGCGCGGCGTTACCGCTGGCGTGGCTTTTCCGTGAGGGTGTGCCGTGCGGCCCCCTCATCCGCCTGCCGGCACCTTCTCCCCGAGGGGAGAAGAGGATATGTCGTGGCCTCTCCGTTCCTCGCGTGCCCTTCAGCGGCCCGGCTTCTCATTCTGCCCGGGTTTTTCTTTGAGCAATTCTATTCCGAAATCAGCTCGTCCATCTCAGGCCCGTCCTCGCCCTTGCGCAACGGCCGGAAGCTCATTCGGTGCAGGGAGCAGGGGCCGTGTTTCTCGATGCCGGCGCGGTGCTGCGCCGTGCCGTAGCCGACATGCGCGGCGAAGCCGTAATCCGGAAAGACATTGTGGGCGCGCGCCATCATCCGGTCGCGCGTCACCTTGGCGACGATCGAGGCGGCGGCGATCGAGACCGAGCGGGCATCGCCCTTGACCACGGCCTGCCCGGGGCAATCGAGACCGGGCGGCACGTCGAGCCCGTCGGTCAGCACGTAGCTGGCAGGAACGGCGAGGCTGCAGATGGCGCGGCGCATGGCGTCGAGGCTTGCCTTGCGGATATCCGTCTCGTCGATGCGCGTCGAGCTGGAAGAGGCGATCGAGACGGTCGCGGTCGCGAGAATCTGCACAAACAATTCCTCGCGCCGCTGCGCCGAAAGCTGCTTGGAATCGTTGAGGCCCTCGGGGATGCGCTTCGGATCGAGGATGACGGCGGCGGCGACGACCGGCCCGGCAAGCGGCCCGCGACCGGCCTCGTCGGCGCCCGCAACCGGCCAGTGGCCGGCCTTGCGGGCTTTGAGCTCCAGGCGGAAATCCGGCACGAGCGGAGCCGTGTCGAAAAGCAGGGGAGAATCGGGTGGCGTGCGAGGTCTCATGCGGCTGAACCTCGCACGCCAACCCGATTTCCCGCAAGTCCCCGGATCAGGGCGGCGGGCCGGGGACGGTCCGGCGGATGGTGGCGGTCAGGGCCATCCGCTGGAATTGCGCTCGGGGCTCGAAAACAGGGCGGTTTTTCGACGGCCGATGCGCAAATTCTTTAAATCAGAGCAGCGACAGCTGTACGCCGCTGCCATCAGGCGGCACGAAAAGGTCGTCGCGCAGCGGCATACCGCGTCGCGTCAGGCCAAAACGCCTCGCCGCCATTTCGAAGCGCCGGGCGATCTGCCACGCATAGGGACCGGCGCCCTTCATGCGCTTGCCGAATTCTGCATCGTAATCCTTGCCGCCGCGCATTGAGCGCACCAGCGACATCACATGCCGGTAGCGATCGGGATAATGCTGCAGCAGCCAGTCGCGGAAGAGCGGGCTGACCTCGAGCGGCAGCCTCAGGATGACATAGCTCGCCTCGACGGCGCCGGCCGCCTTGGCCGATTCGAGGATGCGCTCCAGCTCGTGATCGTTCAGCGCCGGGATCAGCGGGGCGGCCATCACGGCCGTTTGGATACCCGCTTCCGACAGCGTGTGAATGGTCTCCAGCCGACGCGGCGGCGTGGCGGCGCGCGGCTCCATCGTCCGGGCAAGCTTGCGGTCGAGCGTCGTCACGGAGATGCCGACGCGCACCAGGTTCTTCGCCGCCATCTCCTGCAGAATGTCGAGATCCCTGAGGATCATCGCTGACTTGGTGACGATCGAAACCGGATGGTTCGCCTTGTTCAAAACCTCGAGAATGCCGCGCATGATGCGCCATTCCTTCTCGACCGGCTGATAGGGGTCGGTATTGGTGCCGATCGCGATCGCCCGAACCTTGTAGCCCGGCTTGGCGAGCTCCCGCTCCAGCAGCTTTGCCGCATCCGGCTTGGCGAACAGCTTCGTTTCGAAATCGAGCCCCGCCGAAAGCCCCATATAGGCGTGTGTCGGCCGGGCGAAACAATAGATGCAGCCATGCTCGCAGCCGCGATAGGGATTGATCGAGCGATCGAAAGCGACGTCGGGCGATTCGTTGCGGGTGATGGCCGTGCGCGGCTTTTCGATCTGCACCTCGGTCTTGAACGGCGGAAGCTCTTCCAGCGTCTGCCAGCCGTCGTCAAAGGTCTCCCGCTGCAGCGCCTCGAAGCGGCCGTTCGGGTTCAGCCCTGCGCCGCGCCCGCGGCGCCGGTCGACCTCGACCCTCAGCCCGGAGGATACGATCATCGCATCGGCAATATCTGCCGTATTGGCAGGCGCGAATGCGGCCTGCCCTGCCAGGGACTGCTCTCTCATCGGATTCTCCCGCGGCGGGAAGCGATCGCCTTCGCCCGTTTTGCTGATTAAATTCCTATCGGCAAAACGGGAACAATGCAAGAACAAAATACGGAAAACGCCGCTGGCAAAAATTTGTGCGGCGCATTATGACTAGACAATGTTGACGGTTGTTCTCGAATGTCAGGATCAGGAAACCGAGCTGGCCCAGACCTTATCGGTCTTGGTGGCGGGTGCGGTGGAGGGTCTTATCAGCGATGTGGTGGTGCTTGATCACGGCTCGCGCGACGGCACTTCGCGGGTCGCCGACGCCGCCGGCTGCCGGTTTCAGTCGCAGTGGGATATCAAGGACATCGTCGGTTCCGCCCGCGGCGACTGGCTGCTTTTCGTCGAGCCGGGTGCACGCCCGCAAGCCGGCTGGATCGACGAGATTGCCGAATATATCGCGCTCAACAAGCTGCCGGCCCGCTTCACCGCCTCGCGCGGTTACCGGCGCCCGTTTTTCGAGCGCGTCGGCCGCGCCGCGCCGCCGCTGGAGCTTGGTCTGCTGATGCCGAAAAGCCAGGCGCTTTCCGCCGCCAGGAGCGGCATGCGCCTTGCCGACTTCGTCAAGGGTCAAAAGCCGCGCAAGCTCGCGTGTGAATTGATTCCTTCCTGGGTGGCACGCGCTGCGCGGTAGAATACCAGAAGCTGCCCCTCACCCTAACCCTCTCCCCGTAAAAACGGGGCGAGGGGACGTGCCCTGCGAGACGTCAGCGGGGAACGGAGAGGTTGCGACATGTCCCCTTCGCCCCGTTTACGGGGAGAAGGTGCCGGCAGGCGGATGAGGGGCCAGTCTAGGAACGACGGCGGCGATCGCACTCTCCCACCGATCGCGCAGAAGATAGCGCCCAATAAGTTTTCGCGCTATAATCCTCTCATGGCGCCGCCGAAGCGCCTCGCTTCGCAACGGATGGCCATGGAATGCCGGTGGACGGCGGAACAGGTCAGCGAAAATCTCCTCTTCTGCCGGGTTCCCGGCGAGAGGAGGTGCGTCGTGGTACGCGGTATGGTTTACGGCCTGGCGGCCGTCATATTGCCGACATTGATAATCGCGCATCCGCATTCGGCAGCGTCGCAGACGATGCTCAGTTGCGCAGGCCGATCCGACGTCGTCAAATTCCTTGATAGGAATTTCACTGAAAAGCTCACCGCAGTCGGATTGATAAACCAGAACTCCGTTCTTGAGGTTTATGCTGCCAAAAGCGGAACCTGGACGCTCGTCGTCACCGATGTCCACGGCATAAGCTGCATCCTGCTGTCAGGGGACAGCTGGGATTCGATGCCCGCCTTGCCTGGCCTTGCCACATAAAAGCCGTCCGCTTTTGCCGGCAGTCTACTTCGTTGCGCCGCGTTTCAGGTGCTCGTCGAGACGCGGCATGATCTCGACGAAGTTGCACGGCGTGCTGCGGTAGTCGAGCTGCCCCTTCAGAATGCCGTCCCAGGCATCCCGGCAAGCGCCGGGCGAGCCCGGCAGTGCGAAGATGAAGGTGGCATTGGCGACACCCGCCGTGGCGCGCGACTGGATCGTCGCCGTGCCGATCTTCTCGTAGGAAATGCGGTGAAAGACGGCGGAAAAACCGTCCATACGCTTTTCGAACAAGGGCTCCAGCGCCTCGGGCGTCACATCGCGACCGGTAAACCCGGTGCCGCCTGAGGTGATGACGACATCGATGTCGTCCCGTTCGGTCCAGGCCTTGACCTGCGCGGCGATTTTGTCCCGGTCGTCAGGCACGATCGCCCGGTCGACCAGCCGGTGCCCCGCTTCGGTGATCCGCGCCGCCAGCGTGTCGCCGGACTTGTCGGTTTCCGGCGTGCGGCTATCCGAGACCGTGAGGACAGCGATGCCGACGGCGATAAACGGCCGCTTTTCGTCCAGACCCGCCATTACATGCCTCCCGAAACCGTTTCCGTCGCCTGGACATACCAGTCGGGCCGCTCGCCGTGAAGAGCTGCCGCCGCCCCTTGCGCAGCCGCCATTGTCGAAAAGATCCCGAAACAGGTGGCGCCGGAGCCGGACATGCGGGTGATGAGCGCGCCCTGGGCCTGCAGCATCTGCGAGATCACGGTAATCTCGGGCACCAGTTCGCGCGCCGGCGGCTCCAGATCATTGCGGGCCGCACCGATCGCCGTGAGCCAGCCGCCAGTCCCGGACAGACCGCGGGCGAGATGCAGAGCCGGATTGTTCTTGCCCGCCAGCCGGCGGAAGACCTCGGGCGTCGATACGCCCTTCAGGGGATTGGCGAGCACCATGGCAAAGGCCGGCAGCTGAGGCACGGCTTCGATTCTTTCGCCGATCCCACGGGCAATCAGCGGTCGGCTCTCAAGGCACATCGGCACATCGGCGCCGAGCTTCAGCGCAAGGCTGGCAAGGGTCTCCACCGGCAAGTCCATGCCCCAGAGCCGCATCAGCCCGCGCAACGTCGCGGCCGCATCGGCCGAGCCGCCGCCGATGCCGGAAGCGATCGGCAGGTTCTTTTGAAGGTGAATATGCACAGGAAAGGCGAGGGCACCGAGCTGCTCGCGCAGGAGATCGCGTGTCCGCAGCACCAGGTTGGTGCCGTCGCCGGCAAGCGTCTCGCCGAAAGGGCCCGACAGCGTGAAAGCGTCGGCCTGCGCAGGCAGAAAGCCCAGCCGGTCGCCGCAATCGGCGAAAGTCACCAGCATGTCGAGCAGATGATAGCCATCTGCCCGCTGGCCGGTCACATGCAAGGCGAGGTTGATCTTCGCGCGCGCCTTTTCGGTGACGCCGAAAGCCTCGGCCAGGCCTTCTTCAGGCATCCTTGCCGCCCGTCAGGATTTCTTGTCGACCGGCGGCGGGGTGACGGGCGCCGGATCTGGCTGCTTCTTGTCGGCCGCCTTGGCATCGTCGCTCGCAGGAGGCAGGCCGTTGGCGACCTTGTCCTTGATCTTCGGAATTTCGGCGGCTTCCGGCTCGGAGGCTAGCGCCCGGTTCCACTGATAGACGGCCTCGAGCTTGCGGCCGACGCGCCAGTAGGCGTCGCCGAGATGGTCGTTGATCGTCGCGTCGCCGGCCTTGATCTGTGCGGCCCGCTCCAGCTCGTCGACGGCATCGTCGAAGCGGTTGAGGCGGAAATAGGCCCAGCCGAGCGAATCGATGATGTAGCCATCGTCGGGGCGAAGCTCGACGGCCTTCTTGATCATGCCGAGGCCTTCGTCGAGGTTCCGGTTCATATCGATCCAGGAATAGCCGAGATAGTTCAGCACCTGCGGCTGATCGGGATTGAGCTCGAGCGCCTTGCGGAAATTCGGCTCCGCCTGGTCCCACTTCTTCAGCCGCTCATAGGCGATGCCGCGCTGGAAGAAAACGCTCCAGTTGGCGCGGCCGGGAATCGGGCCGATCACTTGGACGGCCTTGTCGTAATTGGCGGCCATCGCCTCGTAGTCCTTGGCGTCGGAGAGCACGCTGCCATAGGCGAGGTAGCTGCGGATGTCCTTCGGGTCGGAGGCGATCAGCGCCTGCAGGTGCTTGCGCGCCTCGTCCACCTTGCCGCCCTGGGCAAGGGCAAGGCCGAGCTGAAGCTCGGAGATGCGCCGCATCGGTGAATTCTCCGGCACCTTCTTGTAGAGCGCGATGGCGCGGTCCATCTGGTTCTGTTTCTCGGCGATGCCGCCGAGCAGCACCAGCGTATCGGCGCTGTTCGGGTCGAGCGCTTTGGCCGTCTGCAGGTAGAGCGAAACGATATCCTCGGCGCCGTCGCGATTCAGCGCGCCGCCGACCGAGAACAGCACGCCGGCGGCCCCTTCTGCGGCGGTCTTGACCTGCTGTTCCTGCTTCTCGCCCTTCTCGATACTGTCGCGCAGCGCGTTCAGCGGCGCGTAATTCGGCAGCAGGTTGTCGCCGACGGAAACGGCGTCGAGCGCCTTCTGCTTGTTGCCCTGTGTTGCTTCGAGGCGGGCAAGCGCCATGACAGCCCGCATGAAGGTATCGGGCGCGGTCGCACCGCCCTCCTTGTCGAGCACGGCGTCGTTCAGATGCTTTCGGGCGGATTTCACGTCGCCGGTGGCAATGGCGATGGCGCCGGCATTGTAATTCTGGAAGATGCGGAACCAGTCCGGCCCCTTCATCTTCTCGACCATGGTGAGTGCTTCCTTGCCGCGGCCGGCGCCGACGCGGGCCCAGGCGAGCAACAGATCGTTCATCATCCGGTCGAGATCGTTCGGACCCTTGTATTTCAGGATAGCTTCGGCGCTCTTGTAGTCATCGCGGCGCACGGCATCCATGCCGCGCACGATCGTGGTGATGCGCTCGACCGAGGGATCGCCCTTCAGGTCGTTGGCATATTTGACGCCTTCCTTGATGTCGCCGTTGAGCAGCAGTGAGATCATCAGCCGCTGGCGAATCTCCGGATTGCCGGGCTCGATCTGAAGCGCCTTCTTGTAGAGTGCGATCGCCGTTTCATAATCGTGATCGACATCGGCCGTGCGTGCGGCGAGGAAGGCACCGGAGAAGGTGGTGACGCTATCGGCATTGAAGGTCTCGGTTTTGCCGGCATCGCCCGCCGTCTTGGCCGCATCCTCGGCATTCACGCCGGCGACGACGCCGAGCGAAAGAACAGCCGCCAATGCTGCGCTCGTAAGAAGACGGATGGCAATTCTCTGCCGCATAAGGAAACCTTTCTTCGAGAGCGTCCGGCCATAAGGCCGGCCGCAAATCAGTTGCGATCACTGATTCATAACAGGATGGCTTTTTTGAAGCGGCGCCGCAAGAAAATCAGGCTGCGATCGAGGATGTGTGATCAGTTGACGCGCTCGATGCAGAAGTCGATCACTTCCATCAGGGCAGATTTCCACATCGTATCGGGAAGCGGCGCCAGCGCGTCGCGGGCGATCGTGCCGTAATGGACCGCCCGACCGATCGTGTCGCTGAGCGTGCCATATTTGGTGATCAGCCCCAGCGCTTTTTCGAGGTTGGCGTCTGTGCTGTTGCCGGCCTCGATCGCATCGCGCCAGAAGGCGCGTTCGTCCTGCGTGCCGCGGCGATAGGCAAGGATGACCGGCAGCGTGATTTTGCCTTCGCGGAAATCGTCACCGACATTCTTGCCGAGATCGGCGGCCTTGCCGCCGTAATCGAGCGCGTCGTCGACGAGCTGGAAGGCGAGCCCGAGATTCATGCCGTAGGATTTCAGTGCGTTGCGACCGGACCGGCCGGCTTCGGCGACGATTGGCCCGACCTCGGCGGCGGCGGCAAACAGGGCGGCCGTTTTGGCGCGAATGACGGAGAGGTAATCGTCCTCGGTCGTCTCCATGTTCTTGGCGACGGAAAGCTGCAGCACCTCGCCTTCGGCGATCACGCAAGCGGCGGAAGACAAGACGTCGAGCGCGTCGAGCGAGCCGACTTCGACCATCATGCGGAACGCCTGGCCGAGCAGGAAATCGCCGACCAGCACGCTTGCCTGGTTGCCCCAAATCATCCGTGCCGTCGATCTGCCGCGGCGCAGGTCGCTTTCGTCGACGACGTCGTCATGCAGCAGTGTCGCCGTGTGCATGAACTCGACCGAAGTCGCGAGCTTGACGTGATTTTCGCCGCGGTAGTCGAACAGCGAGGCGGCGGCCAGCGTCAGCATCGGCCGCAGCCGCTTGCCGCCGGACGAGATCAGATGGTTGGCCACTTCGGGGATCATCTGCACGTCGGAGCCGGCCTTGGACAGAATGAGCTGGTTCACCCGCTCCATATCGGCCCTGGTAAGATCGACCAACGGCTTTATGGATGCCAGTTTGTTTTTGCTTTCTTCAAGCGGTATGACCACGCCCAACGACCCGGACTCCTGTTCATTCATTGCAGCTGACAATAGAAAGGGGCGATGGACGCGGCAAGAGGTGAATTGTCGCGCAGGGCGAAATTGGAAGGAAAATGACGGCAAATGCATGAGCTTATCCGCGCCAACGACCCCGTGCTGCTCTCCTATGCCGAGAGCTTGATGAAGGATGCCGGCATTCATTGCTTCATCGCCGATCAGGGCATGAGCGTGCTGGAAGGCTCGCTCGGCATGCTGCCGCGCCGTCTGCTGGTGGATGAGGAGATGGCCGATCAGGCCCGCCGCATCCTCATCGATGCCGGTCTCGGCGGCGAATTGCGCGACAGGAAGTGAGCGGGGATGACCGGCGAGCCTGCCCAAACAATCGATGCCTTCCATCGCGGCGCCTTCCACCTGGTGCAACCGCAGGGCAGGGGGCACCGCGCCGGCATGGATGCGATGCTGCTGGCCGCACTCGTCGCCGATAACCGTCCGGTCCGGGTTGCCGATCTCGGCGCCGGCGCCGGTGCGGCCGGCCTTGCCGTCGCCTCGCGCCTTGCCGATGCTGAGGTGGTGCTGTTCGAACGCTCTGCCGAGATGGCCGCTTATGCCAGCCGCAGCATTCTGTTGCCGGAAAATGCCCATCTCGCCGGCCGCGTCAGCGTCGTCGAGGCCGATGTGACGCTGACCGCCAAGGCGCGCAATGATGCCGGCCTCACCGATGAGAGTTTCCACCACGTCATCATGAACCCGCCCTTCAACGACGCCGGCGACCGGCGCACGCCGGATGCGCTGAAGGCCGAAGCCCATGCGATGACCGACGGCCTGTTCGAAAGCTGGATCCGCACGGCCGGCGCCATCATGATTCCCGGCGGACAATTGTCGCTGATCGCGAGGCCCGAATCGATCGCCGAGATCGTTGACGGCTGCGGCCGGCGTTTCGGCGGCATCGAAATCACCGCCATCCATCCGCGCGAACGTGAAAACGCCGTGCGTATCCTGGTGACCGCGATCAAGGGGTCGCGGGCGCGGCTGTCGCTGCGCGCACCGCTCATCATGCACGAAGAGGGGAGCCACAAGTTCTCCCCTCTCGTCGATGATTTCAACAATGGCCGGGCGGCCTATGCCAGGCTTCGATCTTCATCAGCCAGAGCATGATGCCGAAAAGTGTGAGCGGTTTTCGGACAACATCATGCTCTAACTCTTTAATTTAGAACAGTATTCAGATTTTGGGCCGACCGGGCCTAAAATCATCCTGTTCTAGCCGGTGACGAAGTCGAGCAACAGCTTGACGTTCAGCCCGGCGATCACGACCGCGATCACATAGGAGATGCCGCTCAGCCAGCGCGGCGCCACCAGTTCGCCCATCTTGGCCTTGCTGGCGGTGAACATCACGAGCGGGAAGACGGCGAAGGAAAGCTGCAGGCTGAGCACCACCTGGGTGAGGATCAGAAGCTCCGCCGTGCCCTGGTCGCCGTACCATATGGTGACGACCGCCGCCGGCACGATGGCGATGGCGCGGGTGATCAGCCGGCGCACCCAGGGTTTCAGCCGGATCTTGAGGAAACCTTCCATGACGATCTGGCCGGCAAGGGTCGCCGTCACCGTCGAGTTGAGGCCGCAGCAGAGCAGCGCGACGCCGAACAGCGTCGGCGCGATCGCGAGACCGAGCAGCGGCGACAACAGCGAATGCGCTTCGCCGAGCTCGACGACGTCGGTCCTGCCATGCGCATTGAAGGCGGCAGCGGCCAGGATCAGGATCGAGGCGTTGATCAGCAGCGCGAAACAGAGCGCGACCGTCGAGTCGATCGTCGCATAGGTCAGCGCCTCCTTCTTTTCGGGAACCGTATGGCCATAGGCCCGCGTCTGCACGATGCCGGAATGGAGATAGAGATTGTGCGGCATGACGGTCGCACCGAGAATGCCGAGCGCCAGATAAAGCATCTCCGGATTGGTGACGATCTCGGTGGTCGGAAAGAAGCCGGTGATGACGGCGCCCCATTGCGGGTCCGCGAGCAGGATCTGCACGCCGAAGCAGAGCGCGATGACACCGAGCAGCGCGATGATGAAGGCCTCGACCCAGCGGAAACCGAGTTTCTGCAGGAAGAGGATCACGAAGACGTCGAGCGCGGTAATGAGAACGCCGAGCTCGAGCGGAATGCCCATCAGCAGGTTGAGGCCGATCGCCGTGCCGATCACCTCGGCGATGTCGGTGGCGATGATGGCAATTTCGGCAAAGGCCCAGAGCGGCACCGAAACCCATTTCGGATAGGCGTCGCGGCAGGCCTGCGCCAGGTCGCGGCCCGAGGCGATCGCCAGGCGGGCGCAGAGCGATTGCAGCACGATCGCCATCAGGTTGGAAAGCAGTGCGACGGTCAGCAGCGCATAGCCGAATTTCGAGCCGCCGGCGAGCGAGGTCGCCCAATTGCCGGGGTCCATATAGCCGACCGCGACCATATAGCCCGGCCCGGCAAAGGCCGCAGCCCTGCGCCACCTCGAGCTGTGTCGCCCGGTTCCGACGCTACGGTAGACATCCGACAGCGACGCCTCGCCGCGTTCGTGCCGCCAGCCTTTTACATTGGAATTGAGGGCATCCATGCGATTTCCAAACCTGTTTTATCGTGAGGGCACTATGACGAATTGGAATGATAATGCAAGTCATTCGCAACAAGAAAGCCAATCCGGTGTTTTTCAGGAACGCGGCCATTGCGTTTGTCGTTCCAACGCATACATGGATGCGATCGCGAAATGACGATCGTGCGACCCGAAGCGAAGGATGAGAGATGGCCGGATTGTTGAGAAAGCTGTTGCCGAAACGGTTCCGCAAGGATGGCCTCACCATCCCGGTCGTCCGGCTGCAGGGGGCGATCATCAGCGGCGGCGGCCAGTTCCGGCCGACCCTCAATCTCGCCAATGTCGCGCCGGTGCTGGAAAAGGCCTTCGCCATGAAGGGGGCGCCGGCGGTTGCCATAGCAATCAATTCGCCGGGCGGCTCGCCCGTCCAGTCGCGGCTGATCTTCACCCGCATCCGCGAGCTCGCCCGCGAGAAGCAGAAGAAGGTTCTGGTCTTCGTCGAGGATGTCGCCGCCTCCGGCGGCTACATGATCGCGCTGGCCGGCGACGAGATCATCGCCGACGCCACCTCGATCGTCGGCTCGATCGGCGTCGTCTCCGGCGGTTTCGGCTTCCCTGAACTCTTGAAGAAGATCGGCGTCGAGCGCCGCGTTTATACGGCGGGCGAAAACAAGGTGATCCTCGATCCGTTCCAGCCGGAAAAGGAAAAGGACATCGAATATCTGAAGAGCCTGCAGCTCGAAATCCATCAGGTCTTCATCTCGATGGTGCGCGAGCGCCGCGCCGGCAAGCTGACGGACGATGCGACGGTGTTTTCCGGCCTGTTCTGGAGCGGCACCCGCGGCCTCGAACTCGGCCTCATCGACGGCCTCGGCGACATGCGCCAGGAGCTGAAGCGGCGCTACGGCCAGAAGACGAAGCTGGAGCTCGTCACCGCCAGCCGCGGCCTGCTCGGCCGCCGCATTCCCGGCATATCGCCGGTCTCGCTCGAAGGTGCTGCATCCGGCCTCGCGACAGGGCTTGTCGAAGCGGCCGAAGAGAGAGCATTGTGGAGCCGCTTCGGGCTTTAGGAGGAGCAGGAGAGGGACATGGCGCAGCTTATCACCATCCTGGTGCTGGTCTTTTCGGCCTGGTGGCTCTACCGCCGCTTCGTCTCCGACGCCCGCAGGCTCGCCGAAAAATCCCGCCGCGCCGAAAAGGAGCGCCAGACCGGCGCGATCGGCACCTTGGTCAAGGATCCCGTGACCGGGGAATATCGGCTGAAGCGGGATGAAGAGTAAGGTTCAATTCTCCCGCCCCTCATCCGCCTGCCGGCACCTTCTCCCCGCTTGCGGGGCGAAGGGGACCGCGACCTCTCCGTCCCCACCGACCTCTCGCGGGGCACGTCCCCTCTCCCCGTCAGTACGGGGAGAGGGTTAGGGTGAGGGTGAGGGGCAGGCTCTCTCCATACGGGCCGGCCACTCTTGCAAAACCCTTGACCCCTGCCGCCCTCCATGGCACCTGTCGCGCCGATAATCCCCAAGCAATCGGTGCCGTTTCATGTCAGCTATCCCAGACCATATGAACCCGAAGCGCTCCTTCCAGGCGCTGATCCTGACCCTGCATAACTACTGGGCGGACAAGGGTTGCGCGGTGCTGCAGCCCTACGACATGGAAGTCGGCGCCGGCACCTTCCACCCGGCTACGACGCTGCGCGCCCTCGGGCCGAAGCCGTGGAAGGCAGCTTACGTCCAGCCCTCCCGCCGCCCGTCCGACGGCCGCTATGGCGAAAACCCGAACCGCCTGCAGCATTATTACCAGTACCAGGTCATCCTGAAGCCGAACCCACCGAACCTGCAGGAGCTCTATCTCGGCTCGCTCGCGGCAATCGGCCTCGATCCGCTGCTGCACGACATCCGCTTCGTCGAGGATGATTGGGAAAGCCCGACGCTCGGCGCCTGGGGCCTCGGCTGGGAATGCTGGTGCGATGGCATGGAGGTCTCGCAGTTCACCTATTTTCAGCAGGTCTGCGGCATCGAATGCGCGCCGGTCGCCGGTGAGCTGACCTATGGTCTCGAGCGCCTGGCCATGTATGTCCAGGGCGTCGACAATGTCTATGACCTGAATTTCAACGGCCGAGAGGGCGATGAGAAGATCAGTTATGGCGACGTCTTCCTGCAGGCCGAGCAGGAATATTCGCGGCACAATTTCGAATTCGCCAATACCGAAATGCTGCATCGTCACTTTGTCGATGCCGAGAAGGAATGCCGCGCGCTGCTCGACGCCGGCGCACCCGACGACAGCGCCAACCAGCGCCTGCACAAATGCGTCTTTCCGGCCTACGACCAGTGCATCAAGGCCAGCCACGTCTTCAACCTGCTCGATGCCCGCGGCGTCATCTCGGTGACCGAGCGCCAGAGCTATATCCTGCGGGTGCGCACCCTCGCCAAAGCCTGCGGCGAAGCCTTCCTGCTGACCGATGCCGGCGGCGTCAACCTGTCGAAAGAGGCGGCGTGACGCAAAAGCCTGCCAGCCGTATCGTCCACATCAACGGCTGGCCAGGCACCGGCAAGCTGACGGTCGGTCGCTTGCTGGCGAAAGGGCTCGGCGCGCGGCTCATTGACAATCACATGCTGCTTAATCCGGCCGAAGCTCTTTTCGCTCGCGGCAACCCTCTGCATGCATCACTGCGTGAGCAGATTCGGCGGGCGGTTTTTGACCATGCTGTGCACGCCGATCCGGCTGAAAGCTTCGTCTTCACCGATGCTCTTTCGGATGATGAGCATGATAGTGCGATGTTTTCCTGGTATCTCGATCTGGCTGCCGCCAGAGGCGCGGATCTGGTCGCGGTTCTCCTCGACTGCGCGCCGGAGGAGAATGCCAGGCGCCTCATCTCGCCGGGGAGGTCCGAGGCGCTCAAGCTGACGGATACGGCGAAGCTGCAACAGCTCCGGGCAAACTATAGATTGTTGCGCGGGCTGGCTGAACACACAGTCGAAATTGATACGACGGAGCTTTCACCGGAAGAGACGGCGGCTCGAATTCTCGCGCATCTCGGTGTTTGATGGCGGCGGCGCCAATCTCACGAGCGAGGCCCGAAGGCCAAGCTCGAAGCAGCGGCAGATCCGCAATAACATCCTCAATGTGAATCGTTATATCAGCGGCGAGATAAACGGCCCCGCAATGTCGGTCGAATGCTACGAGCACTATCTGCCGTTCGCAGTCGCGCTCAACGTCGAGCAGCGCTGGACCGAGCGCTTCAATCTCTGGCGAGAGAGCCAGAAGATGAATGCCTATGCTCCGGATTGGCTGATAACCTCTTAGTCAGCAGGGTATCGATCAAAGTCTCGTCGAAACCGGCTGGAGAATTGTTTCGCCAAGATGACTTTGTTCTGCCGAATCACTAACGTGCGATCATCGAATCGGGAGCCCATCTGCATGTATGTCATACTCGCTATTGTCGTTGTGATCGCGCTTTACATCGTGTTCATCTATAACGGCCTCGTTCGCTCCCGGCAGATGGCGCAAGAGGCCTGGTCGGGCATCGATGTGCAACTGAAGCGCCGCGCCGATCTGATCCCGAACCTGATCGAGACGGTCAAGGGTTATGCCGCCCACGAAAAGTCGACGCTCGAGGAGGTAGTTTCGCTCCGCAACAAGGCGCAGGCCGTGCCATCAGGCGATGTCGCCGGCAGGGCGCAGGTGGAAGGGCTGCTCGGCCAGGCGCTCGGGCGCGTCATCGCGCTCGCCGAGGCCTATCCGGACCTCAAGGCCAACCAGAATTTTGCCGAGCTGCAGGATTCGCTGGAAACCATGGAAGGCGAGCTGCAGATGTCGCGGCGTTATTACAATGGTGCGGCCCGCGATCTGAACGTCAAGGTCGAAAGCTTCCCCTCCAATCTCGTCGCCGGCCAGTTCGGTTTTGCCAAGCGGGAATATTTCGAAATCACCAATGAGGCCGATCGTGCGGTCCCCAGCGTGAAATTCTGACGGTCCGGCATTTTGCCTTTGCCAGAAAGCGATTAAGAGCAAGGGCAGATTGCGGCCGGCAATGGCCGCTCCATGGAAGAAACAACATGACACGCACAGCCAAACTCACGATCATCCCGCCTGCCGGGCCGCTTTCGGGCCGCGCCATGCCGCCGGGTTCGAAGTCGATCACCAATCGCGCACTGCTGCTCGCCGGCCTTGCCAAGGGCACGAGCCGGCTGACCGGCGCGCTGAAGAGCGACGACACGCGTTATATGGCCGATGCGCTGCGGGCCATGGGCGTTGCGATCGACGAGCCCGACGACACCACCTTCGTCGTCACCGGCCGCGGCAGGCTCGCGCCGCCGAAGGCGCCGCTCTTCCTCGGCAATGCCGGCACCGCGACACGCTTCCTGACGGCCGCCGCCGCCCTGGTCGACGGCACCGTCATCGTCGATGGCGACGAACACATGCGCAAGCGCCCGATCGGCCCGCTGGTCGAGGCGATGCGCACGCTCGGCATCGACGTGAGCGCCGAAACCGGCTGCCCGCCGGTCACCGTCCGGGGCACCGGCCGCTTCGAGGCCGACCGCATCCTGATCGATGGCGGGCTGTCCAGCCAATATGTTTCGGCGCTGCTGATGATGGCGGCCGGCGGCGACCGTCCGGTCGACATCGAACTCGTCGGCGAGGACATCGGCGCGCTTGGCTATATCGATCTCACCACGGCGGCGATGCAGGCCTTCGGCGCCAAGGTCGAAAAGACCAGCCCTGTCACCTGGCGCGTCGAGCCGACCGGCTACCGCGCCGCCGATTTCGTCATCGAGCCGGATGCGTCCGCTGCGACCTATCTCTGGGCGGCTGAAGTTCTGAGCGACGGCAAGATCGATCTCGGCGTGCCGAACGATGCCTTCACCCAGCCGGATGCCAAGGCCTACGAGACGATCGCCAGGTTCCCGCACCTGCCGGCTGTAATCGATGGTTCGCAGATGCAGGATGCCGTTCCGACGATCGCCGTGCTTGCCGCCTTCAACGAGACGCCGGTCCGCTTCGTCGGCATCGCCAATCTGCGCGTCAAGGAATGCGACCGTATCCGCGCCCTGTCTACGGGGCTCAACAATATTCGCGAAGGCCTGGCCGTCGAGGAGGGTGACGATCTGGTCGTCCATTCCGATCCTGCTCTCGCCGGTCAGACGCTGCCGGCCGAGATCGACACTTTCGCCGATCACCGTATTGCGATGAGCTTTGCGCTCGCCGGCCTCAAGATCGATGGCATCACCATTCTCGATCCTGATTGTGTCGGCAAGACCTTCCCCGCCTATTGGCGCACGCTCGCCGCACTCGGCGTGACATATCGGGACAAGGATTGACGGAAAGAGCAGTCGAGGCTGCTGGCGGGGAGACAGGGATGGGGCGTCGGTTTGTCGGTTTTTGCTTGGCGCTCATCTTGTTGGTGGCCGGCCCGGCGGCCTTTGCCACGGAGCTGATCGACAGTTTCGTTTCCGACATTGCGCTCGAAAAAAGCGGTGCGATGACGGTGACGGAAACTGTCACCGTCAATGCCGAGGGCTATCGGATCAGGCACGGCATCTTCCGTGACTTCCCGCTGTATTTCACCGACGCCGGCGGCCGTCGCCGCAGCGTCGACTTCGATGTCGTCTCGGTTAAGCGTGACGGTAAGGATGAGCCCTGGCACACGGAAAAGATAACAGGTGGCATCCGCATCTATACGGGCATGGCCGAGTTGACCGTGAGCCCGGGCCTTCATCGCTACGTCTTCACCTACACGACCAATCGCCAGATCCGTTATTTCGACGATCATGACGAACTCTACTGGAATGTCACCGGCAATGGCTGGCTCTTCCCGATCCGCTCGGTCACCGCGACGGTAAAGCTGCCGCCTGGTGTCGGCGCCACCGGGACGACTTTTTTCACCGGCCCGAAGGGCGCGACGGAAAAGAATGCCCGCGTCAGCCAAACCGCAGCCGGCATTGTCTTTTCCACCACCGCAACGCTCCACCCCAGTGACGGCCTGACTTTCGCGATCCGCATGCCGAAAGGGTCGATCGATCCGCCGACCAAGGATATGGAGAGCACATGGTGGCTGAAGGATAACCGCGATTATTTCATCGGCTTCGGCGGCCTGATCCTGGTTTTCGGCTATTATGCGAGATCATGGCTGAAGGTCGGCCGCGATCCCGCCCGCGGTGTCGTCGTGCCGCGCTGGGATGCGCCGGAGGGCATCTCGCCGGCCTTGGTCAACTATATCAACAATAAGGGCTTTTCCGGTGGGGGCTGGACCGCGCTTGCCGCAACCGCCCTCGATCTGGCTGTCCGCGGTTACGTCAAGCTCGAAGATCTCAAGAACTCGATCACCATACGCGGCACCGGCAGACCGCTCGACAGGCAAAAATTGCAGGCCGGCGAAACCGAACTCCTGAAAGCCGCCGGCGCCGCAGGCAGGACGCTGACGATCGACAAAGCCAATGGCGAGCATGTGAAATCGGTGGGTCAAGCCTTCCGCTCGGCGATCGAGAAGGAACACCGCGGCAAATATTACAATTCCAACATCGGCTACACTATCGGCGGCATCGCGCTCAGTGCCGTCTTCCTGGCGGCGCCGTTCATTGTCGGGTCGCTGGAGCCCGATACGGTCGTGCTGATGCTCATTCCGGTCGCCATCTCGGCCTTCATTGCCGTCTTCGTCGCCAGGTTCACCCGGCTGCTTTATCGCGGCAGGTCGCTGTTCGGCAGGATCGTCGCACTCGTGGTGACATCAATTATTGTTTTCGCCGGGGTCAGCATCCTTCTGCTCAGCGTACTCTCCTTTGCCTCGTCGCTCGTGGAGTTGCACGAGACTCCGATGCTCTTTGCGATCGGCGGCATCGTGCTGCTCAACATCCTCTATTTCTTCATTATGGGCGCGCCGACCCCGCTCGGCGCCAGGATGATGGACGGCATTGACGGCCTGCGGCAATATCTGACGCTTGCCGAGAAGGACCGCATGAACATGGCGGGCGCGCCTGAAATGTCGCCGCAGCATTTCGAGACGCTGCTGCCCTACGCCGTGGCTTTGGGCGTCGAAAAACCGTGGTCGCGCACTTTTGAGACCTGGCTTGCGGCCGCTGCCGCCGGCGCGGCCGCGGCCTATGATCCCTCCTGGTACTCCGGCGATTTCGACAGCGGCAGCTTCTCCGACCACGTCGGCGGCTTCTCCTCGTCGATGGCCTCGACCATTGCTTCGACGATACCCTCGCCGCCGTCGAGTTCATCCTCCGGTTTTTCCAGTGGCGGCTTCTCCGGCGGCGGCTTCTCCGGCGGCGGTGGCGGAGGCGGGGGTGGCGGCGGCTGGTAAGCTTTCTCGCTTGACCTTTCCGCCCTTGGCCCTTAACCGCCTGACGGAACAGGAAAGGGGTCGCGCATGAAGGTTCTGTTGATCGGATCGGGCGGACGCGAGCACGCGCTCGCCTGGAAGCTGGCGCAATCGCCGTTGATGAGCGAGTTCTACGCCGCCCCCGGCAATCCCGGCATCGGCGAACACGCTGTCCTCGTGCCGGTCGATGTCGAGGATCATGAAGCTGTGGCTGCCTTCTGCAGGGAGAAGGCGATCGATTTCGTCGTCGTCGGGCCAGAAGCGCCGCTCGTTGCCGGCCTCGCCGACCGGCTGCGCGCCGATGGACTGGCGGTCTTCGGTCCCTCCGCCGCCGCCGCCCAGCTCGAAGGCTCCAAGGGCTTCACCAAGGATATTTGCGCCCGCTACGGCATCCCCACCGGAGCCTATCAGCGCTTCAACAATGCGCCGAAGGCCAAAGCCTATATCCGCGCTCAGGGCGCGCCGATCGTCGTCAAGGCAGACGGTCTGGCCGCCGGCAAGGGTGTGACTGTTGCGATGACCCTGGACGAGGCGTTTGCTGCCGTCGACGACTGTTTCGAGGGCGCTTTTGGTGCCGCGGGCGCCGAAGTCGTCGTCGAAGCCTATCTCGATGGCGAGGAGGCAAGCTTCTTCTGCCTCTGCGACGGCAAGAACGCTCTGCCGCTTGCAACCGCCCAGGATCACAAGCGGGTGGGCGAGGGCGATACCGGCATCAATACCGGCGGCATGGGCGCCTATTCGCCGGCACCCGTGATGACCACCGAAATGGTCGAGCGCACCATGAAGGAGATCATCGAGCCGACGATGCGCGGCATGGCCGAGAGTGGTCATCCCTTCTCCGGCGTGTTCTTTGCCGGATTGATGATCACCGACAAGGGACCGGAGCTCATCGAATACAATGTCCGTTTCGGTGATCCGGAATGCCAGGTGCTGATGATGCGGCTGAAGAGCGATCTGCTGCCGCTGCTGCTCGCCACCGCCAACGGCACGCTTGATCAGGTCAGCGCCGAATGGAGCAACGATCCGGCCCTGACCGTGGTCATGGCCTCGAAGGGCTATCCCGGCGCTTACGAGAAGAACACGCCGATCCTGGCGCTGCCCGAGGCAGCGGACGGCGAGAAAGTGTTTCATGCCGGCACGGGCCTGAAGGACGGTGTACTGGTGGCAACCGGCGGCCGCGTGCTGAACGTCACCGCGACGGGCGGCACGGTCGCCGAAGCAAGCACACGCGCCTACGCCCTGCTCGACAAGGTCCGCTGGGATAACGGCTTCTGCCGGCGCGACATCGGCTGGCGGGCGATCGAGCGTGAAAAGGCCTGATATCACGTATAAACCGGCGCCTTCGTTAAATTTTTACCCTTTCCCCTGACGGGATGGAAACAAAGCTGCGTTATACCGCTGTCATAGTGAGACGGAGCAGCCTTCATGCGTCAGATTTTCCTCGGTGCGGCAATCCTGCTGATGGCGGGTTCGGCAATGGCCTCCTCGATCGAGGTGATCGGCCAGGCTGCGCCGCGCGCTGCCGAGGGCAGCATCGTCACCGAAAGCTGCGCCGACTGCCCGCCGCTGCAGGTCGAGGTTGCCAAAAAGGATTATACGGTGCCGGAGCTTAAGCCCGGCGCCGTGCAGGCGACCGAGATTCGCGATGTCGGCGGCGAAAAGAAGATCTATCGCACCGAAAGCTGGATGGGCGGCTCGCCCGTGGTCTTCGTCAGCAAGGCGACCCCGGAAGCGATGATGGCCGCCGCGCCGCCGGCTCCGCCTGCCGAAGGCGTCGATATGAATGCGACGACTGCGGCCGTCATCGGCGGCGACGACAAGCCTGTTGCCGCCGGCATGGCGGAACAACCGGCGACCCTCAACGTTTCCGATTTCAAGCTGCGTTTCTGAAACAATTCCCGTTTTGCGTCCGGCTTGAAGACAAAGTTCCCTGCCCCGCCTGATCAAGGTTTCGATCGTTTGGGGTTCCACCACCGGTGGATCGAATGCACCCTCGATGAGCAGCGAGGGTGCATTCATGTTTTGACGGCAGGTAAAATCGAATGCAATTTTACCCCTGGATTTTTAGGGAAAACCCTATCGAGAACAGCTAAATTAAAGATTTCTTATGGGGTGAGCATTAATGGTTACTTACCCGGTCGCAGCATGTTGTTTTTAGCAGCGGTAGACGCGTCGTCTTGTTTGGCGCGCTCGCACAGGCGGTAGAAGACCGCACCGGAATGAATCCCACCATTCCCGTTGCGAGGCGTCATGAAAAATCTGAAAATATCCAAACAGCTCATAGTGCTGGTCGCCGGACTGATGATCGCCTTCGCGGTCGCCACGTCCCTGCAGATCCGCTCCTCGGTCGGTGCGATATACAAGGAGCGTTACGACATGCTCCGCGCCGAGGTTCAGTCGGCGATCTCCATTCTCAAGCTCTACCAGGCCAAGGTGACGGCAGGCGAGATGACTCTGGAAGACGCCCAGAAGCAGGCCTACACCACCGTCAACGGCATGAAATACGACCCAGACGGCTATTTTTTCGGTTATAGCTACGACGTCAAGATGATGTTCCACTACGACGCCGCGAAAGTCGGGCAGAACCTGAAGGGCCAGCCGGACAGCAAGGGCAAGCTCTATCGCGAAGAGTTGGTGAAGCTCGGGCAGCAAGGCGGCGGTCTCGTCGAATTTTATTCCACCAGCAAACCGGGCCAGCCCGCCGGTGATTTCCGCAAGACGGCCTATGGACAGGCCTTCGAACCCTGGAAGGTCGTCGTCGTCACCGGCGTCTACATGGATGATCTCGATGCTCAGGTAAACAGCACGATCCTGACCGCATTGACCGGCAGTATCGTTCTGTTCTTTCTTGCCATGACGGCCGCCTACATCGTCATCCGCGGCATTTCCGGCCCCCTCAACAACGTCCATGCTGCCCTGAAGGCAGTAGCCGAGGAGGACGTTTCCATCGCCATTCCGCACACCGCCATGAACAATGAAGTCGGGATGATGGCCAAGGCGACGTTGTCGCTGCAGGAAAAGATCAGGGAGCGCCATCAGATGTCGGATCGCGAGGCGGCCCAGCAGCTGGCGCTCGAAAACGAGCGCGAAAACAACCTTCGCCAGCAGCAGGACGAGGCGGCCCTCCAGGCCCGCGTGGTGACGACGATCGGCCAGGCTCTGGAGCTGATCGCCCGCGGCGATCTCACCGTCCGCTGCGCCGAACTTGGCCAGAAATACGCCGCCCTTCGCGACAATTTCAACGATGCGCTGTCGCATCTCGAAGCCGCCATGGCCAAGGTCAGCGCCAAGGGCACCGATATCGGCACGAGCAAGGAAGAGATCCGCCGCGCCTCCAACGAGCTCTCGCAGCGCACCGAGCGCCAGGCCGCCAGCCTGGAAGAGACGTCTGCCGCCCTCGACGAGCTCACCGTCGCCGTCCGCCAGACGGCCGATGGCGCTCATGAGGCAAGCAAGCGCGTCCACGCCGTCAGCACCGAGGCCACCCATAGCGATGCGATCGTCGGCCAGGCGATCGAGGCGATGAGCGGGATCGAGAAATCATCGTCGGAGATCACCAAGATTATTGGCGTCATCGACGAGATCGCCTTCCAGACCAACCTGCTGGCGCTGAATGCCGGCGTCGAGGCCGCTCGTGCCGGTGAAAGCGGCAAGGGGTTTGCGGTCGTAGCCCAGGAAGTGCGCGAGCTCGCCCAGCGCTCGGCCGCCGCGGCAAAGGAGATCAAGGACCAGATCGCCCGCTCCTCCAGCCAGGTCGACCATGGCGTCCGGCTGGTCGGCGAGGCAGGCGCGGCGCTGAAACGCATCTCCGACCAGGTCAAGGCGGCCAACGAGATTGTGGCCAAGATCGCCCACAGCGCCTCCGAACAGGACACGACGCTGCGCTCGATCTCCTCGTCGATGAACCAGCTCGACGCCGCCACCCAGCAGAATGCCGCCATGGCCGAAGAGACCACCGCCTCGGCCGAGACACTCGCCAGCGACACCGACGAACTGATCGACCTGATTCGCGGCTTCCGGGTCAATGACCAAAGCGCTGCCCCGACAATGCATCAGGGCCGCCGCGCCGCCTGAACGGCGCGCGGGCGACCGGGTTTTTTCATCAGCAAAGCCTCAGCGGCCGTCGGGTTTCCGGCGGCCGTGCCTTTTTGGAAGATCACTCGGAAACGAGCTCGACCAGTCGCTCTATTTCGCGATCGGAAAACACCTCGATACCGGCCGCCTTCAGCGCGGCGGCCGTCACGCCATTGCCGGCCTGCTTACGGCCGGAAAAACTGCCGTCATAGATGAAGTCCGAGCCACAGGACGGGCTGCCGTCGATGAGCAGGGCATAGCGGCAGCCGGTTTGCCGTGCGAGCGCCACGGCATTTTCCGCCGCCTGCAGAAACTCTGCCGTCACATCGCCGCCGGTCAGCTCGACGACCCGAGCTGTGCCGGCCAGCACCTCTTCGCCCGTTGCCGCGCCGGCGATCTCCGCCGGCGGCCGCGGCACCGGCATGCCCGCCGACATTTCCGGACAGATCGTCACCAGCCGCCCCTCGGCGCGCCAGCGCTCGATCGCGGGATGCACCAACGGCTTCGCCCGCCCGTCATAGCGGACGGCGTGGCCCATAAGGCAGGCGCTGACGAGAATCCTATTTTGCATGCCTGTTTGATAACGCCACGGCGGAGATAATGCCAGTGTCGGGGTGGGCGGGTTGTTCAATAGGTAGCGAACCGTATCCGCCCCTCATCCGCCTGCCGGCACCTTCTCCCCGCCTGCGGGGAGAAGGGACTAGCGGCTACCTTTCTGTTCCTCGTTCACCTTCCGTAGGGCACGTCCCCTCTCCCCGCGGGCGGGGAGAGGGTTAGGGTGAGGGGCAGATATTTTGCGAGACCGCACTGCATCGACACTGGAAGAAGCCGAATATCACCCCGAAATCTTCGAGAAATCCGCAACCGTTCCCGTCGCTTCTCGGATCAGCCGGAGCAAAGCGAGGCGGTTGGCGCGGATGGCGGCGTCCTCGTCGTTGACCAGCACCTCTTCGAAGAAGCGGTCGACCGGGCCGCGCAGCTTGGACAGAGCTTCCATCGCCGAGCGGAAATCTTCCCCGGCCACGGCATCCGCCGCATCCTTCGAGGCAGCTGATATGGCGGCGAACAGTTCCTTCTCGGCGTCGAGCTTCAGGAGTGCCGGCGATACGCCGTCGGCAATGACCGTGCCCTTCTTTTCCTCGGCGGCGAGCAGTTGCGTCGCGCGCTTGGTGCCGGCAAGCAGGTTCTTGCCGTCTTCCGAGGTGATGAAGGCCGTCAGCGCTTCGACGCGGCGCGCCACCATCAAGAGGTCGTCGGCATCGGGCGTCAGCACGGCGTCGATGAGATCGTGGCGGGCGCCCTGATCGCGCAGATAGACCTTGAGGCGGTCGTGGAAGAAGGAGAGCAGGTCGCCATCCCTTGTCGTCGCCAGCAGCGGCAGGCGAACCCTTCGCTCCAGCAGGATCCTGACGACGCCGAGGGCTGCCCGCCGCAGCGCAAACGGGTCCTTGGAGCCGGTCGGCTTTTCGTCGATCGCCCAGAAGCCGGTCAGCGTGTCGAGCTTGTCGGCAAGCGCCAGCGTGATCGCCGCCTTGTCTTCCGGCACCCGGTCGGACGGGCCTTGGGGCTTGTAGTGATCCTCGATGGCCGTAGCAACCGAGGCGTTTTCGCCCTGCAGCACCGCATATTTGCGGCCCATCAGGCCCTGCAGTTCGGGGAATTCGCCGACGGCTTCGGTGCGCAGATCGGCCTTGGCGAGCACGGCGGCGCGATCGGTGAGCGCCGCATCGGCGCCGGTGACGGCAGCCAATTCCTTGGCCAGCGCCCGGATGCGGGCGACACGCGCGCCCTGCGTGCCGAGCTTGGCATGGAAGGTCACGTCGAGAGCGTCGAGCTTGGCCATGCGCTGGTCGAGCGGCTTCTTCAGGTCGAGGCCGAACTTTGCCGCCGAAGCTGCGAGCGTTTCGAGATCCGGCAGGTTGCCCTGGTCGCGCTTCCAGAAATGCAGCGCGTCCGAAAGCCGGGCCCGCACCACCTTGCCGTTGCCGTGGACGATTTCCTTGCCGCCGTCATGCGCTTGGATGTTGGAGACGAGGATGAACCGGTTCGACAGCGTCTCCTCGCCCTGCTTGCGCGTGACGAAGCACTTCTGATTGGTCTTGATCGTCAGCCGGATGATTTCCGAGGGGATGGAGAGGTAATCCTCTTCGAAGGAGCCCATCAGCACCTGCGGCCATTCGACGAGGCCGGAGACTTCCTCCAGCAAGCCTTCATCCTCCACCAGCTCCAGCCTGTTGGCAAAAGCGATATCGCGTGCGTCGTGCAGGATGATGTCCTTGCGCCGCTCGGCATCGAGGATGACCTTGGCCTTTTCCAGGCTCGCCGCATAATCGTCGAAGCGCCGGACGGTGATCGCCTCGGGCGCATGGAAGCGGTGGCCGTAGGTGATGTTGGAGGCGGTGATGCCGTCGATCTCGAAGGGGATGACGGTGGTTTCCTCATGTTCGGGGCCGAAGGTGCAGACGATCGATTGCAGCGGCCGCACCCAGCGCAGCGCGCCGGACTTGGACGAGGCCTTGCCCCAGCGCATCGACTTCGGCCAGGGAAAATCACGGATGATGCCGGGCATCACCTCTGCGACGATCTCTTCCGCCGCGCGGCCGGGCTTGGAGATGACCGCGACGTAGAAATCGCCCTTCTTCGGATCGCTGACCACCTGCGCCTCGGAGACCGAGGAAAGGCCGGCGCCGCGCAGAAAACCTTCGATCGCCTTCTCATTGGCGTCGGTGCGCGGTCCCTTGCGCTCTTCGCGCACGTCGGCCGAGCGCGCCGTCAGGCCGTGAATGTCGAGCGCCAGCCGCCGCGGTGTCCAATATTCGCGCGCGCCCTCATAGGACAGACCCGCTTCGACAAGCGCATCGGTGACGAGCTTCTTCAGGTCGCCGGCAGCCTTGCGCTGCATGCGGGCCGGGATCTCTTCGGAGCGGAGTTCGAGAAGAAGGTTTGGCATGTCACACTTTTCCTTGCGCCCGCGGGCAGGGCGATCCAAAACGTTGCTTCTGCTATCAAAGAATGCCGCATCTGCACAACCGCAAAAACGGAAGAGAGCGAAGGGTAGGGGCGACCCTTCAGGCGTGTTGCCGTGTAGCCCCCTCATCTGCCTGCCGGCATCTTCTCCCCGAGGGGAGAAGGGATATGCCGCACCGCTTTTCCTCCATCGCAAAGGGCAGCGGCAAGCATAAGCCGCTGCCGCACCTCCCCTTCTACCCATCGGGGAGAAGGTGCCCGGCAGGGCGGATGAGGGGCCACACGGCAACACGCCTGCCGATGATCCCCCAATCCAATAACTTGCGCTGTGGAAACCACAGTCGGGCATTGCCTTGCCGCTTTTCGCCGCTATGGTCCCGCAACTTTCGTCGACACAGGAAATCCCATGGCCGCTGACCTCCGTTTTCTCGCAGCCCGCATCTCGGCCGAAATCAACGCCCGGCCGGATCAGGCCAAGGCCGCCATCGAGCTGCTCGATGAGGGCGCCACCGTGCCCTTCATCGCCCGTTACCGCAAGGAAGTGACGGGCGGGCTCGACGACACGCAGCTGCGCAATCTCGCCGAGCGGCTGGTCTATCTGCGCGAGCTTGAAGCCCGGCGCGCCGCGATCGTCGAATCGATCACCGGCCAGGGCAAGATGACCGACGAGCTGATGGCCAAAGTGGCCGGCGCCGAGACCAAGGCCGAGCTCGAGGATCTCTATCTGCCGTATAAGCCGAAGCGCCGCACCCGCGCCGAAATCGCCCGCGAACGCGGCCTCGGCCCGCTTGCCGAAGCGATCCTTGCCGAACGTGGCCGGGAACCGGCGGCGCTCGCCGAGGGCTTCGTCACCGCTGATGTGCCCGATGTGAAGACGGCGCTCGAAGGCGCGCGCGACATCATCGCCGAAGGCATTGCCGAAAATGCCGATCTGCTCGGCAGGCTGCGCGCCCATATGCGCCAGGCCTCGCTGCTGAAGGCCAAGGTCGTGGACGGCAAGCAGGCGACGGGCGAAAAATTTTCCGACTATTTCGACCATTCCGAACGCTGGGCGACGGCGCCCGGCCACCGGGCGCTCGCCATGCTGCGCGGCTGGAACGAGGAAGTGCTGACACTGACGATCGAAGCCGATGCCGAGACCGCCTCGCCGAACAAGCCGGTCGAACGCATGATTGCATCAGCCTACGAAATCGGCGCGACCCGTCCCGGCGACCGCTGGCTGATGGAGGTCGCCAGCTGGACCTGGCGCGTCAAGCTTTCCATGTCGCTGTCGCTCGATCTGATGCGGGAGCTGCGCGAGCGGGCAGAAGAGGAGGCGATCCATGTCTTCGCCCGCAATCTCAAGGACCTGCTGCTCGCCGCCCCCGCCGGCTCGCGCGCGACCATGGGTCTTGATCCCGGGATCCGCACCGGCGTCAAGGTTGCCGTCGTCGACGGCACTGGGAAGGTGGTGGCGACCTCGACCGTCTATCCGTTCCAGCCGAGGAACGACGTGCGCGGCGCCCAGGTCGAGCTCGCCTCGCTGATCCGCAAGCACAATGTCGAGCTGATCTCGATCGGCAATGGCACCGGCAGCCGCGAAACGGAAAAGCTGGTGGCCGACATGCTGGCCGAACTGCCGGCGCCGAAGCCGACCAAGGTCATCGTCTCGGAAGCCGGCGCCTCGGTCTATTCCGCCTCGGCGACCGCAGCGGCCGAGTTTCCCGATCTCGACGTGTCGCTGCGCGGCGCCGTCTCGATTGCCCGGCGTCTGCAGGATCCTCTGGCCGAACTCGTCAAGATCGAGCCGAAGTCGATCGGCGTCGGCCAGTATCAGCACGATGTCGACCAGCAGAAGCTGTCGCGTTCGCTCGATGCCGTGGTCGAAGACGCGGTGAACGCCGTCGGCGTCGATCTCAACACCGCGTCGGCGCCGCTGCTCGCCCGCGTTTCCGGCCTCGGGCCCTCGATCGCCGACGCCATCGTCCGCCACCGCGACAGTGAGGGCCGTTTCGAGACGCGAAAGGATCTGCTGAAGGTTGCCCGGCTCGGCGGCCGCACCTTCGAGCAATGCGCCGGTTTCCTGCGCATCCCGAACGGCAAGGAGCCGCTCGATGCCTCCTCGGTGCATCCGGAGGCCTATGGCGTCGCCAAGAAGATCGTCGCCGCCTGCGGCCGTGATCTCAGGGCTCTGATGGGCGACAGCGCCGTGCTGAAAGCGATCGATCCGCGCCAGTTCGTCGACGAGAAATTCGGCCTGCCGACGGTTCGCGACATCATCGCCGAATTGGAAAAGCCCGGCCGCGACCCGCGTCCGAGCTTCAAGACCGCGACCTTTGCCGAGGGCGTCAACGAAATTTCCGATCTCAAGCCCGGCATGGTGCTTGAGGGAACGGTGACCAATGTCGCTGCCTTCGGCGCGTTCGTCGATATCGGCGTGCACCAGGATGGTCTCGTGCATGTGTCCCAGCTCGCTGATCGCTTCGTCAAGGATCCCCATGAGGTCGTCAAGGCCGGCGATGTCGTCAAGGTGCGGGTCGTCGAGGTCGACGCCAAGCGCAAGCGCATCGCTCTGTCGATGAAACGAGATGATGGTTCCGCAGCGCCGCCGCGTGGTGATTCTCGCGGAAACCAGGGCTCGCGGCCGCAGAACGAGCGCCGGCCTGCTGCGCCGAAACAGGAGAGCCAGGGTGCCTTCGGCGCCGCACTGGCCGAAGCGATGAAGCGAAAATAAGGGTTTAGCCGGCATTTCGGCAAAAATGCAACAATTTGGCAGCGTTCTGAACGGAGTGCTAGATCCGGCGCTTGTAAGGCGAAAGAGATCGCTTAAGTTGATGTGACCACCCTGTCACATCTGCGAGGCGTCCATGGCGTCGGCATTCCTATCGATCGTGCAGCAAATCATCCGCAAGGGTTCGTTGAAGCTTACCCTTGCCAATGGCGAGACCCATGATATCGGCGACGGCAGCGGTGAGACCGTTGTCGCCCGCCTTGCCGACCAGGAGGCGGAGGACGCCATCCGGCGCGACCCGACGATGAAGCTCGGCGAAATGTACATGCAGGGCCGGTTCATTCTCGAACAGGGCAACATCTATGATTTCCTGTCGCTGGTGAAACAGAACACCACCAACGAGATCTTCGATTTCAAGATGGCAGCACTGCTCGTCGGCCGCATTGCCTGGCAGCAGTTGAAGAGCCGCCTGCCGGTCAATCGCAACAAGCACAACGTCGCCCATCACTACGACCTGTCGGCCAAGCTCTTCGATCTTTTTCTCGACGAGGACTGGCAATATTCCTGTGCCTATTTCGAACCGCCGGGCATCAGTCTCGACGAGGCGCAGCTCGCCAAGAAACGCCATATCGCCGCCAAGCTCCTGCTTGCGCCGAACCAGCGCATTCTGGAGATCGGCTCCGGCTGGGGCGGCATGGGCATGTATCTGACCGAGGCGACGGAGGGCGCCGAGTTTACCGGCATTACGCTCAGCGAAGAACAGCTCAAGGTCTCCCGTACGCGCGCCGAAAAACGCGGCCTTGCCGACCGCGTGCGTTTCGAGCTGCAGGACTATCGCAGCATGACCGGCCAAAAGTTCGACCGCATCGTCTCGGTCGGCATGTTCGAACATGTCGGCATCGGCAATTACGCCAATTTCTTCCGCAAGGTCTCTGATCTCCTCGATTACAATGGCGTCATGGTGCTGCATTCGATTGGCCGTCCGAAGCCGAGCTTCGGCACCAATGCCTTTATCGAGAAGTATATTTTCCCCGGCGGCTATATTCCGTCCGTCGGCGAAGTCGTGCCGCCGCTCGAGAAGGCCGGGCTGCTCGTCAAGGATATTGAGATCCTGCCGATGCATTATGCCTATACGCTGCGCCATTGGCGCGAGCGTTTCGTGGCGCGCAAGGCCGAAGCGGTGGCGCTTTACGACGAGCAGTTCTTCCGCATGTGGGAATTTTATCTCGCCGGTTCCGAGATGGGCTTCCGCTGGGACGAGCTCTTCATCCTGCAGATCCAGATCGCCAAGAACCAGTTCGCCGTTCCCAACAATCGCAATTACATCGCAGAGAACGAAGCCAGGCTGAAGGAATTTGAGGCGCGGCGCGCGCCGCTGGAAAAGGTGACATTCTGAGCGGCAGTGGTCGGACCTGATGAAAGGACATGCGGATGAGCAGTGCGTTTCCCGAGATCTACCTCGTCCGCCACGGCGAGACCGAATGGAGCCGGTCGGGGCGTCACACCGGACGCAGCGACATTCCGCTGACTGAGGTGGGCGAGGCCGCCGCCGGCAAGCTTGCCGAACGGCTCTCGGGCCTATCCTTCGCTGCCGTCTGGTCGAGCCCCTCCGCGCGCGCCCGCAAGACCTGCGCGCTCGCCGGCTTCGGATCGGGCGCGGTGATCCGCGACGATCTCGCCGAATGGGACTACGGCGCCTATGAAGGCATCACCACCAAGGAAATCCTGGCCGACCGCCCCGGCTGGCAGCTCTTTCGCGATGGCTGCCCGAATGGCGAAACACCCGCCGATATCGGCGCCCGCGCCGACGCCGTCGTCGAGGCGCTTCGCCAAGTGAGTGCGAACATCCTGATTTTCTCGAGCTCGCATTTCCTGCGCGTGCTCGCCGCCCGCTGGCTCGGCCTGCCACCCGAAGGCGGCGCGCATTTTGTGCTTGATACTGCTTCTATCAGCGTGCTCGGTTTTGAGCACGATCTGACAGAGCCGGTCATTCGCCGGTGGAACCAGAGATAGACCGGCTGCAGAGCGAGACTGCGGTGAGGTCGGTTCAGGATGACCAAATCGTCGTTGGCGCCGTGCCTGCGGCCCCCTCATCCGACCCTTCGGGCCACCTTCTCCCCGAGGGGAGAAGAGGGAGCGAGCGGCACCGCCGTCACTCCTAGCTAAGGTCCTGGGGAACGAGACGTTGCCGCGATTCCCTTCTCCCCTCGGGGAGAAGATGCCGGCAGGCAGATGAGGGGGCCGCACGGCACAGCTTTCAATAGCAGCCTTTGCTTGCCGTGGTTAACATTGGCGTAACGACCTCACGATAAATGTAGCCACCGCCGCCATCCGCGGCTTTGTTTTGCGTTTCTGGAGTGCGGACGTGTTTCATCGATCAGTCGTATCGATCTCTTTCCTTATTGCCTTTTCATCCATCGCTCCCGCGGCCGCACAGGAAAGCGGCCAGCATTTCTGGTCGGGCGACTGGTATCTGAACGTCGGCGTCGCCGGCTTTTCCGCCCCGAAATTCGAAGGCGCGTCGCGCAACGAGTTCAAGTTCAGCCCGCTGATCTCGGTCGGTCGGCAGGGCGCCGGCCCGCGCTTTTCCTCGCGCAACGACAATCCCTCCTTCGCCCTGATCGACAAGGGCGCCCTCCGCGCCGGCATCGTCGGCAGGTTCGTGCCGTCGCGCGATGACGGTGATGGCCATGAGCTCAAGGGCTTTAGGAAGGTCAAGTGGGGTGCTGAGGCCGGCGGCTTCGTCGAGGTCTATCCGACCGATTTCCTGCGCGCCCGCGCCGAGGTCCGCCAGGGCATCCGCTCCCATGACGGCGTCGTCGCCGATCTTGCCGTCGATGCCTTTACCGATATTGCACCCGACCTGCAGCTGTCGGGCGGTCCGCGCGCGACATTTGCGACAAGCGGCTATTACGACGCCTATTACGGTGTCAGCGCCAAGCACGCCGCGGCAAGCGGCCTCGATCCCTACAAACCCTCCTCGGGCATTCAATCCTATGGCGCCGGCGCGGCGCTGACATGGAAGGCGACGGAAAACCTGTCGGCAAGCTCCTTCCTTGAGTACAAGCGGCTGGCCGGTCCCGCCGCCGACAGCAGCCTGGTGCGCGAGCGCGGCTCGAAGAACCAGCTCCTGATCGGCGTTTCGGCGACCTACAAGTTCAATTTTTCGCTGCAGTGATTGCCGGCGCCCGCGCGTCTCTTTAGGTACGCGGGCGCTGCAGGATCTTGAATCGCCGCAAAATTAATCCCTGAATCGAGTCCGATCCCAAAGAGCATGCACGTGGCAGGCGGCGATCGCTTCTTGACCGGATCGCCGGCCGGTCGCTAGATGGCGGCATGCAAGATACTGGCGACTTCAACGACCGCGTTTCCGACGCGCCTTCCGACAACTGGGTTTACCGGATCCTGCCGCCATGGCTCTGGCCCTATGCGCAGCTCGCCCGCTGGGACCGCCCCATCGGCTGGCAGCTGCTGATGTGGCCGTGTTTCTGGTCGGCGACCCTTGCCGCCAATGCGGCGATCGACGAGGGGCTCTATTCCGGCAGCCTGCTGGTCTCCCACCTTATCCTCTATTTCATCGGCGCCGTCGCCATGCGCGGCGCCGGCTGCACCTACAACGATCTGGTCGATCACGAGATCGACATGCAGGTGGCGCGCACCCGTTCGCGCCCGCTGCCTTCCGGCCGCGTCACACGCGCCCACGCGAAAATCTTCATCGGCCTGCAGGCGCTGGTCGGGCTTTTCGTGCTCTTGCAGTTCAACTGGTTCACCGTCTTCCTGGGTCTGCTCTCGCTCGGCATCGTTGCGCTTTATCCCTACGCCAAACGTTTCACCGACTGGCCGCAATTCTACCTCGGCCTTGCCTTTTCCTGGGGCGCGCTGATGGGCTGGGCCGGCATTTTGGGCGAGATTTCCTTCGCCTCCGTCCTGCTTTATGCCGCCTCCGTCGCCTGGACGATCGGTTACGACACGATCTATGCCCATCAGGACAAGGAGGATGACGAGCTGATCGGCGTCCGCTCCACCGCCCGGCTGTTCGGCGATAGGACGAGGGCGTGCCTGATCGGCCTTTACGGGCTGACGCTGGTGCTGATGTTTGTCGCCTTCGCGCTTGCCGGCGCCAATCTCATCGCTTTCTTGGCGCTGCTCGGCGCGGCCGGCATGTTCGCCTGGCAGATCGTCCGGCTCGATATCGAGGATGCCGCCCAATGCCTGGTGCTCTTCAAGTCGAACAACCGCGTCGGCCTGATCATCTTCTTCGGCCTGTTCATCTCGCTGCTCTTCGCCATTCCCTGAATGGAACGGCGAGTGAAACGACAAAACCCGGCGCGGGCGCCGGGTCTTAATGTTTGCGAAAACCAAGCGTCGCGATGCCGCTCAATTGCGGGCGATGATTTCCTTGCCTTCGATCCGCATGGCGACGCCGAGCTGGCCGGTGGTGCGGCGCACCAGGAAGCGCGGACGACGATTGGCGAAGTAGGAATGGCGACGGCGCGGCTTCAGATCGCCGGTGCGCAGGGCGCCGATGTGGTCTTCGAGCGGCCGCGCCACGCCGTCGGCCTCGACCATCAGCATCGGAATGCGGAAGGCCTCGGACCAGCTGCGCCAGTCGGCGGCGATATCGCTGAGATCATGGGCAACCAGCAGCGGAATGCAGAGCTCCGGGTCGGCATGGTGGAGTTCGAGCGTGACGGTCACCTCGCCGTCGCCATGGTCGATGGCGCGGGCGGCGACACCCTTGAAGACACGCTTCGGCAGGGCAATCGAGAGCGGCAGGCCGCTGGAGGGAAGGACTTTGCGCAGGACCGCGCCGCGTTCGTCTATGGTGATGCTGACGTCATCCGAACAATCATGGATGGCGTAGCTGACCTGCTGCGGGAAGCGGGACGGATCGAGACGCAGCGTCGTGCCAGCCCAAGCGGGCTTCAAAACGGGATTGTTCATTTCATTCTACCCTTGTCTTACCTGAGAGCCGGTTTGCGGTCTTCTCCTCGGGACTTTTCGTCCTCTATGGCCGACAATAGGCGGGCGCCCTTCCGTACAGCTTAAAAATTGCGGTTAAGAAAACTTTGCCTCCCCTGATGGTTATCAAAACCGAATCCGGCAGGGTTTCCGGAAGGTGAACGCTGTGCCGTCCCGAAATGACGCAACCCAGAGGTAAGTCTCGGGTAAGTTTTGCGTGGCAAAATGGGCTTACCGGCAGTTCGTCGTTCTTTTAGAGATTTTGCCAAAAGGGCGCTTTTGATGATTACGGCTTCCCTCGCTTATTCGATCCTGTCGAAGGATATGACGTCGAGCCTCAACAAGGTCGCGTCGCAGGCGACGGTCAAGAAGGATGCGCAGTACTACGCCGACCATATCAACAAGGTCACCTCGGTCGACGACTTTCTCGGCGATTACAAGCTCTACAGCTATGCGATGAAGGCCTATGGTCTCGAGGATATGACTTACGCCAAGGCGTTCATGAAGAAGGTGTTGGAGAGCGATCTGACCGATCCCAACAGCTACGCCAACAAGCTCTCCGATGCGCGCTACCGCGAATTCGCCGCCGCCTTCAATTTCAACGCACCCGAGAAGGACGTGCAGACGGACGCCCAGGAGGACGAGCTCATCGGCCTCTACAAGCAGTCCTTTGTTGATGCCGACAAGGCGTCGGCCGCCGAGAGCACCTATTACAGCAACAATATCGACAGCGTGCAGACCGTCGACGATCTGGTCAACAACACAAGGCTGCGCACCTATGTGCTGAAGACCTTCAAAATCGATCCGACCTATGCGTCGAAGGATTTTCTGCGCCAGGTGCTGACGAGCGATCTCAGCGACCCCGCAAGCGTCGTCAATACGCAAGGCGGCGACAAGTACAAGGCGCTTGCCGCCCAGTTCAGCTTCAATGCCGACGGCACCGTCACCGGCACCGCCCAGACCGCGGCGCAGAAGGCCTCCGTCATCGAGACCTACACACTGAATTCCCAGTCCGTCATCATCGACAATTCGGTCGGTTCGGACGTTGTCTATGTCAGCAAGACGGCGGCCGAATACAACAAGGCCTATTATACCGCCAAGATCGGCACGATCACCAATGTCGACGATCTGGTCGCCGACAGCCGCCTGACCTCGTACATCAAGACCGCCTACAGCATGGGCGCCGATTTCACCGCTGCGGCACTGCGCACGGTCCTGACCGATCCCGGATATGCCCAGCTGATGGGCTTTACCAACGTCTACAACGCCTTCAACTTCAAGGCGGATGGTTCGACCTCGAACACGGCACGTGTGCGGACGATCGAGCAGGCGAACAAGCTGTCGTCGGCGGCGTCGCAGACCGCCAACTACTATAAGGTGACCTCGCAATCGAGCGGCATCACCAATGTCGACGACCTGCTCGCCGACGCAAACATGGCGCGCTACATCAAGGATGCCTATGGTCTCGGCACCGATTTCAGCAATGCCGATCTGAAGAACATCCTGACCGACCCGGCCTATGCCGCCGCGCAGGGCCATGCCGATATCAATGCCGATTTCAACTTCCAGGCGGATGGCTCGATCAACGGTTCGGTGATCCAGACAGAGACGCAGCGGAAATCGACGACCGACAAGTCGGCGGCGAATGCCGCCCACTTCAACGCCATGATCGACAATGTCACCAATGTCGACGACCTCATGTCCGATCCCGTTGCGGTCAGCTATCTCAGAACAAGCATGCAGATCGCCGACAGTGTTTCCGATGCGACGCTGAGGACTTTCCTCGTCGATCCGGCGGCGGCCAGCGCCCAGGGCTATAGCGACGTTCACGATCTCTTCAATTTCAAGACGGACGGGTCTGTCGCCACCCTTTATGCCTCGCAGACCGCCACCCAAAGCGCCAACACGACAAGCAAGGCCGACAATGCGGCCGTCTATTACCAGTCGACCATCGCCGGAATCTCGAACGTCGATCAGTTGCTGGCGGACCAGAAGCTCAACAACTTCGTGCGCAATGCCTACGGCATCCCGTCTACCGTCACGGACGTCGATCTTCGCAACATCCTGACCGATCAGAGCGGCACCGGCACCTATGCCGACGTTGCCGCCGCCTTCAACTTCAAGGCCGACGGATCGCTCGAGGATGGCTTGGCTGCGCAGACGTCCAGCCAGATCACCAACACGAAAATTGCCGCCGGAGCGCGCACCGACGATTATTCTTCCCGGATGGCGACGATCGCCAATGTCGACGAGCTCATCGCCGATCCCGCCATCACCAATTTCCTGAAGAGCACCTACAATCTGCCGTTCAACATCTCGGACGCCGACCTGAAGAGCATCCTGACCGATGCGACGGCTGCCGCAGCCGCCGGCCATGCCGACCTCAACGCCGATTTCAATTTCGCCGCCGATGGATCGCTGCCGGCCGTCAGCTCGGTGCAGACGGCCGATCAGGCGCAGACCACCAATGACAACTATATGGCGCGCTATGACGACGAGCGCGACGAGGCGATCGAGGAGGTCGCCGACAACTACTCGAGCATGATGGCCGACAGCACGAGCCTGCTCGATACTGCCGAGATCAAGAGCGTCAACGACTTCCTGCGCACCAATGCCGCGGCCGATTTCAAGAAGAGCAACGACAATCTGCCGGACCCCTATCATGTGGCGCTGCAGGCCTTCGGCCTGACCGACCAGGACGTGCCGCGCTCGATGATGCGCAAGATTCTGACGAGCGATGCTTATGACCCGGATGGCTATATCGCCTCACTGAAGGACGAACGCATCACCAATCTCGCCCGCGCCTTCAATTTTGGACCGGACGGCAAGGCGGCGTCACCCTTCCAGGCGCTTCCCGACGCGACCCTGGCCAAATACGCCACCGACTACAAGGCGCATATGACCATGCTGCTGAAGGCCGGCCCGGTAAAGGACAAGGCGTCGAAGGACGCGACCGCCGAAGTCGATTATTTTGCCAAGGGCATGGCCAAGGTGAAGTCGCTCGACGATTTCCTCGACGACAGCCGCCTGACCGATCTGGTGCTGAAGGCGAACAACCTCGACCCGAAGGATTACGACAAGGCGACGCTGAAGAAGATCTTCACCTCCGACCCCGACGACAAGAAGAGCTACCTGAACAGCAAAGCCGATGCGCGCTTCCAGGACATCGTCGCCGCCTTCAACTTCGACAAGGACGGCAATCTGACCCGCGCCAAGATCGGCACGATCCAGAACAAGGCGGCCGAGGAGAACACCCAGGAGCTCTATGTCAGGCAGACGCTGGAAGCCCAGCAAGGCGAAACCAACGACGGTGTGCGCCTGGCGCTCTATTTCAGCCGCAAGGCCCCGAGCATCACTTCGATCTATTCAATCCTCGGCGACAAGGCGCTCTATCAGGTGATCACGACGGCCTACAGCCTGCCGGCTCAGATATCGAGCATGGACGTCACCAAGCAGGCCGATCTGATCAACCGCTTCGTCAAGCTCGAGGATCTCCAGGATCCGAAGAAGGTCGACAAGCTGCTGCGCCGCTTCACCGCGATGTACGATGTTCAGAACAGCGCCCAGCAATCGCCGGCGCTGCAGATCCTGACCGGCGGCGGTTGATAGCGGTCGTCTAAAGGTGATTTCAGTAAATCGCGTTGCGGGTTCCCGACGCTCGTTATTGATGGCTGCCCCTCACCCTAACCCTCTCCCCGCTCGCGGGGCGAGGGGACGTGCGCTGCGACAGCGTCGCGAGGACCGGAGAGGTCGCGGCTCGGTCCCTTCGCCCCGTTTACGGGGAGAAGGTGGCGGCAGCCGGATGAGGGGCGGGCTCGCCGGCGCCCCCGACCGCCACCTTTAAACGTCGAGGCTGACGACCTTCCCCGGATTCATGACACCAGCCGGATCGAAAGCGCGTTTGATGCGGCGCATCAGCTCGATTTCGATCGCCGGGCGGATCGCCGCCAGTTCGTCGCGCTTCAGTTGGCCGATGCCGTGTTCGGCCGAGATCGAGCCGCCCTGGGCGAGCACCAGCCCGTGCACGATGTGGTTCATTTCGCGCCAGCGGGCGATGAAGGCGGCTTTGTCGGCGCCGATCGGCTGGGAAATATTGTAATGGATATTGCCATCGCCCATATGGCCGAAGGCGCAGATGCGGGCTCCGGGCATGGCCGCAATGACCGCCTCTTCGGCCTCGGCGATGAAATGCGGGATCCTCGACACCGGCACGGACACGTCGTGCTTGATCGATCCGCCTTCCGGCTTCTGAGCATCCGACATGCTCTCGCGCATGTGCCAGATGGCTTTCTGCTGGGCGACGGATGAGGCGATCGCCGCATCGAGCACCAGACCGGCCTCAAAACCCTGTTCGAGCACGCCGTTCATCATCCGCTCCGCCGTCTCGGCCGAATCCGACGTCGAAATATCGATCAGCACGTACCAGGGATAGGCCGCTTCCAGCGGATCGCGCACCCCGTCGATATGGCGCGTGGTGATCTCGACCCCGAAACGCGGCATCAGCTCGAAGCCGGTGAGCGAGGTGCCGCAGAGACTGGCGGCAAGGTTGAAGAGACCGAGCGCGTCTTCGACCGAATTAAGGCCGGCGAATGCCACCTGATGGCCGAGCGGCTGGGGAAACAGCTTCAGCACCGCCCCGGTGATGATGCCGAGCGTGCCCTCGGCGCCGATGAAGAGATCACGGAGGTCGTAGCCGGTATTGTCCTTCTTCAGCCGACGCAGGCCATCCCAGATCTCGCCGGTCGGCAGCACCACTTCGAGGCCGAGACAGAGCTGGCGCATATTGCCGTAAGCAAGCACCGCCGTGCCGCCGGCATTGGTGGAGAGATTGCCGCCGATGCGGCAGGAGCCTTCCGAGCCGAGCGACAGCGGAAACAGCCGCCCATGCGCCTCGGCCGCCTTCTGCACATCGGCCAGAATGGCGCCGCCGTCGGCGACCAGCACGTTGGCTACCGGATCGACGTCGCGAATCCTGTTCATGCGCTCCAGCGACAGGATGATATCGGACTGGCCCGCGCGCGGCGTCTGGCCGCCGACGAGGCCGGTATTGCCGGTCTGCGGCACGATTGCGGTTCCGGTCTCGGTGGCGAGTTTCATGATTACAGAGACCTCCTCGACCGAGCCGGGCTTTAAGAGGAGAGGGGAGGAGCCGTGATAGAGCCCGCGGTTTTCGATGAGATGCGGCGCCAGGTCGGCCTCGCCACGCAGCGCGTATTTGTCGCCGACGATGGCGGCGAAGCGGTCGAGAAGATCGGTTGAAATGCCGGGGTTGCTCATCGGGTCGATCCTCTGTCGCTTCTATCAGCTTTGTCAGTCGCGCGGGGAGCGGCAGCCCTTTGCAGGCGGTCGTTGATCGCTTCGCCCAGGCCGTCGTCGGGAATGGGCGAAAAGGCGATGCTCGAAACGCCGCTGGCATCGGCCCGCTTCATGTAGTCGAAAAGGTTGGCCGCCGCTTCCGCAAGGTCGCCGCGCGGGCTGAGGTCGAGAACGATGCGTGCGTCGCGCGCGCCCGCGACCGCCGCACCGCCGAAGGCGATCAGCGCCTCGCCGGGTTCCACGGCGCTCGCATTGAGACGCACGCTGGCGCCCGGCGCATAATGCGAGGCGAGCATGCCCGGCGCCTCGATGGCCGCCGATGCCTTTTTGGCGCGCAGCAGCGGCCTGCCGGCGACATGCTCGATCTCGCGCGCCGCAAGGCCGCCGGGCCGAAGCAGCCTAACCCGGTCGCCTTCCACCTTGACGATCGTCGATTCGACGCCGACCGTGCTCGGGCCCGCATCGAGGATCAACGGAATCTTCGCGCCGAGATCGGCCTCGACATGGGCGGCACTCGTCGCGCTGATGGCGCCCGAGGTATTGGCGCTCGGGGCTGCGAGCGGCCGCCCGAAAGCGCCGATCAGGGCGCCGGCGAAACCCTTCGGCACGCGCACGCCGACGCTGTCGAGACCGGCAGTCGCCAGCGAATGGATCGGGCTTTCGGCCTTGAGCGGCAGCACGAGCGTCAGCGGACCGGGCCAGAAGGCTTCGGCGAGCGCCCGCGACAGCGGATCGAACTCGGCATGATGTTCGGCCATGGCAAGGTCGGCCATGTGACAGATCAGCGGATTGAAGCGCGGCCGGCCCTTCGTCTCGTAGATGCGGGTGATGGCGGCGGGGTTGGTGGCGTCGGCGGCAAGGCCGTAGACGGTCTCCGTCGGCATGGCGATGGCGAAGCCGTCGGCAAGAGCCGCTGAGGCCGCTTCGAGCGCCGCCTGCCTGTCTGCCTTGATGTCGATGATGCGTGCCATGTGCTGCCCGGATTGATCCCGGCAGGTCATTAGGCTTTCCGCCGCCGCCGATCAATCGCTGTTATAGCTGCCGGATGATTTCGCGCAGCTGTTCGTTGCGGGCGCCGAGCAACAGGACGTTGCGGATCGCCGCCTGTGGGTCGTGGGTGCGGAAGAGCAACCCATTGCCGCGCACCGACCGGTCGATGGTCATCTTTTCCGAGGAATCCTCGCCCGGCTTCATCGCGACGGCGAAATACATGCGGGAATAGCCGACGTCGATCCGCTGGAAGAAATTGTCGTTGTCGCCGATGTCGGAGTAGAAGTTGGCGATATAGAAGGCCCAGCTGACGTCTTCATAATGGGCAAACTTCGTGCGCGCGGCGGTGACATGGCAATAGCCGAGATGTGGGCTGTCCTCCAGCGTCCGGTGGAAGACCATCTTCGGAAACTGGATCGAGTGGTGAAAGCCGTTGATGTGCTGATGCGTTTTTTCGCCGGCCACCTGCAGCTTGCGGCCGGTCTTTGCCGCGACCTCGTCATGGGTAAGGTAGCGCTTTTCCTCCGCCAGCCAGTGCCGCCGTTCGCGAGGGATGCGGCCGGTGCGCAGGAATTCGGAATGGGCGGCAATCGGCTGCCGCTCCCGCAATCTGCTGGTGTCCTTCGCATCGAAATAGCGGAGTCTGGCCATGGTTCGCGTTCTTCGGTCGGTCTGATTCATCGCAAGGATAGGGTCCTATGCTTAAGGCGGTGTTAACGCGGTTCCGGCTGCGCCACGGCTGCCGGCAGATGCAAGAGGATGTCGCAAATGCGACGGTGATCGGCATCCGGCAGCCGAGCTCTTTGCAAAACGGGGCTTTACGCCATGTCGCAATTGACGATAATTGCCTGGAGAGTCGGCGATGCGATTGATCGGGGCGGGCCGCCACAGCCTTGCCGCATCCTGTCGTCAATTTCGAAGCCGATGTCGCATTACAACCAAGCAGCGGCCGGGCTCGGTGATTAAATGACGCCATGAACAATTCTCCAAAAGGAGAAGGAAGCGGGCGCGCTTCCGCGGTTTTTCCGCTGAACGGTACCGGATGCACGAGGATATGAAGATGGATATTCGCAGCAACGTTTTGCGTCAGCTCAAGAACCGCCGTGAGGGCTTCAGCCTCGAGCAGCCGTTCTATATCGACGAGGATTATTTCCAGCTCGACATGGAGATGATCTATTATCGCGACTGGCTGTTCATGGGCCATGATTGCGAGCTGCCGAAGCCGGGAGCCTATTTCACCGTCCAGATCGGCCGCTATCCCGTCGTCATCGTGCGCGGTCGCGACAATGTCATCCGAGCCTTCCACAATAGCTGTCGCCATCGCGGCTCGCGCGTCTGCACCAAGGAGCATGGCTCCTCCGTGCGTCTCGTCTGCCCCTATCATCAGTGGACCTATGATCTCGACGGCAAGCTCGCCTTCGCCCGCCACATGGGCGATGATTTCGACAAGACCGGCTTCAACCTGAAGCCCGTCCATTGTGAAAGCGTGGCCGGCTATATCTTCATCTGCCTTGCCGACACCGCCCCGGATTTCCAGACCGTGCGCGACAAGATCGAGCCCTACATGGCGCCGCATCGCATCGGCGAGACCAAGGTCGCCTTCCAGAGCACGATCATCGAGAAGGGCAACTGGAAGCTCGTCTGGGAAAACAACCGCGAATGCTATCACTGCGCCGCCAATCACCCGGAACTCTGCCGCACCTATCCGGAAGCGCCGAGCGTTACCGGCACCGATGGCGGCGCCGACGACCCGGAGATCGCCGGCCATTGGTCGCGCTGCGAGGCCGCCGGCCTGCCGAGCAAGTTCCAGATTTCACCGGACGGTCAGTTCCGCACCGCCCGCATGCCATTGATCGAGGATGCCGAGAGCTACACGATGTCCGGCAAGCCGGCCGTCAAGCGCCGGATCGCCGACGATATCTCGATCAGCCATATCGGCACCATGCTGCTCTTCCACTATCCGACGACCTGGAACCACTTGCTCGGCGACCATGCCATCTCCTTCCGCGTGCTGCCGCTCAGCGCCAATGAGACGGCGGTGACGACCAAGTGGCTCGTCCATAAGGACGCGGTCGAAGGCGTGGATTACAATCTCGAGGAACTGACGCATGTCTGGACCGAGACCAACGATCAGGATCGCCGCATCGTCGAAGAGAATGCCTTCGGCATCCACTCGCCCGCCTACGAGCCCGGCCCCTATTCTTCCCTGCACGAGGGCGGCGTCATGCAGTTCCTCGAATGGTATTCGAACTTCATGGTGAACCGGCTACAGGGCGACCAGGCGAAGATCTCCGCCGTCGCCTGATGTATGTCGCCTGCAATTAAGGCCGGTTCAGGTCCGCCGATCGAAAACAAAAGCAGCCGGTCCTCGGCTGCTTTCGGAACCATTCAGCCACGAACGCGTTGCGTGGCAGGCGGTGATCGCCGTTGAATGGGAGAGAAGAATGATCGGGCTGAAAAGCAAAATCGCGACTGCAATTCTCACTGCCGCCGTCGTGCTGACGGGCTTTGCCCCGTCGCAGGCAATCCAGATGCCCACCACCCCGAAGGTGGAGAAATCCTCCGCCGTCGAGGAGGTCCAATACCGCCGCTACTATCGCCGCGACTATTACCGGCCCGGCTATCGCCCCGGCGCCTATTACCGCCCCGGCTATTACGGCGGCTATCGCGGCTATAGTTACTATCGTCCGGGTTATCGCCGTTATAATGGCTACTGGTACCCGCTCGCCGCCTTCGGCGCCGGCGCGGTCATCGGTGGCGCCATTGCGGCGCAGCCGCGCTACGTCGCGCCGGCACCCCGGATGGGCTCAAGCCACGTCGCCTGGTGCGCCAACCGCTATCGCTCATATCGCGCCTACGACAACACCTTCCAGCCCTATAACGGCCCGCGCCAGCAGTGCTATTCACCGTATTGATGTAGGCACGACAAGCGCAGGGCTGGGCAATACGAGCGCCGACGGTGAACCGATTTCATCGTCGGCTGTGAAGCTCAGTGAACGACAGTTATTACCGAAATTCCAGCTTCGTCGGCAGCACGGATAAGCGCTGCTCGCGCGGCCTGAGCCGGAATCTCCCCGTGTATTGCGTCCCGGCAAGCCATAATTGCCGTGAGGTATTCTTCTCCATCGTCGATTGGCCAGCCAACGGTCAGCATCTCGGCGGCCTGCACGAGAGTTGCAACAAGCTTGTATTTTTCCGGCCCACTCACAACGAGCATCAGAGGGGCAAACTCTCCGGATGTGCACCATTTCATGACATTAGGTCTCCCCACGGTAAATATATTAGTAACCGTGCAAGAACCGTTCCGGGCGAGGTGGCGGCCTGAACCAGCCGATCATTCGAGCGTCGATCGATGGGATGGCCCGCCAGCAGGGCGGGCTATTCGCCTTAATTGATGGCCCCGAAAGCTGCCCCTCACCCTAACCCTCTCCCCGTAAAGACGGGGCGAGGGGACGTGCCTTACGAGACGCTGGAGAGGGACGGAGAGGTTGCGGCTATCCCCCTTCGCCCCGCAAGCGGGGAGAAGGTGCCGGCAGGCGGATGAGGGGCGCGGCCAACCGCACCTCTCACATTCAAAGAATATTCACCCGCCTCAGCAGCCACCAGGCAAGCGCGACGGAGCCGACTATGAGGATGACGGCGTATTCCGTGCCGTAATCGCCGACGGAGAAGGGCAGGTTGGCGGTGTTCATGCCGAAAAAGCCGGTCACCAGCGTCGGCGGCAGCAGGAAGGCCGTCATGATCGACAGCAGGTAGAGGTGGCGGTTGGTTTCGGAGGATTGTTTCGAATCGATTTCTTCGTGCAGCAGGCGCGCCCGGTCCTGCAGCGCGTAGATATCGTGGTCGACCGTTTCCAGCCGGCTCGTCAGCCGCCGCGCCACGTCGTCGAAGCCGAAGGGCATCTCGTCGTCGTCGGCCGCCGCCGCCCGGCGCATCAGCGCCAGCACCGTGCGCAGGTGCCGGTGCAGCCTGACCACGGTTCGCCGCACCGGCGCCAGCCGCCGGCGCTCGTCGCGCGGGGCGTTGTCGTAGACGATATCCTCGATCTGGTTCAGTTCTTCGGTGAGTTCGATAACGATGGCGATCAGCGTGCGCTGAAATTCGATCACGAGCAGTTCGAAGAGATCGACCGGCAGCGCAATTTTGCCCGGGTTCTTCTCGATCAGCGCGCGCGCGCGCTCGACGCTGCGCAGCGGCTGCAGCCGGGTGGTGATGATGAAGCGGTCCGACATGGCGAAATGCAGCCAGCCGAGATTGTTGGTGTCCTGGGCGAAATCACGCTGGCAGTCGACGAGCGTGCCGTAGAGCATCTGCTCGTCGACGGTCAGCGCCGCATGCGTGTCATGCGTCGTCAGCGCCGATTTGGCGTCCTCGGTCAGCCCGCCGAGCGTCTCGAGCAAGGCCGGCACCCGGGCGTCCACGAGGTTGAGATGCAGCCAGTAGAAACAGTTGTCGGCGGTCAGATCCGCCACCGTCGCGCTGTTGTTCAGCCGTACCGCCGTCTTGTCATCCGGCGAGAAACGATAGGCCCAGACGAAACCGGGTATGTTGACGGGCAATGTATCCATTGTTCGCCGGTCCTTTGCGAGGGCGATGTCATTCTAAAGCGCGTCGCATCAAATTTGATTCATGCGACGCGCTTTAGCCCTTTGTTTTGATGCATGTCGTTGTCCCGGAACCGCTGCACACTTCCGGGCGACATGCATTAGAAATTCTCCATGACGTCCATTTGTGCAACTGTGCAAGAGCAAACCGCCATGTCGGGTAAACTATCGCACGGCAGCCCGGGAAATCGAAATTGACGTTTACGTAAAAATCAATTAGCCCTTGCCTCGGAGGGGCTTTGCGCGAGGTGCAGGCCGGTCCCATGGAGGAGAAAGCATGTATAAGGCGCCCGTCGAGGAAATCGCGTTCACGTTGAAGCATGTAGCGGGCATGGGCGAGGCGCTGTCGAACGGTCTTTTCGGCGATCTCGGCGAAGATCTGGTCGACGCGATCCTCTCCGAGGCGGGACGTTTTGCCACAGAGGAGGTGGCGCCGCTCGCCGAGATCGGCGACCGCCAGGGTGCCCGCCTCGTCGACGGCGAAGTCCGGCTGCCGGATGGCTGGCGCGAGCTCTACCGCAACTGGATTGCCGGCGGCTGGAACGGCCTGACGGCGCCGGAAGCCTTCGGCGGCCAGGCACTGCCTGATATGCTGAATGTCGCGGCGCTGGAAATGTGGAATTCTGGCTCCATGGCCTTTGCGCTCGCCCCGACGCTGACGATGGGCGCCATCGAGGCGGTCAGCGCCCATGGCAGCGCTGCACTGAAAGACAAATATCTGGCAAAGATGGTGTCCGGCGAATGGACCGGCACGATGAACCTGACGGAGCCGCACGCCGGCTCCGATCTCGGCGTGCTGAAAGCCCGCGCCGAGCGGCGCGACGACGGCAGCTATCGCATCTTTGGCCAGAAGATCTTCATCACATGGGGCGAGCACGACGCGGCCGACAATATCATCCACCTGGTGCTGGCCCGGCTGCCGGATGCGCCAGCCGGGACACGCGGCATCTCGCTCTTTCTCGTGCCGAAATTCCTGGTGAACGACGACGGTTCGCTCGGGCCCCGCAACGATCTCTTCTGCCACTCGCTGGAACACAAGCTCGGCATCCACGGTTCGCCGACCTGCACGATGATCTATGGCGACGGCCGGTTCGGCGGCGAAAAGGGTGCGATCGGCTGGCTCATCGGCGAGGAGAACAAGGGGCTCGCCTGCATGTTCACGATGATGAACAATGCGCGTCTCGCCGTCGGCATGCAGGGCGTGGCGATCTCGGAGGCGGCCACCCAGAAGGCGCTCGCCTATGCCAGGGAGCGCACGCAGGGCAGGGCGCCAGATTCGACCGGCGCCGGCATGAGCCCGATCGTCGAACATCCCGACGTCGCCCGTATGCTGCTCACGATGAAGGCGCTGACCCAAGGTTCGCGCACCATCTCCTATGCCTGCGCCCATGCGCTCGACATGTCGCGCCGGGCAGGCGATAACCGCCACTGGCAGGAGCGCGCCGCGCTTCTGACGCCGATCGCCAAGTCGTTTTCAACCGATGCCGGCGTCGAGGTCGCCTCGCTCGGCATCCAGGTGCATGGCGGCATGGGCTTCATCGAGGAGACGGGTGCCGCGCGTTATCTCCGTGATGCCCGCATTGCGCCGATCTACGAGGGCACCAATGGCATCCAGGCGATCGACCTCGTCACCCGCAAGCTGCCGCTCTCCGGCGGCGATCAGGTCACGGGGTTCATCGCTGAATTGAAGGCGATCGCCGAGGCTGTCGGCCGTTCCAATCTCGATGGTTTCGGCGAGACTGCCGCGAGACTCGCCGTCGCCATCGCGGATCTCGACGCGGCGACCGCCTGGCTGCTGAAGGCGCTTGCCGACGGGAGGGCTGCCGAGGCGCTTGCCGGCGCCAGCCCCTATCAGCGCCTGTTCGGCCTTGTGCTCACCGGCTGTTACCTCGCCAAGGGTGCTCTGGCCGAAAGCGGTGACGGCAAAGGCGAGAGCCGTATCGCGCTCTGCCGCTTTGCCGCCGAAAACCTGCTTGCCGAGACCGCGGCCTTGCGCGACCGGGTCGTCAACGGCGCGGCGAGCCTCGCCGCCGCCCGCATCCTGCTTGCCTGACCAGGCCCCATGAGTTCTGAGGAGATCCTATGACCGACCACATCATCGTCGAGCAGCCTTCCGCCCATCCCGGCGTTCAGCTGATCCGCTTCAACCGGCCGGAAAAGAAGAACGCCTTCACACGCGCGATGTATCGCACCATGGCCGATGCGCTAACCGCCGCCAACGCGGACGCGAATATCAAAGTGACGGTCTTTCTCGGCACCGAAGGCAGCTTCTCGGCCGGCAACGACATCGGCGATTTTCTTGCCACTGCCATGGGCGGCAGCATGGGAGACGAGCTGATCGATTTCCTCTACGCGCTCGCCAGATCCGAAAAGCCGCTGGTGTCAGGGGTCGACGGTCTGGCGATCGGCATCGGCACCACCCTCAACCTGCATTGCGACCTGACGATCGCCTCCGACCGCAGCCAGTTCCGCACGCCCTTCGTCGATCTGGCGCTGGTGCCGGAAGCGGCTTCCAGCCTGATTGCGCCGCGCATCATGGGTCACCAGCGCGCCTTTGCCATGCTGGCCGCCGGCGAGGCCTTCAGCGCCGAAGAAGCCCGCGAGGCCGGCCTCATCTGGAAGGTGACGACGCCGGTCGAGGTGGAGAATGCCGCCCTTGCCGCGGCCACGAAACTCGCCGCCAAGCCGCCGGAAGCCTTGAAAATCGCCCGCGATCTCATTTGCGGCTCCAGGGAAGAGGTCATCGCTCGCATCGATGTCGAGGCCCGCCATTTCGCCACGCGGCTGAAAAGCGCCGAAGCGCGCGCGGCCTTCGAAGCCTTCATGCGCCGCTGAGGGCTGCCGAAAACCTATGGAATGCCGACCTCCTATCAGGCCGGCGGCACATCGAATACTTCGCCTGCCCTGAGCGGTCGGAATCGGTGCGAGGGGATATCGTGCTCTCTCATCGCCTCTCGCAACGCCTTTGTCGGCGCGTCGACCGCTTCATTCGTCAGTTGGAACGTTGCGAAGTGATGCCCCGCCACATAGGCCGCATTTGCGAGCTTCATCCCCATCACCGCTTCCTCAGGATTCTGGTGCTGCCCTTTCATGAACCATCGCGGCTCATAGGCGCCGAAGGGTAGAATCGCCAGGCGAAAACCGCCGTGTTTCCGCTGTGCCGCCTTGTAATTGATGCCGCGGTGAAAGCCCGTATCGCCGACGTGATAGATCTTTCCGGCGGGAGTCGACAAAACGAACGCGGCCCAGAGCGCCATCCGGCGATCGGCGCCGCCTCGGGCGGACCAATGATGGGCAGGCTCCGCATCGATGCTTATTCCGGCGTGAGAGATGCGCTCGCCCCAATCCATCGATGTCGTCTGCAGATCGGGCACGGCGCGGCGAATGATCGTGTCATTGCCGAGCGGCGTCACGACAAGCGGCCTATGCCTAGCATGCAAGCGTTTCAGCGTCGCAATATCGAGATGATCATAATGATTGTGCGATACCAGCACGAGATCGATCGGCGGCAAATCATCGAACGCGATGCCCGGTTCGACGACGCGTCTGGGTCCGGCAAAGGTGAAGGGGCTGACCCGCTCCGACCACACCGGATCGGTGAGAATATTGAGCCCGGCGACCTGCACCAGCAGGGTTGCATGCCCAACCATGGTCACCCGCAGGCCTTCGCCGTCCACGCTTGGATCCGGTTTTGCCGCCGCAAATGGACTTGGGACCGACCGCGGCCAGCGCTCACGGCCGCCGCCGAATTGCCACCGCAAGAGCTCGCGGAAACCAAGCGGCTCGATGCCTCCGGGATTGAAGAAGTACGTGCCGTCGAAGTGGTCGGACACCGGGCCCGCATAGTAGGGATTGCGTCTTTTGGTCTTGCGCATTCGGAATCGGTTTCCTTGGCCGAGGATAGGATGACTTTAAGCCTGTCGGCTTGAATCTGAATCCTATCCTCGATGAATGAGTCAGGCTGAGGCCGGAAACTCGTTGACCTTACGCAGCAGGCTGTCGACCAGCCGCTCCGGCAGGTAGCGGCGAAGCGAGCGGACCTGACGCGACTGCTTGCCGGCGGAATAGCGCAGCTTCGGCTTCTTTGCCATTGCGGCTTTCACCACCATGTCGGCGACGACCTGGGGGGCATCGCCCGTCTCCACCCATTTGCGCATCAGCGCTTCGCTGCGGGCGCGTTCCGAAGCATAGACCGGAAGAGGTTGGTCTGCTCGCGTCAGGTTTTCCTCGAAGGATGTTCTGGTGACGCCGGGTTGGACGAGGACGACACGAATGCCGAAATTGCGCACTTCATGATCGAGTGATTCCGAATAGCCCTCGAGCGCATGTTTGGTCGAAGCATAGAAGGCATTGTACGGAGCCGGGATGAGGCCGAGGATCGAGCTCATGTTGATGATCCGGCCGCTCTTCTGCTTCCGCATGACCGGCAGCACGGCATTGGCGACGCGCGCCACGCCGAAGACGTTGACGTCGAAAAGCCGCTGGGCCTGAGCGATCGAGGATTCTTCCGCACCACCGATGAGGCCGATGCCGGCATTATTGACGACGAGGTCGAGCCGGCCGGTTTGCTGGACGACCTCCGCAACGGCCGCCTGCACCGAGGCTTCATCGGCCACGTCACAGATCAGCATCGTTATCCCGGGCCTGTTGGCGACCGGTTTGCGGCTGGTCCCGAACACGCGGTAACCGGCCTTGACCAGAGACTCCGCCGTTGCAAGGCCGATGCCTGAGGACGCACCGGTGACCAGTGCAACGCTTCTGTTTTTGTCGGTCATATTATCAGCTTTCAAAAGAGTGGATCATCGTTGGCTGATCTGTTACTATCTTTTCGATATCGTGTCACTATCGAAAAGATACTAAATGAAAAATAGTCCGATTCCTCAATGTCCGGTCGCCCGCGGCCTTCAATCCGTCGGCGACGCCTGGAGCATTCTCGTCTTGCGCGACGCCCATTCGGGCCTCACCCGCTTCGACCAGTTCAGGAAGAGCCTCGGCATCGTGCCGACCATGCTGACCAAGCGGCTTAAGGCGCTGACGGAGGATGGTCTGCTGGAGAAGCGCCTCTATTCCGAACGGCCGCCCCGCGAAGAATATGTCCTCACGGAAGCGGGTCGGGATTTTCTGCCTGTGCTGATGATGATCGGGGCTTGGGCGCACCGCCATTGCGATGGCGAACTCGCCCGCTATATCGACGTCGAGGCAGGATCAGAGATCGAGCCGGTCGCAATCGATGCCGTCACCGGCGCAAAGCTCGGAACGCGACCAATGCGCATGAGTTTGCAGCGCGAAAGCGAGCCGGGCGACCGATAAGATGTTCCTGACGCTCTGGATATCGCGATCGCTTCGGCCGCGAAGTGTGAGGCCGCGGCTTATTTTTCCAGCGTCGCGACCACCTCGACATGCGAGCTCCAGAGGAACTGGTCGATCGGTGTCACCCCGGTAATGCGGTAGCCGCCCTCGACGAGGATTTGAAGGTCACGGGCCAGCGTCAGCGGATTGCAGCTGACGGCTGCGATCTTCTTCACGCCTGAGCGGGCGAGCTCCTTGCACTGAAACTCGGCACCCGCCCGCGGCGGGTCGAAGACGACCATGTCAAAGGGCTTGAACTCCTGCGTCATCAGCGGGCGGCGGAAGAGATCGCGCTTTTCGACGCTGACCGGCTTCAACCCCTGTGTCTTGCGGGCGGCCTGGTCGAGGGCGGCGAGCGCCGCCGCCTCGGCCTCGACCGCATGGACGCGGCCGATCTGCGCCAGCCTGAGCGAAAACGTGCCGGCGCCGGCAAAGAGATCGGCGATCCGCTTGGCCTTGCCGGCATGGGCAAGCACCAGCTCCGCCATCGCTTCTTCCGCAGGCTTGGTCGCCTGGGCAAATCCGCCCGCTGGCGGCGAAACCTCGACGCCGCCGAAATCGACGATCGGCTTGGCCGGCTCGACGAGAATCTCGCCATTCAGCGTCACGCGGGCGATGCCGCGCAGGCCGAGCACGGTTTCGATCGCCTTGCGCCGCTGCGGGTCGGAGAGTTTCTTGATGTCGTCGGCCGCTATATCGAGGCCGGAAAGCGTCTCGAGCACCGCCACCCGGAAGGGTTCGGCGCTGATCGCCAGCGCGGCGGCGATCGCCTTGATCGCCGGCAGCCGGGCGACGATCCCGGCCGATGAGATCGGACATTCCTCGATGGCGACGATATGGTGACTTTCGGCCTGGTTGAAACCGATCAACATATCTTTTTCGGTCTTGCGCGCCGCAAACACCACGCGCCGGCGTTCGCCCGGCCGGGCCGGAACGATGTCGCCGACCTCAGGCGTCAGACCCTTGGATCTCAGCGCATCGACGACCAGCTGCCGCTTGAAGGCGCGGTAGGGGGCATCCGCCAGATGCTGCAGCGTGCAACCGCCGCAGGTGCCGTTGACGCCGTCCGGGCCGAAATGCCGACAGGGCGGCTCCTGTCGGTCGGGCGAGGGCGTCGCAATCGACATGATCGTGCCCTGGCTTTTGACGCGGGCGATCGCCACCGTTTCCCCGGGCAGGGAAAAGGGCACGTAGACCGGCCCGCCGGCGCTGCCTGCAATGCCGTCGCCCTGGGCGCCGAGCTTCTCGATCGTGACGGTTTCGGTGCTCACGGTTTCAATCCTGCCAGAAGAAATTCCTGATTGCCGTCGCCGCCGGCAATCGGGGAGGGGATGAGGCCGAGGCTATTCCAGCCCCGATCCTCGATGAACCAGCGCTCCAATTCCGCAGCGACGGCGGGCGCAGACGAGGGATCCTTCAACAATCCGCCCTTGCCGATCGCCTCGCGCCCCGCTTCGAACTGCGGCTTGATCAGCAGCACGGCGATGGCACCCGGCTCGGCGATATCAAGGGCCGGCGCCAACGCCAGCTTCAGCGAGATGAAGGAGACGTCGGAGACGATGAAACTGGCGGGGTGGCCGATATCCTCGGCCGTCAGGTTGCGGGCGTTGAGGCCTTCCCGGTTCGTCACCCGCGGATCGCCTGAGATGCGCGGATGCATCTGCCCGTGGCCGACATCGATCGCCGTGACATGTGCAGCACCGCGTTGCAGCAGCACCTCGGTGAAGCCGCCGGTGGACGCGCCGATATCGAGACAGTGATGGCCGGCCGGATCGAGCCGGAAATGGTCGAGGGCGCTAGCAAGCTTCAATGCGGCGCGCGAGACGTAATCCTGCGCCGGATCATCGATTGCGATATCGGCGTTGACGCCGAAGAGCGCGCCGGCCTTCGTCACCACCTGGCCGGCGATCCGCACCGTGCCGCGCTGCAAGGCGTCGCGCGCCCGCGAGCGGCTGGCAAAGAGGCCGCGGGAGACGAGCAGCTGGTCGAGGCGTTGGCTGTTTTGATCGGACATCGGCTGTGAATGACCGGCAAAGCCGCCGGTTGCAAGCATTTTGTTCCAGGATCGCCATGACCGTCGGAGCTTTCGGACGCCGGAGGCAGATAATCGTCGGGCTCGCCGTTGCTGCAGCGCGTATTTAAGCAAATTTAAAGTCTGCCCGCATAGGGTCGGCTCGATTGCAGCGGTTCGTCCGAACCTCTCTGGCGCCATGAAGGCGCAGGGCGTCATTACGCCGATCATGTTTCCTATTGAAAAGTCTTGGCGGTTGCGCATTGGCGCGACCTGTCTCTCGCCGCGTCGACTGTCGTCAGGAGAAATTCACCGATGTCCGCTAAAAACATATCCTTGAACGGGAAGCTTGCGGCGACGTTCGCAGCCCTCATCCTCATCTTCATGTCCGTCTCGGCCTTCGTCTATTCCAAGGCGACTGCGTCGGCGGCCGCGTCCGCCGAGCAGGAAAAATCAGTGCTGCTCGTCAACCAGATCGACGATGCACTGCAGGCGATGCTCGAGCAGGCGGTCAACCTGCGCGGCTTCATCCTCTTCCGCAGCGACAGCACCTATGGCGACCTCTTCGCCAACCGCGAGCGCATGCTGAAGGCGATCGCCGCTGCCAAGCAGACCGCGGCCGGCGAGCCGCAGTTGGTCGAGATGATCGACGGCATGCAGAAGGCCGCCGACCTCTATTTCCATGAACTTGCCGAACCGCAGACCAAGGCGCGCAAGGAAACCGACATGCCGATCGAAGAGGTTGTCAAGATCGGTGTCAACGCCACCAAGGGTCAGCTCGACGGTTTCCGCCAGGCCTCCGCCAAGATCAAGGCCACCGCCCGCGAAAAGTCGAATGCGCTCGCCGCCATCCGCGCCGATGTCAACAGCGATCTGACGATGACGCTGATTGCCGGCGGCATTGTCGCCTCGCTTGCCGCCGCCGTGCTTGCATGGCTGATGTCGCGCACCATCGTCCGCCCGGTCGTCGGCATGACCGCGGCCATGGATCGCCTTGCCGGCGGTCAGAACGACATCGAGGTTCCGGCTGTCGAGCGCGGCGACGAAATCGGCCGCATGGCCCAGTCCGTCCTGGTCTTCAAGCAGGCGGCGATCGAGAAGCTGCGCCTTGCCGGCGAAACCGACCGCATGCGCGGTGACGCCGAGCGCCAGCGCCAGGCAAGCGACGAGCAGAAGGCGCGCGAGGAAGGCGAGCTGCGTTATGCCGTCGACGCCTTGGCCGGCGGCCTTGCCGGCCTTGCCGTCGGCGATGTCGCCGCCCGCATCCAGACGCCGTTTGCGCCGCAATATGACAGCCTGCGCAACGACTTCAACAATGCCGTCGAAAAACTGCAGGCCGCACTGCAGTCGGTCGGCCGCAACGCCTCGGCCATCAATGCCGGCGCCGGCGAGATCCGCTCGGCCGCCGACGATCTTGCCCACCGCACCGAGCAGCAGGCCGCCGCCGTCGAACAGACCGCCGCAGCGCTCGAAGAGGTGACGACGACGGTGCGCGACAGCGCCAAGCGCGCCGAGGATGTCGGCAATCTCGTCGAGCGCACCCGCCTTGGCGCCGAAAAATCCGGCGAGGTCGTCCGCAAGGCAGTCTCGGCGATGCAGCAGATCGAACAGTCCTCGGTCGCGATCGGCAACATCATCGGCGTCATCGACGACATCGCCTTCCAGACCAATCTGCTGGCGCTCAATGCCGGTGTCGAGGCGGCGCGTGCCGGTGAGGCCGGCAAGGGCTTTGCGGTGGTGGCGCAGGAAGTGCGCGAGCTCGCGCAGCGCTCAGCCAAGGCGGCCAAGGAGATCAAGGACCTGATCACCACGTCAGGCACGCATGTCCAGACCGGCGTGTCGCTGGTCGGCGAAACCGGCAAGGCGCTGGAAGCCATCGTCGCCGAGGTGCAGGACATCAACCGCAACGTCAACGCGATCGTCACCGCCACGCGCGAACAGTCGATCGGGCTGCAGGAGATCAACACCGCCGTCAACAACATGGATCAGGGCACGCAGCAGAATGCCGCCATGGTCGAAGAACAGACTGCGGCCAGCCATGCGCTCGCCAGCGAGGCAAGCGCCCTGGATGAACTGCTGCGCCAGTTCAAGCTCGGCACCCAGCTGGCCGCGCCGGCCCAGAAGACCGCCGCCGCCACGCCTGCCTCCCGCCCGGTCGCTTCTCCCGCCCGCGCACTTGCCGGCAAGGTCACCAAGGCCTTCGGCGGAAGACAGGCGAGTGCCGCGGTTGCGGTGCAGGAAGACTGGACGGAGTTCTGAGGGCGCTCAGAATGGGACGTTAGATGAAGAGGGCGGTGCAGTGATGCGCCGCCCTTTTTTCGTTGGTGGACGAACCGGTATGATCAGCTCGAGAAGCGTAGTGTCATCCGCTCTGTCGACGGCGAGTTTGGCTGGGGCATCTCCTCACTCTCCGTCATCCTCGGCCTTGAGCCGAGGATCCATGCCACCCACGCTGGTGGATGCGGTGTGGATGCTCGGCTCAAGGCCGAGCATGACGGAGGGTGGGGTGGCTGCTGGAGCAAGTACAGCGATGGACGGCGGAAACCCGCGGCCCCCCTCATCCGCCTGCCGGCACCTTTTGCCCGAGGGGAGAAGAGATATGCCGCAACGTCTCGATTCCCTCTTCTCCCCTCGGGGGTCCGAAGGACGGGCCGAGACGAGTGGCTCGGCCCAGGCATAGGTGCCCGTAGGGCGGATGAGGGGGCCACACGGCGCACCCTCACAAAGTCACTTACCCCGCCACCCCAACCGCAACCCCGCGGCCCAGCGCCCGGAACACGGTCGAGACGATTCCTGCACGATCCAACCCGGCATGCGCGTTCATCGCTTCCGGCTTGGCTTGTTCCATCCAGATATCAGGCATGACCAGCGAGCGGATTTTCAGGCCGTTGTCGAGCAGGCCCTCGCTTGAGAGATATTGCATTACCTGGCTGCCGAAGCCGCCGACGGAGCCTTCCTCGACGGTGATCAGCATCTCGTGGTGGCGGGCAAGCTGGCGGATCAGATCGTGGTCGAGAGGCTTGGCGAAACGCGCATCGGCGACCGTGGTCGACAGGCCGGCGGCCTCGAGATCCTCGGCGGCAAGCAGGCAGTCGGCAAGCCGGGTGCCGAAGGAAAGCAGCGCCACCTTGGTGCCTTCCTTGACGATGCGGCCCTTGCCGATCTGCAGGATTTCGCCGCGCGCCGGCATGTCGACGCCGACACCTTCGCCACGGGGATAACGGAACGAGATCGGTCCGGCGTCATAGGCGACGGCGGTGCGCACCATGTGCTTGAGTTCGGCCTCGTCGGCAGCCGCCATCACCACGAAGCCGGGCAGGGTGGTGAGGAAGGCGGTGTCGAAGGAGCCGGCATGGGTCGGGCCGTCGGCGCCGACGAAGCCGGCGCGGTCGATCGGAAAACGCACCGGCAGTCCCTGGATCGCCACGTCGTGCACGACCTGGTCATAGGCGCGCTGCAGGAAGGTGGAATAGAGCGCCGCGAACGGCTTGTAGCCCTCGGCCGCAAGCCCGGCGGCGAAGGTCACCGCATGCTGTTCGGCGATGCCGACATCGAAGCAGCGCGACGGGAAGGCTTCGGCAAACTTGTCGAGGCCGGTACCATTCGGCATGGCGGCGGTGATGCCGACGATCTTGTCGTCAAGCGCGGCCTCCTGCACCAGCGCCTCGGCAAAGACGCTGGTATAGCTCGGCGCGTTGGGTTTGACCCGGGCCTGGGCGCCGGTGATGACATCGAACTTGTTGACGCCGTGATATTTGTCGGCGGCGGCTTCGGCTGGCGGATAGCCCTTGCCCTTCTGGGTGACGACATGGATCAGCACCGGTCCGCGGGCATTGTCGCGCACATTGCGCAGCACCGGCAAAAGATGGTCGAAGGAATGGCCGTCGATCGGCCCGATGTGATAAAAGCCCATTTCCTCGAACATCGTGCCGCCGGTGACATAACCGCGCGCATGCTCGACGGCGCGGGTGATGGCGCGATCGATGTTCTTGCCGAGATAGGCCGTCAGCTTCTTGCCGAAATCACGGAAGCCCATATAGGTGCGCCCCGAGGCGAGGCGGGCGAGATAGGCGCTCATCGCGCCTGTCGGCGGCGCGATCGACATGTCGTTGTCGTTGAGGATGACGATGAGCCGCGCATCGAGCGCGCCGGCATTGTTCAGCGCCTCATAGGCCATGCCGGCCGACATCGCCCCGTCGCCGATGACGGCGATGACGCGGCGATCGGTCTTGTCGAGATCGGCGGCGATCGCCATGCCGAGGCCGGCGGAGATCGAGGTCGAGGAATGCGCCGCGCCGAACGGATCATATTCGCTCTCCGCCCGGCGGGTGAAGCCGGACAGCCCGTTTTCCTGGCGCAGCGTCCGGATGCGGTCACGCCGGCCGGTGAGTATCTTGTGCGGATAACATTGATGGCCCACATCGAAGATCAGCCGGTCGTCAGGCGTGTCGAAGACGCTGTGGATGGCGATCGTCAGCTCGACCACGCCGAGACCGGCGCCGAGATGACCGCCGGTGCGCGACACCGCATCGATCATTTCGTCGCGAACCTCGCGGGCGAGCTGCGGCAGGTCGCGATCCTCGAGCTTGCGCAGGTCGGCAGGGTAAGTGACCTGGTCGAGCAGAGGGGTCTTCGGCGGATGTGTCACGGGCGGGCGCTCTTTCTTACTTTTCCTTGTACCGCTTTATTCGATTAGAACGAGGCAAAACAAGTGATTTCAGGAACCGAAGGTTTTCACCTTAGAGCATGGCGGAAAAATGTGTGAGCGGTTTCGGGAGATATCACATTCTATTTCCGTGAGTTGCATTCGCCTGTTCTTGGCCGCGTCGCGCCCTGGTTTTCCGCCGCCGATCGAACGCGCAACCCGCAGCGAGCGGCTTGAATATGACACGGAATGGTAGCACTGTTGCCGCGCTGGGCTGGGGGATCAGGTCATGGGAACGATTGTTGCAGCGCATGCCTATGTGAACAACGAGGTCGCCTATGTGGCCTGGGATATCGACGCCAAGATCGACGGATGCCTTGGCTTCGAGGTCGTCCGCGTCTATCTGGACGAGCAGGGAAACGTGGCAAGAAGATCCGATGGCAGCGAGGATCGTGTGACCTGCGCCGCCTGGGTCGCCTTCAAGGGGCAGCGCAATCCGCATTGGCTGCCTCAGACGACGTCGCTCTGGCCGGTGCAGAAGCTTTCCTGGCGCGATCTGACGCTGCGCAAGCGGCGCAACGAGATGCGGCGGCGGCCGGCCGAGGTGCGGGTGCGCTACGAGATCCGCCCGCTCGGCGATCTGAAGCCGGGCATGTTGGCGGCCCCCGACCCGACGCCGGCGCTTGTCGAGATCAACAAGCGGGACGACAACGGCAGGCCGATCAAGAAGGCTGACGGCACCTTCGAGAAAATCGCAGTCAAGGCCTATGACGGGCCGCCGCGGCCACTCGGTTATCTCGGGCCGGCTGTCGCCTCCAACCCGGTCCATGTGACGCGCAAGCGCGGCCAGTTCGAATCCACCTTCACCAACGGCATCCTCGCCGCCCAGTGGCTGCGCAACGTCCTGCTGGAAGACGGTGTGAAACAGCCGAACGAGCTGATCGACATGATCTCCAATCCGGCGAACGGCATCCGCAAATATCTCGCCGGCGATGTCATTCCGATGCTCAGGGAATACTTGAATGCGCCCGGCCGGTACCTTGTCGCGCTCTACGAGCTCGAGGACAAGGAGCTGCTCGACCTGCTGCTTGCCAACAAGGACAAGCTGCGCATCATTCTGGCCAATACGGGAAAGGTCGGAGACGAGTGGGATGTGCGCAATGCTCACGCACGCCAGGCGCTGATCGATGCGGGCGTCGAAATTCACCACCGAATGTTCAACAATTCGAGCCAGATCGGCCATAACAAATTTGTCGTGCACATCCCGTCGGACGGGACTGACCGCAGCGTCTTCACCGGCAGCACCAACTGGACGGCCACGGGACTTGCCGGCCAATCCAACAACGCCTTGATCGTCCGCAACGATGCGGTTGCCGCGGCCTATGTCGCTTACTGGGAGCGGATGCTGGAGGACAATACGACGCTGGAAGCACCCGTCGAATTCGACGACGGCATGCCCGACAACCAGCAGAGCAAGGCGTTCCGGCGCTCGAACGAGGCGCCGTCCATTGTGCCCACCGGCAATGGCGCTTCGGTCGAAACGTGGTTCTCGCCGAACATGCAAAGCCGCAGAAAGGGCAAGGAGACGCCGCCGGATCTTCGCGAGGTCTACCGGCTGATGCGCCGTGCCGAGCACGCGGTGCTGTTTCTGGCCTTCTATCCCGGCCAGTCGGGCCGGGATTGCATCGTCGGCGAGGCGATCGATATCGGCCTCAAGGATCAGAAGCTGATCGTCACCGGCGCCGTGTCCAGCGCTCAGGCCATGCCTAATTACGTCGCCGGCAAGAAGAACGATCCCGACGACGAGGACGACGATACCGAGTCCATCTCGCCTCATACCTTCGACGAGGCCAATGTCTCCATTGTCCGCGCCTCGCGCATCGACGACCGCCAGCTGCTGGCGGATTTCGGCGCCGAGGAACTGACGGCCAAGAAGGTCGGCGCCATCATTCACGACAAGGTGCTGGTGATCGATCCCCTGTCGGACGATTGCGCCGTCGTGCTCGGCAGCCACAATCTCGGCTTCAAGGCCTCCTACGCCAATGACGAGAACATGCTGATCGTCAAGGGCGACCGGGCGCTGGCCGAGGCCTATGCCGTCCATATTCTCGATGTCTATGATCACTACCGCTTCCGTGCCGTCGAGGCGGAGCTGAAGCGTCAGGGCAAGAAGGGCTGGTCGGGCTTTCTCAATGTCGATGACAGCTGGCAGGACCGCTACGTCAACCGCACCAAGGGTGCGCTGATGCGCTATTTCGCGGCGGGTTGAATTGTCTGCCGCCGTCAGCCTTCCGGCAGCGGCACGAATTCCTCCTCGTCGCCGGGAACGATATCGAAGCGGCCGGTGCGCCATTCCTCCTTGGCCTTTTCGATCCGTTCCTTCGAGGAAGAGACGAAATTCCACCAGATATAGCGCTTCGAGTTCAGCGCCGCGCCGCCGAAGAGCATCAGATGGCAGCCGTCGCTGCCGGCTTCGAGCGTGATCGGATCGCCCGGCCGGAAGACCAGCAGCTGATCGGCGGCGAAACGGTCGCCCGATATGACGACCTCGCCGGAGAGCACATAGACGGCGCGCTCCTCATGGCCCGCGCCGAAGGGAAAGCGCACGCCGGGTTGCAGGTTGAGATCGACATAGAGCGTGTCGGAGAAGGTGCCGACCGGCGATGTCATGCCTTCGAACGAGCCGATGACGACCCGCCCGCGCACGCCTGATGTTTCGATCAGCGGCATCTCTGTCTTTTGCGTATGGGCGAAGGAAGGATCGATCTCCTCCTTGTCGTCGGGCAGCGCCAGCCAGGTCTGCAGCCCCGACATCAGCAGCGGATGGCCGCGCAGATTGTCGGGCGTGCGCTCGGAATGCACGATGCCGCGGCCCGCCGTCATCAGGTTGATGTCGCCGGGGCGAATAACCTTTTCGGTACCGAGGCTGTCGCGATGGCGGATCTCACCGTCGAAGAGATAGGTGACGGTCGACAGGCCGATATGCGGATGCGGCTTGACGTCGAGCGCCTCGTTCGGCTTCAGGATCGCCGGCCCCATGCGGTCGAAGAAGATGAACGGCCCGACCAGCCGCCGCTGCCTTGTCGGCAGCGCGCGCCGCACCTGAAAGCCGCCGATATCACTGGTGCGCGGAATGATCAGATTCTCGATCGCATCACAGGCGAAGGCGTCGCCGGGCAGGGGATCTTTGCCTGGAAAGAAGGACATGACGGGTCTCCGCTTTTAAAGGATGTCGGCCACAGATAGCGCCTCACACCTCGCGCGTCCAATCGAGATAGGCTTGCGCTCAGATGGCAGTGAAGCCGTTATCGACGAAGAGGTGGGCGCCGTTGACGAAATTCGACTCGTCGCTGGCGAGATAAAGGGCGGCGCGCGCCACATCCTCCGGCTCGCCGATCCGGCCCTGCTGCGCGGCGATGGCGGCATCCGAGACATCGACGCCGAGCGCCTGCAGGTCGGCCACCTCGCGCAACCCGTGCGGCGTGCGGATGAAGCCGGGGCAGACGGCATTACAGCGGATGTTGCGGTCGCGGAATTCCACCGCAATCGCCCGGGCAAACATATGCACGGCGCCCTTGGTCGTGTCGTAGAGCACCTCCATCGGCGTGGCGGCGACCGCCGAGATCGACGAGGTACAGACGATCGATCCACCGCCCGCGGCAATCATCTTCGGCAGCACGGCCTTGGTCATCAGGAACATCGAGCGCACATTGACGGCGTGCAGCCAGTCCCATTCCTGAAGCGTCGTTTCCAGGAAGGGCTTGATGACGATCGTGCCGGCATGGTTGAAGAGCACGGTCACCGCGCCGTAGCGTTCCTCGACGCCGGCGACGGCGGCATTGACAGCGGCTTCATCCGAAACATCGGCCGTCCAGCAATCGGCCTCGCCGCCGGCATTGCGGATCGCCTTGACGGTCTCATCAGCCGCTTCGCCGTTGCGGTCGATGATCGCGACACGCGCGCCTTCGGCTGCAAACAGCTTGGAGGCGGCACCGCCCATGCCGGTGGCGCCGCCCGAGATGATGGCGACCTTGCCCTTCAATCTATCCGTCATTTGTCTATCCCCTCATGGTTCTGGAGGGGATCATAGATCGGACGCAAGCCGATCGCCAAGCGGCTTCGAAAGGCTGCTCCGATCGTTCAGGCGCCGTCCAGCGGCTCGACGCCCTGCGGCTTGCCGGCGCGGTCGAGCCGGATCTTCTCGATGCGGTTTTCGGCGGCCGAAAGCAGCGTCTCGCAATGTTTCTTCAGTGCTTCGCCGCGCTCGTAGATCTCGATCGATTCATCCAGCGCCACGTCGCCGCGTTCCAGCCGGGCGACGATGCTTTCGAGTTCGGCGACCGCCTTTTCGAAGGAAAGGCCCGATACCTCAGGCTTGGCGCTGTCAGTCATTCTCAACCCTTCATCATTCGCAGAATATGCATGCCCGCCGATTCGGCGAGACCTTCGAGATCATAGCCGCCTTCGAGCAGGCTGACGACCCGGTTCTTCGCGTGCCGGTCGGCCAGTTCCAGGACGCGGCCGGTCGCCCAGTCGAAGTCCTCGCCCGTCAGGTTGATCTGCGCTAAGGGATCGCGGTGATGGGCGTCGAAACCGGCCGAGATGATGATCAGATCCGGCCGGAAATCGTCAAGCGCCGGCAGCACGCGCGATTTGAACGCCTCGCGGAAATGGTCGCTGCCGACATTCGGCGACAGCGGCGCGTTGACGATGGTATTGTGCTTGCCCTTCTCCTCTTTGGCGCCGCTGCCGGGATAAAGCGGCATCTGATGTGTCGAGCAGAACAGCACGGAAGCATCGTCCCAGAAGATGTCCTGGGTGCCGTTGCCGTGGTGGACGTCCCAGTCGACGATGGCGACACGCTCGGCGCCATGCCTTTTCTGCGCGTGGCGGGCGGCGATCGCCGCATTGTTGAAGAAGCAGAAGCCCATCGCCGTCGTCTTCTCGGCATGGTGCCCGGGCGGGCGGGCGGCGACGAAAACATTGTCGGCGGCACCGGAAAAAACGTCGTCCACCGCCGCCATCGCGCCGCCGATCCCGGTCAGCGCCGCCTGCAGGCTCTTGACGCTGGCATAGGTATCGGCCTCCAGCTGGGTGATCCGATCGTCCTCCTCGGGGATCTCCCGCATGACGGCCATCAGGTGCTCTTCCGGATGCGCCAGCAGCACCGCATCCTCGCTCGCCTGCGGCGCCTGTCGGCGCTGCAGCCGCTCGAAATTCGGATGTTCCAGCGCCACATTGATGGCGCGGATCCGATCCGATCGCTCCGGATGGCCGGAAGGCGTCACATGTTCCAGGAAGATCGGGTGTTCATAAAGACGGGTGCTCATGGAGACACTCTATCGGCCGCTTGTGTCATGTTCCACAGCAGATGGGGCATCGCAGGACGATTTCAACAAGCGCTCCGCCGCACCATCCCGCCGGCGGCGGCATTATAAATTCCTGTCATCTCAGCCGTTTACTTCAAAAAACCTCGTGCTACTGTCGTTAAAGGGGAATTTTGCAGGCAGAGTTGTTGATGAGTCAGTCGAAACGCCCGGGTGTGACGGAAATACATGTGCCGTTTCGCGATGTCGATATGACCGGCCGGATGTTCCTGGCCTCCTATATTTCCTATGCCGAGTCCGTCATTGCGAGCTTCTGGTTGGCGCGGCCTGAAGTCGAGGACGAGCCGGTCTATAGCGCCAGCAAGTTTACCTGCATTCTCCACCGCCCGCTGCATTACGACGAGCCGGCGATTTTCACCGCCGCCGTCGACAAGATCGGCGTGCGCTCGATCGGCTTCCTCGTTTCGATCGACACCGGCGAGGAGCGCGCCGCCGAGGTCGAGATCATCTGGCAGGCCCGCAGCCGCGAAGATCAGCAGCCGGTCTCGCTGCCGGAGGAAACACGCGACTGGCTCTATCGGTTCTTGGATTAGGCAATTCTATCTCGCTGCCATGCTTGCGACCAGATCGCTGAACCTTTCTCCCTGAATGCCGACATGGGTTCGCAGCAGGCGGCGGGCTTCGTCTCCGTCTCCTGTAAAGATCGCATCGACGATGGCGCAATGTTCCGAGAAGGATGTCGACAGGCGGTTACGCACCCGCAACTGCAGACGGCGATAGGGCCGCAGGCGGCGATGCAATTGCGCACATTGCTCCTGCAGGAAATCGCTGCGGCTCGCGGCGTAGATCGCCTTATGAAACTCCTCATTGTCATAATAATAGGCATCGCTGTCACCGGCAGCGGCTGATTTCTCGCAGCGGCCGTGAGTGGCGGTGATCGCTTCGCGTGACGCCTTGTCCAGCCGGCGTGCGGCGAGCGATCCGGCCAGGCCCTCGAGCTCGGCCATGACCTCGAACATTTCGTAAATGCGGTGCGGCCCCGGATCGATCACGATGGCGCCGCGGCGCGGACGGATTTCGATCAGGCCGATCGCGTCGAGCTGCATCAACGCCTCGCGCACCGGCGTCCGCGACACGCCGAACCGATTGGCTAGCACGGTTTCATCCAGCCGTTCGCCGGGGGCGAATTCGTAGGAAAGTATCGCATTTTCAATCTCATCCCGGAGCCACCGGCCGACATTCTCGGACATTTCTCGCGCTTCCTTCATACATAATTGCAGATCTTGTATACACAAACGTTGACGTCGTGTACGAAGAATGGCAATGTACATACTACAGACGAAGCCCGGCGATGGGAAGCAGCTGGTCCAACGGCGCGCACACCGCCATCAGAAGAGAGGAGAATGGCATGGCCGAGGCGTCTTTCTTCACCGACATGCTGCAAAGCATCACGGATCACGGACGCCAGCTGCTGTTTTCCGGCTCGCGCAATACGCAGGCCGCCGCCAAGGCCGATCTTGAGACCCTTTGTGAAATGTTGCTGTCGAGCCGCGGTGAAGCCTCCGGCATGGCCCTTGCAGCCGAGATCCTCGATCGCTGGGGCGCGCTCGACAGCGAGGGTGCGCAGAAATTCTTCCATATGCTTCAGCAAAAATTCGGCCCCCACACCGCCAGGCTCGATCAGGCGATTGAAGATTACCGCACGGACAAAAGCTCAGCCGCGGTGATCGCGCTCCACCAGGCAGCAGAGCCGCGGCGGCAGGAGTTGCTGCGCCGATTGAATCACGCGCCGAACGGCACTGCCACGCTCGTCCGCATGCGTCAGCAGCTGCTTGCTTCCAAGGACCGATCCGAAGCCTATCACGCGCTGGATGCCGACTTCACGCATCTGTTCGGTTCCTGGTTCAATCGCGGCTTTCTGACGCTGCGGCCGATCGACTGGACGACGCCGGCCTATATTCTCGAAAAGATCATCCAATACGAGGCTGTGCATGAGATTGCCGGCTGGGAGGAGTTGCGCCGTCGTCTGGCGCCGGCTGACCGTCGATGCTTTGCCTTTTTCCATCCCCGATTGGCCGATGAGCCGCTGGTCTTCGTCGAGGTGGCGCTCACCCGCTCCGTGCCGAAGGCGATCGCGGACGTGCTCGACGAGGGGAGGGAGCAGATCAATGCCGACGAGGCGACGACGGCCGTGTTCTATTCGATTTCCAACTGCCAGGACGGCCTGCGCGGCATCTCGTTCGGCAATTTCCTGATCAAGCAGGTCGTGGAAGATCTGCGCAAGGACCTGCCCGGCCTCAAGAATTTCGTCACGCTGTCGCCCGTTCCGGGTTTTGCCCGCTGGCTTGCCAAGATGCGCACCGCGACCGGCGATCGGTCTCTATCCGAAGCGGCGCTGAAAACGCTGAGCTTGCTCGACGATCCGAACTGGCCGGGCAGCGAGAGCAGCGCGGCCGAGGTGGAGCGTGTGTTGCTGCCGCTTGCGGCCCGCTATTTCCTGACCGAACGGACGCCGGAGGGCCGCCCCGTCGATCCCGTCGCCCGCTTCCATCTCGGCAATGGCGCCCGGCTTGAAAGAGTGAATTTTCTCGGCGACCGCTCGCCCAAGGCGCTGCAACAGGCGCACGGTCTGATGGTCAATTACCTCTACAAGCTCGACGATATCGTCGCCAACCACGAGGCCTTAGCGCAACGCGGCGAAGTGATCGCCTCGCCCGCCGTCAAAAGCCTGCTCAGCCAGAGCGACGAAGGCCGCCGTGGCGGCAATGGCCAGCAAGGTTCTCGAGCATTCGCGCAACTGATGAATTCCACGCTTGGAGGAGGGCGAAAGTGAGCAACCATCTTTTCGACGCCATGCGGGCCGCCGCACCCGATAACGCACCGTTCATCCGGATCGATAGCACCCGCACATGGACCTATGACGAGGCCTTCGCCCTTTCCGGCCGCATTGCCGGCGCGATGGATACGCTCGGCATTCGCCCCGGCGACCGGGTTGCGGTACAGGTGGAGAAAAGCGCCGAAGCATTGATCCTCTATCTCGCCTGTCTTCGCAGCGGCGCCGTCTACCTGCCGCTCAACACCGCCTATACGCTGGCCGAGCTCGATTACTTCATCGGCGACGCCGAGCCGCGTCTGGTGGTGGTTGCCTCGGCCGCTCGGGAAGGTGTGGAGACGATCGCCAAGCACCGCGGCGCCATTATCGAAACGCTCGACGCCGACGGCAGCGGCTCGTTGCTCGATTTGGCGCGCGACGAGCCTGCCGACTTTGTCGACGCTTCGCGCGCCGCCGATGATCTCGCCGCGATCCTCTACACCTCGGGAACGACGGGACGCTCCAAGGGGGCGATGCTCACCCACGGCAATCTGCTCTCGAACGCCCTGACCTTGCGGGACTACTGGCGCGTCACCCCCGACGACCGGCTGATCCATGCCCTGCCGATCTTCCATACGCATGGGCTGTTCGTCGCCACCAACGTCACGCTGCTTGCCGGCGCCTCGATGTTCCTGCTGTCGAAATTCGACGCCGACGAGGTCGTTTCACTGATGCCGCAGGCAACGATGCTGATGGGCGTGCCGACCTTCTATGTGCGCCTTTTGCAAAGCCCGCACTTCGGCAAGGAGGCAGCAGCCAACATCCGCCTGTTTATATCAGGCTCGGCGCCGCTGCTTGCAGAAACGCATACCGAATTCCAGGCCCGGACCGGTCACGCGATTCTCGAGCGTTACGGCATGACGGAAACCAATATGAACACCTCCAACCCTTACGACGGGAAACGGATTGCCGGAACGGTCGGCTTTCCGCTGCCCGGCGTGACGGTGCGCGTCACCGATCCCGCCACCGGACAAGTGCTGCCGCCGGAGGAGACCGGCATGATCGAGATCAAGGGGCCGAACGTCTTCAAGGGCTACTGGCGCATGCCGGAAAAAACCGCGGCCGAATTCACCGGCGATGGGTTCTTCATCAGCGGCGACCTCGGCAAGATCGACCACGACGGCTATGTCCATATCGTCGGCCGCGGCAAGGACCTGGTGATCTCCGGTGGCTACAACATCTATCCGAAAGAGGTCGAAAGCGAGATCGACCAGATCGAGGGCGTGGTCGAGAGCGCCGTCATCGGCGTGCCGCATCCCGATTTCGGAGAAGGCGTAACCGCCGTCGTGGTGCGCAAGCCGGGCGCCGTGCTGGATGAAAAGACCATTGTCGGCGCCCTGCAGGACCGTCTCGCCCGCTACAAACAGCCAAAACGCATCATCTTCGCCGAGGACCTGCCGCGCAACACGATGGGCAAGGTCCAGAAGAACATCCTGCGGCAGCAATACGCCGATCTTTATACCGGGACGTAAGACGGCCGCCCTCTGGGAGGAGGGTCGGCGGCATCCGCATCAATTGCAAACAGCAACCACGGCGCTGGAGGCGTCGGAGGGAGGGGAATCATGGGTATTGAAATACTGGCCATAGGCCTGCTCATCGCTATGTTCATCGTTGCGACGATCCAGCCGATCAACATGGGCGCGCTCGCCTTTGCCGGCGCCTTCGTGCTCGGCTCCATGACCATCGGCATGAAAACCACCGATATTTTTGCCGGCTTTCCGAGTGACTTGTTCCTGACGCTCGTCGCCGTCACCTACCTCTTCGCCATCGCGCAGATCAACGGCACGATCGACTGGCTGGTCGAATGCGCCGTCCGGCTGGTGCGTGGACGCATAGGCCTGATCCCCTGGGTAATGTTCCTCGTCGCCGCCGTCATTACCGGTTTCGGCGCTCTTGGACCTGCTGCCGTCGCCATTCTCGCGCCGGTCGCGCTGAGCTTTGCCATCCAGTACCGCATTCACCCAGTCATGATGGGCCTGATGGTGATCCACGGCGTACAAGCGGGCGGCTTTTCGCCGATCAGCATCTATGGCGGCATCACCAACCAGATCGTTGCCAAGGCCGGCCTGCCCTTCGCGCCGACGTCCCTTTTTCTCTCCAGCTTTTTCTTCAACCTGGCGATTGCGGTGCTGGTCTTCTTCGTTTTCGGCGGCGCAAAGGTCATGAAGCAAGTTCCCGCAGCATCCCTTGGCCCCTTGCCCGAACTGCATCCCGAGGGCGTGTCGGCATCGATCAGAGGTCACGGCGGCACGCCGGCAAAACCGATCCGCGAACATGCCTACGGCACGGCGGCCGATACTGCTGCGACGCTGCGTCTGAACAATGAGCGAATTACCACGCTGATCGGCCTGACGGCGCTTGGCATCGGCGCCCTGGTTTTCAAGTTCAATGTCGGCCTCGTCGCCATGACGGTCGCCGTCGCCCTGGCGCTGCTGTCGCCGAAAACCCAGAAGGCAGCAATCGATAAGGTGAGCTGGTCGACCGTGCTGCTGATATCAGGCATCATCACCTATGTCGGCGTCATGGAGAAAGCCGGTACCGTCGATTACGTCGCGAACGGCATATCCAGTCTCGGCATGCCGCTGCTGGTGGCGCTCCTGCTTTGCTTTACCGGCGCCATCGTCTCGGCCTTCGCATCCTCGACCGCGCTGCTCGGCGCCATCATCCCGCTTGCCGTCCCGTTCCTCATGCAGGGACATGTCAGTGCCATCGGCGTGGTCGCGGCCATCGCGATCTCGACGACGATCGTCGATACCAGCCCATTCTCCACCAATGGTGCGCTTGTCGTCGCCAATGCGCCGGATGAAAGGCGCGAGCAGGTTCTCAAGCAGTTGCTGGTCTACAGCGCGCTGATTGCCATCATCGGCCCGATCGTTGCCTGGCTGGTCTTCGTCGTGCCGGGACTGGTTTGACGACGGGCCGGCGAACCATTGCTTTCCGCCGTGGGCCATCGCCCGCGGCGGTCAAGGCATTCACGCTGTGAGCAGGCGTTCCGGAGTTCCACTCATTCCCTGCCGAAAGCGTTGATCGGAAATCTAACTCCGCCGAAGCTATAACATGCTTGAGTTGTAGTATTGATCGCCTCGCGGAATAGAGAAGATGTCGACTATTAATGCTTGAATTTCGTTGCATTTGGAGAGCCGACACTATTCAATATTTGGAGATGCTTCTTTCCGTGATGTTGAAAATTGATCATGGTTCAATCGACCGACGTCTCATCTCTGCTGACGGATATGATTTATGGAAGTCTGTTCGGAGAGTGCAGCTGGCAGGATTTCCTCGATCGCCTTGCACAGACGTCGCCGGGCGGCAAGGCGGCGCTTCACTATCATGATCTGACCGCGTCCGTCGCCCATGTTCCCTTCATGTCGGGATTTTCGCAGTCCGAGATCGATCAGTTCGTGAGCCACTTCGCCTCGGTCAACCCCTGGATTCCGAGACTGGATCTCGTGCCCGTCGGCCAGGGCCTCTGCGGCGACGAGATCGTTCCACGCGAGGAGCTGATCAGATCGGAATTTTACAATGACTGGCTGAAGCGGCAGACCGGCTGCGAGACGAGCATTGGCGTCTCGATCATTCGCGAGGAGAACCGCACCTTCATCCTTTCGGCTTGCACGTCTTCCGCCGACCCCGATCTCAACAGCGAGGCGGCCAAGCTTTACACGCAGCTCGCGCCGCATCTGAGAAGGGCTTTCGACTTCATTCGCAAGCGCGATCTTTTCGCACCGCACGAACAGGCGACGCAGGCCCTGTTCGACAGCATCGGCGTCGGATTGATCTATGTCTCGGAGCAACGCAAAGCCCGTCGCTGGAATAAAAGCGCAGAGGCCTTGCTGGCCGCCGGCTTGCCTGTGCGGATCGGCGCCGACGGCACGCTCGCACTTCAATGCGAGAAGACGGCCGCGGTTCTCGAATTTCTGACCTCCAGAAACGGCGTGCAGACCAAACCGCACACGGCGATCGTCAAGGGCGGCAACCAGGATAATTACCGCTTCACCCTCGTCCGGCTGCATTCCGATACAGTCACAGAGTTCCTGGAGGGACCGACCGTGGCGGTGATCGTCGAGCCGATCGTGGCGACGCCTCTCAATGAGCGTCGCGATTTGTTGATGCAGCTGTATAAGCTGACGGCCACCGAAATTCGGATCGCATCGAGCATTGCATCCGGGCAATCGCCGAGAGAAGTGGCGATGGCCGACGACATCAGCTACGAGACGGTCAGAACGCACCTCAGAAACATCTATTCGAAGCTCGGGGTCAATTCCCGGGTCGGCCTAGTGTCGCTGCTGATGCGGTGAATTCTGGATGCAAAATCCGGCGGGATCTGGCCCACGGTCGCTCAACTCAATATTCCGAACCGCTTGTGTTATTCAGGTCGTGACGCTCCGTCACCTTGAGCGGCGGATTGAAAACGCTGACGAGGATGAGATCCTCGTCCTTGCCGCCCCGCAAATAGTGTCGATCGTGTTTGTCGAGGACATAGATATCGCCGACTAGAATGTCACAAAACTTTCATATTGGAGCGATTGCGAAAATCGAAAAATAATCTACAATTTTTATCAGGAAACAAGATTTCCTGAAGCAAACGAAAGGATACTGATTGGTCACATTTTTTACGAATGTCTTCCTCATTGCCTATTTCGCCCTGATTTGCGCCCTGATCGTTGCGAGTGGCAAGCGAAGGTCAAAAAGCTCCGGCGATGGCGGGGGAGGCTGGTTCCAAGCCTCGGACGATGGCGGCTGTGACGGCGGCGGCGACGGAGGTGGAGGAGACTAGATCAAACTGAAATCGATAGAATGCCCGACCGCCTCAAGGCGGTTTTTTGTTGCCTGTGTTCCAGGCGTACCTTGCTCAAGGCTTTCTCTCGCAATCCATCAGCATCGAGACACAGAGCCTGCGCCGCAGCAAGCGGTCTTGGCTTGCCGCAAACGCAAATGGCCGCCTTCGGGTGAAGACGGTCCACTGCATGTATTTGCGATCGAGGCGCCTTACACGCGCGCCGGCAGCAGGGGATAGCCGACCATGACGGCGCGGCCGAGCAGGGCGGCGACGAAAGCCTTGACCACGTCGCCCGGAATGAAGGCCATCGACCCGACGAAGGCCTTGGTGAAGCCGAGGCCGGCGACGGTCGCGAGATAGGCGATGCCGAAGGCATAGAGTACGACGATGCCGCCGGCCATGGCGGCGAGGAAGAAGCTGACCGTCTGCACCAGGCCGGATTGGCCGTGATTGACCAGGCGCTCGCTGAGATAACCGGTGACGAAGGCGCCGAAGATCCAGCCGACGAGGAAGCCGGCCGTCGGCGAGGCGAAGATGGCAAGCCCGCCGCGGCCGCCGGAAAGCACCGGCAGGCCGATGGCGACGAGCAGCAGCACGATCAGCACGGCAATCGCGCCGCGCCGGGCGCCGAGCACGACACCCGCCATCATGACGCCGAGCGATTGGGCGGTGATCGGCACGGGAATGAAGCCGAGCGAGATCGGCGGCAGCAGGCCGAGCGCCACGATGATCGCGGCAAAGAGGGCGGTAAGAACGAGATCGCGGGTGCTCATCATGACTTCCGTGGTTAAAATTGGTTAACTTCCATGCCGCCGAATGCCACGCGCGTCAATCGCCGCGGCGATATTATCTGCATCTCGGAGCGTCAGAATGATCAGCGGCGCCAGCAGGCTCGTCGGCCGGACCCTCAGCCCTCGTGCCCTGTGCGCCTCGCGGATCGCTTGATAACGCTCGACAATCTCCGGCACGAAGCGCAGCACCAGCCCAAGCGCCAGGCCGATATCGTCGGCCTGCACGAGGCCGGTGCGCTCGAGCGGGCGGGCAAGCGCCGTCACCTCGTCGATGAACTCTGTGATCGAAGTCGTCGCCGTCACGGTGGCGGCCAGCAGCATCAGCGCCGTCAGCCGCAACAGCGGCACGAGAGCCTGCTGCCACGGATTGAAGATCAGGTTGAACAGCGCCACGACGGCGATCGTCAGGAAGACCGGCCGCAGCCGCCTGAGCGCCTCGCCGAGCGGCAGGCCGACCATGCGGTAGACGACCGCCGTTATCAGCGCGGCGATCGAAAGCAGAACGAGGTTGTCCGTGATAAACAGCACGATGCCGAAGGTCGCCAGCGACAAGAGTTTCAGCCGCGGCGAAAGCCGGTGCATCACGCTGTTGCCTTCGACATAGAGCGACTGCATCAGGCGGCGATCTCCCTGTAGCGGGCGATCGCCTCGGTCGCCGGCGCGTCGGCGGCAAGCCGCCCCTCATGAAACAAGAGCACCCGCTCGAACCCGGCGATCAGTTCGAGATCATGGGTGATGACGATGGCGCTTTCCGGCAGGCCGGCGATGATGCTCTCGACCAGTGCCCGGTTTTTGAGGTCGAGCTGATTTGTGGGTTCGTCGAGGATGAGAATGCCAGGCCCCGTCGCCAGCACCGAGCACAGCGCGGCCACCTGCAACTCGCCGCCGGAAAGCTCATGCGCCCGGCGATCGGCGAGTGCCTCGGCGCCGAAGCGAGCGAGCACACCCTCGACCTTGGCCTCGATCTCCGCCTTGGTGAAGCCGCGCCGCTTCAGCCCGAAGGCGATGTCGTCGCGGACGATCGGCAGGATGATCTGGTTCTGCGGCGATTGGAAGATGAAGCCGACATCGGCGGACGCCGCCTTCTCGTCAGCCGTGTCGCGGCCGTTGACGATGACGCGCCCGACCGTCGGCTTGGTCAGCCCGTTGATCAGCCGCGCGAAGGTGGTCTTGCCCGACCCGTTGAGCCCGATGACGCCGATGCGTTTGCCGCTGACGCCAAGCGTTAGTGGTTCCAGCGCTACCCGCGTTCCGAAACTGACCCCGGCGCCTTCGAATTGTATGTCCAACTCAGTTCCTCGCATCCATGCGATCGTGCTGCCGCACCAGCCCCTCATCCGCCTGCCGGCACCCTGCCTGGGTCGAGCCACGCGTCTCGACCCGTCCTTTCGGACCCCCGCTCGCGGGGAGAAGGGATATGCCGCACCGTCTCCCTCTATCTCGACGCTGCGTTTGGCACGTCCCCTCTCCCCGCGAGCGGGGAGAGGGTTAGGGTGAGGGGCAGCCATTCGCGCCAACCTGACAGCAGCGCTTCTATACGGGTAATCCAGGGTGATGAAGAGCAAATCTCGATATCGGGTGGCTAGGAAGATTTTCCGCGATATGATGCGCCTATGACGAATCTGCTCTCCAATGCCGATGCCCGCCGGGTCTTCCTCGCCAAGCAGGGCCTCAGCGCCCCGCCGAACCGCGCCTTGACCAAGCAGGGCCTGCTGCAGCTCATCCATGAGCTGGGTTTCGTCCAGGTGGACAGCATCCAGACGGTGGAGCGGGCGCATCACCAGATCCTGTTTTCCCGCAACCAGACCTACAGGCGCGAGCACCTGACGGCGCTGCTAGAAAAGGAACGTGCGCTGTTCGAGCACTGGACGCACGATGCCTCGATCCTGCCGAGCGCCTTCTTCGTCTATTGGAAGCACAAGTTCCGCCACCAGGAAAAGGTCTTGATCGAGCGCTGGCGCAAATGGCGCGGCGAGGGTTTCGAGGCGGCCTTCGAGGAGACCTATGAGCGTGTGCGTCGCGAGGGGGCGATGCTGGCGCGCGACGTCAAGGCCGACGGCCATGTCTCCGGCGGCTGGTGGAACTGGCATCCGAACAAGACGGCGCTCGAATATTTCTGGCACACCGGCAAGCTCGCCATCGCCGGCCGCTCGAACTTCCAGAAGATCTATGATCTCACGGAGCGGGTCATTCCGGCGGAATTCCGCGAGCAGGAGGTCGGCCGCGAAGACTTCGTCGACTGGGCCTGCCGCAGCGCGCTCACCCGCCTCGGCTTTGCCACCCATGGCGAAATATCGGCCTTCTGGAACCTCGTCTCGCCTGAGGAAGCCAAGGCCTGGGTATCGGCCCATCGCGATGAACTGACCGAAGTGCTGATCGAGCCGGCGACGGGCGACAAGGCGCGCGCCTCCTGGGCCTTTGCCGATTTCTTCTCGACGCTCGACAGCCATCCCGACGCACCGCCCCGCATCCGCGTGCTCAGCCCCTTCGACCCGATGATCCGCGACCGCAACCGCACCGAACGCCTGTTCGGCTTCTTCTACCGCATCGAGGTTTTCGTGCCCGAGCCGAAGCGCGAATATGGCTATTACGTCTTCCCGCTGCTCGAAGGCGACCGACTGGTCGGCCGCATCGACATGAAGGCGGACCGGAAGAAATCGACGCTCGATGTCAGGCGGCTCTGGCTGGAACCGGGCGTGAAGCCATCGGCAGGACGGCTGGAGCGGCTGGAAGCGGAGCTCGATCGGGTGGCGCGGTTTGCCGGCGTGGAGAAGGTGGTGTGGTTGGATGGGTGGAGAGGGTAAGTGAATTAGCCGCTGCCCGTTACAGCGCCCTCGCAAGCGCGGCCGTAATAAGTGCCGGCGGAATGTAACGCCAGCAGCGGTGCGCCTCTGTACGCCGACCGCGAGTTTGGCAACAACGCCAACCACACTCTCCGTCATCCCAGGCCTTGAGCCTGGGATCCATGCCACGACTGCCGGTGGATGCGGCGTGGATGCTCGGCTCAAGGCCGAGCATGACGGAGAGTGGGGTAGGCAGGAGAAAACCCATTCACCGCAGACGTTTTTCAACGCCATCCGCTAGCGAAAACGGACAGCCGCTCACGGCCTAAACTGATCTTGATGAGGGAGTCGCGAGGCCTCCCCTCAGCAAATCTCCGTCTTGCTGATCTTGATCCCGAAACCTTCGAGGCCGACATAGTGACGCTCGCGGCTGGTCAGCAGCTTGATCGAGCTGACGCCGAGGTCCTTGAGGATCTGGGCGCCGAGGCCGATTTCAAGCCATTCGCTTTCGCGGCTCTGCGCTTCGGCATGGGCTTCGCGGCCCTGGTTGCGGGCCTTGCGGCCGTTGTCGTAGTGGCCGACGCCGACGGAGCCCTCGCGGAGATAAACGATGACGCCGCGCCCCTCCGCTGCGATCTTCTCCATGTAGAAATCGACCGGGCTCTTCCTGCCGAACAGGTCTTCCGCCACATTTTCCGGATGCAGGCGCACTGGGATATCGATGCCGTCGCGGATGTCGCCGAAGACGACGGCGAGATGCTGCATCGGGTCCCAGGGCAGGGCATAGGTATGGGCCCTGGCCTTGCCGAAGGCCGTGTCGATGTCGAAGCTCGCGCCATGCTCGACCAACGTTTCCTTGCGCTGGCGATAGGCGATGAGATCGGCGACAGAGACGAGCTTCAGCCCGTGCTTTTCGGCGAAATCGACCACCTGCGGCCCGCGCGTGACGGTGCCGTCATCGTTGACGAGTTCGGAGATGACGCCGATCGGCGGCAGGCCGGCGAGCCGGCAGAGGTCGACGGCGGCTTCCGTATGGCCGGAGCGCATCAGCACCCCGCCTTCGCGTGAAACCAGTGGGAAGATGTGGCCGGGACGGACGAAATCGGCGGCCCCGACATTCGGGTTGGCGAGGTTGCGCACCGTCAGCGTCCGGTCGTCGGCGGAAATGCCGGTCGTCGTACCGTGCTTGAAATCGACCGAGACGGTGAAGGCGGTCGTGTGGGCCGAATCGTTTTCCGCCACCATGGCGTTGAGGTTGAGGCGTTTGGCCTCTTCCTTCGGCATCGGCGCGCAGACGATGCCGGAGGTGTGGCGGACGATGAAGGCCATCTTTTCCGGCGTGGTGTGCACGGCGGCGACGATCAGATCGCCCTCGTTCTCGCGGTCATCGTCGTCCATGACGACGACGATTTCGCCGGCCTCGAAGGCCCTGATGGCGTCGACGACGCGTTTCTGATCGTAAGACATGGACGCTCCTATTTCAGACGGCCGGTCTGGCCGCGGTCGCGAAGATAATGATCGGCGATGGCGCAGGCGACCATCGCCTCGCCGATCGGCACGGCGCGAATGCCGACGCAGGGGTCGTGCCGGCCCTTGGTGCGGACATCGACATTCTTGCCGTCGGCGTCGATCGACTGGCGTTCGGTCAGGATCGAGGAAGTCGGCTTGACGGCGAACCGCGCCACGACAGGCTGCCCGGTCGATATCCCGCCAAGAATACCGCCGGCATTGTTGGAAAGGAAGATCGGCGTACCGTCATTGCCCATGCGCATCTCGTCGGCATTATCTTCGCCCGAGGTCTCGGCAGCGGCAAAACCATTGCCGATCTCCACGCCCTTGACGGCATTGATCGACATCAGCAGCGAGGCGATGTCCTGGTCGAGCTTGGCATAGATCGGCGCGCCGAGGCCGGCCGGCACACCCTCGGCGATCACTTCGATGACGGCGCCGATCGACGAGCCGGCCTTGCGAATGCCATCGAGATATTCCTCCCAAACCGGCACGATCGCCGCATCGGGGGAGAAGAACGGGTTCTGACCGACCTGGTCCCAATCCCAGTTGCGGCGGTCGATCTTGTGTTTGCCGATCTGCACCAAGGCGCCGCGCACGGTCACACTGGGCACGACGAGCCGGGCAATGCCGCCGGCGGCAACACGCGCGGCGGTTTCGCGAGCCGAGGAACGGCCGCCGCCGCGATAATCGCGAATGCCGTATTTGAGGTCATAGGTAAAGTCGGCATGGCCGGGGCGGTATTGCCGGGCGATCTCGCCATAATCCTTAGAGCGCTGGTCGGTGTTTTCGATCAGCATCGAAATCGGCGTGCCTGTCGTCGTCATCGTCTCGCCGTCGGCATCGAGCATGACGCCTGAGAGCACCTTCACCAGATCGTCCTCACGGCGCTGCGTGACGAAGCGGGATTGGCCCGGCTTGCGCTTGTCGAGCCAGACCTGGAGATCGGCGAGCTTGAAGCGCAGCCCCGGAGGGCAGCCGTCGACGACGCAGCCGAGCGCCGGACCATGGCTTTCGCCCCAGGTGGTTACGCGGAAGAGGTGACCGAATGTATTGTGCGACATGTGTTCCCACGTGGCGCCAGCGCCGGTCGCCGCCGGCCGCGCCATTGCTTGAAAAAGGCGCGTCACTCATAGGCCAAAAAGCCGCCCGGTCAAAAGCCTTTCTTTGCGTCAAACCGGCCGCTGCCGAAATGCTGTTCCCGGACTTTGCGATGGATGGCCGGCTCCAAGCCGGCCACGTGGCGCGGGACGCAGCGGCCGCGAGGCAGACCTGGGTTAACGCGGCATCTTGATTATATTTAAAATCCTATTCATCAATGAGGCGTGAAAAGCCATTCTTACGGGCAATTTTCGCCATATTCAGGAGCTTATCTGTGGCCAGTCTTCTCGTGCAGCGTTTCAAAAGGATTGTTGCCATGCGTTTCGTCGTCGCCACGCTTTTGGCCACAGCAAGTTTCCTGTCGCCGATGAGCGGCTTTGCCGAGAGCGCCGACGTCGAGGCGACGATCAAGAAGGTCGACACGGCCAATCTGGTGCTGACGCTCGACGACGGCAAGACCTATCAGGCGCCTGAGGAATTCAACTTCGACGGCCTCGAAGCCGGCGTCAAAGTGATCGTCTTCTATACCGAAGTCGACGGCAAGCGCGTCATCAACGATCTCGACATCGTCAAGTAAGAGGTTTCTGGCGAATGATCCGGCGAGGTTCGCGCCGATCGCGGCCCCTCACCCTTACCCTCTTCCCGTAAACGGGGCGAGGGGACGTGCCCTGCGAGGTCGAGGGGAGCGAGAGAGTGCGGCATGTCCCTTCGCCCCGCGCGCGGGGAGAAGGTGGCGGCAGCCGGATGAGGGGCACATATCGGCGATCTCTTGGGCCTAACAACTTGCTCGTAACGCAAGCCGACCTACTGAGCGAAAGCTGGCTGGTGACGACCTACAGCCAGACGATCGTCCGGTCATTCGTGTCGATCCTGACGATCTGGTCCTGCGGGATGCCGCCTTCGGCAGCGCTGCTTTTCGGCAGGTCGGCAACCATCTGGAAAAGCGTGCGGATGACGCCGCCATGGGTAACGCAGACGGTTGGGCGATCGACGGAGCGCAGCCATGCGCCGGTGCGCCAGGAGAGAATCTCATAGCTTTCCGCATCGTCGCCGGGCGGGATGAAATCCCATTTCGAGGCATTGCGTTCGGCCACCCGCTCGGCCTGCGTCGCCTTCAGCTCCTTGAGCGTCGAACCCTCCCAATCGCCGAAGGAAATCTCCACCAGCCGCGGATCGGTGCGATAGGCAAGCGGCGGCAGGCCCATGGCGGCGCGCATGATCTCCATGGTCGCGCGCGTGCGCCCAAGCGGGCTGGCGACGAAATCGAATTCGCCGACCGTATCGCCGAGAATCTCCGCCAGAGCAATGCCGTTCCGCCGGGCCTGTTCCAGGCCGATGGCGTTCATCGGAATGTCCTTCTGGCCCTGCAGGCGGCGCTCGGCATTCCAGTCCGTCTGACCGTGTCTGATCACATAGATAAGCACGGTCAAGACTCCGGCGGCATTTAGTCCTTGACGACCGAAATATCCGGCGCGTCGACCGCCTTCATGCCGATGACATGATAGCCGCTGTCGGCATGGTGCACTTCACCGGTGACCGAGCGCGACAGGTCGGACAGCAGATAGAGGCCGACATCGCCGACTTCTTCGATGGTGACGGTGCGCCGCAGCGGGGCGTTATATTCGTTCCACTTCAGAATGTAGCGGAAATCGCCGATGCCGGAGGCGGCAAGTGTCTTGATTGGTCCGGCCGAAACGGCGTTGACGCGGATGTTCTGCGGCCCGAGGTCGACGGCGAGATATTTGACGCTGGCTTCGAGCGCGGCCTTGGCGACACCCATGACGTTATAGTTCGGCATCACCTTCTCGGCGCCGTAATAGGTCAGCGTCAGCATCGAGCCGCCTTCCGTCATCAGCTTCTCGGCGCGGCGTGCGACCGAGGTGAAGGAATAGACGGAGATCTGCATCGTCTTGTTGAAATTGTCGGGCGAGGTGTCGATGTAGCGGCCGGTCAACTCGTCCTTGTCGGAAAAGCCGATCGCATGCACGAGGAAATCGATCTTGCCCCAGAGCTTTTCGACATTCTCGAAGACCGCGTCGATGGTGGCTTCATCGGCGACGTCGCAGTGGCCGACGAGCGCCGCTTCGATTTCGGCGGCGAGCGGCTCGACACGCTTCTTCAGCGCATCGCCCTGATAGGTGAGCGCAACTTCTCCGCCCTGCGCATGAATGGCCTTGGCAATACCCCACGCAATCGAACGATTGTTGGCGACACCCATGATGACGCCGCGTTTGCCTGCCATGAGGCCGGATGCTTGAGCCATATTTCGCTCCCTAGGATTCTGATCGATCCTGCCTATGGCATAGGCCGTTAATCGGTTCAAGCTTGGCCTGGATCATCAACTGTTAGGGATCGTAACAAAGGGTGCGAAAGTCATAAAAATTTCATAGAAACAGACCTTCGCGCATGCTGCGCATGAGATCGGTGATCTTGTCGTCTGGTTTTTCCCACAGGATAATGCGCAATTCGACGACGAGATCGCCTCTGCTGCCGTCTTCCCGCGGCAATCCCTGAGCAGGAATCCGGATCGTCTTGTCCGAGCCCGACCAGGCGGGAACGGTGATATCAAGCGGCCCAGCCGGCCCGTCGATGCGCGCTTCGGTGCCGAGCACGGCATTTTCGATGCTGAGCGGCAGCACGGCGTGCAGGTCGAAACCGTCGACGGTGAAGCGCGGATCGGCGGCGATGCGGATATTGACGACGGCGTCGCCGCGCTGCATGCCCGGCAGCTTGAAGCCCTGTCCCTTGAGCCGGATCTCGTGACCATCCGTCGTGCCCGCAGGCAATGCGAAGCCGATCTCGCGGCCCTCGGGCAGCGATGCGGTGATCCAGCCGCTCTTCAGCACATCGTCGATCGTCACCGTCGCCGTCGTCACCTCGTCGGGCGCTTTTTCGAGGCCGGTATCCTTGGCGCCGGTGAAACGGCGCACCAGCGATGTCAGTATACTGAGCGGCAGCGGCAGGTTGGCGCCGGCATTATTGGCCGCCTCGCCGGCTTCCTCCTCGGCTTCGGCGGCGTCGCCCTCGGCGCGCTTGCCCGCTTCGGCCTGTGTCTGGCCCTGCGTCTGCTGATTGTGAGTCTGCTGATACTGGGTTTGCTGATTCTGGGCATGGTGGGCGCGACCCTGCGCCTGGCCGCCCGCCGCAGCGCGGGCCTGCGCGCCGAAAATGCGTTCCACCATCTCTTCGGCGCCTTCGCCGGCGGCCGCCTGCTGCCTGGAGCCTTCGGCCGCGGTCTTCTGGGCAGCCCGGGCAAGCTCTTCCATCACCCGCTCGGCATTGGCCTGCGCCGCCCTGGCGCGGGCCGCGGCCTCACGTGCGGCCTGGCGCTGCTGCATGATCGTCTGTTCTTGCTTCTTGGCTTCCGCCATGCGCACGGCATTGTCGAACAGGCTGCGTTTGCGCGGATCCCTCAGCGTTTCATAGGCGCGGCCGATTTCGGCGAACCGGGCGGTCGCCGTCGGATCATCCTGGTTGTGATCGGGATGGGCAGCCTTGGCCATGTTGCGCCAGGCCGCCTTGATCTCGTCCGCCGCCGCGTCGCGCTTGACGCCCAGAATTTTATAAGGATCGCGCATGTCAAAACCGCCGGTGTTGCGATGCGGGCGCCTGTCCTTGCCCGGCATTCCCGCCCAATATCAAAGTCCAATATCAACGCTGTGAGGCGCCACCGGCCGCAAAGGCATGCAGGGCACTCTCAACGCCGATCGTGCGGCCGAGTTGCTAATCACTTCTTATTTCTGTGGAAGGATTGGGAGTGTTTTGCCGGAAATGGTTAGCTCTTTGCTAAGCATTCGGCGGAAAGCCGGCGGCCGTTAACCTGTCGGCGCGCCAGATTAGCGTCAGCTTTCCCGCCGGATCAACTTTCCGGCTGGAAGCTCAGGAGTTGCCAGTTGCCGCCGCCGACGAGGCAGGTCTTGCCGTAGAATTTGGCGATGCCGACATAAGAATGCCGGGTGGTGCGGAACTGCCGGCAGACCTGGCCCGCCTCATTGTTTTCGACGATCGTATCGATGACGCCGGCGCTGCCGGTCGATGCATTCGCCCAGGGAAGCGGCTGGCCTTCGAGCCTGTTCACATCGGCCGAAGTCACGGCGTTGCGCACCGTCATCTCGTCCGAGAGCGTGTCGGTGCTCGGCGGCGTCTGCGGCACCGTGCCTGTTGCCACCGACCGATCGACCTTGGCTTCGCTCAAGAAATCCATGCCGCCGCCAACGCAACCGGAAAGCGACAGCATTGCGACGCCGAGGATCAGGACGGCGCTGCTGCGTTGCCGCAGACCCTTTGTATGGCGATATGACTTTGCTATGACTTCCACCCTGCATCCTGTCCAGTTATGAAAAGCTGGGCGAGTTTTGAACAATCCGGGGCATTTGAACCAATATGTCGGCAAACGAGTTAACAACCGGTGACTTTACCGAAAGTGGCGAGCCCTTCAAGCTCTTTGCCGAATGGCTGAAGGAGGCGGAGGCCTCGGAGCCGAACGATCCGAATGCCGTGGCGCTGGCGACGGTAGACGAGGATGGTCTTCCCAATGTCCGCATGGTTCTCCTGAAGGGATTCGATGATGACGGTTTCGTCTTCTACACCAATTTCGAGAGCCGGAAAGGTCACGAAATCTTGGGTCAGAGGAAAGCCGCCATGTGTTTCCACTGGAAAAGCCTGCGCCGGCAGGTCAGGCTGCGCGGCCCGGTCGAGATCGTCAGCGACGCCGAGGCCGACGCCTATTTCCAAACACGGGCGCGCGGCAGCCGCATCGGCGCCTGGGCTTCCAAACAATCCCGCCCGCTCGAAAGCCGATTCGCGCTCGAGAAGGCGGTGGCCGAATATACCGCCCGCTATGCCATCGGCGATATTCCGCGGCCCTCCCACTGGTCGGGCTTCCGCATTCGGCCGACCTCGATCGAATTCTGGAAGGATCAGGCATTCCGCCTGCACGACCGCATCGAATTCCGCCGACCCACGCCGGTCGGGGCATGGGAAAAGGTGCGGATGTATCCGTGATCGGTTTACCTGCCCATGAGCTTCAGCGGTATGCCGGAGGCAAGCGCCGAGACGTAGCGTCGCTTCTGGTAGAAGCCGTTCAGCGACATGCGCGGCAGATAGGCGGTGCTGGCGGCTGCCGGCAGCCCCGGCTGCGTGGTAACGGCGACCGAAAAGCCGAGATCGCCGGCAATCCGCGCCTCGCGGGCGGTGGCAGCCTGCGGCGTGCCGTAGGGATAGGCGATCGTATCGGGGCGGATGCCGGTCAGCCCCTCGACATAATCGGCCGAAACCTGCATCTCTATCCGCGCTTCGGCTGCCGGCAGCCGGGCAAGGGCGCGGTGGCTGATCGTGTGTGCCCCAAGTGCGGCGAGCGGACGTCTGGCAAGCCATTGCAGCTCACCGGGTCCCATGACCAGCTCACGCACGATTTCCGTCGGCTCGATGCCGTTTTCCCGCGCCAGGCTGTCGATGGCGGCGACGGCGCGTGCCTCGTCCGTACGGTGGATGTAAGCGGCAAAGCGATCGAAGGCGTTCCACTGCTGCTGCGGACGGTCGAGCGCCAGGCACTCCCGGCCGCCGCCGAAGTCGAAACGGATCTCGTTTCGGCTGCGCAGCAGCACGGCGAGCGTCTCCCACCAGATGCTGTGGGAGCCTTCGGCAAAACCCTGGCTGACGAAAACCGTGAACGGCGCCTGGTGCCGTTCGAATACCGGCAGCGCATGCTCCAGATTGTTGCGGTAACCGTCGTCGAGCGTGAAGGCTGCAAATGGCCTGCCGCCCTCCGGCTCCGCCAACAGCTCCGGCACCCGATCGAGCGGCACGAAACGATAGCCCTCCCGCGTCAGCCGGCGCAGCGCGGCATCGAGAAAGGCAGGGGTGATTTCCAGATGCGCGTTCGGCTCGAAGGCCTGGCTCACATGCGGGCGGACATGGTGAAGCGTGAAGATGACGCCGCGCCCGCGCGCTTGTGGCATCAGCCCGGCAGAGGCGATCAGCCATGACACCTCGAGCCCGGCGCCGATCGCCACGCGTTTTGCCAGCCGCTTCAATTGTCCCGTCATGCCCCGCCCATCGCCTTTTACGGCAAACTAGCAAGAGCGGCTTAAGCCTTGCTGAATCCCGTTTGCGCACAGCTTCTTTCGTTTTTTGTTAACCAAGACGATGAAAAGGCTAGAAAAATGTTAGGCGTTGCCGCAAAGTCGCGACAAACTTGCGGCTTCTGTCACATTACGACACAGGCCGGCCTATGAGAGCCAGCGCATCAGGGGGAATTCCATGAGAAAGCTATTGGCGGCTGTTTTGACCGTGACGCTGGCCGTTTCGGCACCGCTTGCGGCTCTTGCCGGCAGCGCCTCGCTGATCCTCGATGCCCGCACCGGCAAGGTTCTTGCCTCCGAAAACGCCGATACGCTGAACCATCCGGCCTCGCTGACGAAGATGATGACGCTCTATCTCACCTTCGAGGCGCTGAAGCGCGGCAAGATCACCTGGGATACGCCGATCAGAATGTCGAAATACGCGGCCGCGCGGCCGCCGACCAAGCTCGGTGTCAAAGCGGGCGGCACCATCACGGTGCGCGAGGCGGTCTATGGCATGATCGTCAAATCCGCTAATGACGCCGCCGCCGCCATGGCCGAGACGCTCGGCGGCTCGGAGAGCGGTTTTGCCCGGATGATGACGGCAAAAGCCCGCCAGCTCGGCATGAGCCGCACCGTCTTCCTCAACGCATCCGGCCTGCCGAACAGCAGCCAGGTGACGACGGCGCGCGACATGTCGACGCTCGGCGTGGCGCTGATGAAGAATTATCCGAATGAATACCGCCTGTTTTCGATGGCGAGCTTCAATTTTCGCGGCAAGACCGTGCGCGGCCACAACAATCTCATGTATCGCTACCAGGGCATGGACGGCATCAAGACCGGTTATACCAACGCCTCGGGCTTCAACCTCGTCAGCGCCGTCAGGGACGGTAACCGCCGCGTCGTCGGCGTCGTGCTCGGCGGCCGCACCGCCCGCAGCCGCGACGCCAAGATGGCGGCGCTGCTCGACCGCTATCTCGGCCGCGCCTCGTCTTCCGGCGGCGCCAGGCTGGTGGCGAGCGTCGGCGCCAAGGAGGCCGTCGAAGTCGCTTCCGCCGCCGATGCTTCCGATGTCCCGGTACCGCTCAACGCGCCGCGCCCGGCCGACGACCTCGCGTCGAAGAGCCTGGCCTATGCCGATGACGCCGTCGTGCCGTTGGACCGTCCGGTCGCGATGGATGAGATCCTGAATGCCGGCAAGACATCGAAGACCTCGGCGAAAAAGGCTGATGGAGACTGGCAGATCCAGATCTCGGCCGCCCCGAGCGCCGATGCGGCGCGAGCGCTCCTCGCCCAGGCGCAATCGGAAGGCGGCGCGCCGCTCGTTTCCGCCTCGCCCTATACCGAGGCGGTCGGGGAGGGCGCCAACAGGATTTATCGCGCCCGCTTCGTCGGTTTTGCCAGCAGGGACGCCGCCGTTTCGGCTTGCGATGCGCTGAAGCAGCGCTCCTACGACTGCATGCTGCTGCCGGACCACGGCTGATCGCCGCATCGCTGGCAAGCCGCTCTGGACAAGCATCGGGAATCAGCGTCTCCTCCATAAACAAAAGGAGAACGCTGATGTTGCGTCGTCTTGCTGACCAGTTCGAAATCTCATCCGCCGCCCATGTCGCCGCAAACGGTATCGAACGCGATGCCGATTGGTTTCTCTTGAAGCTGCAGGAAGAAATGGGCGAACTGACACAGGCCTGGAACCGGCTGACCGGCCGGGGCCGTGCCAAAGGCCGCTCGCCCGAGGAGATGCGGCGCGATCTGGCCGACGAGACCGCCGACCTCCTCGGCCATCTCCTGCTGTTTGCCCGCAGCAACGATATCGATCTTGCCGCGGCGATCGAACGCAAGTGGCTGTTTCAGCCGGCGGAGCTGCCGAAGAGCTGAGGCATATCGGCCGCGTGAATCAGCCGAGCTTGTAGCGATAGAACTTGTTGTCCACCGCCATCAGCGGGAAGGCGCGGGGCAGGGCGCTCTTGGCAATTTCGGTAAAACCGTTCTTCTCGTAGAAGCGATGGGCAGCGACAAACTTGTCCGTCGTGCCGAGGAAGATGTCGCTGAGGCCGGCATCCCTCGCATGGGTAAACATGCGCTCGAGCAGCAGCGCCGCGACGCCATGTTCGCGGCCGCGCACCTCGGCGGCGACGAACATCTTGCGCAGCGCCGCCTGGTTGTTGCCGATATCCTTCAAGCCCAGCGTGCCGACGATCGCGCCGTCCTTGACCGCGACCCAGAACTGGCCTTTGCCGGACTGGTAGAAATCCGGAATGACCCTCAAATCCGGCTGCGCATCGGCGGTGATGTCGATGCCGAATTCCTCGCGCTGGATCGGCAGGATCACCGACAGCACGTCGTCGGCGTCGCCTTCGGCAAAAGGTCTGATTTCGATCTCCGCCATCAGCTCCTCCCGCCTCAGGTCTGCGTGCCGCCGACGGTGACCTGATCCATGCGCAGATGCGGCTGGCCGACGCCGACCGGAACCCATTGGCCAGCCTTGCCGCAATTGCCGATGCCGGTGTCGAGCTTCATGTCGTTGCCGATCATCGTGACCCGCTTCATCGCGTCCGGGCCGTTGCCGATCAGCATGGCGCCCTTGATCGGCGCACCGACCTTGCCGTTCTCGATCAGGTAGGCCTCGGTGCAGCCGAAGACGAATTTGCCGGAGGTGATGTCGACCTGGCCGCCGCCGAAGGAGACGGCATAAATGCCCTTCCTTACCGAGGCGATGATTTCATCAGGTGTCTTGTCGCCGCCGAGCATGTAGGTGTTGGTCATGCGCGGCATCGGCACATGCGCATAACCCTGGCGGCGGCCGTTGCCGGTGGCCGCCATGCCCATCAGCCGGGCATTCTGCCGGTCCTGCATATAGCCGACGAGCTTGCCGTTCTCGATCAGCACATTGTAGCCGGATGGCGTGCCCTCATCGTCGACGGTGATCGAGCCGCGGCGGTTGTCGATCGTGCCGTCGTCGACGACGGTGACACCGGGCGCTGCGACAATCTGGCCGAGAAGGCCTGAGAAGGCCGACGTCTTCTTGCGGTTGAAATCGCCTTCAAGCCCATGACCGACCGCCTCGTGCAGCATCACGCCCGGCCAGCCGGAGCCGAGAACGACGTCCATCGTGCCTGCCGGCGCATCGATCGCTTCGAGATTGACGAGCGCCTGGCGCAGCGCCTCGTCGGCGCCGAGCTTCCAGCTTCCCGTCGCGATGAAATCGCCGAAGCCGATGCGGCCGCCCTGGCCATAGGAGCCGCTTTCCTGCCGGTCGCCATCGCCGACCACGACCGAGATGTTGATACGCGTCATCGGGCGGATGTCCTGGACGCGATGGCCGTCGGCGCGCAGGATGTCGACCATCTGCCAGCTTGCAGCCACCGAAGCCGTTACCTGTCTCACCTTGTCGTTCTTGTTCCTGAGATAGGCGTCGATCTCGGTCAGCACCTTCACCTTTTCCTCGAAGCTCGGTGAGCCGATCGGATTTTCGTCGGTATAGAGCTTGCGGTTCGTGCGCTGGGGCGCCGCTGCATAGCTGCCGGCATAGCCGCGTGTGACCGCACTGACGGCATCGGCCGCCCGTTTCAACGCCGTGACGGAAAGATCGCCCGCATGGGCATAACCCACCGCTTCGCCGGCAACGGCGCGAAGGCCGAAACCCTGCTCGGTATTGAAGCTGCCGCCCTTCAGCCGGCCATTGTCGAAGGTCAGCGCTTCGGCCTGCGCATGCTCGATGAAGAGCTCGCCGTCATCGGCGCCGGCGAGCGCCTCGGCGACAAGGCCCCGCATCGTGGCTTCGTCGGCATCGAAAAGCGTCAGGAGATCGGTGGTCATGGTCTGGCTCCAATGGGCATGCGGGAATGCGCTTACTCACCTAGATAGGGCTCTACCTGATAAAGAGTGAAGCCCTGCGGCGGAATTATTCTTTGTTGGGAGAAGGTACTCGGTCTTGTGCGACACTGGCCCGTTCAGCGGATGCTGCCCCTCACCCTAACCCTCTCCCCGTGAACGGGGAGAGGGGACGTGCCCTGCGAAACGTGGGCGGGGAACCGAGAGGTTGCGGCGATGCCCCTTCGCCCCGCGAGCGGGGAGAAGGTGCCGGCAGGCGGATGAGGGGCGGACCAGGAGACGGAAATTGCCCTTACGGCAGCGCGTCAAAACCCTCGGCAAAACCCTTGAGGTCGACGGGGATGCCGATGCCTTCTTCCGGAGTCTGGAAGACGATGAAGGTTGCCTGAGCGCCGCTGCGGAAGGTCTTCAGCAACTCGTCCTCGAGCACGACTTCGGCATAACAGCCATCGGCGAAGCAGCGGACGAAATAGGCGCGGCCGATATCCTTGCCGTCGACATTGAGGCCGAGGCCGTTCGGCAGCAGTACACCGAGAGGGGCAAGCACGCGCAGGATCTTCGACTTGCGGTCGGCCGTCTTCAGGACGACGACGGAAAGCCCGACTTCCGGCCGGTCCTCGGCGATGACGTTCTGCATCAGCGCGCATTGTTCGGCCGAAGCGCCGGCCGGCTTGTCGCAGACAACGGACCAGGCGCCATGATTGGATTTCACCGTGCCCGGCGCCTGCGGCTGCGTCTGGCCGGGCGTCACCGGTTCGACTTTCGGGCTGGCGGCGTTCGGCTGCTGCGGGGCAGGCGCCGGGGCGGCCGGTGCTGGTGCGGTGGGCGGGGCCGGGGAGGGAGCGGGTTGCTGTGCGAAAACGGGCGTCGCCGCGGCAGCCGCGATGCTGACAGTCACGACGAGCGACTGCGCGAGGGAACGGAAACCCATGAAAACCTCTGGATATCGAATCATTGCGGCTATTGTTGAAGCTGCCCACCGGAAATGAAAAGCCCCACCCCGTGAAAACCGGGGGACTGCGGCAGAAATTGGACCTTTCGGCAAGAATGTGCGGCGGCCGGATTGGCCGGAAAGGTGTTTTTTCATATGCTGATGAAAAACTTGTGATGTTTTGCCGTTCGGGCCTGCCTATGCTTTAAGCAAAAATGCCGCATAGACAATTGCTCTGGCCTGTTGCGGCAAATGCCAAACTGTGGTTTGAAGCGCTGAAGATGGCAAGGATTCTGCATTGGTTTTGCAGGTCAAGCGCTCGAGGGAGATAATAAGGTGATGAAGAAGGCTTATGCAGCTCTGACCGCGCTGGTCTGTCTGCTTTTTGCTTCCGGCACATATGCCGACCAGCCGACGCCGTGGCAGGCGACGCTGCAGCCGGCTGCGACGCCGATCATGCGGGAAATCCAGTGGTTCGAACAATATACCCTGTGGTTTATCGTTCCGATCACGCTCTTCGTTCTGATCCTGCTCATTCTCGTCTGCGTCAAGTTCCGCGCCAGCGCCAATCCGGTGCCCTCGAGAACGAGCCACAACACGCTCATCGAGGTCATCTGGACCGTGGGGCCGGTCCTGGTGCTGCTGCTTCTTGCCATTCCCTCCTTCAACCTGCTGACGGCGCAGCTGACGCTGCCGGAAAATCCCGACGTCACGGTCAAGGCGACCGCCACCCAGTGGCAGTGGAATTATGAATATGAGGGCTCGGGCGAAACGCCGCTGGCCTTCGATTCCTATCTCCTGAAGGATCAGGACCGCGCCGCCGCCGGCAAGGAAGACAAGTCGGTCTATCCCCGGCTTCTCGCCGTCGACAACGAGCTTGTCCTGCCGGTCAACAAGACCGTGCGCGTTCTCGTCACTGCCGCGCCGACCGACGTCATCCACGCCTTCGCGATGCCCTCCTTCGGCGTGAAGATCGACGCGGTTCCCGGCCGCCTGAACGAAACCTGGTTCAAGGCCGAGCGCGAAGGCCTGTTCTACGGCCAGTGTTCCGAGCTCTGCGGCAAGGACCATGCGTTCATGCCGATCGCCATCCGCGTCGTTTCCGAGGACAAGTACAAGCAGTGGCTGACCACGGCCGCCAGCGACCTGCCCGGCGCCTATAAGACACTCATGGCCGCAACCGATGGTCCCGCAAAGACCGTCGACGTCGCCGAAGCACAGTAATTAAAGGGGATCGGGACAATGGCTGGACCTTCCGCTCACGACGATCATTCTCACGGTCATGCCCATGATGACCACGCCCATGATCATGACCACGATCACGGGCACACGCCGAGCTTTGTCAATCGCTGGCTGTTTTCGACCAACCACAAGGACATCGGCACGCTCTACCTGATCTTCGCGATCATTGCCGGCATCATCGGCGGCGCTCTGTCGGTGGCCATGCGCATGGAGCTGCAGGAGCCGGGCATCCAGATCTTCCACGGCCTGGCCTCGATGGTCTACGGCTATGAGGGCGATGCCGCAATCGACGGCGCCAAGCAGATGTTCAACATGTTCACGACCGCGCACGCGCTGATCATGATCTTCTTCATGGTCATGCCGGCGATGATCGGCGGTTTCGCCAACTGGATGGTGCCGATCATGATCGGCGCCCCCGACATGGCCTTCCCGCGCCTCAACAACATCTCCTTCTGGCTGATCGTACCGGCCTTTATCCTGCTGCTGCTTTCGATGTTCGTTGAAGGTCCCGCAGGCGCTTATGGCGCCGGCGGCGGTTGGACGATGTATCCGCCGCTGTCGACCAGCGGCATGCCGGGGCCGGCAGTCGACCTTGCGATCTTCGCGCTCCATATTGCCGGCGCCTCGTCGATCCTCGGTGCGATCAACTTCATCACCACCATCCTCAACATGCGCGCGCCCGGCATGACCCTGCACAAGATGCCGCTGTTCGCGTGGTCGGTGCTGATCACTGCCTTCCTGCTCCTCTTGTCGCTGCCGGTTCTGGCGGGTGGCATCACCATGATGCTCACCGACCGCAATTTCGGCACGGCCTTCTTTTCTCCGGAAGGCGGCGGCGATCCGATCCTCTACCAGCACCTGTTCTGGTTCTTCGGTCACCCCGAGGTCTACATCCTCATCCTGCCGGGCTTCGGCATGGTCAGCCACATCATCTCGACCTTCTCGAAGAAGCCGATCTTCGGTTACCTCGGCATGGCCTACGCCATGGTCGCGATCGGCGCCGTCGGCTTCGTCGTCTGGGCCCACCACATGTACACGGTCGGCCTGTCGCTCGACGCGCAGCGCTACTTCGTCTTCGCCACGATGGTCATCGCCGTTCCGACGGGCGTGAAGATCTTCTCCTGGATCGCGACGATGTGGGGCGGCTCGATCTCGTTCCGCACGCCGATGCTCTGGGCGATCGGCTTCATCTTCCTGTTCACGGTCGGCGGCGTCACCGGTGTCCAGCTCGCCAATGCCGGTCTCGACCGGTCGCTGCATGACACCTATTACGTCGTGGCGCACTTCCACTACGTTCTGTCGCTCGGCGCCGTCTTCGCGATCTTCGCCGGCTGGTATTACTGGTTCCCGAAGATGACCGGCTACCTCTACAGCGAATTCCTGGGCAAGCTGCACTTCTGGATCATGTTCATCGGCGTCAACCTGGTGTTCTTCCCGCAGCACTTCCTCGGCCTCGCCGGCATGCCGCGCCGCTACATCGACTATCCCGATGCCTATGCCGGCTGGAACTACGTCTCCTCCGTCGGCTCCTACATCTCGGCCTTCGGCGTGGTGGTCTTCCTCTTCTGCGTCTTCGAGGCCCTCGCCAAGAAGCGCGTGGCGGGCGACAATCCGTGGGGCGAAGGCGCGACGACGCTCGAATGGCAGCTGCCTTCGCCGCCGCCCTACCACCAGTGGGAACAGCTGCCGCGCATCAAGTAAACTGTGCGGATAACAGGACGCCGCATCTCGATACGGCGTCCTGACATTGAGACATTCAGGACGGAATGATGACGGTCATCGACAATCACGAGGCGCTTGCAGAGGACGGCGAATTGTCGGAAGCCAGCGCACGCGATTACTTCGAACTCTTGAAGCCACGGGTGATGTCGCTCGTGGTCTTCACTGCTTTTGCCGGCCTGGTGCTGGCGCCGGGCCATATCAATCCGGTCCTCGGCCTGATCGCCATCCTCTGCATCGCCGTCGGCGCCGGCGCCTCCGGTGCGCTCAACATGTGGTACGACGCCGATATCGACGCCGTCATGAGCCGCACCGCCAAGCGTCCTATCCCGGCCGGCCGCATCGCGCCCTCCGAGGCGCTGGCCTTCGGCCTGGTGCTGTCGGGCTTTTCGGTCGTCATTCTCGGCCTTGCCGTCAACTGGCTGTCGGCCGGCATCCTCGCCTTCACCATCTTCTTCTACGCCGTCATCTACACCATGTGGCTGAAGCGCTCGACGCCGCAGAACATCGTCATCGGCGGTGCCGCCGGCGCCTTTCCGCCGATGATCGGCTGGGCCTGCGTGACGAACACGGTGACGATCGAGAGCACGGTGCTCTTCCTGATCATCTTCCTATGGACGCCGGCGCATTTCTGGGCGCTTGCCCTCTTCAAGATGCGCGATTACGAGGCTGTCGGCGTGCCGATGCTGCCGAATGTTTCCGGCGAGCGGGTCACCAAACATCAAATCGTCGCTTATGCGGTGCTGACGGCCGTCTGTGCGGTCCTGCCGTCCTTCCTCGGTTTTGCCAGCTACGGTTACGGCCTCGTCGCCGCCGCCCTCGGGGCGATCTTCGTCTACTGTTCCATCGCGGTCTGGCGCATGCCGGACGGCGATCTGAAGATGATCCCGGCAAAGAAGCTCTTCGCCTTCTCGATCTTCTATCTGTTCGCCGTCTTCTCCGCCCTGATGATCGACCGGCTGGCCGCCATGCTGGTTTCGCAAGCGGGAGGCTTGTTCTGATGGATCTCGTCAAGCTCACCGAAAAGCAGATGAAGTCGCGCCGCAACCGCAACATCGCCCTCGGGCTGGTGCTCGCCGGTCTCGTCGTTCTCTTCTACGTGATGGCGATCGTGAAGATGGGTGGGGGAGCAGCCGGATGAGCGACAAGGCCGCCGCACCGAGGAAGCAGGGGCGCAACAACGGCGCCGTCGTCATGATGTGCCTGAGCTTCGTCTTCGGCATGGGGGCGATGAGCTATGCCGCCGTGCCGCTCTACCGTCTCTTCTGCCAGGTGACGGGCTATAACGGCACGACCCAGCGCGTCGAGCAGATGTCGAGCGTCGTCCTCGACCGCAAGATGCGGGTGACCTTCGACGCCAATGTTGCGCCGGGCCTGCAATGGAATTTCAAGCCGGTCGAGCGCGAGGTCAATCCGAAGATCGGCGAAACCATCCAGGTCAATTTCGTCGCCGAGAATCGCTCGAACGAGATCCAGCGCGGCCAGGCGGTGTTCAACGTCACGCCGGGCGAAGCGGGCGCCTATTTCAACAAGGTGCAATGTTTCTGCTTTACCGACACGGACCTGAAGCCGGGCGAGAAGCTGGAAATGCCGGTCGTGTTCTACATCGACCCTGATATCGTCAAGGCGGTGGAATCGAAGGATATCCACACGGTGACGTTGTCATATACGTTCTATCCGAAAGAGGGTCCGAAGCCTGTCGCTTCGAATGAGGGTGGAGCGGTGAAGATAGAAAAGAAACTTTGATCAAGGCTCGTTTCCGGCTATGCCGGGAGCGAAGTGAGGAAGACATCCGGGGATAGCTACATGGCCGATGCGCACCAGAAGAATCACGACTACCACATCATCGATCCGAGCCCGTGGCCGATTCTCGCCTCGTTCGGCGCCTTCATCATGGCGATCGGCGGCGTCTGCTACATGCGCTACCTGAACGGCGGCTCGTTCAAGGTTGCCGGCGCCGAGCTCGCCAATCCCTGGCTCTTCTATATCGGCCTCGTGCTGGTTCTCTACGTCATGTACGGCTGGTGGGCCGATACGGTGAAGGAAGCCCATGAGGGCGCCCATACCCGCGTCGTCTCGCTGCACCTGCGCTACGGCATGATCATGTTCATCGCTTCCGAAGTGATGTTCTTCGTCGCCTGGTTCTGGGCCTATTTCGACGCCAGCCTCTATCCGAACGAGGCAATCCAGGCCTCGCGGCTCGCCTATACCGGCGGCGTCTGGCCGCCGAAGGGCATCGAGGTCCTCGATCCCTGGCACCTGCCGATCTACAACACCGTCATCCTGCTGCTGTCCGGCACGACGGTCACCTGGGCGCACCATGCGCTGCTGCACAATGACCGCAAGGGCCTGATCCAGGGCCTGACGCTGACCGTGCTGCTCGGCATATTCTTCTCCACCGTCCAGGCCTATGAATATGCTCATGCGCCTTTCGCCTTCAAGAATTCGATCTACGGCGCGACCTTCTTCATGGCGACCGGTTTCCACGGTTTCCACGTCCTCGTCGGCACCATTTTCCTGCTGGTCTGCCTGCTGCGCGCGCTGCGCGGCGACTTCACCCCGAAACAGCATTTCGGCTTCGAGGCGGCCGCCTGGTACTGGCACTTCGTCGACGTCGTCTGGCTGTTCCTGTTCTTCTGCATCTACGTCTGGGGCGGCTGGGGCGCACCCGTCGCAGCCGGTTGATCGGGAAGATATTGAAACGAAAGGCGGGCCTGGTGCCCGCCTTTTTTGTATGGTTCGCTCCATCCTCCGTCATTGCGCGGCTGCCCGGTTCGGAACAATGGCTGCCCCTCACCCTAACCCTCTCCCCGTAAACGGGGCGAGGGGACGTGCCCTGCGAGAGGTTAGTGGGGAACGGAGAGGTCGCGGCTATCCTCCTTCGCCCCGTTTACGGGGAGAAGGTGCCGGCAGGCGGATGAGGGGGCCGTCCCCGCGATCTCCTGGGACAAGACGGAGCGCGTGCATGGATGCCGAGCATGACGAACAGTGAGGCGTACGATTGGCAGGAGGCGGACACTCATCCATTCTTTGTCATCGATAGAGCATTGGCATGATCCGGGAGAGGTCTTGAGTGCTCCATCTGCAAAATTCCTGAATTCATAGAGGAGTAGGCAATTTGCAGATCCCCGATCGTTTTCATGTTGTCGAGACGGATGGATGGCTGGTGAACCACCGGGTGAATTCCGCTCTTCCCGGTTATCTCATGATCAGTTCCAAGCTGGACACCAACGATCTTTCCGATCTGTCCGAAGCCGCATTAACGGAGCTTGGTCCATTGCTGGCGAAAGCTCAGGACGTACTGAAGCGGAAACTGGGAGCGCAACGCATTTATATCGGCCGGTTTGGACACTCTCCCGGCTATCCCATCCATTTTCATGTGATCCCGATCTATGCTTGGGTGGAGGAACTGTTCTGGAAAGACAGCCGCTATCGCGTGCTTCAGAATTTTGCGGACGGGCCGGGAGAAACCCCGACAGACGGCGCTGAGCTGACGCTGTTTGTCTGGCGCGAGTTTTGCGAGCGCGCGCTGCCGCCCCAGGTTGAAGGCCGATCCGTCACGCAGACCATTGAATTGCTGCGGGAAGCAATGCGAGCTTGATCGCCAAACGCCTACCGGCGCGGGAACGACGGATCGTCGCCGGATCCGCTGCCATGACGGGATGACTGAATGTCCTTCGCCATGAGCGGACTGCTTTTGCCGGCATCGACCATGACCCAGCCAAGCTTTTCGTAGAAAGGCACAGCATCCGGCGCCGCATGGACCTCCAGGCGGCAGAGGCCATGCCATGCCGACAGCCTCTCGACTTCGGACATCAAAATCCGCCCGAGCCCCTGTCTCTGATATTCCGGCATGATGGCGACAAGTCGCACGACACCGGACTGGCCGTTCGACAGGTCAAGGCGAACTGTGCCGAGTGCTATGCCATCCTTCCTCAGTAGAAGGGGTATATGGCTCGCGTCATGCTCATCCGGATGTTTGTCGTCGTAACCATCGAGGCCACGCAGTTCGAACAAGACGTGCCGCCGAATGGCATGATAGGCCAGCCAATCCTCGGCCTCTTTCACGGGCAGAAGTTCTACAGCCATCAGCGCCCGCCAGCGATTCTCTCGAAGGCTGAAGGTTCGGGGATGCCGAGATCGAGCCGGTGGCGGATCGCCTCGGCGCATTCCAGAGCGGTCAGCACCGACGTATCGACCTCGATGTCGTAAATGCCGGGCCGGTGCACTTCGTCCTGCCATCGCTGCACCGGTTCGGGGATCGGCACGTCGTCAGTGGCGCGCAGATACAGTGTCTCGCGGCCCCCCTCTGCAACCTCCCGCCGCTGCATGATTGTCTCGATCGGACAGCGCACGCCGACGAACAGCACGGAAAATCCTTCAAGGCGCCGGGCGCAATCGCCGAGAATGCCGAGCGGCTGTGAGTAGCTGTCGTGATGGCCGAGATCGGCGACCACGTTGAGGCCGAGCCCGGCATGGATGGCGATCGATTCATAGAGGGCGGCATAGAGGAATGGTATCAGCTCTTCCAACTCCGGCCGCTCGCCGCCGGGTCTGAGGCCGATGCCGGGCAAATAGCGCTTCGGCGTCATGGCATTGTAGCTGTCGACGCCGAGGTTGATCCACGGTCCCTCGAATTCCTCCTGGATTGCCCGGGCGATGCTGGATTTGCCGCTCCGCGGCGCACCGTTCAGGATGATGATCTGCCCGGCATGGCTGTCATGGGTCATCGTTCTTCTTCTTCTGTTTGGCGCGAATCGGTGAGGCGAAACCGCGCAGGCCTTTCCATTCGGGATGCGAATACATTATGGGAGAGTTAAGGCAGCATTGAACAAGCCGCGACCGCGAAGGCAACTGCGGGAAGGAATGGCATGAACGAGGACAGCGCTCATTTTCCCCCCGTCGATCCTGTTAAAACAGGTATCAAGGGCTGCTGCCCGCGCTGCGGTCAAGGCCAGCTGTTCGATGGCCTGCTCGGGGTAAAGCCGCGTTGCGCCTCCTGCGGCCTCGATTATTCCTTCGCCGATTCCGGCGACGGTCCTGCTGTCTTCGTCATCCTCATCGTCGGCTTTGTCATCATCGGCATGGTGCTCTGGCTGCAGGTGAATTACGGCCCGCCGATCTGGGTGCATATCCTGCTGTTCGGGCCGCTGACGATCATCCTGTCGCTGCTGACGCTGCGCTGGTTCAAGGGCATCCTGATCGCCATGCAATACCGCCACAATGCCCGCGAGGGACGCCTGAGTGACTGATATCGACCGCGCCGCCCCGCGCCGCCGGCTGCCTGTGATAACAGGCGTGCTGGTGCTGATTGCGCTCGCCATCCTGATCTCGCTCGGCACCTGGCAGGTGGAGCGTCTCCACTGGAAAGAGGGCCTGCTCGCCGATATCGCCGCGCGCCAGGCTGCCGCGCCCGTGCCGCTCGCCGATATCGAGGCAATCGCGGCATCCGGCGGCGACATCGAATACCGCAAGGTCACCGCTACCGGCCGCTATATCAACAACAAGGAGCGGCATTTCTTCGCCACCTGGCGCGGCCAGGCCGGCTTTTACGTCTACACCCCGCTCGAGCTTGCCGACGGCCGGGTCCTCTTCGTCAATCGCGGCTTCGTTCCCTATGAGAACAAGGAACCGGAAATGCGCATGCAGGGCCAGTTGACGGATCAGCAGACCGTCACCGGCCTGGCGCGGGCAAAACTTCCCGGCAAGCCCTCCTCGCTGGTGCCGGACAATGACGTCGCCAAGAACATCTTCTACTGGAAGGACCTCGACGTCATGGCCGACAGCGTCGGGCTGGAGAAGGGGCGTGTCATCCCCTTTTTCGTCGATGCCGATTCAGCGCCCAATCCGGCCGGCCTGCCGATCGGCGGCGTCACCCAGGTCGATCTGCCGAACGACCATCTGCAATATGCCTTCACCTGGTATGGCCTGGCCGCCGTGCTCGTCGTCGTGGTGGCGATCTCCTGGTTCCGCAAGCCGGGCAACAAACCCTCGCAATAGTATCGCTTCAATTCTCGACTATATTGGGCTAGACGTCGATTACGACCTCGCGGGACGTCGCTGTTGAAGCTGGACCTGGCCACGTTCTCCCTCATTCCTGTGACAGGTACAGGAATATGAATTCTTGACGGAAAAGACATGAATATTGCGGCGAAACCTCCCTTGACGATCAGGCTCTGCGGGCCGCGCGGCTTCTGCGCCGGCGTCGACCGCGCCATCCAGATCGTCGTGCTGGCGCTGAAATCCTATGGCGCTCCGGTCTATGTGCGCCACGAGATCGTCCACAATCGTTATGTCGTCGAGGGGCTGGAGGCCAAGGGCGCCGTCTTCGTCGAGGAACTGGACGAGATCCCGGCCGAGCATCGCGCCCAGCCGGTGGTCTTCTCCGCCCATGGCGTGCCGAAATCCGTGCCGGAGGATGCGGTTAGCCGAAACCTCTTCTATCTCGACGCCACCTGTCCGCTGGTTTCCAAGGTCCACAAGCAGGCGATGCGCCACAACCGCCTCGGCCGCCATGTCGTCCTGATCGGCCATGCCGGTCATCCTGAGGTGATCGGCACGATGGGACAGCTGCCGGAGGGCTCTGTCTCGCTGATCGAGACGATCGAGGATGCCGACGCCTACGCGCCCGCCGACCCGGACAATCTCGGCTATGTCACCCAGACGACGCTGTCGGTCGACGATACGGCCGGCGTCATCGCCCGCCTGCAGGAGCGTTTTCCCAAGCTCACAGCGCCGGCGGCCGATTCGATCTGTTATGCGACGACCAATCGCCAGGAAGTGGTGAAGCAGGCGGCCCCCGGCTGCGATCTCTTCATCATCGTCGGCGCGCCGAATTCCTCCAATTCCAAGCGTTTGGTCGAAGTGGCGCTGAGGGCAGGGGCGAAGAAATCGATCCTGGTGCAACGCGCCGCCGAACTCGACTGGGACGAGATCGGTGCGATCTCGACGCTCGGCCTTTCCGCCGGCGCTTCCGCGCCCGAGGTCATCGTCAACGAGATCATCGAGGCGTTCCGCGCCCGCTTCGACGCCCGTGTCGAACTGGCCGAAACGGTGCAGGAAACCGAGAATTTCCTGGTCAATCGCGAGCTGCGCAGCATCGAGCTGACGGCGGCCGACATGGCCTTCGTCAACGGCTAGGCCGAACCGCGGTCCGGCCCATCCACCATCCATAACGCGAAGACGAGACCTCACTTGGCAGTCTATACCGATATCGCCGAAGACGATCTGAAGTGGTTCCTGACCGACTATGATGCGGGAAGCCTGCTCTCCTACAAGGGCATCGCCGAAGGTGTGGAAAATTCCAACTTCCTGCTGCACACCTCCAAGGAGCCGCTGATCCTGACGCTTTACGAGAAGCGAGTGGAAAAGGCCGATCTGCCGTTCTTCCTCGGCCTGATGCAGCATCTTGCCGCCCGCGGCCTGTCCTGCCCGCTGCCGCTGCCGCGCCGCGACGGCGCGCTGCTCGGCTCACTCTCCGGCCGCCCGGCGGCGCTGATCTCCTTCCTCGAAGGCATGTGGCTGAGAAAGCCGGAGGCAAAGCATTGCCGCGAAGTCGGCCGGGCGCTCGCCCAAATGCATGTGGCGGGCGAGGGTTTCGAGCTGAAGCGGCCGAACGCGCTGTCGATCGACGGCTGGCGCACACTCTGGGAAAAATCCGCGGCGCGCGCCGACGAGGTCGAGCCCGGGCTGCAGGATGAAATCCGCAGCGAACTCGATTTCCTCGCCGCCGCCTGGCCAGCCGACCTGCCGGCCGGCGTCATCCATGCCGATCTTTTCCCCGACAACGTCTTCTTCCTCGGTGATGAGCTCTCGGGCCTGATCGATTTCTATTTCGCCTGCAACGACCTGCTCGCCTATGACGTCTCGATCTGCCTGAATGCCTGGTGCTTCGAGAAGGACTGCGCCTACAACATCACCAAGGGCACGGCGATGCTCGAGGGTTACCAGAGCGTGCGCCCCTTGAGCAGCGAAGAGATCGCCGCCTTGCCGGTGCTGTCGCGCGGTTCGGCGCTGCGCTTCTTCCTGACCCGGCTCTACGATTGGCTGACAACGCCGGAGGGCGCCATGGTCACCAAAAAGGACCCGCTCGAATATCTGCGCAAACTGCGCTTCCACCGCCAGATCGGCTCGGCCGCCGAATACGGGTTGAGCCTATGAAACACGTCGATATCTTCACCGACGGCGCATGCTCCGGCAATCCCGGTCCCGGCGGCTGGGGCGCGGTGCTGCGTTACGGCGACGTCGAAAAGGAGCTTTGCGGCGGCGAAGCAGACACGACCAACAACCGCATGGAACTCATGGCGGCGATCTCTGCCCTGCAGGCGCTGAAAACCCCTTGCGAGGTCGACCTTTATACCGACAGCGCCTATGTCAAGGACGGCATCTCCAAGTGGATTTTCGGCTGGAAGAAAAACGGCTGGAAGACATCGGACAAGAAGCCGGTGAAGAACGCCGAACTCTGGCAGGCGCTGGAAGAAGCCCGCAACCGCCACAAGGTGACGCTGCACTGGGTCAAGGGCCACGCCGGCCACCCGGAAAACGAACGTGCGGATGAACTTGCCCGCCGGGGCATGGAGCCGTTCAAGAAGGGTAAGGCGGTTTCGGTTTAGGGTGTGGCGGCGATTAGGGGGCTTACACCTGTGCCTGAAGGCTGCCCCTCACCCTAACCCTCTCCCCGTAAAAACGGGGCGAGGGGACGTGCCATACGAGACCTTGGCGAGGGACGGAGAGGTCGCGGCATATCCCCTTCTCCGCGCCCGCGGGGGTCCGAAGGACGGGTCGAGACCCGTGGCTCGACCCCAGTGGGGCCGGCAGGCGGATGAGGGTTGTTCTGTTCAGGAGGTGGATGTGTCATCTATTCCCACGACCATCGAATTGAGCTCAACGATAGATCGTATGGAGAACGTGTATCGTCGGCAGGACGAGGCAAGAGCACTTTTCGATGTCTATGAAAAGCTCTGTCAGCGTTTCGAACAGGATTTGGCGGACGAGCGCGATCTGTTACTTAGCAAGGCGGCAGCGCTGATGATGATTAAGTACTCGGTTGAGCAGACAGGGTCGCACCCGTCGCGCGGTTGAAGCAGGACACGGCGATGCCACGATTCCCCTTCGCCCAGCGGGGAGAAGATGCCGGCAGGCAGATGAGGGGGTGAGCGACGACAGGAGCGAGGCACTGAGCGCGAGCGAAGGGCAATGAATGGTGTGCCGTGCGGCCAGCGAAGTTCGTGCAGCATTTACCCCACCTATTGCCGCGCCACGACGGCGGCCCCCTGGATCAGCCGGTGCAGATATTCGAGCTTGGCCACAACAGGCGAGGAGAGCACGAAGGGATAGGCGTCGGGCTGGCCCATGCTGCGTTGGATGGCGTTGATCGCCAGGCTGAGCGGTACCCAGGCGCTGACCAGCTGCTCGGCGCTTTTTGCCCTGTAAGGGATGAAATCGACCTCGCCTGATATTTCCTCGTGGCCGCGCGGATCGATGGCGATGCCGAAGGCGCGCGCCGTCTCCAGCGTGTCGACAATATGGAGGTAGTGGGCGAAGCACTCGGCGAAATCTTCCCAGGGGTGGGATGCCGCATAGGCGCTGATGAAATTGTCCTGCCATCCCAGAGGCGGGCCGCCGGCATAGTGTCTTTGCAGTGCGGCCGCATAATCCTGCCGTTCGTCGCCGAAGACGGCGCGGAAATCAGCAAGGCCGTCGCGGTCGCGCACCAGCTTGTTCCAGATGAAGTGGCCCGCCTCGTGGCGGAAATGGCCAAGCAGCGTGCGATAGGGCTCCTTCATCGAGCTGCGCGCCTGTTCGCGCGTCGCATCGTCGGCTTCCGCGGCGCGGATGGTGATCAGGCCTTCCTCGTGGCCGGTCATGGCTGGCACGACATGGCCGTCATTCTGCAGCGAATCCTCGAGGAAATCGAAGACCAGACCGCCTTGCGGATCCTCGAGGCGGTCGGGGTGCGGCAGTTTCCAGCGCAGGAGCGAATAGAAGAGGTGGCGCTGCGCCTGGCCGATCCGCCGCCAGCGGCCAATGCCGTCCTCGGTATCGGTGTTCGGCACCAGCCGGTTATGGCGGCAGGCGGAGCAGAAGTCGCTGTCGCCCTCCACCAGCCAGTTGCAGATGTCGAGGCCGGCATTGGCGCAGAAGCGCACCTGCCGCTCGGGATCGGCAACAAGCTGCCAGACCGTCTCGTCGCCCGGCTCCAGCGCATGCATGGCGAGATCGCCGGGCAGAAACCCGAGACGATGGTTGCAGCGCACGCAGTGGCGGTTGTCGAAATGGACCACCTGATCGCAATTGTCGCAGGCGAAAAGCTTCATAGTCTTAATCTCAGCAAAGCAGCGGCGGATTAAAAATGCCCGCCGCGCGAAGGGCGCAGCAGGCATGGTTCATCAAGGATGCGCTTTCTGGTCAGAGCCGGTCGACGGCGCCCTTGAGCTTGCCCTTGACCTTGCCGGTTGCGACCTGCCCCTTGCCCTTGGCTTCCTGGACGGCGCCTTTGGCCTGCATGTCGCGATCATCGGCAGCCTTGCCGACCGCCTGCTTCGTCTTGCCGGCGATTTCGTTGGCCTTGCCTGAGATCTTGTCGCTGGTGCTACCCATGTAATATCTCCTTGTTGGCGTCGGACCTCTCGTCCGCGCGGGAAGGAAACGTCACTTGCAGCTATTCGTTCCAGCGACCGCCAGCCACGGCGCCACAGGCGTCAGGCGTGGCCGGCCTCGGCCGAAAGCATGGCGGCGGTCACGCCCATGCCGGCGAGCGCCCGCTCGTATTTGTCCTCGAGGCTGCGGTCGAAGATCAACTCCTCATTGGCCGGGCAAGTGAGCCAGCCATTGTTGGCGACCTCGTTTTCGAGCTGGCCGGCCCCCCAGGAGGAATAGCCGAGCAGCATCGTCGCGCGCTTCGGCCCGACGCCCTTGGAGATGGCGCGCACGATGTCGAGCGTCGCCGTCAGGCAGATGTCGTCGCTGACCGGGATCGAGGAGTCGCTGGAATAATCGTCCGAATGCAGCACGAAGCCGCGGCCGCTTTCCACCGGGCCGCCTGTCTGGATCGGGAAGTCACGGGCGCGCTGCGGCAGCACGATCGGCTCTTCCTGCTTGATCATGTCGAGATGCAGCAGCACGTCGGTGAAGGTGAGGCTCTGCGGCCGGTTGATGACGAAGCCCATGGCGCCTGCATCCGAATGCGCGCAGATGTAAATCACGGTGCGCGCAAAATTGCGGTCCTCCATGCCGGGCATGGCGATGAGGAACTGGCCATCGAAGAAGCCACGTTCCCGTCTGTTCTTCAGCGTCGATAAGGACATCGTTCCTCCTGCCGCCAGACCGCAAAAAGGCCCCGACAAGAGAAAGATGGGCCAATGTCACCAATCAATCAACTGAAAATGAAGATTATGTGGCCGTCCGCTTCTGGCGACCAAACGACACTTTCTGTAAACCTTTGTTCCATGATGATTATTTGTTTGGCACCCCGCCAGCTTTTCATGGCGGCCATTTCACTGGCCGCGACCTTCGCCCCCTGTTGTTCCGCCCGGGCGGAGATGAGCGCCTGGGCCGAGGCCGAAGGCGGCCGCATGCGCCTCGTGGCGCTGGCGCCCGATGCCGGCGGCAAAATCCGCGCCGGCCTGCAGATCGAACCGAAACCCGGCTGGATCACCTATTGGCGCGAGCCCGGCAACAGCGGCATTCCGCCTCAAGTCACCATCGCACCGGCAAACGGCGTCACGCTTGAAACCATCGCCTATCCGGTTCCGAAGCATTTCTTCAAAGGCGCCATCGAGGATATCGCCTATGACGCGCCGGTGACACTGCCGCTGTCGCTGATGGCGGCCGGCAAAGGTCCGGTCGCGATCGACGCGACTGTTTTCATCGGCATCTGCAGGGATATCTGCATTCCCTTCCAGGCAAATCTGGCGGTGACGCTCGGTCCCGCCATCCAGTCGCATCCGCAGGAGGAGGCGATCCTTGCGGCCGCCGATGCGGCGCTGCCGAAGCCGCCTTCGGCCGATTTCAAGGTCACGGCGCATGCGGTCTCGCCGGACAGGAAGACGTTGTCGCTGACGCTCAGGCTGCCGGGCGGGGGAAGCGGCGGCGTCCCCGATATCATCGTCACCGGCCCGAGCGGCTATGCCTACACCAAGCAGATCGGCGGCAAACGCGACGGCGCCACCTTCAAGACCGACATTGCAATCGGCAAGCTGCCGAAGGATTATGATCTATCGGGCAAGCGCTGGAGCGTGCTGGTCATCGATGGCGGCAAGGCGATGGAAACCACGCTTGCCTTCGACTGAGCGGCACCTATAGTCGCCTGCGATCTTCTCGCGGCGCCCGCCAAGCCGGCATCCGCCGCAAACCAGAACAAAGGAGAAAACCCATGACCATCGCGATCGGCGACAAGCTTCCTGCCGCCACCTTCAAGGAAAAGACTGCCGACGGCCCGGTCGAAATCACCACCGATCAGCTCTTTGCCGGTAAGCGCGTCGTGCTCTTTGCCGTGCCGGGCGCCTTTACGCCCACCTGCTCGCTGAACCATCTGCCGGGTTATCTCGAAAACCGCGACACCATCCTCGGCAAGGGCGTCGACGACATTGCCGTCCTCGCCGTCAATGACTGGCATGTCATGGGCGCCTGGGCGCAATCCTCCGGCGGCCTCGGCAAGATCCACTTCCTCGCCGATTGGGACGCCGGCTTCACCAAGGCCGTCGGCCTCGAAGCCGATCTCTCCGCCGGCGGCCTCGGCCTTCGCTCCAAGCGCTATTCGATGCTGGTGGAAGATGGCGTCGTGAAGGCCCTCAACGTCGAGGAAAGCCCCGGCCAGGCCATCGTCTCGGGTGCTGCCGCGATGCTGGAACTGCTTTGAGTTTTCATTGCTGACAGTAAAAGGGGCGGCCGGTCGGCCGCCTTTCCGAGTTGTCAATCGTCGAGAAACTCGCTCAGCGCAGCATTGAACGCCGATGCCGACTCGACATTGACGATATGCCGCCCCGGCAATGACAGATGACGACCCTGCCGCACACGAACGGCGATGCTCTCCAAATCGGACGGCGGACATACCGGATCTTCTTTTCCGGAGACGGCAAGCAGGGGGTTGGTGATCCGCGTGATTTCTTCCCGCAAATCCGTGGTTGCCAGAGCCGCGCAACCGCCGATATAGCCCTGGACCGTTGTCGCGGTGAAACGATAGAGAATGTCTCGCACGATGCCAGGTTGGCCAGCGTTGAACGCCGGCGTGAACCAGCGTTCTGCCGTGGCCGCGGTAAGCCCGCCAAGGCCGTTTTCCTGCACGGCCTCCATACGCGCGACCCAGCTTTCGGCGGTGCCGATCCTGGCGGAGGTCGCACACACAACGATCTTGCCCAGACGTTGTCCGGCATGAATGCCCAGCCATTGCCCGGTCAGGCCGCCGATGGACAGGCCGCAGAAATGCGTCCGCTCTATCTCCAGCGCATCGAGCAGCGAAAGGACATCCTTGCCGAAGTCTGACAGCGCATAAGGCGGTGGCGGCGCCGACGAGCGACCGTGGCCGCGGCGGTCATAACGCAGCACGCGGTGGTGCTGTGACAATGCGGCTGCCTGTGCATCCCACATGTGCAGATCGGTTCCAAGCGAATTGCAGAACATGAGCCACGGCTTGCCGGCCGCACTCCTGTCACCGTCGATGCGATAGTGCAGGCGGTGGCTGGCGAGATCGAGATAGGGCATGGCTTGACGACTTTCGGTTTTTAGAAGTGTCTGGAGGTAATTTCCCGACGATCCGGCCGAACCTCCTATCCAGGCGTCGGCGCAGTTGCGACGCGAAGGCGCCGGCGGCCACATCGGGATGGCCGTCGGCGGAAGCATGCGTTCCGCACTCTTATGCGGCAGCCAGCACGACGGCGCCGGCGCGGCGGGCGTTGCTGATCGCGAAGATCAGCATGGCGAGCGCCGAGACCGCCGCGGGGATCGCGAAGATCAGGAAGTTCTGCTGCAGCGGCAGCTGTTGTGCCAGAAGCACGCCGCCGAGGGTCGGGCCGACGATGGCGCCGATACGGCCCACGCCGGACGCCCAGCCCAGCCCCGTCGAACGGACGGAGAGGTTATAGAGCTGCGCGACGCTCGCATAAAGCAGGATCTGCGTGCCGATGGTGGTGGCGCCGGCGATGAAGATCGCCAGGAACAGCAGCCCGGCAGGCAGATTGAAACCAATCAGCGCGATCGACAGGGCCGCCGCCACGAAGAAGCCGACGACGACCTTCGGAAGGCCGAAACGGTCGCCCAGCCAACCGCCGGCGATGGCGCCGACCATGCCGCCGAAGTTGAGTGAGAAGAGGCTGACAAGGCTCGCTCTTTCGGCATAGCCGGCTTCCTGCAGCACTTTCGGCAGCCAGGACGACAGCAGATAGACAAGCAGCAGGCAGCAGAAGAAGGCCACCCAGAGCATGAGCGTGCGCAACGTGCGCTGGTGGCGGAACAGTTCGGCGACCGATGCGGACGCGCCCTTGGTTTCGGTGAAGACCAGCATGTCGTCTTTGCCGAGGCGCGCCGACGGATCGATCTTCGCATAGATCCGTCTGGCTTTCTCCTGCTGGCCCTGGCGGATCAGAAAGCCAAGGGATTCGGGCAGCTTCCAGAGCACCAGCGGCAGCATCAGCAACGGCAGGGCGGCGACGAAGAACATCGGCTGCCAGCCATATTGCGGGATCATGCCGATGCCTAGCCCTGCGGCAACAATGCCGCCGACGGAATAACCGGAGAACATCAGCGCCACGATGGTGCTGCGGAGCCGCTTAGGGGCATATTCGTTCATCAGCGCTACCGCATTGGGCATCAGTCCGCCGCAGCCGAGACCGGCGACGAAGCGAAAGATTTTGAACTGGTCGGGCGAACTGGCAAAACCGGTCAGAAGGGTGGAAAGGGTGAAAAGCACGAAGCTGATCGCAATGCCCTTCTTGCGTCCGATCCTGTCGGCCAGGGAGCCGAAAGCGAGGGCTCCGAACATCATCCCGAACAGCGCCCAGGCCTGCAGCGCACCGGCCTGCGGTTTGGTCAGGCCCCATTCCGCAATCAGCGTCGGCAGCACGGTGCCGGCCACGAAGACGTCATAACCGTCGACGATCAGCAGCAGCGCGCAGAGCGCCACCACCGACCACTGAAATCTTCCGAATGGATTGTTGTCTATCGCTTCATTCACATCGATCGTGCGCATCATGGCTCCTCCCTGAGTTTTAACGCAGTCAGTATTGAGATGTCAGCCGGTATCGCCCCCGGCCACGGGCAGTACGCTGCCGGTGATGTAGGACGCTTCGTCCGAGGCGAGGAACGGGATCGGCGCCACCTGTTCCTCGATGGTCGCGTACCGCTTCATGAGACTGGATTGCTTCACCTGGCAGACGACTTCGGCCATCCAGGCCTTCTCCGCATCCGTATCGCCCGCGCCATTGCGCGGAATCCGACGCGCAGGCGCTTCCGTGCCGCCCGGTGCGGTGGCGACGACGCGGATGTTGCGCTCAGCCAGTTCCATGGCAAGCGACTGGGTGATGGCGTTCACGCCGCCTTTGGCCGCCGAATAAGGCACGCGATGGATGCCGCGCGTTGCATTCGAGGATATGTTGACGATGGTGCCGCCGCCCCGTGCGAAGAGATGCGGCAGGACGGCATGGCAGCAATAGAGCGTCGGCATCAGCGAGCGGCGGATCTCCGCGTCGATCTGCTGCGCTTCGAATTCCGCGAAGGGGCGCATGCGGATGGCGCCGCCGACATTGTTGATCAGGATATCGATGCCGCCGAAGCGTTGCTCGGCGAAGCGCATCGCGGAAACCGCGCCGTCATAGGTCTCCAGATCGGCATTGAAGGCGGCAGTTTCGGCGGCGCCGGCTTCGGCTGCGATCTCCGCCACGAAATCGGCGCGGTCGACGAACAGCACCTTGCCGCCCTCCTTCGCGGCACGGACGGCCACGGCACGGCCGATGCCCTGCGCGGCGCCGGTAACGACCAGCACCTTGCCGTCAAACCGACCGGTAACGCGCGGCGCGCTCATGCTGCCTCCTTCGCCGCCGCATTGGGCGTGAATTTTTCGTATTGGAAGCTGTTGGGCTTCACGCCGTTGGCGTCGAAATGTTTGCGCACCGCATCGACCATCGGCGGGGGACCGCAGAGATAGACGTCGATATCGCCGTCATGAAGCAGCTTGGCCGGCATATGTTGCGTAACCCATCCCTTACGCGGATGGCTCGAGGCCTCCTCGGCCACCACCGTGGTGAAGCTGAAGTTGGGCAGGCGCGCGGCATAGGCCTCGATCTCGTCGACGAGAACCAGATCGAGATCGCGCGTCACGCCGTAGATCAAATGGATTTCCTGCTCCGATCCTGCGCGGGCAAGAACCTCGAGCATCGAGAGGAACGGCGCAAGACCGGTGCCTCCGGCCAAAAACAGAAGCGGCCGCTCGACAATGCGCAGATAAAAGCTGCCCAGGGGCCCGGTCAGATTGAGCCTGTCACCGGGCTGGGCCTTGGCAAGCCAGCTGCTCATCAATCCACCCGGGATTTTCTTGATCAGGAAGCCGATGCGTTGCTCGCCCGGCGCTGTGCTGAACGAATAGGAACGGCTCCGGCCGCTGCCCGGCACGTCGATATTGACATACTGGCCGGGCAGGAAGGAGGGAGCGGCCTCTGCGTCCACATCCAGTTCCAATACGATCGCCGCATCCTTGTGCGGCACGACAGCCGCCACCGTGGCGGTGAATTTCTGTTGCCCGGTCTTGCAGGCGGTTGATGTCGTCGGCACCGCTATGACGCAGTCGGATGAGGGCCTCATCTGGCAGGTCAGCACCAGCCCGGCCTCTGCCTCGTCGGCGGTAAGCGCGTCATCGATAAAATCATCGCCGAGATCGTAGGAGCCGCTTTCGGCGCGACACTTGCAGGTGCCGCAGACGCCGTCGGAACAGTCCATCGGCAGGTTGATCTTGGCGCGATAGGCCGCGTCGAGAACCTTCTCGCCGCTCTTGCACCCGATGAAACGGGTTACGCCGTCTTCAAAATTCAATGCGATCTTGTAGCACATGACTCCTCCTCAAGGTCTCGGCTGCGCGCGCCGGCCTTCAGATGTGGTAGACGTCGATGACCTGGCGGATGTAGTCGTTCTTCAGCACGATTTTCTTCTTTGCGATCAGAAGGTTGTCACCGTGCTTGCGCAGAGTGACGAACATTGTGCCGAAGAACTGGTCGGTGACCTTGTAGCGGTGGTTCAGCGTGTGGAAGTTGTAGCGCACGTCCACTTCCCCGCTCCGATCCGCCAGTACCTCGACATTGGTCACGTTGTGGCTGGTTCGAGGCTCGGGGGTCGACGCGCCAGACCGCTCGGTCTTGATCCGAAACACGCGGTCTTCCAGGCCGTCGCGGTTCGGGTAGTAGATCAGCGAAATCTGCGACTGAGGGTCTTCGGTAATCCGATCGTCGTCATCCCAGGCCGGCATCCAGTAGGTCACGTCGGGTGCATAGCAGGTCAGCCATTCGTCCCACTCGCGATCGTCCAGGAGACGCGCTTCCCGATAAAGGAACGCGCAGATGGCGTCATGGGAAATGCTCATGGGACAACTCCGTTCTTTTCGGCGGACAGTGCCTGGCGCATCACCCTGGCCCAGTATTCGTGCTGGCGAACGAACAGGCCCTCGTCCTCGCTGCGCTCGCCCGACAGCAGCGGTGCGATGCCCATCTGCTTCGCGTTTTCGTCAGGACCATCGATCCAGAGCGGCGCACCCCGCGACAGGTCGTTCCAGAGCGCTGCTGTGCCTGCATATCCGGACTGGCAGGCGCGGAATTCTTCCAGGTCGTCGGCCGTGCCCATGCCGGACACGTTGAAGAAATCCTCGTATTGGCGGATGCGGAGCCGGCGATCGGCCTCGCTTTCGCCCTTCGGCGCGAAGCAGAAGATATTGATTTCGGTCTTGTCGACGCTGATCGGGCGGGTCACGCGGATCTGCGTGCTGAACTGGTCCATCAGGAACACATTCGGGTAGAGGCAGAGGTTGCGGGTCTGGTTGACGATGAAGTTTGCCTTCTCGGCGCCGACGCGGGCTGCGATCTCGTCTTTCTGGTCGTAGATAGGACGCACTTCGGGGTTCATCGTGTTGGTCCACAACAGGATGTGGCCGTTCTCGAAACCATAGACGCCGGCAATCGATTTGCTCCAGCTGTTGGCGTCGACCGCCTTCGTGCCCTCTTCCTTGCGCCGCCCCATTGTTGCGGCGTAGTTCCAGTGCACGGAACTGACGTGATAGCCGTCGCAGCCGTTTTCCATCTGCAGCTTCCAGTTTCCGTCGTAGATGTAGGACGAATTGCCCCGCAGCACTTCAAGCCCGTCCGGCGCCTGGTCGACGATCTGGTCGATGATGACCTTCGTCTCGCCGAGATAGTCCGCGAGCGTCGCGACCTCATCATTCAGGCTGCCGAACAGAAAGCCCCGATAATTCTCGAACCGGGGAACGCGCTTCAGGTCGTGCGAACCGTTCTGCGCGAACTGAGGCGGATACTGGGTGGTCTTCTCGTCCTTGACCTTGAGCAGCTTGCCGGTGTTGGAAAAGGTCCAGCCGTGGAAGGGGCAGGTGAAGCTGCCCTTGTTGCCGTGCTTGCGGCGGCACAGCATCGCGCCGCGGTGGGCGCAGGCGTTGATGACCGCGTGCAGCTCGCCGTTTTTGTCGCGAGTGATGACGACCGGCTGACGGCCGATATAGGTCGTGTAATAATCGTTGTGTTCCGGAATCTGACTCTCATGGGCCAGATAAACCCAATTGCCTTCGAAGATATGTTTTATCTCCAGCTCGAAGAGGTCTTCGTCGGTGAAGATGTCCCGGCGGCAACGGAACAGGCCGGCCTCCTTGTCGTCCTGCACGGCAGTGGCAAGCAGATGATCGAGGTCTCTTGCTTTGTCGATGATCGCAGACATGGTTTTTCTCCCGCAAAGTGCGCAATAACCGGCGCAACCTTTGCAACAGTGTCGATGATGACGATGATATGCGGGCTGGCGGCTATTCAGCCGCCCTCCTTGCCGTTTACGCGGCGGCGCGTTTGCGCTGTTCGTTGATCTGGTTGTCGATGCCGTCCACCAGTGCGGTCAGATGGATGTCGAACGTGATCTCGGCGAATGGGCCGCTCAAACCATTGGCCTTGATGCTGGCCTCGTCGCTGCGCTCGATCAGGGCCGGAACCAGGCCGTCTCGCGTCGCATAGGCAAAATCGTCGTTGACCAGCGGATCGCCTTCGATGTTGATCTGGGTCGTCAGCTTGCGATGGCCGTCGGCGCTGATGAAGAGATGGATATGCGCCGGCCGCTGGCCGTGGCGCCCGAGGGCGGAAAGCAGCTGTTCCGTCGGGCTGCCCGGCGGCACGCCATAGCCGTGCGGCACGATGCTCTGGAATTTGTAACAGCCCTGTTCGTCAGTCACGATCGTGCGGCGCATGTTGAACGGCGCCTGCTTGCCGGTCGGGTCGAAATGCGAATAGAAACCGCGGGTGTCGCAATGCCAGACTTCGACAGTCGCACCCGGCTGCGGCTTGCCGTCAGAACCATAGACGGTGCCGTGCATGATCAGTGTGTGACCATTGGCGTCGGTGCCGTCATCGAGACGGGCAAAGCCGTGACAGACCGGTGCGCCGGCCACATAGAGCGGACCCTCGATCGTGCGCGGCGTCGGATTTTCGATGCCCAGCGCCTCATCGATCGCATCGAGGCGTTCGTCTAGGAAATGATCGAGACCGAGACCGGGCGAGATCAGGCCGGCCTGGCCGGCGGCGCCGATCTCATTGAGCCAGGCAATGCCGCTCCAATATTCGTCGGGGGTGATATCGAGATCGTCGATCGCCTTGAACAGGTCGGACATGATCCGATGGACGATCAGTTTGACGCGCGGATTGCCGCCGTCCTTGTCGAGGCCGCTGAGGACACTCAGAAAGTCCTGAATGTCGGGCCTGCCGAAAATCTTCACGCTCATTTTTTCCTCCTCTTGGATTGCTCAGAAAGTCGATGCGGCTTCCGTCCCGCGCCGAACATGGCGCTAGGTGTCGTCCTCGCGGATCGCCGAGGGATGCCGCAGCAGCGGCGTCACTTCGATGTCCATGAACTTGAACAACGGCAGCCCCGACAGGATCTCGTGCAGCTCCGTATTGTCCGTCACGTCGAAGATGCTGTAGTTCGCGTATTCACCGGCAATGCGCCAGATATGTCGCCATTTGCGGCTGCGCTGCAGCTCATGCGAATAGGTCTTTTCCCGAGCGATGATCTCCGCCGCCTCCGCCGAGGGTAGATCATGGGGAATCTTCACATCCATCCTTACATGGAAAAGCATCATCGCCTCCCTTATCCGGCAATGCTGATCGTCTTGCGCACTCTGCCCCGAACAAAGAACGCCATGCGATCCTCGTCCAGTTCGATCCCCAGTCCCGGTCCGTTGGGAATGGTCAGTTCGAAATCGCTGTAATCCAAAGGCGTGGCGAGGATCTCTTCGGTCAGCAGCAGCGGGCCGAAAAACTCCGTGCCCCATTGCAGATCCTTCACGCCGGCCATCAACTGCGCAGCAGCGATCGTGCCGATCGGCCCTTCGAGCATGGTGCCGCCATAGATGCCGATGCCGGCCGTCTCGGCGATGGCGACGACCTTGGCGGCGGCGAACAAGCCGCCTGCCTGCTCGATCTTGATCGAGAACACGTCGGCTGCGTGCGCCGTCACCGCTTCGAGTGCGCTTTCGGGACCGACGAGCACTTCATCGGCCATCATGGCGATCGGCGACCCGCGCGTCAGCCGGGCAAGCGGCGCCACACCGCACACCGGCTGCTCCACCAAGACGCAGCCCGCATCGGTGAGTGCCGCAATCGCATTGCGCGCCTCGCGTTCCCGCCAGGCCATGTTCACGTCCACACGAACCGAGGCCATGTCCGGCAGCGCCTTGCGGATGGCCGCCACGTGGCGGATATCCTCCTTGATCGACTTGACGCCGATCTTCAGCTTGAAGTCCTTGTGGCGGCGCCGGTCGAGCAGCGCCTGCGCCTCTTCGATATCCTTTGCGGTATCGCCGGACGCGAGCGTCCAGGCAACCGGCAGTTTCTCGCGACGCCGGCCGCCGAGCAGCTCCGACATCGACACGCCGAGGCGGCGGGCCTGGCAATCCAGCAACGCGGATTCAACGGCGCATTTGGCAAAGTGATTGCCCTTTACCGCCTTCCGAACGAGATCCATCGTCGCCTGTACGCGCGTCGGGTCGCGGCCGAGAAGCAGCGGCGCGATATATTCGTCGATGGTGAGCTTCATGCCTTCCGGGCTCTCCGGCCCGTAGGCGAGACCGCCGATGGTCGTGCCTTCACCGAGGCCATCGATCCCATCGGAGCAGCGAACACGCACGATCGTCATGCTCTGGCGGCTCATGGTGACCATTGAGAGCGTGTGCGGCCGGATGGTCGGCAGATCGAGTATAGTAGCCTCGATGGAAACGATCCGAATTTCCGCGCGCACTGCACTTCCTCCCTTAATTTGCAGGAAGGCTAGCCCTCGTTTAGGGTAAGGTCCAAGACTATATAGGTCGAACTCTATACCTGGGAGGTATAATAGGAATGGAGCTGCGCCAACTCCGCTATTTCGTGGCGGTCGCCACCGAGCGCAATTTCTCGCGCGCCGCGGAAATTCTCCACATCGCCCAGCCGCCGCTCAGCCGGCAGATCCAACAGCTGGAGGAGGAGCTCGGCGTAAGCCTGATCGACAGGTCCAGGCGGCCGCTGAGCTTGACGGAGGCGGGACGGTTCTTCTTCGACCAGACCTCGCAGATCATCGCTCGGCTCGAGCATATCCGTGATCAGACCCGGAGAATAGGAAAGGATCAGCGCGAACGGTTCGTCATCGGCTGCGTCGGCTCCACCCTCTATGGAGGCATGCCGGACCTCGTCAGGCGCATGCGGCAGCGCTGGCCCGACCTCGATATCGAGATCCGGGAAATGATGTCGACGGAACAGGTGACTGCGCTCAAGGAACGACGCATCGATCTGGGTTTCGGCAGGGTGCGTTTCAACGACAGGGAAGTCGAACGGCTGACGCTCCGAGAGGAGCGGCTTGTCGTCGCCTTTCCGAAGAACCATGCCAAATCCATCGCCAAGGAGCCTATCGCGCTTTCCGAGTTGGAGGGGGAATCCCTGATCATCTATCCCTCGACGCCCCGGCCAAGCTTTGCGGACGAGACGCTGAACCTGCTTGGCGAGATCAACGTCAATCCCGGACATGTCGAGGAGGTTCGCGAAATCCAGACGGCGCTGGGCATGGTCGCTGCGGGCGCCGGCCTCTGCATCATCCCCGCGGCCTCGCAGCGCCAGCGGCCGGACGATGTCTGCTATCGCATGATTGCCGACGAGAGAGCGACCTCACCCATCATCATGAGCTATCGCCGTGACGAAGCCGGCGGTCGGATCGAATCGATAAAGCTGCTTATCCGCGAAATGTATGCCGACAATCCACCCTGGCTCCAACTCTCCAATGTCCATCTGGATGCGCTCGAGAGTTGACGCAGGCCCGCCGGATGTGCCTCGTTCGCTCCCTTGAGGATGCATCGCGCTCAGGCTGACCCCGACCGGCATCCTAAGTGGAGCGCACGCCCGACGGCGAGTTTGCCAGAAACGCACCCCCAGTCTCCGTCATCCCAGGCCTCCGAGCCTGGGATCCACGCCCAGTCCGATCGAGGGCAGAGTGGATCCTCGGGTCAAGCCCGAGGAGGACGGAGGGTGGGGTGGCTTACGGAGCAAGACAGCACGGTATGGCAGAATGCACGCGTGCGGCACGGCCGCAGCATCATGAACCAAATTCGGCTCTGAAGCGTCCGGCTGTCAAATGGCCGCACCTTGCCGTCCCGCAATATCAAACCCGTCAAGAGGCTCCGCCTCAATCCCGCCGCAATCGTTATAACATAACAGTAACGTTATTACATTGTCAGGATGAGCCATGCCCCCGAACCCCGATCGCCCCCCCGTCAGCCTGCTGGGGCAATCGGCCTTCTCAAGGGTGATCGGCATCTCGCTGGTCATTGCAGCGCTCTGGCTGGCCATTCACTGGGCGGTTCTGCTGCCATGACGCGATTGATCCGGCTTGAAGATCTCACGGTCGCCTATGACAGACACCCCGCCGTCCATCATCTCTCCGGCGCCTTTGCGCCAGGCAGCCTGACGGCGATCGCCGGGCCGAACGGGGCGGGCAAGTCGACGCTGCTGAAGGCGATCATGGGCGAGCTGCGTCCCGCCGAGGGCAGGGTCGAGCACCGGCTGGGGCGGGCGGAATTCGGCTATCTCCCGCAGGCGGCCGAGATCGATCGGCGTTTCCCGATCTCGGTCATCGACACCGTCATGCTCGGCGCCTGGAAGAGCAGGGGAGCCTTCGGGCGTGTCGCGCCGGCCGATGTGAAAAGGGCGGGCGAGGCGCTTGCCGCCGTCGGTCTCGAAGGCTTCGGCAGACGCCATGTCGGATCGCTCTCGGCCGGCCAGTTCCAGCGCGTGCTCTTTGCCCGCCTGCTCTTGCAGGATGCCGGCGTCATCCTGCTCGACGAGCCGTTCACGGCAATCGACGCCCGCACGACCAGGGATCTGCTCGATATCGTCGCCCGCTGGCACGGCGAGGGCCGCACCGTCATTGCCGTGCTGCATGATTTCGAGCTCGTCCGGACGCATTTCCCTCAGACGCTGCTGCTCGCCCGCGAGCTTGTGGGATGGGGGCCGACCAGCGATGTCATGTCGTCCGCCAATCTACTGAAGGCGCGCGCCATGGCCGAGCGCTGGGATGAGGATGCCGAGGCCTGCGGCCCGCAAGAGGCGCCGGCGGCATGACGGCTTACGATCTCTTCCTGGCGCCCTTCGCCGATTTCGGGTTTATGCGCCGCGCCCTTGTCGCCTGCCTCTGCCTCGGGCTCGGCTCCGGGCCCATCGGTGTCTTCCTGATGCTGCGGCGCATGAGCCTGATGGGCGACGCCATGAGCCACGCCGTGCTGCCGGGGGCGGCGATCGGTTATCTCGTCGCCGGCTCGCTCTCCTTGACAGCGATGGGCCTCGGCGGCCTTGTCGCCGGCTTGTCGGTGGCGCTGCTGTCCGGCGCCGTCAGCCGCATGACCGTGCTGCGCGAGGATGCAAGCTTTGCCAGCTTCTATCTCGCTTCGCTGGCGCTCGGCGTGCTGATCGTCTCGCTGCGCGGCTCGAACATCGATCTGCTGCACGTGCTCTTCGGCACCATCCTGGCGATCGATGCGCCCGCCCTTTATCAGATCGGTGCGATCACCTCGCTGACGCTCGTCATTCTTGCCGCCATCTACCGGCCGCTGGTGGCCGAATGTTTCGACCCCGGTTTCTTGAGAGCCGTCGGCGGGCGCGGGCCGGTCTATCACGTCCTCTTCCTGCTGCTCGTGGTGTTGAACCTCGTCGCCAGCTTCCAGGCGCTCGGCACGCTGATGGCGGTCGGCCTGATGATGCTGCCGGCGGCAATCGCCCAGCTCTGGTGGCGCAGTTTGGCCGTGATGATGCTGATTGCGACCGCCAGTGCGGCCGCCTCCGGCTATCTCGGCCTGATCGCTTCCTACCATCTCGAGCTCGCCTCCGGCCCGACGATCATCATGACGGCGGCGCTGTTTTACGCCTTCTCGATCCTTTTCGCGCCCTCCGGCATCGCCCGGCGCTTCTTTCCCCGCCCGCATCTGAAGGGCTGATTTCAAGGAGACTTCGATGATATCGCGCAGACTGCTTCTCTCCGCCGCCGCACTTCCCGCACTGATAGTGTTCTCGGCCGCACCCGCTTCGGCCGCAACGCTGAAGGTTGTGGCGTCCTTCACCGTGCTTGCCGATGTCGTGAAACAGGTCGGCGGCGACCATGTTCATGTCACGAGCCTCGTCGGACCGAATGGCGATCCCCATGAATTCGAGCCGTCGCCGGCCGATGCGAAGAACTTGAAGGCGGCCGAAGTCACCTTCGTCAGCGGCGAAGGGCTGGAAGGCTGGATGGATCGGCTGATCACCGCCTCGGGCTACAAGGGCAAGCCGGTGACGGTTTCCGAGGGCATCAACACCCGCACCATGGAGGAGGACGGCAAGACCATCACCGATCCGCATGTCTGGAACAGCCCTGTGAACGTCAAGGTCTGGGTCGCCAATATCGAAAAGGCGCTGTCATCAGCCGATCCCGCCGACGCCGCCGCCTTCAAGGCCAATGCCGAGAAATATACCCAGAAGCTCGATGAGCTGAACGCCTATGCCCATTCGAAATTCGATACGATCACCGAGGATCGCCGCAAGGTGCTGACCAGCCACGACGCCTTCGGCTATTTCGGCCGCGAATACAAGGTGAGCTTCCTCGCGCCGCTCGGTCTCTCCACCGAGAGCGAGGCCTCGGCCGCCGACGTCGCCAAGCTGATCGAACAGATCAAGAGCGAGCATGTGAAAGCCTATTTCTTCGAAAATTCCAACGATCCGCGGCTGGTCAAGCAGGTCGCCAAGGCAACGGGTGCGGCACCGGGCGGCGAGCTCTATGTCGAATCGCTCTCCGACGCCAAGGGACCGGCGCCGACCTACGAGAAGATGTTCCGCTACAATGTCGACCAGCTTGCCGCCGCCATGGCGAAATCGAGCTGAGGGGCGGTCGGATGGTGAAAAGCATGATGCCGGGATTCGCTTCGGCGTCATGCTCCCATGTCAAATCGCTTCGCGGCGTCGCTCGACGCCTTTGGCCGCCAGGACGTCATCCACGGCTGCCGACACCAGAAATTCCGAGAGCTGCCCCGCAGCTTCCGCGTCGCTTGAATCGGCGCCGATGCCCACGTCAAAGTCGATGTAACTTTGGAGTTCTGCCGGAAACCGGCCGACAAGCATGACCTCGGGGGCAGCAGCGAGAATTGACGTCACGGGGACGACGGCCAACTCGGCTTCCCCACGGGCGACGGCCGATGCTGTCTGTCCTCCTGGCGCAGCCACCAGCCGGGGCTTTACCTCATCTGCTATTCCCAGCCGATCCAGCAGACTGGAAAAATAGCCGCCGCTGGTTCCGTCACTGGCATAGGCGATCGATTTCGCGTTCTTCAATGCTCGTTTGACCGCTTCTGTCGATCCGATGTCGAGTGGTCGGCTGCCGGCCCTGGCCGCCAGCCCCATCCCGATTCTGCCGAACGCCACCTGGCTTCCCGCCTTGACTTTTCCCGAGGCGGTCAGCGCCTCAACCATATCAGGGTTGATGATGACGAGGTCGAAAGGCTCGCCGGCTTCGATCTGCTTCTTGACCGTGGGATTGACCTCCCACCTGGCGGCAACAGTAAAACCTGTGACCATCTCGAACCGGGGGATGAGAGCAAGGACGGCGGGTCGGACAGCGATCGCGCCAAAAAGCCGGATTTCCTGATTCATGGCCAAGCCGTCCCAGATGCGCTCTTACATATTGAGATCGAAGACCAGAATGCCGGCGAGGCCTCCGTCGGTCGAGGAGACGATGCGCTCGCCGACGACCACATGTTCGGGATGGACGAGATAGGCGTCCCGGGCTTCAGGGCTTTCGAAGGTGACGGCAAAGCCGTCGACGAAGCCGCCATGCAGCCCCTCGGGCGAAACATTCGGCCCGTATTTAATATCCACGATGCCGGGAATGACCTGTTTCAGCGCGACGATCGCGGCAAACAGCGCCTGCTTGTCGTCGATCGTCATCGCGGTCTTCAGCCGCAGGAACACGCAGTGCAGGATCATCAGTGGTCCTCCCGATTGTCGTTGCCGGCAGAATAGCGGCGAAAGCCGGGAGGGCAATCAGATTTATCGTCAACCGGACGTGGCCGGCAGGCGAGGTTACATCTGATCGCTTTCAGCAGGTGCGCGATTGTAGAGCTTGCGGATGAGCTCGCCGGACAAGGCGCGGGCTTCATCCTTCTGCGCCGGCGTCATCGGCCGGCAGGTATTTCTGAGATTGGAGCGGTCGAGCACCGTCGCAGCGCCCGAATTGACGATGACGAGGTACCAGCTGCAGGAGGCGACCCTGTCGATGGCGACGGCGCCGTGGCAGCCGGAGTACAGGCAGAAGGCCACGGTCTGCTGGGCGACGTGATCGCCCTTCTGCGCCAGCGCCAGCGATCTCTTGAACTCATCGGTCCACCGCTCGCAATGCGGCTTGCCGGGCACGCAGGCCTTGGTGGCGGGATAAAGGTCGGTCGCCTGAACCGGCGAGACGAACAGGGTGCTGACCGAAAGGGCGAGCAGAAACTTGAGCATTGAATTGTCCTTATGCGATGGGAAAGAGGCGCATATCGCCGGTCGTTGGTCAATGACCATTCATGGGAGAGGCGCGCTGCGCAGGCGGAAAACCGGTCAGCCCGTTCGCCTGCGTTCAAGCCCTTTTCGTCAGCGGAAACCGGTCGCGAAGCAGCCGCAGCACCGATTCCGACGGGATCGGCGGCCCGAACAGATAGCTCTGTCCGTAGCTGCAGCCCATCTTGGCGAGCTCGATCGCATCCTCGTTGGATTCGATCCCTTCGGCCACCACCTTCATTTCCAGCTCGCGCGCCATCGCTATGACCGAGCGGAGCACGGTCGCCTTCTTGTCGCTGCCGTCGCGCACCAGCGCCTTGTCGAGCTTGATCGTGTCGAAGGGGAAGCGGGTGAGATAGGCAAGCGAGGAATAGCCGGTGCCGAAATCGTCGAGCGCCAGGCCAATGCCGGCCTCCTTCAGCTTCTGCAGTACCAGGCGCGCCTGCTCCGGATTTTCCATCACCATGGATTCCGTCAGTTCCAGCTTGAGCCGCGAAGGCGCGCAATGCGTCTTGGCGAGAACCGAACGCACGTCGTCATAGAGCTCGTTGTTGAGCAGCTGCACGCTCGACAGATTGATCGACACGAAGATCGGCAATTCGCCGGTCTGGGTCTGCCAGCTCATCAGGTCGTTGGTCGCCTGCTCCAGCGCGAACATGCCGAGCGGGCCGATGAGATCGGAGGCCTCGGCGATGGGGATGAATTCCGAGGGCGGGATATTGCCGCGTTTGGGATGTTCCCAGCGCATCAGCGCCTCGAAGCCGGCGACCTCGACATCCTCCAGCCGGGCGATCGGCTGGTAAACCATCGACAATTCCCTGCGTTCGATGGCGCGGCGCAGATCGGTTTCGAGCTGCAGCCGGTCGGTGCCGAAATCGCGGAAGGCCGGCTGGAACGGTTCGACGCGGTTGCCGCCGGCCCGTTTCGCCCGGTACATGGCAAGCTCGGCATCGCTGAGCAGACCGCTGGCGCTCTCCTGCCGGTCCACCCAGGAGGCGAGCCCGATCGACGCGGTCAGAATGATCTCGCGGTTGGAGAAGTTGATCGGCACCATGATCGCCTTGCTGATCGCATCGGCAAAATCGGCGACCTTGGCCGGATTGTGCTCGGATACCAGGATCAGGCCGAACTGGTCGCCGGCAAGCCGCGCCAGCGTGTCCTGCGGCTTCATCAGCCGGCGCAGCCGCCGGGTCAAAGCGATGAGGATATTGTCGCCGGCCGCAACGCCGAGCGCGTCATTGACCAGCTTGTAGCGGTCGATATCGATCACCATCACGGTGGGCCTGAGCGTGTCGCCGCCCGGCGCCAGCGCCAGCACCGCCTGCAGCCGGTCGAGGAAGACCTGCCGGTTCGGCAGGCCGGTCAGATTGTCGTGCAGCGCATCCTGCAGCAGCCGCTCGACGGAGTTCTTCTGCTCGGTGACGTCGACGATCGTGCCGACGCAGCGGATGATCTCGCCGTTGGAGCCGAGCACCGGCCGGGCGCGGATCAGCAGCCAGTGGAAATGCCCGTCCTCGGCGCGGATGCGGAACTCGTGATTGAGCCGCCCGCGCCGGTGTTCGAGCAGCACGTCCAGCGTGGCGCGGAAGCGGTCGCGGTCATCAGGGTGCAGCCGCGGCAGCCAGTTGCGCGCCGCCCCGTGCATGGTGCCGGGGGAGAGGCCGAGTTTGACCGAGACATCGGGAATGGTGACGACGCGGTCGCGCGCCACGTCCCAGTCCCACACCATGTCGCCGGAGCCGGTCAGCGCCAGCGATTGCCGTTCGAGATCGGAAAACAGCCCCTGCTGGAAAGCGCCGCCGGCAAAGGCGTGCTGCATCACGGTAAAGCCGATCAAGAGCACGATCAGCACCAGGCCGCCGCCGAGCGCCGGCTGGATGATGTCGTTGTCGAGCCGGCCGGTGACGGTCAGCCACGCCCCGAACAGCCAGACGAGCGTCAGCGCCCAGGCCGGCACCAGCAGAATGGCGCGGTCGTAGCGGTTGAAGCCGAGATAGATGATCAACAGCAGCCCGGTCGCCGCCGTCAGCGCGAAGGACAGCCTGGCGATGCCGGCGGCAATCGACGGATCGTAGATCGCCACGCCGAAGAGCAGCGCCAGGCCGAGCACCCAGGCGAGCGTGGCGTAACCGAGATGCGCATGCCAGCGATTGAGGTTGAGATAGGTGAAGAGGAAGATGACGAAACTCGAGGCGAGCGCCACTTCGGCGCAGGCACGCCATATTCGCTGGTCGGCCGAGGCGACGCTGATCAGCTTGCCGAGGAAACCGAAGTCGACGCAGATATAGCCGAGCACCGCCCAGGCGAGTGCGGCCGTCGCCGGCAGCATCGAGGTGCCCTTGACGACGAAGAGGATGGTGAGAAACACCGCCAGCAGGCCGGCAATGCCGAGCACGATGCCGCGATAGAGGGTGAAGGCGTTGATCGTATCCTTGTAGGCGTTCGGCTCCCAGAGATAGATCTGCGGCAGCTCCGGCGTCGACAGCTCGGCGACGAAGGTGATGACGGCGCCGGGGTTCAGCGTGATGCGGAAGACATCGGCCTCGTCGCTCGGCTGCCGGTCCAGCGCAAAACCTTCGCTCGGTGTGATCGCGCTGATGCGCTGCGAGCCGAGATCCGGCCAGAACAGCTTGGAATTGACCAAACGGAAATGCGGCGCGACGATGACGCGCTCCAGCTGTTCCTCCGAGACGTTGGCAAGCGCAAACACCGCCCAGTCGCCCTGGTGATTCTCCGAACTCGCCCGAACCTCGATGCGGCGGCGAATGCCATCGGCGCCGGCCGCCGTCGACACCTGGAAGGCCTCGCCCTGGTTGGCGTAGATCTCGGTCGTCGCCGTCAGGTCGAGCGCGGTATCGTCACGGGAAATCTTCACCGGTTCGGCCGCCCGGGCAACACCCGCCGCAAGGGCGAAGGCCGCCAGGAAAAGGGCTGCGATCACCGCGATCACTCGTCCGGACGGTGACTTGGGCAGCATGCGGTCTCTGGTCATCGGCTGTCGGTTATCCTGCCTTTATCCGTATCGGTGGCGAGCCGTGAAAACATCACATGGTCGTGCCACCGACCGTTGATCTTCAAATATCCGCGCAGATAGCCTTCCCGCTGAAACCCGGCCTTTTCAAGCAGACGCATGCTGCGCGCGTTATCTGGAATACAGGCTGCTTCGATACGGTGCAACTCAAGCCCGGTGAAGATGTAAGGAATAACCAATTGCAGAGCGGCGAACATATGCCCCTGGCCGGCATGGCGTTCGCCCATCCAGTAGCCGATCATGCAGCTTTGTGCCGCACCCCGCCTGATATAGCCGATGGTGACGCCGCCGACGAGGGTGCGTTTTTCCTTGAGGAAAATGAACAGCGGGATCGCCTGGCCGGAAGCATATTCCTGCTTGCCGCGGATGACGCGGGCGCGGTAGGAGCCCTCCGTCAACTCGTCGCGCCGCCAGGTCGGTTCCCAGGGTTCGAGGAAGTTGCGGCTTTCCGCCCGCAGCCGGTGCCACTGGTTGAAATCCTGGTAGCGCGGCAGGCGTAGGAGATATTTGTCGTTTTCCAGTTCGACCGCATCCGGCTGCCGCGACAGGAACCGAAACACCGATTTTGGCATCGATTACTCCCGGCAGACGGATGTCGGCTCAGCGGCCTGCCTGCATCGTCCTCGGCGCCGAGACCGAAAGCGAGGCGGTGATGTCTTCCATCGGTGCGAGCTGTTCGAGCGGCCCGATCGCCGAAAGCGTCGGCACCGTGTCGTAGAACAGCCGGCCGGCGAGATCGGTCAGCCGCTCGATGGTGATGCCTTCCAGCCGTTCCATCATCTCCGGATTGGAGATCGGCCGGCCGTAGAGCATCATCTGCCTTGCGATCTGGCCGGCGCGGGCGGCCGGGCTCTCCTGGCCCATCAGCAGCTGGGCGCGGATCTGGGCGCGGGCGCGCTCGATTTCCTTCTGGTGGATCTCATTGGCGGATTTGTGCAGTTCGTCGATGATCACGGGCACCAGCTCCGGCAGGTTTTCGCCGCCGGTCGCCGCATGAATGCCGAAGATGCCGGTGTCGGAAAAACCCCAATGGAAGGCATAGACGGAATAACAGAGGCCGCGGAATTCGCGCACTTCCTGGAACAGCCGCGAGGACATGCCGCCGCCGAGAATATTGGCGAGGATCTGCGAGCAGTAGAAATCGCGGGCATGGTAGGGCTTGCCTTCGAAGCCGAGCAGGATCTGCGCATCCATCAGGTCGCGCGGTTCGCGCACGCTGCCGCCAACATAACGCGCCGCTTCCATGACCGGCGGGGCGGATGGCGATGTCGGCAGGCTGGCGAAGCGATCCTCGACCATGCGCAGGAATTCTTCATGATCGACGGCGCCAGTCGCCACGACGAACATGCGGTCGGTGGTGTAGTTGCGGCCGAGATAGGCGCGGATCTGCTGCGGCGTGAAGGAGACGACGGTCTGCGGCGTGCCGAGGATCGCCCGTCCGAGCGTCTGGTCGCGATAGGCGGCCTCGGAGAAGCGGTCGAACACCACGTCGTCGGGCGTATCGTTGGCAGCGTTGATCTCCTGCAGGATCACCTGCTTCTCGCGCTCCAGCTCCTCCTCCTCGAAGGCCGATTCCGTCAGGATGTCGGCGAGGATATCGACGGCGAGCGGCACGTGGTCTTTCAGCACGCGGGCATAATAGGAGGTCGTCTCGGTCGAGGTGGCGGCGTTGACCTCGCCGCCGACATCCTCGATTTCCTCGGCGATCTCACGGGCCGACCGGCGCGCCGTGCCTTTGAAGGCCATGTGTTCGAGCAGGTGGGCGATGCCGTGCTCGTCTGCCGTCTCGTTACGCGATCCCGATTTGATCCAGACACCGAGCGCAACGCTTTCAAGGTGCGGCATGGTTTCTGTGACTACTGTCAGCCCGGATTTCAGCCGGGTGCACTCAACTGTCATTGGCTATCTTTCTGCGCCTGCCGTCGTCTTGCCGCGGGCGTGTTTGCCGATAAAGGTTTGAACGGCTTTAAGCTCCGGTTCGATGATCTGGAAGCGCTCCTCCCTGTGCATCAGATCAGCAAGCCACGTCGGAAGCGCCGGGTCAATACCGCTGGCCGATTTTACGGCGGCCGGGAATTTCGCCGGATGTGCGGTCGAAAGCGTCACCATCGGCGTATTCGGCTTCTCCTTCTTGGCGGCGACGAAGACGCCGATCGCCGAATGCGGATCGAGGAGATAGCCGGTTTCCGCATGGGTCTTGCGGATCGTCTCGGCGACTTGGCTCTCGCTGGCGCGCCCGGCGCGGAAGTCGCGGCGGATCGCCTTCAGCGCTTGCGGGCCGATCTCGAAGCCAGTGGATTGCTTGAGGCTTTCCATCGAAGCGCGCACCTTCGAGGCGTCGCGCCCATAGGCTTCGAAGAGCAGCCGCTCGAAATTCGAGGAGATCTGGATGTCCATCGACGGCGAAGTCGTCGCCTTGACCGCCTTCATGTCGTAGCGGCCGGTCTTCAGCGTGCGGGTCAGAATGTCGTTTTCGTTGGTGGCGATGACCAGCCGGTCGATCGGCAGGCCCATGCGCTTGGCGCAGTAGCCGGCGAAGATGTCGCCGAAATTGCCGGTAGGCACCGTGAACGAGATCTTCCGGTCCGGCCCGCCGAGCGCCACCGCCGTGGTGAAGTAATAGACGATCTGGGCCATGATGCGCGCCCAGTTGATCGAGTTGACGCCCGACAGGCTGACCTTGTCGCGGAACGCCGCGTCGTTGAACATCGCCTTGACGAGGTTCTGGCAGTCGTCGAAATTGCCTTCGACGGCCAGCGCATGCACATTGGCGGCCGTCGAGGTCGTCATCTGCCGCTGCTGCACCGGCGAGACCTTGCCGTGCGGGAAGAGAATGAAGATATCGGTGCGCTCACGTTCGGCGAAAGCGTCTATCGCCGCGCCGCCGGTATCACCCGAGGTGGCGCCGACGATCGTCGCCCGCTCGCCGCGCTTCTCAAGCGCATAATCCATCAGCCGTGCCAGCAGCTGCATCGCCACGTCCTTGAAGGCGAGCGTCGTGCCGTGGAAAAGCTCCATGACGAAGCTGTTCGGCCCGGTCTGGACGAGCGGCGCGATTGCCGGATGGCGGAAGGTGGCGTAGGCCTCGTCGATCATCGCCCGGAACGTCGCCGCGGGGATCTCGCCATTGGTGAAGGGCGACAGGATGGTGAAGGCGATCTCCTGATAGCTCTTGCCCCTCAGCGCGCGGATTTCTTTCTTCGAAAACTGCGGCCATTCCCGGGGAACATAGAGCCCGCCATCACGCGCCAGCCCGGTCAGCAGGGCGTCGCAAAAGCCGAGGGCAGGGGCCTCGCCGCGGGTCGAGATATAGTCCACGTTGGTCATCCTTGATCTATCGCTGGAAGAAATTCGGCCGGGCAGAGCCGGGGCCTGCTCTGCCGGAAACCGGCAAGCGGCTGCCCTCAGGCCATACCATTGCCGTTATCTTGTTGAAGTTGCCCGCATCCGGCGGCGAAAAGTGCATCAAAACGGCGCGTACCCAATCGATTTTTGTTTGCGCCGCTGATATAGACCATCGCAAACCGTCGTGAAAGGCCTCGCGAAAAAGACTGGGGCCTCCAAGAAACGCTTGTGCAAAGGGTGGAACATAGTGCTCGGCAAGGTCTCGCGTCTTATCATCTCCACGTCTTTCGTTGCCCTGCTTGCCGGCTGCAACTCGCTCGGCATCGGCGGCGACAGCAAGCCGGAGGCGGCGCCGGCCCAGCCGAACGGCAATGCTCAGATCATGCCGCTGGCGCCGGCCAACCCGTCCTCGAACAACCCCTCGATCGGCACGGCCAAGACGGCGCAGGGCGCCGTCGCCCCGGTCGTCCAGGGCGCCTGCCCGCAGATTTTCCTGCGTGACCAGGATGCGATCTTCCGCACCTATGCCAAGGGCAAGAAGGACGACCCGCAGCAGATCGTCTTCCAGGCCTCCTTCGGCGACTACACCCGCCAATGCACGCTGAACGACACGGCCCTGACGATGACCGTGGTCGCCCAGCTGCGGCTGATCACCGGCCCGGCCGGCAATCCCGGCCCGGTGACGCTGCCGGTCCGCGTCACCATCCTCGATGGCGAGAACGTGCTCTATTCCGAGGTCACCAAGTTCCCGACCGAGATCCCCGCCGGCTCCCCGGGCACGCAGGTCATCTTCCGCAAGGAAGGCATCCAGATGCCGGTCGGCGCCGGCGCGCTGGTGCGCGTCAACGTCGGCTTCGACACCCAGCCGGCGAAGAGCAAGAAGAGCAGCTGATTATTTCGGGTAAAGTGCGGTCTGGCCGCCGCGTGAGCCGGCCGGTTCGAGCAACATCTGGCAGCCTCATCGATCTGTTCCGGGGTCATCGCGCGGACAACGTTTCGCATTGGCTGCTGATGTCGTTTTGACGTGTGACGGAGACGAACGCCGCCCCTGGGATCCACAGCTCCGCACTCGACTTCTTTAATTTCCCTGGGGTTGGATGCCGTGTCTCTTCACGGGGTGGCAGCCGCATGGATCCCAGGGTCAAGCCCTGGGATGACGGAGGAGATGTGGTGCCTGGTGACATCGGCTCAGCAGCCGCGAAAGAGCGACGGCAAAAACAGCGCCTCAAAATTGCGCCGGCGGTGCGTCTGGGCGACGAAGCCAACCCCACACTCCGTCATCCCAGGGCTTGACCCTGGGATCCACAACCTCGCACTTGGCTCGCTAATTTCCTTGCAGATGGATGCCGTCGCTCTTAACGCAATGCCCGCTGCATAGGCGCCGGATTAAGGCAGAGGACGACGGAGCGAGGGGAGGCCGGAGAGCATCCGGCAGCGGCGGCGGGCGATGGTCGTAGCCTGCCCGCGCAATGACCGCAGATCCCTAAAGCACGCCTTCCCAGGCCGCCAGCGCGGCAACCACGCCCGGCAGGTCGTTCATGCGGGAAATCACCGTCTCGGCGCCGGCATCGGTCAGCTTGTCGGCATGGGCAGGGTAGCTGTGCGAGGCGCCGGTAAAGCCGATGACGCGCATGCCGGCGGCGCGCGCCGCATGCACGCCGTGCACGGAATCTTCGACGACGACGGTCCTGTCGGGCGAGACGCCCATGCGGCTTGCGCCGTGCAGGAAGATATCCGGCTTCGGCTTGACGCGGTCGGGACCGAGATCCTTGGCGGAAAAGATGTTGGGTGCAAACAGCGGCTTCAGACCCACCTTGGTGAGCATCATGTCGAGCCGCTTCGTGCTCGAATTCGAGCAGATGCAGCGCTTCATCGGCAGCCGGGAGACGGCGAATTCGACGCCCGGTATGGCCTTGACGTCGTTCGCCAGCCTGACGTCGAGCACTTGCTCCGACTTATCAAGCAGCGAGGCCGAAAGCGGGATGCTCGCCTCGCGCTCGATCTGAAGCAGGATATTGTGCCATGTCATGCCGGCGAAGCGCTCGCCCATTTCCTCGGCGCCGATCGGATATCCGGCGTCCGTCAACAGCGCGGATTCCACTTCCGCGGCGATGATTTCGGAATCGACGAGAACGCCGTCGCAGTCGAAGATGATGAGGTCGAAGCCGTCCATATGTTCACGCCTTGCTGAAAGTCTGGTCTGTCCGGGGATGCCGCGGCTTTACACGATGGCTGGCCAAAGCTCAACCTGATCGCAAGCATGGCTGCGATGCGGCAGGCGACCGGCTCGGTGGAACCACGGTCGCCGGACGCCCATGAAGCGGGCACTTCAGGCCGCTGCAGGCTGCCCCGCCGCTTCGTAACGAGCTCGGCTCAGGCTGACCAGGCCGGCGATCGCCGTGCAGCCGGCTGCAATGGCGACCGCGAAGTCGAGCGCCGCCGACAAGGGCAGCGTTGCGAAAATGATCGACATCGCGACCCCGCCCAAGGTTTGGCCGAGAAGCCGCGCGGTCCCTTGCATGGCGCCCGCGGCACCGCTTCTGGCTTTCGGTGCCGAAAGCAGCAGAATTCGGTTGTTGGGAGTCTGGAATAGTCCGAAGCCGAGGCCGGCGATCACCGTGCCGACGAGAAATCCGATACCTCTCGGGTCCGGCGGCGTGAGACCGGCCACCAGAAGGCCAAGCGCCATAAGCGCGCCGCCGATTGCACAAAGCCATGACGTCTTGAACCGGTTTGCCAGACGTCCCGAGATCGGCGCGATGATTGCTGTCGCGGCAGGCCAGGGCATCATGTAGAGACCAGCCAGAACCGGCGTCATGTGCAGCCTGTGTTGGAGGTAGAAGGGCAGGGCGATGTAGCTCAGCATCTGTCCGCAGAAGCAGGAGATCGAGGCGATCACCGCCATGCGGAATGCCGGCGCCGCTAACAGGTCGGTCGGAATCAGAGGCAGGTCACTGTTTCGTTCCAGACGCAGCAGGCCGAATAGGCAGGCGAGTGAGGCGGCGATGAGGGCGGCACCGCTGACCGGCGCGGTGGCTATCCGGTCGGCGCCTGAGAAGAACAGGATGAACATCAGCGTATTGGCCAGCAACGCCTTCGCTTTCAGCTTCCGCTTCGCGCCCTCAACGTGGCCGAGCAGGCCGCCGCCGAGGAGAACGATGACGCCGAGCGGTATATTGACCGCAAACAGCCAAGGCCAGGTCGTGACGGAGAGGATGGCGCCGGCAATGCCGGGGCCGGCTGCGGAGGAAATTGCGATGACCATGGCATTGATGCCGATGATCGGACCGAGCATGCGCTGCGGCAAGGCCTGGCGCAGGATCATCATCGCCAGCGCCATGATCGCGCCCGCGCCAAGGCCCTGGGCGAAACGCGCAAGGATCAGCAAGGGCAGGTCGCCCGCCAAGGCGCAGGCTGCGGAAGCCGCGGTGAACAGCGCGACGCCGATCAGGAAGACCCGCCGGGCGCCGTAGATCTCTCCGAGCGCCCCGCATGGAAGAATGGCGACGAGCACGGCCAACTGGTAGGCCGAGACGACCCATACGGTGTTATCCGCTTCCGCCTGCAGCGAGAGTGCAATCGACGGCAAGGCGACATTGGCGATCGCTCCATCCAATACGACGAGAACAACCGCCAGAAGCAGGAGGGCGACCGCCAGATAGCGTCGGGGCGCCGCCAGACCTTCTTGAGAAACCGGTGTGGTGTAGCTTAGAGACATGGGAAATCCTCGGTGTGCCTGGGATGGTGACTAGTTACTCCCAGCTCACCCATTGCGCCAGACGCAACGGAAGCAATGGTCAGTTGCGTGTGGCGCCACGTCTGCTAGGATCGCGCCATGTCTGATCTCGATTTGAACCTTCTCGTCGCGCTGGACGCTTTGCTGGCCGAACGAAGCGTATCGGCTGCCGCGCGCCGGCTTGGCCTCAGCACGTCCGCCATGAGCCGGACACTGTCACGCTTGAGGACTGCGCTCGGTGATCCGATCCTGGTGCCGGCCGGCCGCGGCATGGTTGCGACGCCCCATGCCCTGGCCATTGCCGAAGATGTGCATCTGTTAAAAGACGCTGTGAAAGCGGTGCTGAGCCCGCCGTCGACCGTCGACATTCGGGAGGTGCAGCGCCACTTCACGATCCGCGCCAATGAAGCCTTCGTGCTTCTCTACGCCGCGGATCTGAGCGCCGCAGTGACGAAGGCTGCACCGGGAATAAGGCTTCGTTTTGCGCCGAGATCCGACAAGGACGTTCAGGCATTGCGGGAGGCGGCGATAGATCTGGACATCGGTGTGCTCCCGCGCGACAGCGGCGAGCTGCGTTGCCAGAGCCTCTTCGAGGATCGGTACGTCGGCGTCGCAAGGGTGGGGCATCCGATATTCGATGCAGATCGGATAACGGCCGAGCGTTATGCCGCCTGCGGCCACGTAGTCTTCTCGACGCAGGCGGACTACGCCGGTCCGGTCGACAGAGCGCTCGCCGAACTGGGCTTGGATCGGGATGTCAGGCTGATCGTGCCAAGTTTCCCGGCGGTGATCGCAGTTGCAGCCTCATCCGATCTGATCGGTTCAGTTCCGAAGTCCTATTGCAAATCCGCGGCGACGAGAGAGATCAGAACCTTCGACCTGCCGGTCGCGATACCGGGTTTCAACATCGTCCAGGCCTGGCACCCGCGCATGGACGCAGATCCCGCTCATCGCTGGCTGAGGGCGCTTATCTTCGAGACGTTCCACTCGATGAACTGAACACGGGCCAGTCAGGGTCCAGCTCTTCACGAAGACGCAGAATGTCAGCAAGCACTTCGGCTCCGGCCCATCGAGGGCCATGGGCTCGCCTCCGTCCGAGTGAAGCGAGCCCTTCCGACCTACTGCTCCGGCAGGATGATTTTGTTGGTGGTGGTACTTTTGACCGGCTTCTCGCCGGGCACATGCGACATCGTGCGGGTCGTGCTTTGCAGCGAGTCGCCATCGGTGCTGGTCTTGGTGCGCGACTTGCTGAACGTTCCCTGGTCGACCGCCTGGGCCTTGGTCTGCGCCTTCAGCTTGTCGCCATTGTCGTTGATATGCGTCTTGCTTTGCGCCTTGCCGTCGGCTGTGGCCGCACTTCCCCCCGATCCGATCGAGGATGTCGTGCCGCCGTCGGTCTGGCAGGCGCCCGCCGTTCCCACAGAGCTGGCGGATGTACCGCCGGCCGAAGCGCTTCCAGCCGTTCCGACGGTGCCGGCCGCATTGCATTCTTCCGCAAGGACGGCCGAACTCGACGCGAGTAGAGCGATCGAGGCGGCCGCGATAAGATTGATAGGTCTCATTGCCATCTCCTATTTCGCAGGTTTCGTTATCGAACAGGTGCCATCAGAACGCTTGGTGATGACGGTGCCGTCAGGCCGGGTGATGCTTGCGGTGGAAAAGCTGTCGACGCTTCCGGAGCTGGCCGAGGAGCCGGCAGAGGCGGATGACGAGGACGAGCCGGCCGACCCGCTCCCTGTTGTGGTCGAGGAAGACACCTGCCCATTGCCAGCCGTCACGGTGGTGGAAGTGTTACCCGCCTGTGACTGAACGATCGTGCAGGTCGTTCCGTCGTCGAGCTTGATCTCCTCCGACATGGTTGGGCCGGCGATCAGCGCGAGCGAAGCGGCGAGTGCGATTAAGGAAAACCGGGTCATTGGTTTATCTCCCAAGGGTTTGGCCGGCGCCCCAAGGGCGCCGGCCCGGGATCATTTGCAGTCCTCGGTGCCGGCGGCATCCTTCTTGACCTGGCCGGGCGCGCAGCCCTTCTTGCCCTGGTTGTCCTTGGAGCCTGCAGCGCTGCTGCCGGTGCCGACGGTGCTGCCGGTCTTGTCTCCATCAGCCGACGAGGCGCCGGTGCCGACGCTCGAGGCCGAATTCGCATCGCCCGAGCCTGCGGCGGAGCCGCCCGTGCCGACCGAGCTGCTCGATGTGCCGCCGCCGGCCGAGGAGCCGCCCGTGCCGAGCGTCGAAGCGGAACCGGAGCCCGATCCTGCGGCCGAGCCGCCGGTACCGACCGAGCTGCTCGACGTGCCGCCGCCAGCCGACGAGCCGCCTGTGCCGACTGTCGAGGACGAACCGGGGGTGCAGTTGGTCGCGCCGGCAGCGCAGGTGCCCCCGGCAGAGCTGCCACCAGTACCGACCGTGCTGCTCGCAGTTCCGCCGCCGGCCGACGAACCGCCGGTGCCGACCGTGCTCGAGGATTGGGCGAATCCGGAAGCCGCCGTGCCGGCCAGAAGGGCCGCAGCCAATGCAAGATGTGTTACCTTCATCATGGTATTTTCCTCCATTTGTCGTTGAGCTGCTGTCGCCTTCCAAGAGAATGGACAGCTGCCTGACAAACTTCGGTTACATCGTGACTGTTCCTATTCTGGGCCCTCAGTCGGATAGGCGCCGGACCTTGGTCTGGTCCCGTCGCCCGCGGGTTGCGGAGCTACGCAAAACTTCGGGTCTCTACTTATGCATCGACCGGAAACAGCTTCAGGAACTGCCGGTCGCCTTCCGGCGAAAAGAGGATCGAGCGGCTTTCGGCGGTGCGCCGTGCCCAGCCCTTGTCGAGGAAGCTTGACAGCAACGCCTTGCCGAGGCTGCCGGCTAGATGCGCCCGCCTTTCGCTCCAGTCGAGGCAGGAGCGGCAGAGCGGTCGGCGCGACGATTTGAGGCTGCCGACATCGATGCCGATGCGCTTGAGGTCGCCTTCACCCTTTTCCGTCAGCGCCAGGCCGTCGCCGACCGCGTCGATCGAACCCGACGCAATCAGGCTGTCGAGCATGCGCACGCCGTAATCGCCGGCCAGATGATCGTAGCAGATGCGCGCCTTGCGCAACGCCGGTTCCTTCGGTCCGGGCCGGTGGCGCAGATGCCCGCGCCCGGCGGCAAAGCCCATCATGCTTTCGATCAGCCGCGCAACGGCCTCGTCGGCCAGCGTGAAATAGCGATGGCGCCCCTGCTTGCGCTGGGCAAGCAGGCCGCCGGACTCGAGCTTGGCCAGATGCGTGCTCGCCGTCTGCAGCGTGATGCCGCCGACCCCGGCAAGCTCGGTCGCCGTCAGCGCCCGGCCACCGGTCAGCGCCGCAAGCATGTTGGCGCGGGCGGGATCGCCGATGAGCGCGCCGATCTGCGCAATGTCAGGACCTTCCTTCATACTTCGATCGTAACCGAAGCATCGCCGTCAGGCAATGTGCGAAAAACGGGGAAGCAACAAGGAGAAACCGATGATCACCTGCTTCATCCGCTATCAGATCGATCCCTTCAAGAAGGAGGCCTTCGCCGAATATGCCCGCAACTGGGGCCAGGCGATCCCTCGGAACGGCGCCGACCTGATCGGCTATTTCGGCCCGCACGAGGGTTCGGCGACGACCGCTTACGGCGTCTACAACATCGAAAACCTCGCCGCCTACGAAGCCTATCGCGCCAGGCTGGCCGCCGACCCGCTCGGCCGCGACAATTACGAATTCGCCAGGCGTGAAGGCTTTATCCGCAAGGAGGACCGGATCTTCCTCAAAAACGTCTCCGCCCCTCACGCCAAGCTGGTGCTGCCATGATCGCCGTCATCTTCGAAGTCATGCCCTATATGGGCGAACGCCACAAATATCTCGATCTCGCCGGCGAGCTCAGATCAGAGCTCGAAAAGATCGACGGCTTCATCTCGATCGAGCGTTTCGAGAGCCTGACCAACCGCGGCAAGCTGCTGTCGCTCTCCTTCTTCCGCGACGAGGATGCCGTCAAAAAATGGCGCAACCTCGAAGCTCATCGCGCCGCCCAGCAGGCCGGACGCGGCGGCATCTTCGCCGACTATCGCCTGCGCATCGCCAGCGTCCTGCGCGATTACGGCATGTTCGAACGCGACGAGGCGCCGGCGGATAGCCGCAAGGTGCATGATGCGGCGTGATGGTGTTTCTCGCTGGTTGGGGCACCCACAGGAGCTCCATATTAAGCGAAATTCCGGCCTGGGAGATCGGCGAGGGCGCCCCTCATCCGGCTGCCGCCACCTTCTCCCCGCGCGCGGGGCGAAGGGGATATGCCGCATCCTCTCGGTCCCTTTCCAGCGTTTCGCAGGGCACGTCCCCTCTCCCCGTCGGAACGGGAGAGGGTTAGGGTGAGGGGCAATCATTAGTATGAACTGGACAGTCCCATCCCCGCCGACTCGGTCCGACTGCTGCCGCAATAAATTCCCGAAATCGGCCGCCCCTTCAGGCTTTGGTAACTAAGTTGCGTAACCATAACGGAGAGTTAAGCGTACAGCGTATGAGTGAGTATCAGAATGGCATCAGTTTTTCCGCTTGCCGACCTCAAGGCCTCCGTCAAGTCGGATTCCCGGCCGGACTCCTGGGTTGACACGATCATCAAGGGCGATTGCGTCAGCGCCCTTGAAGCCTTGCCCACCCACTCCGTCGACGTGATCTTCGCCGACCCGCCGTACAATCTCCAGCTCGGCGGAACGCTGCACCGTCCCGACCAGTCGCTGGTCGATGCCGTCGATGACGAGTGGGACCAGTTTGCCTCCTTCGAGGCCTATGATGCCTTCACCCGCGCCTGGCTGCTGGCCTGCCGCCGCGTCTTGAAGCCAACGGGCTCGATCTGGGTGATCGGCTCCTATCACAATATCTTCCGCGTCGGCGCGACGCTGCAGGATCTGAACTTCTGGATCCTCAACGACATCATCTGGCGCAAGACCAATCCGATGCCGAATTTCAAGGGCCGCCGTTTCCAGAACGCTCATGAGACGATGATCTGGGCAAGCCCCAATGCCAAGGCCAAGGGCTATACCTTCAACTACGATGCGATGAAGGCCGCCAATGACGACGTGCAGATGCGCTCGGACTGGCTGTTCCCGATTTGCAACGGCAATGAGCGGCTGAAGGGCGAGGACGGCAAGAAGGTGCATCCGACCCAGAAGCCGGAAGCGCTGCTTGCCCGCGTCATCATGGCCTCGACCAAACCGGGCGATATCGTGCTCGATCCCTTCTTCGGCTCGGGCACCACGGGCGCCGTCGCCAAGCGCCTCGGCCGTCACTTCGTCGGCATCGAGCGCGAGCAGGATTATATCGATGCGGCCTCCGCCCGCATCGCCGCCGTCGAGCCGCTGGGGAAGGCGGAACTGACCGTCATGACCGGCAAGAAGGCCGAGGTTCGCGTCGCCTTCAACGTGCTTGTCGAAAGCGGCCTGATCAAGCCCGGCCAGGTGCTGACCGACGCCAAACGCCGCTACAGCGCCATTGTTCGCGCCGACGGCACCGTCGCTTCAGGCGGCGAGGCCGGCTCTATTCATCGTCTCGGCGCTAAGGTGCAGGGTCTCGATGCATGCAACGGATGGACCTTCTGGCATTTCGAAGACGGGCAGTCCCTGCGCCCGATCGACGATCTCAGGTCCGTCATCCGCAGTGATCTGGCAAAGGTGGAGTGAGCAGCACCTTCGCAAGGTCGAAATACCTTCTTCCGGTTTCCCTCCAGTTGCGGAAGAAGGCCAAGGCGCCCGGAGTTCAAGCTCCGGGCGTCTTCTATTTTCAGAAGGTTTTGTAATCGGTGACGTCGACGCGGGTGATGCAGCCTTCGGCATTGAAGGTGATCGTCTCTTCGCCTTCGCGGATCAGCGGCTTGCCCGTCTTGCTATGGGTGGCGCGAAGCGACCAGACGGCTCGACCGGAAAGCGGCGTCAGCGTTTCGACCAGCGAATTCTCCGCCGTCTGATCGGGATAGTCGTCGAAATAGTGCCGGAAGGCGGCCATGATCTCTTCGCGGCCGGCAAGACTGCCGACGCCGTTCGAGACATAGGTCGCGTCCTCGGCGAAATAGCCCTCGATAACAGGGAAATCGAGGGCGTTGATCGCGGCGTGGAAGCGTTCGATTTCCTCGGCCGGGTCGAAAGCCATGGCTCAGACCTTCAATCCGTAGGCGGCAAGATCATTGCGCAGCTTCTCGGCGCCCGAAAACAGCACCGCATTCCAGCCGAAGGCCTTGGCGCCTTCGACATTGGCGGGGGCATCGTCGATGAAGATCGTCGCCTTTGGATCGAGGTCGAAGCTCTTCGTATGTGTCTCGTAGATCGCGATATCCGGCTTGATCAGGCCGACATCGCCGGAAACGGTCACGCCGCGCGGCAGCTTGAGGAAGGGAAAACGCTCCTGCGCCTCGCGAAACGTGTCGGAGGCGAAATTGGTCAGCATCGTCACGTCCCGTCCTTCGGCGATCAGCCCTTCCAGGATCGCGACGCTGTCGTCATAGGCGTGCGGCACCATCTCGTGCCAATGTTTGCGGAAGGCGCGGATATGCTCTTCGCGAGCCGGATGTTCAGCAATCAGCAGCGCTTCGGCATCCGCCCAGGTGCGGCCGCGGTCCTGCTCGACGTTCCAGTCATGGGTGCAGATATTGGCGAAGAACCAGTTGCGCTCGGTTTCATCAGGAATGAGCCGGCTGAAGGGAAGATGCGGATCGTAGTGAATGAGGACTTTGCCGATGTCGAAAACAATATGCTGTATGTCGGTGGTCATGGTCATGCCTTGGATGTTTTGAACGCGAGAGGAATAGCCGCTGCGATCGCTTTTTTCATGACGGTCGGCAAGGCCTGCGCTTCAAGATTTGTAACCGGCTCCCACCATCCGTCATCCGCTTCCAGCTTCTGAACGATCGCCGCGCGCCAGATCGACAGCCTGAGCTCGAAATGGGTGAAGACATGGATGACGGTGCCGCAGGCCTGCCAGGCGGCGGCGAAGGGCGCGGCCGCCGCCGAGGTCTCGCCGTCCAGCCGCGCCGTCCAGGAGGTCGTTGGCACCTCGGTCATGCCGCCGAGCAGACCGCTTTCCGCGCGCCGCCTGAGCAGGATCTCGCCGTCGCCGGTCACCGCTATGAAGGCGGCACCCTGCCGCACCGGCTTTTCCTTCTTCGCCGCCTTGACGGGAAAGAACTCGGGATCGGCAAGCTTCAGTGCCTGACACGATCCGCGGAACGGACAGAGCGAACAGGCCGGCCGCTTCGGCGTGCAGATCGTCGCGCCGAGATCCATCATCGCCTGGGCGAAATCGCCGGGCCGGTTGGCAGGCGTCAACAGCGTCACCTTGTCCTTCATCACAGGCTTGGCGCCCGGCAGCGGCGCTTCGATCGCGTAAAGCCTGGAGATCACCCGCTCGACATTGCCGTCCATGACGGCCGCCTGCCGGTTGAAGGCGATGGCGGCGATGGCCGCTGCCGTATAGTCGCCGATGCCGGGCAGCGATTTGAGACCGGTTTCGGTATCGGGAAAGACGCCGCGATGGTCCTTCGCCACCGCTTCGGCGCATTTCTTCAGGTTGCGGGCGCGGGCGTAATAGCCGAGCCCCGCCCAGGCGGCCATCACCTCGTCGTTCTCGGCGGCGGCAAGGTCGGTCACCTCAGGCCAGCGCTCGAGAAACTTGGCGAAATAGGGTTTGACCGCCTGCACCGTCGTCTGCTGCAGCATCACCTCCGACAGCCAGACGCGATAGGGATCGGGTTTGACGCCGCGTGCCGCCATGCCGGGCGACACCCGCCAGGGCAGGTCGCGGTGATGGCGGTCGTACCAGTCGAGCAGGGGCTTTGCAGAGAGGCTGTCTAGTGTGGTGATCGTCATGATTTGCCGGGATCAGGGGAAGGCCCTATACTTGGCGAAGCAATGCCGGCGGATCAAGCCGGCGATGCGAATTGCCTGCGCGATTGGCAGGGGCGTCCAAGGGTTTCGATGAGTTATCCACGCAAAGATGTAAAGCAGATTTCCGAGCTGGCGAACGGGCTGATCGATCCCGTCCTGGCGCGCCGCGCCGGTATCAATACGGCGCTGCTCGGCTCGTGGAGCGAAATCGCCGGCGAGGATTTCGCCGATTGCACCCGGCCGGAAAAGATCGCCTGGGCCCGCGGCGGCGGCGATGACGGCAGCTTCCGCCCCGGCGTGCTGACGATCGCCTGCGAAGGTGCGCGCGCGCTTTTCCTCACCCATGCCCAGGGCGAACTCATCCAGCGCATCAACAGCTTCTTCGGCTTCGCCGCCGTCCACCAGATCCGCATCGTCCAGAAGCCGGTCTCCCAGGCCGTGCGCCGCTCCCGCACCCCGCCGCCGCTGAAGGGCGAAGCCGCCCGCAAGCTGGAAGGCATGATGGAAGGGATAGAGGGCGACAAGCTGCGCCAGGCGATCCAGCGATTGGGTACGGCGGTGATGGGGAAGCGGGGTGGGCGTTGATGAGCAAGATGCCTGAGTTGGTCCGAAACGCCGAAACTGGCTGTGATCGGCGTAGGGATGCGAGCGATGAAATCACGCGTCGACAAATCCGGGAGGCTATAGACGATCCGAGCACGGATATCGATGTCGATGCGGTTTTTGAGCGATTGGAGCGATTGCACGCTGAGCGGATGAAGGCTGAGGACTCCGTCGCTTAGCCCGCGCCGCGCATTCATCAGCGCTATGGATCCCAGGCTCAAGGCCTGGGATGACGAGATCGAGGAGGGCGACAGGCTGGAGGCGCCAATGCTGGATGCGCTTCACCCGTCGCGGCAAGAGCGATGTGCGCGAGCGTCGCGGAACTGCTGCACATTTCCAGGCGATAAGGCGTCCGCCTCTTGCCAATCTCCTCAACCTCCGTCATCCCAGGCCTTGAGCCTGGGATCCACGCGTCAGGGCTCGGCTGCATGGCTGATCCAGCGGTCCTCGAAAACCACGGACGTCCAAGCGAAGGCCTACTGGCGATGGGAGCTTCTGAGCGCTATACCCAATAGCGGACGGGAGAAAAATCATGCTGGCCTTGCGGTTGCCACCTGATATCGAAACGCGGCTCGATGAGCTTGCCAGGCGTACGGGGCGCAACAAAAGCTTTTATGCACGTCAAGCCATCATCGAACATCTTGACGATCTAGAGGATATCTATCTCGCCGAAAAACGCCTCGACGAGCTTCGCGAGGGCGAGAGCGATAGTGTGCCGCTGGCCGAGCTGGTCGAGTGCCATGGTATGGAGAATTGACTTTCACCGAGCAGCCGAGGGTGAGCTTGGAAACGTGGGCATGCTCCCATCGGCAACCGCCGCGATGTCTATCGCTAATCAGCAAGCCGACAGCTCGCATTTCGTCTAGCCGTCCCATCACGGTCACAATTCTTTGAAGGAAGTTGGCGAACCGTGGCTTGTGAGTGGCCGTCAGCCGTTATATCGCACAGTCACGCCGTCACTCTCATACCTATGGGGAACCCATGCAGATGTCCGAAATGCAACTGACGAAACGCCGCCTGCTCAGCGGTATCGCCATCGCCGCCGCTGCCGTAGCGCTTGTCGCCTGCAACGACAGCAAGGACGCTGCCGATGCTTCGTCCTCCGGCAAGACCATGGCCGACGGCACCAATGTCGATACGATGCAGACGGCCGCGACGTCGGCGACCGACATGCCTCAGTCCGACGGCGATGTCGACATGGCCGAGGTGCTGAAACCCGGCGCGCTGCCGGAAATGGCGCTGGGCAAGGCCGACGCCCCGGTCAAGATCGTCGAATATATGTCGATGACCTGCCCGCATTGCGCCCATTTCCACAACACCACCTTCGACACGATCAAGCAGAAATACATCGATACCGGCAAGGTGCAGTTCATCATCCGCGAATTCCCCTTCGATCCGCGCGCCGCCGCCGCCTTCATGCTCGCCCGCTGCAGCGCCGCCAATCCGGGGCAGATGAGCACGCCGGAGCAGTATTTCGCGATGGTTTCGATGCTCTTCAAGCAGCAGCAGGTCTGGGCCGCCGCCGAGGATGGCCGCGCCGCATTGCTGCAGATGTCGAAGCTGGCCGGATTTACTGAGGATAGCTTCACGAAATGCTTGACGAACCAGAAGCTTCTGGATGAAGTGAACGCCACGCGGGAAAGGGGATCCAAGGATTTCGGCGTCGACGCAACGCCAACCTTCCTCATCAATGGCAAGCGCTATTCTGGAGACATGCCGGTTGACACCATGTCGAAGCTCATCGACAGCCTCATCTGAACCGGACCGTTTGACGACGACGGGCGACGGCGAAAGCCGTGCGCCCGTTTTTCGTTTTCAGCGCAGTTTGCGGGGGTGGCCCCTTCATCCGCCTGCCGGCACCTTCTCCCCGAGGGGAGAAGGGGTACGCCGCCTGCCTTTCCTTCCCATTATTCGAGGGAAGATTTGGGCACGGCATCGACCCCGAGTCTCTTCTCCCCGGCGGGGAGAAGGTGCCGGCAGGCGGATGAGGGGGCTTCCTGCCGTGGATTTATCCGCATGAAGTTCAACAAGCTGCGCCTGGTCGGCTTCAAATCCTTCGTCGAGCCGACGGAATTCATCATTGAGCGGGGGCTGACCGGCGTCGTCGGCCCGAACGGCTGCGGCAAGTCCAATCTCGTCGAAGCGCTGCGCTGGGTGATGGGCGAGAATTCCTACAAGAACATGCGCGCCTCCGGCATGGACGACGTGATCTTTTCCGGTTCCGGCAACCGCCCGGCCCGCAACACCGCCGAGGTGGCGCTCTACCTCGACAATGGCGAGCGCACCGCGCCGGCCGCCTTCAACGATGCCGACGAGATCCAGGTCACCCGCCGCATCGAACGCGAGCAGGGCTCGCTTTATCGCATCAACGGCAAGGAAAGCCGCGCCAAGGACGTGCAGCTGCTGTTTGCCGACGCCTCCACCGGCGCCCGATCGCCCTCGATGGTCGGCCAGGGCCGCATCGGCGAGCTGATCCAGGCAAAGCCGCAGGCCCGCCGCCAGCTCCTGGAAGAGGCGGCCGGCATATCGGGCCTGCATTCGCGCCGCCACGAGGCCGAACTGCGCCTGCGCGCCGCCGAAACCAATCTCGAGCGTCTCGACGACGTCACCTCGCAGCTCGAAAGCCAGATCGAAAGCCTGAAGCGCCAGGCCCGCCAGGCGAACCGCTTCAAGACGCTGTCGGCCGATATCCGCGGCCGCGAGGCGATGCTGCTGCATATTCGCTGGGTGCAGGCGAAGGAGGCCGAAGCCGAGGCCGACAGCGCCCTCAACCAGGCAACCGTCATCGTCGCCGAAAAGGCGCAGATGCAGATGGAGGCGGCGAAGAACCAGGGCATCGCCAGCCTGAAGCTGCCGGAACTGCGCGAGGGCGAGGCGCGCGCCGCCGCCGCGCTGCAGCGTCTGCAGATCGCTCGCAGCCAGCTGGAGGAGGATGCCGGCCGCATTCTGCGCCGCCGCGACGAGTTGACCCGCCGTCTCGCTCAGCTCGCCGAAGACATCCGCCGCGAGGAGCGGCTGGTCGCCGACAATGCCGTCATCCTCGCCAAGCTCGACGCCGAAGAGGCCGAGATATCGGAAATCCTCGCCGATTCCGGCCGTTATGCCGAGGAAACCCGCGAGGCCTTCGAGGGCGCGGCGGCAAAGCTTGCCGACAGCGAACGCGTCTTCACCCAGCTGACCGCCGAGCGCGCCGAGGCTGCGGCCGGCCGCAATCAGCTGGAGCGCGCCATCCGCGATCTCGCCGACCGCCGCATGCGCCTCGAACGGCAGATGAACGAAGCAAACCAGGAACTTGCGGCGATCGGCGAGAAGATTGCCGACCTGCCCGATCCCGAGGAGAAACGCGCCATCGTCGAAGCCGGCGAAATCGCGCTCACCGATGCCGAAGCCGCCGTCCAGGGGATCGAGCAGGCGCTGGCCGCCGCCCGCCAGACCGAAGCGCTGTCTCGCGCCCCGGTCGATCAGGCCCGCGCCGGCCTCAATGCCATCGAAACCGAGGCCCGCACCATTTCCCGCATGCTCGCCGCCGGTGCGGCCGCCGGCAAGTTTCCGCCGGTTGCCGACGAGCTGAAGGTCGATCGCGGCTTCGAAACCGCGCTGGGGGCTGCGCTCGGTGACGATCTGGAATCGCCGCTCGATGCCGAAGCGCCGGCCCATTGGTCGGAGAATGGCGATGGCGCCGGCGATCCCGCGCTTCCCGCCGGCGCCACACCGCTGTTGACCCATGTCCGCGCCCCCGCCGCGCTCACCCGCCGCTTGCGCCAGATCGGCCTGGTCGACGAGGCCGAAGCGCAAGCGCTGATGGCGGCGCTGAAGCCCGGCCAGCGGCTGGTGACGAGAGAAGGCGCAGTCTATCGCTGGGATGGCCATGTCGCCGGCGCCGACGCTCCGAGCGCTGCCGCCCTGCGCCTTGCTCAGAAAAACCGCCTGGCCGAGCTCGAGGGCGAAGCGGCGCTTGCCCGCGACGTGCTCACTGAGGCCGAGGAACGGCAGGCGGCGGCCGCCGAGGCGATCCGGGTGGAAGAACGCAAGCTCACTGAGGCGCGCGACATGAGCCGGCTGTCGGCGCGTCATCTGGCCGAAGCCCGCGATGCGCTTGCCGCGGCCGAACGTGCCTCCGGCGATCTGATCCGCCGCCGCGACGTCGTCAGCGAGGCTGCCAGCCAGCTCGGCGCGCAGCTGGAGGAGATCGGCATCCAGGAGGAAAATGCCCGAATCGAGCTGGAGGATGCGCCCGATCTGACCGAGATCGACGAGCGGCTGCGTTTCCAGCAGGTGGAGGTGGCGACCGATCGCGGCGCGCTCGCCGAAGCCCGCGCCCGCCATGAAAGCCTGGCGAGGGAAAACGAAGCCCGCCAGCGCCGCATCATGGCGATCGCCCAGGAGCGCGAGACCTGGCGCCAGCGGGCGGCAAGCGGCGAGGATCATGTCGCGACACTGCGCGAGCGCGAGGAGGAGGCGCGCGAAGAGGCGGCCGATCTGGAAATGGCCCCGGATGAATTCGACGACAAGCGCCGCGCGCTGCTCTCCGAATTGCAGAAGGCCGAGGAGGCGCGCCGCAATGCCGGCGATCTCCTGGCCGAGGCCGAACGCATCCAGCGCGAGGCCGACCACAAGGCGGCGACCGCACTTTCGGAACTGGCCGAATGCCGCGAACGCCGCGGCCGCGCCGAGGAGCGCCTGGTCTCGGCCCGCGAAAAGCGTGGGGAAAGCGAAAGCCGCATCCGCGAGGTGCTGAATGTTCCCCCGCACGAGGCGCTGCGGCTCACAGGCCTCCAGCCGATGCAGGCGCTGCCCGATCCCCGCGAGGTCGAGCGCGATCTGGAGCGGCTGAAGATGGAGCGCGAGCGGCTCGGCGCCGTCAACCTGCGCGCCGACGAGGAACAGAAGGAACTGAGTGAAAAGCTAGAAGCGCTGATCAAGGAGCGCGACGACGTCATCGATGCGATCCGCAAGCTGCGCGGCGCCATCCAGAGCTTGAACCGAGAGGGCCGCGAGAGGCTGATCGCCGCCTTCGACGTCGTCAACGGCCAGTTCCAGCGGCTCTTCACCCATCTCTTCGGCGGCGGCACTGCCGAGCTGCAGCTGATCGAATCCGACGACCCGCTCGAAGCCGGCCTCGAAATCCTGGCCCGGCCGCCCGGCAAGAAGCCGCAGACCATGACGCTGCTCTCCGGCGGCGAGCAGGCGCTGACGGCAATGGCGCTGATCTTCGCCGTCTTCCTCACCAATCCGGCGCCGATCTGCGTGCTCGACGAGGTGGACGCGCCGCTCGACGACCACAATGTCGAGCGCTATTGCAACCTGATGGACGAAATGGCGGCCTCCACCGAAACCCGCTTCGTCATCATCACCCACAATCCGATCACCATGGCCCGCATGAACCGCCTCTTCGGCGTCACCATGGCCGAACAGGGCGTCTCCACCCTCGTTTCCGTCGACCTGCAAACCGCCGAACGCCTGCGCGAGATCGCCTGAGGTTTGCGTGGCGGCTGTGGATCCCAGGCTCAAGGCCGGGGATGACGGCGGAGAGGTGGTGCCTGGATGGCGGAGGAGAGGTGTTGCCGGGGCGACGGAGGAGAACTGGTACCGACTTGACCGGGGAGGGTGGCGAGGCAAATAGGGCGCGCCGGCGCGATCAAGCTACGGCAGGCGGGGGCGAAGCAAGCTGCATCGCCGGTGCGTCTGGCAACAAAACCAACCACACTCTCCGTCATCCCCGGGCTTGACCCTGGGATCCACGACCAACACGCGGACTTCCATTTCTCTGCAGTGGGACGCCTTCGCCGTTCGCCCAGCGCCAGCCGCATGGATCCCAGGGTCAAGCCCTGGGATGACGGAGGAGAGGTGGTGCCCGGATGGCGGCGGAGAGGTGGTGCCCGGATTGGCTGAGGAGAAGTAGTGCCGGGCTGACGGTGCAAGGGTGGTGCTGGGTTGGCCGTGGAGAAGGTAGTGCTTGGCTTGCGGTGGAGAAGTATCGGTGGACGGAGCAGAGGTGGTGCCGGGACCACAAGCTGCGCCGGACGCAATGAAGCGAGCCGCGAGCGCGGCGAGGCAAACAGCATCGCCAGTGCGTCTGGCGAGAACGCCAACCACACTCTCCGTCATCCCAGGGCTTGACCCTGGGATCCACAACCAAGCACGCGGACTTCTAATTGCTCTGCAGTGGGGCGCCTTCGCGGTCCACCTAGTGCCAGCCGCATGGATCCCAGGGTCAAGCCCTGGGATGACGGAGGAGAGGTGGTGCCCGGATGACGGAGGAGAGGTGGTGCCTGGGTGGCGGAGGAGAGGAGGTACCAGATTGACGGCGGAGGTGGTGCTCCGCTCGACCGAGGAGAGAATATCCGAGTGGACGGAGCAGAGGTGGTGCCAGGAAACGAGCCGCGCCGGGCGCGATCAACCGAGCGCGGCGGAGAAAGCTGCATCGGCGGTGCGTCTGGCGGCAAAGCCAACCACACTCTCCGTCATCCCAGGGCTTGACCCTGGGATCCACAACCAAGCCACTCGGCTACCGTGGGACTGTTCGCCGACCCGGCATGATCCCCGATCACCCACTCGATGCCGCCTGGAAGACGGCGAGCTGCGCGGCGAAGGCGCGTTGGTAGGCCGGGCGGGCTTCGGCGCGGGCGACATAGGCGGCGAGGTTCGGGTATTCATCCAGGATGTTCGATGATTTCAGCCGCAGCAGCACCGTGACCATCAAGAGGTCGCCGGCGCTGAAGGCGCCATCGAGCCAGTCGGCATCGCCGAGGCGGGCGGAAAGGCTGTGCAGCCGCTTGCCGATGCTCTCCTCGAGTGCGCGCAGGCGCTGCTCGTACCAGGGCTGGTCACGTTCGAGGATTCTGGCGAGGCTGTGATCGAAGACCGGCGGCTCCACGGTGTTGAGCGCGGCAAACATCCATGAAATCGCCCGCGCCCGGGCATTGGTTTCGTCCGGCAGCAGGCCGCCGTGACGCTCGGCGATATGCAGGACGATCGCGCCGGACTCGAACAGGGTGAGATCGCCTTCCTCATAGGTCGGGATCTGCCCGAAAGGCTGCAGCGCCAGATGCGCCGGCTCCGTCATCGCCTTGAAGGAGACGAGACGAACCTCGTAAGGCTGCCCCACTTCCTCGAGCGCCCAGCGAACCCGCATGTCGCGCGCCAGGCCGCGGCCGCGATCGGGCGAACGTTCAAAGGCGGTAATGGTAATCGTCATCGCTTCCTCCATCGCTGTCTGTCCTGAAGACGTCCGGCCGGACGGGATTCCGACATCGATATTCGAGATAGTCCTCGCCGCAGCTTCGCATAGGGCGCAAGCGATGCACGCTACCGGCGCCGAGCGTCAGCCTTCTGCCTCGCCGCATTTCGAGAGGATCTCGTCGACAACGACGGCGAGCGGCGCCGTGGCGTCGATGCGCTGCGCATGCTTCGGGACATCCTCCTTCGTCGCATGCAATCGCATGATCAGCGCCCGTTCGGCCGGTCGTCCGCCGAACTCGTCTTCGGGCCTTGCGGCAAGTCGCCGCTTCAGCGTGTCGAGATCGACATCGAGCTCGAAGACCGCGTCGAACCAATCGACGAAGCTTGGAAGATTGCGACAGCCACCGCAGAAGAAGGAGATGAGGCTGCGCCGATCGACGATCATGGCTCTGACCTTCCCGACATCCCAGATGTGATGCGCGTGCACCCATGCGCTGCGGTCCGCCACGCGCTCGTCGGCAGGCTCGTCCACCGGTTTCCCGGTCGTGGGATCGCCGCGATAGGCAAGCTCCCGGTCGCCATGGACGACATGGTAACCGCGCCGCTGCAGCTCGTCGGCCACCGCGGTCTTTCCGGCGCCGGAAACGCCTTCGATCAGATAGTTTCTGACGCCCATTTCGTTGATCTCTGAAGCAGCCGTCCTCATGCAACGGCGCGATTGACTTAACATGGTTGCCGCCGCTCCGAAACGGCCGGCAGCGCCGGCCGGCATCGGCGGCATCCTGCTCAGGCCGGGATGAAGCGACCCCGATAAAGGGGAGGCGGCCAACCTTCGTCTCCCCTCAAGCGGCGGAAGATGCAGATCGCCGCCCGTGGCGTGGCTCCAGGTCGAAGGCCTGCGATGACCGAGAGTGGGCCAATTCCGTCGCCATCTATCGAAATCAAGAGGACATCTCTGGTCGGGCCGCATCCGCCGACCGGTAACAAGGATTAGCCCGGCCTTGAGGGCCTCGAGCCAACAAATCGCTCCCATTTTTCGCGCCTTTGGCGACAAACACCAAAAAAGGTCGGCTGTCTTGCGCCCCGTACCCCATTTGGGTGATGCTCTTTTCGCTGACTTGCATTAGAAGTTGTTTCAACGCAACCTGATTACTTTGCTGAAAAAGGCGGGCGCTCAGCGTTGCGGATGTCGAAATTTGCGATGCGCTTTCCGGGTAGAGGGCAAGAATCCGGGGAGCTGTTTTGAGCAATGACGGGGGCGTAAGGCGGCTTTCCAGCATTGCGGAAAACAAGGATCGGAGCGGTTCCATGAACCGTTCCGGGTTGCGGGACCCCCCGTCCGGTTTTCCTGGCCGGACGGAAACAAGGCTTTGCGGGGCAATGTTGCAGCCCCGCAAAGCTTTTTTTGTGCCTTCTTCATTTCCTTCTCATCGTCTCGACCGCTGGCGGCGTGCAAGATTTATTGTGCAACGCAACATTTTGCCGCATTTGTCGATTTTCATTTGAACTCCAAGGGATTAAGCTAATCCCTAAGTTTGTTGACGGACGTCGCCTTTTACTCGGCGTTGTCGGCAGTCTGAGGGATCACGCTGATCCTTCCGTGGTGTTGGGGGGAAGATGACCAAGTGGGTCTATAGGTTCGGCGACGGACAGGCTGAGGGCGGCGCGCGCGATCACGAAATTCTGGGCGGCAAGGGCGCCAATCTCGCGGAAATGTGCGCGCTCGGTCTGCCGGTTCCGCCGGGACTGACGATCGTCAGCCGGGCCTGCGAGACTTATTACAAGAATGGCGGCCATATCGAGGACGGGCTGAAGGCCGAAATTCGCGCCGGCATAGCGGCGATCGAGGCGATCACCGGCCGCCATTTCGGCTCCACCAGCCAGCCACTCCTGCTCTCGGTGCGCTCCGGCGCCCGCGTCTCGATGCCCGGCATGATGGACACCGTGCTCAATCTCGGCCTCAACGACGAGACCGTGCAGGCGCTCGGCCATGATGCCGGCGACGCGCGTTTTGCCTGGGACAGCTACCGCCGCTTCATCCAGATGTATGCCGATGTCGTCATGGGCCTCGGCAACGACGCCTTCGAGGAAATCCTCGAGGACGAGAAGGCGAGACTCGGCCATGAATTCGATACCGAGCTCAGCGCCACCGAATGGCAGCACATCGTCTTTCTCTACAAAAGGCTGATCGAGGAGGAGCTGGAGCAGCACTTCCCGCAGGATCCGGAGGTCCAGCTCTGGGGCGCGGTCGGCGCGGTCTTTTCCAGCTGGAAGAGCGCGCGCGCCGTCACCTACCGCCAGCTCCACAATATTCCCGAAGGCTGGGGCACGGCCGTCAACATCCAGGCGATGGTCTTCGGCAATCTCGGCAATGCGTCTGCGACCGGCGTCGCCTTCACCCGCAACCCCTCGACCGGCGAGAAGGCGCTTTACGGCGAATTCCTCGTCAATGCGCAAGGCGAGGATGTCGTTGCCGGCATCCGCACGCCGCAAAGCATCACCGAGGAGGGGCGGATTTCCTCCGGCTCGGAAAAACCTTCGATGGAAAAGCTGATGCCGGAGGCCTTCCACGAACTTAGCCGCATCTGTTCCGAGCTCGAAGTCCATTACCGCGACATGCAGGATATCGAATTCACCATCGAGCGCGGCAAGCTGTGGATGCTGCAGACCCGTTCCGGCAAGCGTTCGACCCGGGCGGCGATGAAGATCGCCGTCGACATGGTCGACGAGGGCGTCATTACCGAGGAGGAGGCGGTGCTGCGCATCGAGCCCTCCAGCCTCGACCAGCTCTTGCATCCGACGATCGATCCGCGTGTCACCCGCCAGGTGATCGGCACCGGCCTGCCGGCCTCGCCGGGGGCGGCCACCGGAGCCATCGTCTTCACCGCCGAAGAGGCGGTCGAGGCCGAGGCCGAGGGCCGCAAGGTCATCCTGCTGCGCGTCGAGACCAGCCCGGAAGATATTCACGGCATGCATGCGGCCGAAGGCATCCTGACGACACGCGGCGGCATGACCAGCCATGCGGCGGTCGTCGCCCGCGGCATGGGCACGCCCTGCGTCGTCGGCGCCGGCACCATGCGCATCGATCAACGCAACGAGCGGCTGCTCGGCATCGGCGTGACGCTGAAGAAGGGCGATATCATCACCATCGACGGCTCGGCCGGCCAGGTGCTGAAGGGCGAGGTGCCGATGATCCAGCCGGAGCTTTCGGGCGATTTCGGCCGCATCATGGGCTGGGCCGACCGCGCCCGCCGCATGACCGTGCGCACCAATGCCGATACGCCGGCCGATGCGCGCGCCGCCCGCTCCTTCGGCGCCGAGGGCATCGGCCTTTGCCGCACCGAGCACATGTTCTTCGAGGGCGAGCGCATCCATGTCATGCGCGAGATGATCCTCGCCGAAAACGAGAAGGGCAGGCGGCTGGCGCTCGACAAGCTCCTGCCGATGCAGCGCACGGATTTCACCGGCCTCTTCACCGTCATGCACGGCCTGCCGGTGACGATCCGCCTGCTCGACCCGCCGCTGCACGAATTCCTGCCGAAGACCGATGATGAGGTCGCCGAAGTCGCCTTCGCCATGGGCATGGAGCCCTTGGCGCTGCGCCAGCGCGTCGATGCGCTGCACGAGTTCAACCCGATGCTCGGCCATCGCGGCTGCCGGCTGGCGATCTCCTATCCCGAAATCGTCGAAATGCAGGCCCGCGCCATCTTCGAGGCGGCGGTGGCCGCCGCCCAGGAAACGGGGGCCGCCGTCGTGCCTGAGATCATGGTGCCGCTGGTCGGCCTGCGCTCCGAGCTCGATTACGTAAAGGCCCGCATCGACGAGGTCGCCGGCGAAGTCATGGCCGAGGCCGGCATGAAGATCGATTATCTCGTCGGCACGATGATCGAGCTGCCGCGCGCGGCACTGCGCGCCCACGTGATCGCCGAAGCCGCCGAATTCTTCTCCTTCGGCACCAACGACCTGACGCAGACAACCTTCGGCATTTCGCGCGACGACGCCTCCGCCTTCATTCCCACCTATCAGCGCAAGGGCATCATCGAGCACGACCCCTTCATCTCGCTCGATTTCGATGGCGTCGGCGAATTGATCAGCATCGCCGCCGAACGCGGCCGGCGCACCCGCAACGACATGAAGCTCGGTATCTGCGGCGAACATGGCGGCGACCCGGCCTCGATCCGCTTCTGCGAAACGATCGGCCTCGATTATGTCTCCTGCTCGCCGTTCCGCGTGCCAATCGCACGACTTGCGGCGGCGCAGGCGGTGATCTCAGCGGCGAGGTAAAGAGCCGGCGGCGCCTGTGGCGGTCAGTAACGATACCGCCAGCGATCGCGGTAGACATAGGGCCCGTTCAGATCCCAGGCCATGCGGTTCATCATCTCGGCACTTTGCGCCCGTGATTCCGCCCGCCGGTCGAGATCTATGCGCTGCAGGCAGGTGGCAAAACCATCCGAGCCGCGGCGGAAGCCATAACTCAGGCACTGCCGCTCATCCGCCGCCCGCCGCTCCTCCGGCGTCATCGTCTGACAGGCGGACAGGCCGGCGGCAAGAAGGGTGATGAGGAGGGCGATGCGCATCGGGGCTATTCCTTGCTTTTCCCTGAGGAAATGCCATTCGGGCGGGGTTAGTCAAGCTGCAGGCGCGGGGCGTGCCCACCTGGTTTCGCTGGTGGATGGCTGACAGGGATGCCTGTGAATGGGTCTCCTGGCCCACCCCACCCATCGGCAGCAGTCGCATGGATCCCAGGGTCAAGCCCTGGGATGACGGAGAGTGTGGTTGGCGTTTCGCCTAACGCGCCAAAGTAGGGAGGCTCCGCACAAGAACGAGCGAGTGTCCGCCCCGCGCTCCGTCATGCTCGGCCCGCGCCGCCAGAGTAGGGGAGACCCCGCACAAGAGGAAGCGTGTGCCCACCTCACCCTCCGTCATGCTCGGCCTTGAGCCGAGCATCCACGCCGCGTCCACCAGCAGTTGCATGGATCCCAGGCTCAAGGCCTGGGATGACGGAGAGTGTGGTTGGCGTTTTCGCGAAACGCGCCGCCAGAGTAGGGGAGACTCCGCACAAGAAGGAGCGTCTGCCCACCCCACCCTCCGTCATGCTCTGCCTTGAGCCGAGCGCCCATACCGTCTCCATCCGGCAGCAGTCGCATCGATCCCAGGCTCAAGGCCTGGGATGACGGAGAGTGTGGTGGGCAGTTTTCGCCAAATGCGCTGCCTGAGCGAGAAGGGGAGGCTAAGCTGCCCCGGCCGGATCGCCGATCGGCAGCAGCGCCGGATCGAGCGGCGGATCCTGCGGGTTCTTCGTATCGGACGGGTCCTGCGTCGGCGTCAGCGGCGGCTTCTGCTGCGTGGGGTCGGGAATGCCGGGTGTCGGCGTCGGGCCGCGCGGCGTGTCGGTCGTCGGTGTCGGGATCGGATCTCTGTTCGGCATGATCGCCTCCTTTTCCAAAAGGGAACGGCATGCCGGAAAGATGGTTCCACTTTCGCCGCCCACCTTGCTAGGCATGAAGGGCATTCCTCTGTATGAGGAGAGCCTCAAGCATGAGGACGAGCATGGCCATTCGCGATCGATTTTCGAAGAAACTGAGCTGCCCGCAATGCGGCAACACAGGCTTTGCTGAGGCCTCGGAGATCGACGATGCCAAGCGCAAGCACCCGGATTTCAAGGTCGATCAGCTGCCGCGCGGTTTTGGCGTGCAGCGCGCTTCCAACCACCAGGAAAGCTTCATGCTGAAATGCGAATGCGGCCGCAAGTTTCCCTTCCGCAGCCTGGCGGAGGCCGCGGCCGAGCGGCGCTAGGTCATCATTTCGGCAACAACGCCCAAGGCTTCAGATCCGCTCCAGCACTTCGACGAAGGCATCGGCGAAGCGCACCAGATGCGCGGTCTCCGCGTCGGGCGCCTGCATGCGGATTTCGGTGCCGGCATAATCGAGCAGCGCCAGCACGACGCGCATCTCGCTTTCGCCATCGGGAATGCGAAGCACCGCGATGCGCCGGCAATCGGCGACAAGGCCTGCGGCCGGCAGGTCGAACAGAAGCTCGCCGCCCGCCCGGCCTGCCGCCTGGCGCACCGCCTCGCAGAAACCGGCATCGCCGTCGGCATAACCTTCGAGCGAAAGTTCGAGCTCGACGAGCTCCATCGGCAGCATCGGTTCGCTGTGGTCGATTCCGCCAAGCGCAGACGCTTGCGGCCTTGCTGCTATCTCAGGTGAAATCATCCCGCCTCTCCGTGCCTATAAATCAGGAGATGAAACCGCGGCAGAATGACCTGTTTTTAAAATATCAGCAAGGGCTGATGATTCGGGCCGGCCATCGCCTCCACCATGTCAGGAGAATTCCATCGGATATTCCCAGACAACAGTTTCAATTCAGCCGAATCTTGCCAGATCCGGATGATTTTGGGCCGGGCTGGCCTAAAATCTGAATCCGGATCTAGAGCCTTTCCTGGTTAGATTGAAGCATTCTGTTGGCTCAAACGGAGTCGGATGGTCGACCGGCCGGCGCGCGTCGTAGCCCAGTTCTACGGCCAAGCCGGCCGGTCGATCAGCCGGCCCGTTTCAGCCAACCCTCCCGCAGATTTGCCTGGCAAATCTGCAAGACTTGGGAATCGCCGGACGCACTGATCGCTTCGCCATGGCGAAGCGGTGCGGCCGGTGGGCCGGGCATCTCTAGCCAGGATCAGAGGCGATCGGCTCGGGCGTATCTTGGGGTATGCCCATCGCCAATCGCCTCTGCCCTGACGAAAACCTGCTCCGGCAGAATGCTTCAATCTAACCAGGAAAGGCTCTTAATCAAAGAAATAGAGCATGATGTCGTCCGAAAACCGCTTCACACTTTTCGGCATCATGCTCTAAACAGGGATATGGCGATTTGCGTGGTTGAGGGCGCGGCGCTGACGAGCAACCGGTAAGTTTGATGGCCATCCGTTACGACCGTCCCGTTTCCAGCGCCGCCCGCATTTCGCGGCTGCTCGGGGCGTTTTCCCTGGTTCTGGCGCTGGCGGTGCTCGTCGCCCATCGCTTCGGCGGGCTTGCCACCCCCTATCTCGTGCTGCTGCTGTTCACCGCCGCCGGCTTCGCGCTGCTCGCCGCGCTGCTGGCAGCCGTCGGCCTGCGCAGCCTCTGGATGACAGGCGCCGAAGGCGGGCTGGCCGCGATCGCCGCGCTGATCTATACCGCCTTTCCGCTCGGCATCGGCGCCTTTGCCGCCGAGCGCTACATGACGCTGCCTGATATCTACGACGTGTCCACCGATCCGATCTCGGCCCCGGACTGGCTGTCGACCCCGAAGGCCGATCAGATCTGGCTGAAGCGCAACCTCGTGACACCGGAGGACCGCGAAAAGCAGCTGGCCGCCTATCCCGAGCTGACCGGCCGGCGTTATGAGGGCGCGCTCGACCGCGTGCTGGAGGCGGTGCGCAAGGTCGCCAAGCAGAGCGGCTTTACCATCGTCAGGAGCACCGGCACGACAGAGCCGGACCGCGACCCGGAAGACGGACCGGCACAACCGGCGGCCGGCGACGACGCCGTCGCCGATGCGCCCGGCATCATCCCCGTGCCGACACCGCGCCCCTATGACGACGACGTCGCCAAGCTGATCCGCGGCGCCAACGGCGTGATGCTGCAGGCGACCAACCGCACGCTGATCCTCGGCCTGCGCTTCGATATCCTCATCCGCCTGCGCGAAGAGGCCGAAACCACCTTCGTCGACATCCGCGTCGCCTCCCGCTACGGCCAACACGACCTCGGCTTCAGCGCCGCAATCGCCGGCGATTATCTGAAGGCGCTGGACGCCGAGTTGCTGGGGCTTGCGGGTGGGTGAGCCGCGGTGCCGCCAAAGGCGGCAGCAATCGATCCAGTGAATCGATTGCAGCGGCGAACGCCCTGAGCTTAGAGCGAAGGGCCGGGAGAGGGTGCGGCAAACGCAACCCAATTCCGGCGCCCCGAATTCGACGTCGATTTTATATCCCAAGCCCACTTCCCTCATCCAGGGCGGCACAACGATCAGTCCTCATCCTGAGGTGCCCCGCAGGGGCCTCGAAGGACGAGGGCGGGTGGCTGGTTGCCAGCCCCGTCCTTCGAGGCTCCGCCCTATGGGCTTCGCACCTCAGGATGAGGCTGGAGAGAGGGCGTGCCATTAGCTGGAGAGAGGGCGTGCCATGCCAGCCCCCCTCTGCCCTGCCGGGCATCTCCCCCACAGGTGGGGAGATTCGCAAGAGGTTGGATCATCGCTCCCTCTCTATCGTTTCGCCCATCCTGCAACGTCAGTTGTTTGGGGAAGCCAGCGCTCCCAGCCAATCTCCCCACCTGTGGGGGAGATGCCCGGCAGGGCAGAGGGGGGCGGCCACGGCACACCGCAAAGAGGCTGGCAGGCGGCAGGCACAACGATCAGCCCTCATCCTGAGGCGCCCCGCAGGGGCCTCGAAGGACGGGGGCGGGTGGCTGCGGTGGCCAGCCCCGTCCTTCGAGGCTTCGCCCTACCGGCTACGCGCCTCAGGATGAGGCTGGAGAGAGGTCACGCCATGACGCTGGCGAGGGCTCACTCCACCACCAACCACCCCGTATACCGCACCACCAGCCCGGTCAGCCGCCCACCGATCTCGACGTGAAAATGAAACCGCCCATCGCGCGCCTCCTCGAACGTCTCCCCGCCCGGCGCCAGAAACAGCGGCAGCGGCATCCCGCAAAACCGCCAGCCGCGCACCACCAGCCGCAGCCGCTCGCCCTCCGGCACCAGCGCCACCAGCACCCGGAACGGCCCGAAGACTTCGGTGAGCAGGTGGCGGTCGCGGCCCTTGGCCTCGAGCTGCAGGCTGTGGAAGCTTTTATCCCCGAAATGCCGCGTCCAGATCTCCTTCTCGCCATCGGCGGTAAAGCGCACCGTGACCGGCACATCCTCACCCGCCGGCGGAAAGCCGATCAGCCGGGCGACGATCCTTGCCAGCCAGCCGCGGCCGCGCTCGACGCGCGCCCGGCCGGAGGCGACGCGGACGCCGGCCCCAGGGGCGCCCGCATGCCCGCGCGCATGCATGGCTGATATGGCTGGCGGCAGCCGCTCGAAGGCGCTGCCGAGAAGCCTGTGGTAAAGCGGCAGGCCGGCGCCCTCGCTTTCCGCCCTGATCCCTGTCGTAATCGAAAACCGCCGGAATTCCGCTTCGAAATCCTCAAGCTGCAATTCCCCCGTCGCCGGCCGCGCGCCACTTTCCGGCCGGACGCCGCCGAGCAGCCGGCGCACCAGCGCCGCCACGCCTGCGACCGGAATGAACGGCCCGTCATCACCCTCGGCAATCAGATGCCAGCCGCAGGCGAGCGGCTTGCCGGCGGCATCGAGGCCGCTCAGGCGCACGAACATGCCGCCGCGATGGTCGCCGATCGCCAGGCCGTGGCTCGCCCGCTGCATGAGCCGCGCCAACGGCGTGAGCGACGGCAACAGCTTCAGTCGCACCAGACCTGCCGCAAACCCGAGCAGCCGCTGCAGCAGCTGCGGCTCCGTGCCGACGCCGGTGAAGCTCGATTGCAGGCCGGCAAGGCGCGCCGGCAGCAGCGCCAGATCCGGCGCATCCACCAGCAGGAAATTCCGGCTCCTGAGCGGCGCCACGCCGGGTGGGGAGATCGTCACCCGCATCGCCTCGATCAGCCCGCGTCCCTGCGCCGGCCGCCCCTGCCGCAGCACCGAGACCGGCTTGCCGGCATAACTCGCGATTGCTCTGACGACATTGAGGCCGATCTTCACATGCGCCGACGGGGCAATGCCGGCGGCCACCGCATCGATCCGGGAAAACCGCGGCGCCATGACATCGAGCGCGGCGAAGGACAGCGCCGGCAGGCTGCTGAGGCCGGAAAGCGCAAACACACCCTTCGCTTTCGCCTCGGCATCGAGCCCGCCGATGCCAGCGACGAAGCCGGTGCTGTCGGCAAGATCGGCATAATCGATGTCGAGGCCGATGCAGGCGCGCACCACCTTATAGGGGTCTTCCCCAAAACTCTGAAACGGCCCGGAGGCATCGACGACGAGATCCGGCCGCAGCCGCGTCAGCTGTTCGGCGAGATCGCCGTCGCGATCGAAGGCCACCGCCTGCAGGCTCGCCCCGAGCGCGCTGCTTCCCAGGCCCTCGGATCCATCCTTCGGGGATCTGAGCTCGGCGACGAAATCGTCGGCCTTTTCAAGCGAGCGACCGGCGATCAACAGCCGGAGCCGCGGTTCATCGCCAAGCAGCCGCGCGAGCCGTCCGCCGAAGGTGCCGTAGCCGCCGATGATCAGCAGCGAAAGCCGCTCGCCGCTCATGCGATGAAGCGGCTGCGCTGCTCCGCCGTCGGCACCATGCAGCTCTGCCGCCCGGCAATCTTCAGCCGGTTGCGGGCGATGAATTCATAGAGCGCATCCGCCACCCGCCGCGGCAGCAGCCGGAAGACCTTCGCCAGCGAATAGGGAAAGCCGAGGCCGGCCACCATGCGGATCGTGCCGTCCGACTTGAAGAAGGCGCGGCCGTTCTCGATGAGGATATTGGTTTCATAGTCGCGCTCATTCAGCCCATAATGCCGGTAGAGCGCTGCGCCGAGCGGCGACTGGGCGGCGAGGAAGCGGTATCGCCGCTTTCTGTCGTGCTTCAGCACGAATTTCACCCAGCCGGAGCAGAAGACGCATTCGCCATCGAAGACGATCAACGGCTGGTCATCGGCAAAATCCGGCACATCGGCATCATCGCGATAGCTGTAGGCGGCGCGCGTCATGGTAATCTCCCCATCTCCCGCTTACAACAGCCGGTAGGTGGCGGCAAGAGAAGGCGGCCCATCCGCCGCGATCTCGCCGCGCTCGACGAGATCCTCGATATGGGCAAGCACGGAAAGTGCGGCCGCCCCGTGCAGCTTCGGATCGGTATCGCGATAGATCGCCTTCACCATCTCTGTTATCGCGCGGTCGCCCGCCCCGATGCGCTCGAGGATCGCCCGCTCGCGCCCCAGCCGGTGCGCCTTCAGGCTCCGCAGGAAGGCGGCGGGCTCGCGGACCGGCCCGCCATGGCCGGGCAGCAGCAGACGGTCCTGGCGCTCCATCAGCCGCTCGAGCGAGGCCATGTAATCGGCCATCGACCCATCCGGCGGTGCCACGATCGAGGTCGACCAGGCCATGACATGATCGCCCGAGAACAGAAGATCGCGGCCTTCGAGCGCGAAGGCGGCATGATTGGCCGTGTGCCCCGGTGTCGGCACCGATGTCAGCGCCCAGCCATCGCCCGTTAGGGTCTGCCCCTCACTGAGCGCGATATCCGGCACGAAGGCGAGATCCGAGCTTTCGGAAAAGGGATTGATCTCGCCATCCCTGAGCGGCCGTGCCGGCCGGTGCGGCCCCTGGCCCACCGTCACCGCCCCCGTTTCCGCCTGCAGCCGGCGGGCAAGCGGCGAGTGATCGCGATGCGTGTGGCTGACGAAGATATGCGTCACCTCACGGCCGGCAAGCGCCGCCATCAGCGCCTGATAATGCGCCTCGTCCTCCGGCCCGGGATCGATGACCGCGACCGAGGCGGCGCCGACGATATAGCTGTTGGTGCCGTAAAAGGTGAAAGGCCCGGGATTCTCCGCCGTGATCCGCTCGACCTGAGGCCCCACCGGCACGGCGCGCCCATAGGCCGGCTCGAAAGCAAGGTCGAATGCGGGGCTTTCCATGAGGGCGATGATCTCGCGGCCGATGACGTCGCCCATTCCTAGCACGGCCCTTGGCACTCTGCAGCGCATAAATCTGCCCGATGCGCAACTTAGTCATTGTGACAGACGGAGAGCTTTGCTAATCAGGCGTCGATTTGAGCTGGCGCTTCGCGCCGAAAGCTCTGGTGGGGCGTCGCCAAGCGGTAAGGCAACGGTTTTTGGTACCGTCATCCCTGGTTCGAATCCAGGCGCCCCAGCCACTGTTTGTTTTTACGTTTATTCATTTTGCGCCTCATGAAGCCGCCAGCCGTCTCCCATGCCCGAACCATCAAAATAACTGTTAGATTTTTACGAAGGTCTTAAGTTTCGCAAAAGCATTATTTCCGTCAAGCGTGCTCCCCAGCTATTGGCGCGCTGTATAGGTTTCTCTGCCAGAATGAGGGCAGGAGGGCTTCACCCGTTTTGAAGACACTCGACGAGTTTCGGCTGCGGCTTGATCCTCCACCCAGTCCACCCTTGACGCGGTAACGCGACGCCGCCCAATCATAAATGTACACCGAATCCTCGTAGCAACGTGTAGTATACCGCTTGCACAAGAGAGGATTCACTTTGAACGGATTTGATGATGCAGGGACAATAGGCGGGTGGCGTGCCGACCACCTCTATGTTCACCCTTTCAAGAATGGCGTTGGGAAGTTCTTCACGGTGATCATCGAGGACGATGGCAACCGTTCTGTCGAGTATATCCCGCCGTTTCCGTCCCGGAACAGGATGAAGGTGAAGTTCACCTTCATCACCGAACGCAACGAGATCACCAAAATCGAGTTGCGCAAATACAAGGAATACAAGGACGGCTGGCGGGAGCAGTGGTCAGGGGCGGATGATCCGATCGGCCTGACGCACTTCTCGTTCCAGAAGATCATGGCGCTGCTCCAGTTGATGACAGAGCTGGATCTGGCCAGCGTCACAGAGCGCAGGCTAGCGATCCATAACGGCCCCGGCCCTATCGACAAGGAAACGGCTGACAAGGTTAAGTCCATCGTTGCCTTGCCGGAAGGGCATAAGATACTCGACGAGGTCTTGCAAAGCGGCCTGATCCAGTCCCACGACATCGTCAACATCGGTTATCGCAAGGCGCAACTCGCCATCTTCAAGCGGCTGCTGGAAGAGCCGGATTACCTCGACGCTTACAAGGCGGAGGAAGGCTTGACGACGCCACAGGAGGAAAAGGTCTGGCAGCATTTTTTCCAGAAGAACCCTTGGATCTTCGGCTTCGGGTTGGATTACCGCTACCTGAGCATCTTGCAGACTGAGGCGCATATAGCCGATACCGATCTGGGCGGCAATGATGCCGCGATCGTGGACTTCCTGATGGGCTGCACGAACTTCACGGTACTGGTCGAGGTGAAAAAGCCGTCCACGCCTCTGTTCCTGAAAAATCAGAACCGGGCGAATAGCTGGCGGCTGTCGAGGGATTTCACGGATGCCGTTTCGCAAATCCTGGAGCAGAAGGCGAGCTGGCAGCTTAAGGCCGAGACTAACGCGCACAAGAACCTCAATGCTGCTGGGGAGCTACTGCGCCAACGCACCCTAGACCCCAAATGCATCCTGATCACGTCGTCCAGCGGGGCGTTCGCCGGTTCGGAAAGGGAGCGCGAGATCAAGCTCAGGACTTTCGAGCTATTCCGGCGGGACACCCGGAACATTGAGATCGTCACCTATGACGAGCTGTATGAGCGGGCGTGCTTCATCGTTTCCGACAAAGGCTCTGGCAGCCATGCAAACACCAATGCCAGTGATGCCGATTATCCCTTCTGACCGCAGGGAGCCGAGATGGCTTCTTTCGTAAAAGGCAGGTGCATATCCAATGCAACCTGGCTTGATTGACGAGGTCTGCGGGCAGCAAGGGCAAGGATTTCACGCGGCGGGCGCACAAGCGCAACGCGGAGCCTCGGGAACCGCCGCCGGCGGGGTAGCCGACTTCAGGAACAAGGTATCCGGGAAGTATTTCCTCGGCGCATGGGGCACACGTAACACCTCACGGTTCGTCGTGAACCTCGGGCTTATATGCAGATGTCAGTCGCAAGGAGGCTCCGGATGCTCGGCTTGCTTTCTGTTAAGAAAAAAGAGCGCTCTGCGAGACGTCGGCGGACATAAGGGCGATCGGCGTCTCGCGCCTTACCCCCGCTCTTCAAACAAACTCACCCCCGTCAACCTCGCGAGCCTCCCCACCAAGGCATCCTGAAACCCGACATCACCAACCTCTGCCGCCGCCTCACGCCGCTGCCGATGATACCAATACCCGCCGCTGACCTTGGCCGAGCTTTCCTCGCTCGTCGCCAGCCACGTCTGCGTGAGATGCCCCATCTCCAAATCATCCGGCGCCCCGGCGCCGCCCATTTTGGTCGGCACCCAGCCGGGGTCGACGGCGTTGCTGAAGACATCCTGCCAGTGGCGGGCGAGGGCGGCGGCGAGGGTGGCGATGTAGAGCTTGCTTTCCGAATAGGCCTGGCTGGCGTTCCATGGCCGCCGCTTCCAGTCGATATCGTCGAGACTGCCGGCGCCGCTGCGGTGCATGCCGCTCGTGAGATAGATCAGGCGGTCGGGGCGGGTGATCCAGGCGGTGAGGAGATAGGGGGCGAGCACGTTGACCGCCAGCGTCTTGGCATGACCTTCAGGCGTTTCGCCGCGGCTGCGTTCGAGGTAAATGCCGGCATTGTGGATGACGGCGTCCATGCGGCCGATGGCGTTGACCTGTTCGGCGATGGAGCGCGTCTCGGCGGCGCTGGCGAGATCGCCGATGACGAGGCCGAGGGCGGTGGCTGAGGTGTCTGCGATGGCGGCGGCGCGCTCGCGGGAGCGGGCGTGGAGGACGACGTCATGGCCTTGGCTGATGAGGGTGCGGGCGGCGGCAAGCCCGAGGCCATCGGTGGAACCGGTGATGAAGATGCGGCTCATGGGGTTTCCTTTCGCGGTGGCGTGGTGGGGGCAGAGTGCTTGGGTGGGGGTGCTTGGGTCAAGCCCGAGGACGACGGAGGGTGGGGAGTGGGGATTGGCTGGAGGTGAGATGGTGCGGCAATTGGTGAGGTTGGAGCTTGGCAGGGCGCCTCCACACACTCTGTCATCCCAGGCCTTGAGCCTGGGATCCATGCGGCGAGTGCTGTGCTGGCCGCCGGCAGTGGGAACGGCAGGGCATCTATCCGTGAACGTGTGCACGTCGAGTGCTGCGTGTGGATCCCAGGGTCAAGCCCTGGGATGACGGAGAGGGGGGAGACTTCGGCTGGACCCGCAATGCCGGCAGGCGGATGAGGGATGCTTTTCGCTGTGATTTCAGCGTCTTGACGACGGTGTCCGTCGGCGTCATCGGCGACGGGCGTGGATCCTCGGGTCAAGCCCGAGGATGACGGAGAGTGGGGGAGCGTCGCTGCCAAACCCCACCGCCGGGCATGCTCAAGCCCACTTCCGGCCGCCAAGCTCGTCCGCGGGCCGCACTCATACTTGCCGCCGCCACGTCAGGCCTCACTCGCCCGCTTCCCGCCGCCGCTCCGCCCCGGCCGCAATCGTCTGCACCAGTTCGTCCACCTCGCGCGCCAGCCGCTCCAGCGGCAATCCCACGAAGCGGCCCTCCAGGCTGATGCTGACCACCCCGTGGACGGCGCCGAAGAGGGTGCGGGCGCGGATGGCGCGGTCTTGCGGCGGCATGTCGGGCTGCAGTTCGGCGAGCGGTTCGGCGATCACGTCCATCAGGAAGAGGTGTTCGTCGAGGTGCCATTGCGGCGTCGGGCTGGTGTCGGGGGGGAAGTGGTCGAACAGCGCCTTCCAGAGGTTGCGGTGCTCGACGGCGAAGGCGAGGTAGCCCTGGGCGAGGTTGCGCAGGCGGTCGGTCGGGCTTTTGTCGCGGGCCTCGGGCAGGGTCAGCTTCGCCTCCAAGGCCTTCAGCGTCGAAGAGTTGACGTGGATGACGAGCTCGGCGAGGTCGGAGAAGACGGTGTAAAGGCCGCCGAGCGCGCAGCCGGCGTCCTGGGTGATGTCGCGGGCGCGCAGGTTCGTCAGCCCGTCGCGGGCGATGCGCTCGCGCGCCGCCTCGATCAGCCGCGCCTTCAGATCCTCGCGTTTTTCTTCTCGCCTGCCGGCCATTAACCATTCCACTTCGATTTTTTGAACGGTGTTCAAAATTTATCTTGAACGTCGTTCATGATTCTGCCATAACAGCACTCGTGAACAACGTTCATAAACCGGAGGCAAGAAATGTTCAAACTGATTTCCATTCTCTTGCGGGGCAGGGCGCATGATGCCGAGCAGGCCTTTGCCGATCGCCACGCCGTGCCGCTGCTTGCCCAGCAGATCCGCGATGCCGCCCAGGCGATCCAGTCGGCCCGGCGCAGCGTCGCCGTCGCCATCGCCCAGAACGAGCAGGAGAAGGCGCAGCATCAGACGATCCTTTCCCGCATTGCCGATCTCGAGACCCGCGCCTGCGCAGCGCTGGATAAGGGCAATGAGAGCCTGGCCCGCGAGGCGGCCGAGGCGATCGCCTTTCTCGAAGCCGAGCGCGATGCGTCGGTCGCGGCGCAGGCCCAGTTCACCACCTCGATCGGCAAGCTGAAGGGCATCGTCCGCTCGGCCGAGGCGCGGCTGCAGGAGCTGCAGCGCGGCGAGCGGCTGGCCCGCGCCACCGAAGAGGCGCAGAAGCTCGATGTCGTCGTCGCCGGCCCCGGCCTTGCCACCCTCGACGAGGCCGAGGAGACCTTAGCGCGGCTGCGCCTGCGCCAAAGCCAGAACGAACTGACCGCCGCCGCGCTGAAGGACATGGAAAGCGCCACGCGGCCGGCCGGCATCATAGAAAAGCTCGCCAATGCCGGCTGCGGCGCGCCGCTCACCTCATCGGCCGATGATGTGCTCGCCCGGCTGAAGAGCCGCATCACCCCGGCCGCCTGAATTCATCCATCCCACCATTCACCCCTAAAAATTGAAGGGTCACTGCAATGAACGACAGTTTCCAGAAACATTCCGCCAGCTGGGTCAGCTTCTCCTACATCTCCTTTGGCGCCGCCGCCTTCATGCTGGCGCTCGGCCTTTACATGATGCCGCTCGATCTCTGGGGCAAAGGCTATCTCGCCATGGGCATCTTGATGCTGGTGCAGACCACGGTGAACATCACCAAGACGCTGCGCGACAATGCCGAATCCGAGAAGCTGATCCGCAAGGTCGAGGACGCCCGCACCGAAAAACTGCTCGTCAAATTCAATCGTAGCGATGAAGATTGATCTTCCTTAACCACAGCGCAGAGTTGTTGCCGCATTCAACCAATGGGTAACAACTCTGTGGCCTTCTCGAGCTGCCGAAAGAGGGACCAAGCCCGTGCAACACAATCTGATGATGTCTAGGAAATTCGCGCCGCTGTTCTGGACCCAGTTCCTCACGGCCTTCAACGACAATTTTCTGAAGAACACGCTGGTGTTCCTCATTCTCTTCAAGATGTCGGCAAGCGAAGGTGCTGCCCTGGTGACGCTTGCCGGCGTCATCCTCATCGTGCCCTTCCTGCTGCTCTCCGCACTCGGCGGCGAGCTGGCTGACAAGCACGACAAGGCGAAGGTCGCCGAACTCCTGAAACGCTCAGAGATCGGCATTGCCGCGCTTGCCGTCGTCGGCCTCGGCTTCTCCTCCATCTCAGTGCTGATGGTCGCGCTCTTCGGCTTCGGTGTCGTCTCTGCGCTGTTCGGGCCGATCAAATACGGCATCCTGCCCGATCATCTCGATCGCCGCGACCTTCCGAAGGCCAATGCCTGGATCGAGGGCGGCACCTTCATCGCCATCCTCGCCGGCACGATCATCGCCGCCCTGGCCTTTTCCAGCGGCGACAATGTGCTGCTGTTCGGCTCGATGATGATGGGCCTGTCGCTGCTCTGCTGGCTGGCGAGCCGGATGATCCCGCCGACCGGCTCGAAGGCGCCGGATCTGCAGATCGACCGCAATGTCATCCGCTCCAGCTACACGCTGGTGATGGAAATCCGGCAGGACAAGCGGCTGTGGCGTTCGGCGCTGATGAACTGCTGGTTCTGGCTGGTCGGCGCCTTCGTTCTGTCGATCCTGCCGACCATGGTGACCGAGCTGCTCGGCGGCTCGGAGCTCGTCGTGCCGGCCTATCTCACCGTCTTCGCCATTGCCGTTGCCGTCGGCTCGGCGATCGCCGCCTGGATGTCGTCGGGCCGCATCGTGCTCTTGCCGGCCCCGGTCGGCACGGCGCTGCTCGGCCTCTTCAGCCTCGATCTCGCCTGGAACCTCTGGGGCCTGCAATCGACGACCCATGCGACGACGATCCTCGATTTCTTCGCCGGTCAAAACACCATCCGCGTCGCCATCGATCTCGCCGGCATGGCGATCGCGGGCGCCTTCATCGCCGTTCCCACCTTCGCCGGCCTGCAGACCTGGGCGCATGAGGACCGCCGCGCCCGCGTCATCGGTGCGGCCAACGTGCTCTCGGCGCTGTTCATCACCGTCGGCCTCGGCCTCGTCGCCGTCATCCAGGCGCTCGGCGCCTCCATACCTCAAATCCTGATCGGCCTCGGCATCCTCAATTTCGCCGTCGCCTGGCTGATGCTGAAGACGCTGCCGACCAACCCGTTCCGCGATTTCATCTCGATCCTGTTCCGCGCCTTCATGCGCCTCGAGGTCGAGGGGCTGGAGAATATCAAGAAGGCCGGCCGCGCGCCGATCATTGCGCTCAACCATGTCAGCCTGCTTGATGGCGCCCTGGCGCTCGCCATCACCGAGGAAGAGCCCACCTTTGCCGTTGATTACAAGATCGCCCAGGCCTGGTGGGTGCGGCCCTTCCTGAAAATGTGCAAATTCCTGCCGCTCGACCCGACCAAGCCGATGGCGACGCGCTCGCTGATCAAGGTGGTGCAGGATGGCAGCCCAATCGGCATCTTCCCCGAGGGACGCCTGACGGTGACCGGCACGCTGATGAAGGTCTATGATGGTGCTGCCATGGTCGCCGACAAAACAGGCTCGATGGTGGTGCCCGTCAAGATCGACGGGCTGGAGAAGAGCTATCTCTCCTATCTCGACAACGGCAAGATCCGCCGCCGGCTGTTTCCCAAGGTCAAGGTCACCATTCTCGAGCCGGTGAAGCTGGAAGTGCCGGCGGAGCTGAAAGGCCGCAAGCGCCGCACGGCGGCAGGCGCTGCCCTCTATCAGGTGATGTCGAACCTGCTGTTCGAGACCGCCGATACCTCGTCCACCGTGCTCACCCGCGTCATCCAGGCGGCCCAGGAATTCGGGATGAAAAAACTCGCCGTCGAGGATCCGGTCACCGGCAGCCTCACCTATGGCAAGCTCTTGACCGGTGCCGCCGTGCTCGGCGCCAAGTTCCGCGCCCGCTTCCCGGAGGCAAACATCGGCGTCATGCTGCCGAATGCCAATGGCGCCGCCGCCACCATTCTCGGCGTCATGAGCGCGGGCAAGGTGCCGGCCATGCTGAACTTCACCGCGGGCGCCGCCAACATCCTCTCCGCCTGCAAGGCCGCCGAGATCAAACATGTGCTGACCTCGCGCGCCTTCGTCGCCCAGGCCAAGCTCGGCCCGGTTGTCGAGGAGCTGGAAAAGCAGGTGACGATCGTCTGGCTCGATGATCTGAGAGCCGAGGTCAGCGCGGTCGACAAGATCCGCGGACTCCTGCGCAAGGCGCGCCCGCTGGTGAAACGCCAGCCGGATGATCCGGCCGTCATCCTCTTCACCTCCGGCTCCGAGGGCACGCCGAAGGGCGTGGTGCTGACCCACCGCAACATCCTGTCGAACGCCGCCCAGGCCGCCGCCCGCATCGATTTCCACAGCGGCGACAAGGTGTTCAACATCCTGCCGGTCTTCCATTCCTTCGGGCTGACGGCCGGCACCGTGCTGCCGCTAATTTCAGGCGTGCCGGTCTATTTCTATCCCTCGCCGCTGCATTACCGCATCGTGCCGGAGCTGATCTATGTCTCCAACGCCACGATCATCTTCGGCACCGATACCTTCCTCAACGGTTATGCCAGGACCGCGCATCCTTACGATTTCCGCTCGATCCGCTATATCTTCTCCGGCGCCGAGCCGGTGAAAGCCTCGACCCGCAACACCTATATGGAAAAATTCGGCCTGCGCATCCTCGAAGGCTACGGCGTCACCGAGACGGCGCCGGTCATTTCCATCAACACGCTGATGTACAACAAGTCGGGCACGGTCGGCAAAATCCTGCCGGGCATGGAATGGAAGCTCGAACCGGTGCCCGGCATCGATGAGGGCGGAAGGCTGCATGTGCGCGGCGCCAATGTCATGGCCGGTTATCTCCGCGCCGAAAAACCCGGCGTGCTCGAGCCGCTCGCCGATGGCTGGCACGATACCGGCGACATCGTCACCATCGACGAGGACGGCTTCGTCAAGATCCGCGGCCGCGCCAAACGCTTCGCCAAGATCGGCGGCGAAATGATCTCGCTCGCCGCCGTCGAAACACTCGCCGCCGAGCTCTGGCCCGGCGCCCTCTCCGTCGTCTCCTCGCTGCCCGACCCCAAGAAGGGCGAACGCCTGGTGCTGCTCACCGAAGCCGAAACCGCCACCCGCGCCGAATTCCTCGCCTTCGCCAAATCCAAGGGCGCCATGGACATGATGGTCCCGGCCGAGGTCACCATCGGCAAGGTGCCGGTGCTGGGTTCCGGCAAGGTCGATTTCGTCGCGGCGCGCAAGCTGGCGGAGAGCGTGGCCGAGAAGGGGGAGGCGGCGTAGGCGTGAGTGGGATGCAGGGGAGGGCACCACCTCTCCTGCGTCAACCGGATCACCACCTCCCTCCGTCATCCTAGGCTTGACCCTGGGATCCATGCGGCTGGCACTGGGTGGACTGAGATGGCGTCCGACTCAGCGAGACAATTGAAGCCGCGCGCTTGGTCGTGGATCCCAGGGTCAAGCCCTGGGATGACGGAGAGTGTGGTGGGCGTCTCGCCAAACGCACCGCCAATGCGGCTTGCGACGCCGCACTCGGCTCAGCTTCATTGGCGCCCGGCGCGGCTGTGAGCCTCGGCACCACCTCTGCTCCGTCTACCCGCTGCCTCTCTCCACCGCCAACCAAGAACCACGCCTCCACCGTCAACCCGGCACTACCTCTCTTGCGCCACCAGGCACCACCTCTCCTCCGTCGACCTGGCACCACGCCTCCTCTTCCATCCCGAGCACCACTTCTCCTCCGTCATCCCAGGGCTTGACCCTGGGATCCATGCGGCCGGCACGACAGGAGCGCAGCCGGCATTACCAGAGCGTCAGATAAAGGTCATCCCACCCGGGATTCATCGCCTCGACCAGATCGAGCTTCCATTGCCGGTTCCAGCGTTTCAACGACTTCTCGCGCTGGATCGCACTGCCGATGTCCCAATGTTCCTCGTACCAGACGAGACGGGTGCAGCCATATTTCCAGGCAAAGCCCGGCGTCAGCCCCTCGCGATGTTCATGGATGCGTCGCTCCAGATCGGATGTCACGCCGATATAAAGCGTGCCGTTTTTCTGGTTCGTGACGATGTAGACATATCCTGCCATGCCGGCTTGGTTGTGGATCCCAGGGTCAAGCCCTGGGATGACGGAGCGTGTGGCTGGCGTTCTCGCCAGACGCGCCGGCGAGGGAGCTTGCCGTGCTGCTCGCTTGATCGCAGCCGACGCGGCTCGTGGGTCGCGGCAACACCTCTCCACCGTCAATCCAAGCATCACCTCTCCTCCGTCATCCCAGGGCTTGACCCTGGGATCCATGCCGCTGGCACCAGGTGAACAGCGAAGGCGCCCCACTGCAGAAATAGAAGTCCGCGTCCGTGGCCGTGGATCCCAGGGTCAAGCCCTGGGATGACGGAGCGTGTAGTTGGCGTCTCGCCAAACGCACCGGCGGTGAAGCTTGCGGCGCGGCGCTCGTGGTTCGCTCATCGCGCTCGGCGCGGCTTTTGGTCCCGGCACTATCTCTGCTCCGTCGACCCCCGGCACCACCTCTCCACCGCCAACCGGGCACCACACCTCCACCGTCACCCTAGCACTACCTCTCCTCCGTCATCCCAGGGCTTGACCCTGGGATCCATGCGGCAGGCACCGGGCGAACAGCGAAGGCGTTCCATGCGGAGAAATGGAAGTCCGCGTGCTTGGTTGTGGATCCCAGGGTCAAGCCCTGGGATGACGGAGTGTGTAGTTGGCTTTGTTGCCAGATGCACCGACAACGCAGTTTGCGGCGCCGCGCTCGCGGTTCGTTTCATCGCGTCCGGCGCGGCTTTTGGTCCCAGCACCACCTCTCCACCGCCAACCGGGCACCACCTCTCCTCCGTCATCCGGGCACCACCTCTCCTCCGTCATCCCAGGGCTTGACCCTGGGATCCATGCGGCTGGCACTAGGTGGACCGCGAAGGCGCCCCACTGCAGAGCAATTAGAAGTCCGCGTGCTTGGTTGTGGATCCCAGGGTCAAGCCCTGGGATGACGGAGGGTGTGGTTGGCTTTGTTGCCAGACGCACCGGCGATGCAGCTTGCGGCACCACCTCTGCCGCGCCGTCCCGGGCGCCACTTATCCTCCGTCATCCCAGGACCGCCGATCTCCAGGCAGGAAAGCGCGTCGCGTGCCGCTGCCCATACGCGCCATCATCAACGATACGGCCCCCAATGACGCGTTTCGCCTCTCCTGCGGCGCATATGAGGTTGTCTCGCCCGAGCAGTCGCTTCACCATGACGGCAACTTCAGCTTCGAAAAACAGACAGGCAGGCCATGACAGATATCGCGCAGATGCAGGAACAGCGATTGAACGCCCTTCGACAGACCGCGTCGGGTGCGCCGAAACTGCCGTCCAACCCGTTTTTCGGCGTCGGGCCGATCACCGATGCGACGACCGATGAAGTCGATAGCCGCCTCAGGCGCATCGCTTTCGACGCCTGGATCGAGAAGACCTATCGCAAGTTCGACGACCGGGGCAACGATATCGGCGGCTTCACCACGGCCGAGATTTCCCGCAGCATGCATCGCGGCTATCCGGCCGACAAGATCCTGACCGACATGATGCGGGCGATCCATCGTTATTTCGGCTTCCCGAAGGAGAACCGCATGGCGGTCGGGCTCGGCGGCGGCCATAGCGGTTTCACCGTCTGCATCCAGCACCTGATGAATGCCAATGACCCCGCCCAGCGCGTCTATGTCGATACGCCGCGGCCGGAGAGCGATCCGTCCAAGGCCGCCGGCTTCTTCCGCCAGTCCTGGGCGACGCAGCTGATCGAGATGCAGCGCTTCGCCGAAAAGGGCTGCGAGAGCCGCATTCATTTCGCCGCCTCCGAGGGGGTGATCCCGACGGCGGCCGAGCTTTCGGCCCTCGGCGTGTCGATCTTCGTCGGCGTCGGTCACGAGACGACAGGCGCCAATGCCTATACCAGCGCCGAGATCCGCGAACTGCTGAGCTGGCTCGACGGCGATCCGGCCAACCGCCATGCGGTGTTCGACGCCACTTCGATGCTCGGCGCTATGCCGTGGGAGCCGGAGCTCGTCAGCGCCGTCATGGCGAAGTGCTGCCTGTTCATGCCGTTCCAGAAGGCGATCGGCGGCATCTCCGGCTATTTCGTCGCCTCCTTCACGCCGCATGCGCTGGCGCTGATCGAGAAGAATCAGCAGGATCCGGCCTGGGCGATCCCGCGCCAGCTGAAGATCGCGCCGCCGATCGATCCCCGGCAGCCGTTTTCGGCCAAGCGCTCCGTCGATGCCGGCCCGTTCTACGATGCCGGCGAAGACCGCATGCTCGGCGGCGTCATCAATACCTACAGCGCGCTCGCCTTTGCCGAGACCACCTTCGGCCTGCTGCAGTCGGAAGCCCGGGTCGGCTCCGTCGTCGAGCTCAACCGCCGCTCCGCCGCCAACCGCGCCGTGATCGACGAATGGGTCAAGTCGCACCCGCTGCTGTCGTTGACCGTCACCGATGCCGAGCGCCGCGGCGCCGCCGTGACGCTGCTGAAGGTCGAGGACACCGACATTACCGATGCCGGCATCCACGCCCGCATCATCGCCCGCTCCAAGCAGCTGCTCGGTTATGAGGGCATCACCCATCCGAACGGCGAATACGAGCCCGGCCTCGATGCGGCCCGCTACGTCAATGCCTTCCCGGGCACACCAGGCGATTACCGCGCCTGGGTCGGCGGCATCCGCGAGCCCGACGATGTCGTGGCGCTGTTGGAAAACCTGCAATATGCCTATCTCAGAGCCAAGATCGTCGTGCTCGAGGAGGAGCTCGCCAAAAACGGCGTGACCTTCGAGGCGCCCACCAAGGCCGACGGCGCTATGCGTAAGGACGATCCGAACCGCGCCTATACCGTACTGATCGCCGATCTCATCGGCTTGCGTTTCGGCGCCGACGGCGAGCCTGATTATAGCGAGGTCAAGGCCTATATCGAGGAGAAGGGCGGCAGCTTCCATCTCGGCCCGCTCGGTGATCGCGCCAGCCTCGAAAAGGGCCGCATCCACTTCTTCTACCAGCCGAATCTCAGCACCGAGGCGGAGATCCTGCCGCAGACCGACAAGGGCCAGTATGATGCGCTGATCGCGGCGGCGACCTTCATCCCGAAGGCTTCGGTCTTCCCGCTCGGCGGCGTGCGCATCGGCGCCGGCACCGGCAATATGGCCTCGGCCTCCTGGGGCGGCGGTAACGGCGAGGGCGGCACTGCGCCCCTGATGAACACACCCGGCATCAACAGCCGGGCGACCGCCCAGATGGCTTTCAAGGCGATCCTGAAGGTCGTTCCCGACCTGCCGGTCGACCGGCTGCACCGCATGGTCGCCGGCGGCGATTTCGATACCGGCCGCCAGCTCAAGGATTTCCCGACGGCAAAGCTCGAGGGCCGCAAGCTCGCCGTCCTCGGCTACGGCAATATCGGCCGCGAAGTCGCCAAGCTCGCCAAAGCCTTCGGCATGAAGGTGGCGATCTATGCCCGCGAGCATCACAAGCGCTGGATCGAGGCCGAGGGCTTCGACTATGCCACAAGCCCGGTCGAAGCGGCAGCCGGCGCCGACGTGCTCTCCGTCCATATCGGCCTCGGCCGCCTGGATGCTTCGACCGGCACCTATTCCAATGCCGGCACCGTCGATGCCAAGGTGCTCTCCGCCATGAAGGACGGCGCGGTGCTCGTCAATTACGACCGCGGCGAAGTCGTCGATACGGGCGCGCTGGATGCCGCACTTGCCTCCGGCAAGATCGCTCATGCGGCGATCGACGCCGACCTCTTCAGGGATGCCGCGACCGGCACGCTCAGCGGCCCGATGCTGCCCTACCTGCCGCTCGAGGAGCGTCACAAGGGCAGGCTGGAGCTCTTGCCGCATGCCGCCGCCGACACCGACCACCCGTCGCGGGTGACCGGCGCCAAGCAGGCGGTCGACCAGATCTTCGACGTCATCCGCTTCAAATCCGTCGTCAATCTCAAAGGCGACCTGCCGGAAGGCTACGTCTCCGGCGGCAGCCGCACGCCGGCCGGTATCGGCAAGGTGACGAAACAGGTGGTTGCCGAAGCCGGCGGCAAGGCGGAACTGCTCGAGGAATTGCGCCAGGTCTCGGAAAAGATCGCGGCGATCACCGGCGCGCTTTCGGCCGTTTCCGATCGGGGGCACCAGGCGCGGATCGTCGAGCGTTACACCGGCCTGCTGGTCGAAAGCGCCGACCGGCAGCGGGCGCTGCTCGACCAGCTCGGCCTTTACGGGCCGGCGGAGGGGTGAGCTGCAGCGGCGCTCGGCGGCGACCTGTTGTCGCTGACGCCGTGCCGTGCAGCCCCCTCATCCGACCCTTCGGGCCACCCGCCGGGGTCGAGCCACGCGTCTCGACCCGTCCTTCGGACCCCCGCTGGGGAGAAGAGGGGAACGCGCGGCCTCACCATCGATCCTCTTGGATGGAGTGCATTTCAGCAGGATGGTTCTGTTTGCCTGTGTCGGAGCGACTTGCTCCCTCTTCTCCCCAGCGGGGAGAAGGTGGCCCGAAGGGTCGGATGAGGGGGCTGCTCGGCACAACCTAACGTTCGTTCTGCCACTCCGCCCAAAGGCCAGGAGCCCGAAACAAAACAGGCAACTCTCGGCCGCCTGTTTCTTTATACCGGACGAACCGTCCGTTACTTCTGTTCCGGCGCCAGGAACTCGGCGCAATAGGACGGGCCGCTGACACCAGGAATATCGGCGACGGTGCGGATGTCGCGGATCGTATAGTCGGAATTGGTGGTGATTTCGGCCTGGCAGCGCAGATAGGCGGTGCGGGCGGCGGCGATCTGTTTGCCGCGCTTGCCATCGGCGCCTTCGGCATATTTCGCCGGAATGCGCACGGTCTTGTAGCCGCCGCGCCAGGTATAGATGGTGCTCGAACCTTCCTCGCGGTCGCTGATCGGCGGCCCGTAGGCGGCAAAGAAGATGCCGGCCGATTTGCCGACCCAGCGGGCCTCGATCGGATTGCCGGCGGAAGGAATGGTCGTGCATCCGGCCAGCGCAATTGCAAGCCCGGCCGCGGTGATGGTGCGGAGTTTCATCGTGTCGTCCCTGATCTCTGACGCATTGGCCGCGAAGCCGCCGTCGCGGCGGTTTCGCCTGTCCCGCCGAGCCCTTTAGCGCGGAACCCGGCAAAAGAAAATTGCCGCTTTCGCACTTCCGATTAATTTGCCCGGGGTGTGTCTTTTTGCTGCAGCAGCTCCTTCCAGCCCCGGTCATCAACCCGTCAAAAATTCCGTCGGGTTTTTGAATTTTGGCGCTTGTGCAACCAGATAGGCTGTTCTATAGAAGCGCCGCTGGTCACGGAGTGTAGCGCAGTCTGGTAGCGCACCACGTTCGGGACGTGGGGGTCGAGTGTTCGAATCACTCCACTCCGACCAGCTAGAAACCCCGCTTCGGCGGGGTTTTTCGTTTCCAACAGACCTTCCCATAAAAATCACGGCAACGAATGCGGCAATGGATGGTCATTTTTTCCTCCCCGCTCGGCCTGTGGTGAAGGCTGCGCCGACGTTTGCTTGGTGATCTGGATGGTGATGGCCGTATGTCTTCTCGAGCGTCTCAAGCGTCATGCCCAAGTAGCCGGAAGTCTCCCACTTGTCAGCGGCGGCCTGCATTAGCCAGGTGGCAGCCGTGTGCCTTAAGGTGTGGCGGACAACGCCGGCTGCATCGTCACCTAAAACCTGATCGACGAGGTTCCTGAAAGCCCGCTTCGGATCCGCGGGCTTGCCGTTGTACTCGACAACATATCTGGCGCCCATGCGGTGCCAACGGCGCATGTGAGCGAGCAGGCGGCCTGGAAGGCGAATCGGAGGAGCGCGCTTGTTATCGGCGACGGCTTCGCCATCCCACGCGCGGTAAAAGACGCCAGCGTCGAGATCAATGTATGGCCGGCCTTCCTCCTTGACGAAAGATGCTTGCCATACGCGAGCCGAGCGGCTGCCGGTGTAGACGGCGGCCAGTGTGAACCGAGCGATATGTATGGTTGGACGCCACTTGTTGGGCACGCCACGATACTTGCTGCGCTTCCTGTAAGCGGCCCAAATCAGCTTCGCCATCGTCGACCTTTCCAGGTGCTTGACTCGGCCCTTCGCCTTCGGCGGGAGCGTGACGGTCACTGCCTCCCGAGTTACCTTATCGGCGATCGCCTGTCGGCAAGCTGCCCGCAGATCCTCGAGCTCGCGGCGCGCACCGTTCGACGTTCGACGCTCCCTAACGTACTCGGCGCATGTCGCGCTCGTGATGTCGTCAAGCGTCTTGTCGCCCCAGTATGACATGAGGTTCTCAGCACGCGCTGCGAGCTCTTTCGGTCGGGTGGAGGAATCCTTTTTGAGTGACAGATAGTGAGCTAGAACCTCCGCAATCGTGACTTCCGAAGCTGGCCGGTTTTTTGATGGCGGCTGTGCGAGGAATTGCCTACCAATGTGTTCGGCTAGCGCTTTTTCAGCTCCTGAACGATCATGCTCACTGCAGCCTGTGCCGAATTGCTTGCCGCCATCGAGGATGACCCAGACCGCGGCGCGATCTTTGTTGGCTGGACGTAGCCAGAGGCGGGCAGGTTTGCGGGCACGCGACATGCTTGTTTCATCTCCTCTATGGCTTGCAGTGTGGTGAAGTCTTTGCCCGCGATGCGCATGATCATAAGCCGGCCGCGTGCCGCCTCTTTGCGGAGCCCGCTTACCGTTATGCCGCCATGCGGGAAGGCGAGAGGAATGATATGTGCCAGCCGCAGCGGCGCGTCTGTGGCGATATTGTCATTTGCGGCAACTGGCATCGATCCTCCTGTTTCGTTGGGAAGAGTGAAGTGTAAACACCCCTGTCACGTCAATAGAACCGGCCGGCGCGCTGCTTGTGTGGGGGCAGGTGGTGATCGCGCCGGCCATCGGTATATGTGAGCGGCCAGCCGCATCATGCGGCGACAACGGCTGACCGCTGGTCGGCCCAGGGCAAGGCCGAATTGAACCGAGCGCGCTCAAAGAGCTGAGCCGCGCCCGGCCGCGGCGCCGTGTCAAGCGGCGTCGCTCGCCTGCCGGGTGATGGGCCGGCAGGATGGAAACTTCAGTTCGTCGCTGGCCGCTGGCCGGCGAAATAATCTGCTGCAACGTCCTCGCGCGGTACGCCGGTTTCGCGCTCAATGAAACTGAGCACGGATGCGGCAAGTCGCTGGATCTGTCTCAAGCTTTCGTGTTCGTCTGAGATCCAGGAGCCGTCGAAACGGTCGAGCTCTCCAATTGCCATCGCGAGCTGCAGGATGGCAAACTCAGGAGTGGTCGCGTCTATGGAAGCGGCACGCTCCCTCATGACATCGATGGAAAACATGAGTGCCTTGGCTAGGTCTGCTTCGTGGGTCTCATCTGCAGCGTTCATCGCGCTGATGAAACCCTTCGTTTTTCTTACAATTCTTGCCTCTGCCTGGCTGGCCGGTCTCTTGATGAGGCCGCGAGGCAAAAGGGTTCTGTCATCAGTAGATACGTGGATGGTCATTGGATGCTCCTCGTTGCGTTTGGCGTCGTGACACTTTATGGGTACATGAACACACCTGAGGTGTCAACACTTCAGGTGCATAATTTTACCTATGAGGTGTATTCATGATTACCGGGGCACAGATCCGGAGCGCCCGCGCTATAATCAAGTGGGAACAAAAACAGCTTGCGCAGGCTGGAGGCGTCTCCGTCGAGACTATCAAGCGACTGGAAAAAATCGACGGTCCATTGCTATCAGCTACGGGCAACACGGTTTCCAAAATACAAGTGGCTCTCGAGGCGGCCGGCGTCACGTTCATCGACGGCGAATACTCGGGGATGGGCGGCCCCGGTGTTCGCCTGCGCGATCCGGCCTAGCCTCGTGTCTATTATCGTCGACGACAAGGTCTATTTCATTCAGCGACAGAAACATGGATCCTTCTATCTCGATGCCACGTTCTCGCTTTCCGACCTCGGCGGTACTGTTCCCGGCTTTGGCGATCGCTACGCCCTTGCGATCCACAAAAATGGAACGGTAATAGCCGAGGTGGTCGGTCGGTACTTCCTTCGGCACATCGACGAAAAGACGGGCAACGAGTGGTACGCTTGGTTTATCGTCGTGCAAGAGGTCAGCCTTAGAGAACAAGACGATCTCTTCCGAATCTTCAGGACCGTTTACAAAGAGGATATCAGAGGGAATCCAGTTAAGCAGAAGCGCGCTGCCAAGAGAGAATCAGAGGAGAAAGGGTTTGAGTACTGGGAGGAGCAAGATCGTCAGCGAGCAAAACACGCACCAATTCACGGCCTCGACGCCCGTGAGGAGCGCATTCTACGCTTCATGGTCGCGCATCCCGACTATTTGACAACAGACCTGATCCCTCAGGCGGGAGACAAGACCATGGAAACCCTGGCCAAAGTGGGTGTGGTGCGTGCCGGCGCCAAAAACGCCAGCGGCCGGCGCGAGTGGTTCGTCACGGATGAAGGGCGCGCCGAGGTGAAGCGGATGGACACCTACCGTGATTGGAAGTTTTGAAAATGGCGACGGATAATGTGATCCCGATTCAGCAACCTGCGTCCACATTTGACAATGACATTGAGGACGCGCTGCGGCAGGTGGCCGGCGAGCTCGGGCTGTCGCGCAACGACGCGATAAGGACGATCGTCAGGGAATGGTTGCAGCAGAACACGTATCTGCCCGTCCACGAGCTCGATGAAGACGGGGAGGTCGGCGGGAACGCGTAGATTTTCCCATGGATAAACATGTGGATTAAACGCCGCCGCCGCGCACAGCATCAATGATTTCAGCCATAATGCAACGGCCGCCAAGGAAACGACTGTGCCTGGAAAACACAACGATGTCGTCCCTCAGCGGCTGGAGCTGTACCCGCAAAGGAGGGGGATGGTCAGGGCCATTCCCCTCCGGATAAGGTAAAGCTACCGTGCAACATGTACGCTGGTTGCGCAACATGCAACGCATCAAACGTTTCGGTCGTCAACAGATTGGTGACTGGTCAACGGCCACCGGTTCGGCTGGCAAACCGCGCTTACACTCCCTCAACCTTTTCACAATAACGCTCGGGTTGATTTTCATTGAGGAGATTCGCGCGTGCCAGTTAAGCCGGTCGAGATGTTTTGGGATAGCAGCATGACCATCGTACATTTCCATTTCAATATATTCACAAAAAATGCGGTTGATCTCGTAGCGTTCGGTTTGCATGTCGCAAACAAATACGGCGGCAAAATCACTGAGAGGAGCCGATTCACCAGCGGCGAGAGAAGAATCCGCGGCGATCGTGGAGCCTTGGTTGTGGATTTCGGAAGCGTCACAACGGCAGGAGAAGCTTACCGCATGAGAACGCAAGCGCTCACCGACGGTGGCAATCTGAAAAGCAGCTTCAAAGGAGCGCTCAACGCAAGTGACCCACGTCGCGTTCAATCAAATGTGGTTTTGGAAGAGATCCGTGCGCAATCGTCGAGCAACTAACTGCTGAAAGGCGGGCCAAAGCCCGCCGTTTGTTACGGGCGTCCACGAAATGTGTTTGAACTCAAGTCGACGTACCGATCTCGCGCGGCTAAAAGACGCCACCAAGAGGTGACGCCATGACCGATTCAAAAGATCAAGACAAAGTTGACGAGCCGCAAAAGCGCCCCCCGCCTCCGAAAGCGATCAAGTTCTACGATCCGTGGGAAGAGGAATTTCGCCGAGCGTACAAAGACGATAAGAGCTTCGATTTTTGAAGGACGTCGCTCTTCTTGACTCTGCGAGATCAATTGCCAAATATCGGAAGGTAAAAAACCGTCCGAGCGATGATCATGACAAATTATGTCGAGACGCAGCGGTTCCACTGTTCGAACGGAGCCGGCCGCAATTACACGGTGATTGAACAAATGCGGGCACCTCAGTCAGCAAGTCCACGAGTCGACTACGTCACAGAAGATGGCGACGTCGCCGAGCGTTTAGATGACGGAACTTTTCTACTGCTTCTTTCGAACGAGGTTATTCGTGTTTCTTAGCTAGGTGGCGTGCGGATCAAGCAGCCTCGCGACCCGCCTCGCATCACATCCGCGGTAGAAGACCGATGTACTGACTGGCGTAAATCCCGACGATGAACAGCGCCACCAGGAACATTGCAATCATAACCGCCCGCAGGCTGCTGCGCTCATCCATCTCCGCCTCCACCTCATCTCCACAAAATGGATGTAGTGCGACCCAGGACTGAGGGAATGGCGGCGCAATAGCCGCCGCTAGGCACCGCCACTATCCGATGTACACCCATCCGAGCTTTGGCAATTGCGGATTTTCAGCACTCAGTTGGATGCGGCATGCGACTTCACCCCAATCAAACTGGTAACGATGCAACGTCTCATCCCGATCTCCAGGCGAAACGAACGACATCCTAACGCGCACGGATGAGTTTTCACTTCCAACATCAAACCCGATCTCCTCGTGGTCCACACCTGGGTCGTAGCGAACGGAGCGGTCACGAAACTCCGAGATTGGTCCGGTTACGCAATCAACGATTGGCAGTTCTCTTTGGTCCCTGAGAATTAGAGGTACGGGCGCTATTGCCTCATATAGCACCTTCCCGTCGCTCTTTTGGTGCTTCGAGCCCTTCGTTTTGGAGGTCAAATGGAAAAGCTGGCTAGCGGGGTGATAGGTGAAATGGGGATTTGGCACGCTTCGCAGCAAGGTGGCGTCGACGTCAGGAACCATTCGTATCGAATAGTGTGTGGTCTCCCTGTTGAACATACTCCAAACGAGCCTTTGCTCCAAGAATTCCGGAACAACGTAAGTTCGGTGTCGTAGCCCGAGCGAGATCGATAAATCGTTCTGCAACGTCAACCAAGCGACCGACGTCGATCTTGTACCGCTTCGGATGACAATGTGTTTCTGCTTTGCAGGCACGGCGTCTACCCCCTCGATTCACAATGATGCACGCCAAAAATGGTCTATAGGATCGATGGGTTGCAAGAAAGGGCGGGCTTCGGCCCGCCCCTCATCAGTGCCTACCATTGAGGAGACTCGATCAGCTTGAACTGTGGCGGACCATAGGTTGTTGACCGTATCGCGATTGATCCGCCATCGCTCTGGGATGCGCATGGACTTAATACCGTGCCTGCCGCAAAGGCGTTGGCCTGCTTTGCATGCAGCACCTCATTGATGCCCTGCAGGCGGCTAAAAAAGCGATTCAACGTGTTGCTGCCATTCGCGGACGCGAACAGCACCGTCGGCGCCACACTCCAAGCAAAGGCCACATCAAAGTCGAGCGTGTAGAACCCCTGCCTGGGGATGACGATCTGACCAGAGCCATTGATCGCATGCTCAGCACCCGCCTGAATGGTGCCGCCAAGGGCAGTTTGCCAGCCGTTGACATTAACGACGGCGCCGCTGGCCATGCCAACGTCTGGCCCTGGTGCCGTCGCATACAGCATACACGGAATGCAGCGGCCGCCGATTATTTCCCATTCCGTCGCCCGGGCGATCAGCGTCATGTTTTCGCCGGCCCACAAGAACAGGCCGCCGGCCGCGAATTTGCCGATCGGGTTCGTGGTGTAGGCCACGCCCAACTTGCCGCGGGAACTGTCGTTGACGCCAATATCGAGCACGCGGCCAACATACAGCGATGGATCCGGAAGGGTCACAGTGTAAGTCGTGCCGATCGGGATAGTCCAGCGGTGCGCGAGATCGAGGTCGCCTGAGACCAATGACGCGTTGCTGGAGTGTTGGATCGCGTTCACATAGTCGATAGTGGTGCCGGGAAGAGGAACCCCCTGCCACCAAGCGCCATCGGCAGACTGGAAGCGATCACCAGAGCCAGGGTTCGTGGCGAAGCGTTTATAGAACCGCGGCTGTGGTGTGTACGACGCAATAGCGATGTAGCTTGCCGTAGCATTGATGGTGGCTCCCTGCGCCGTCGCCACGTCAGGATAAACACTGAACATCAGTGCAGATGCTGCCGATTCCGCCGCCGCCTGCGCTGCCTCGGCGGCCGCAACAATTGCAGAAGATACTTGGTCCGTGACGATTCGGAAGGTCGATCCAATCTGCCGGCCAATGACCAACATATTAGCGACGACGCCACCTGGCGCGATGTCGTTGCCTGCATTGGATTTGATTTCGAGCGCAGTCCCCCCATTGAAGCTAACGGTCATGGCGCCGGTATTGGTGGCCGTAAAGTTAAGCAGGACCAGTGCGGATTCGACAACTGGGATGGTGGTTGTCGCCTCGACAGCATTCGCCGTCCCGGCGCCGGCATTATTTGCCTCGATAAACGAATATGGCAGATCTGCCACACGTGTCCACGATCCAGTTCCGGTAGCGCCGTTCTTACGATAGATGCCGTTATAGGCGACAGTCGTATCCTGGATGACCCATGCGGCGTCATTCTGATCATGGACAAGGTCGGCAAACAGCAGGGCTCTGGTGGTATAGATTGATCCAGCGGATGTGGTTCCAATTCCTGTGATGAACGATTCGAGCCAGGCGCCCCAAGCTCGAGCTTCAGACTTCTTCGGCTGTTTGTTACCAGACGAGGGATCGCCGGGGATGTTATAGTCGCCCCAGACGACTGCGGCAGTTGGTGCGGCCATAGATTGCTCCTAGAATTGAAGAGCTCGCGTGAGCGAGCCGTTGTTGGTTTATTTGCAGGCGGAGCCATCGCTCCATGTCGTGCCGTCGTCGAAGGTTTCTCCTTCGACCCGATCTTCCGGCTGCTCTTCGTCGGGTTGCGGATCACGCGCGCTGCGGCGCGCTGCCGCGGTGGCGCGGCCCAAGTTGTCCATAGGTCTTCCTTTGATGACGCCCAGTGTACGGGGTCCGGTTGAGGATGGGCGCGGTTTCTCTTGTGAATAAAAGAAAGAGCGCGCATGATAAATGTGGTTCTCTGAGGGGCGAACTCATGTTTAAGGATATGATGTCGGCACTTCTCGCCACGTCGGAAGGTAGGCGACTATTCCGAATATTTGCGTTAGTTCTTGTGTGCGTACTTGCTCTCAACTTGCTTGCCTTGCTTTTCATCGCAACGCATCGCGCCTACAACAACGCCGAAATCAACCTGTGGGGTTTTGTCATCGGGCCGACACCGGGCGGCGGCAGCGGCAGAACCACCAATAAAGCTGACGCCCCAAATCTCGATTTGAGCAACGTTTGGTTTGAATGGAGGACTCCCAGCCGGAGTTGGCGTACCGACGCGGACTGTGAGGAAGACCTCAAAACAGCGATATCTTCGATGCAGCTATCCAAACTAGAAAAGAGTGAGAAGCTGTTCTGGGGAGAAAAAGACGGAGCACTGGTGCTGCTGAGTTGCTTCGGTGAAAACGCAGATCAAGGCTCCTTGGCAAGCGTCGTAGTCTTCGGCAAAGAAGAGGGAGCGACCGCCGCGGTACGGTCATTTATGGCAATGATGAGCGGCACCAACTAACGCCGGCGGCGTCTTCGGCCGGCCTCAGGTTGCCCGAACTCTCTAACCGCCCACGGCTCGTTTTCTTTGTCAGGGAGTTGATCCAGAAACTGCTGGCCGAGTTCAGTCCAGGCCGATCGGACGTCATCAGTAACCGGCCGACCGTACTTGTCCACCTTGATTCCAGCGTCTGCGCCGTCGCCAAAGAAGTCGTATCCCGACTGGAATATCATCGACCAGGCGGCGAGATCGTCTGGCCGGTCTTTTGCTCTACGTCGTTTACGAGGCATTCCTACCTCCGATTCGAGCGGAGAGCGGGCGGACGGGCGGTGTCAGTGCCGCCGTCGAAATCCAGGTCAAGCTCCCTCACGAGCCGTGCGAATGCCAGCCTGGCGTTGTGCATGATCGATACTTCCGGCCGTTCCTTTGGCTGCTCGAACCTGTCTTTATAGGTGTGGCCGTCTCTGGCGATCACCTCGCGGCAGGTTTGCACCTGGTCCCAAGCTTCGCACGCAAGGGTGAGGATTCGGACGTGATGATCGTCTAAATCCCACTCCTCCACGACACTTTTGAACCATTTGGCGGTCGTTCGATCGAGGTGTTTTGGGGGCCTTGGCAGGCCAAAACCCTTGAAATCGGCCATATCTGCCGCCTCCGAATATTTTCTCGAACGGGGGACTCCGTTATGTGCGCGAATGGCCCGCAGCGGTCCCTAAGGGAAACGGTCGGAAAGACTTGATGGCCCCCTCCGGCCTAGTCGACCGGATAGCCATCACCGCCATACCGAACCACCTTGCCGCCTCGCTCTAGCCGCTGCTTGTGGCGTGAGTGGCACGAATGGCAGAGACTGGCCAGGTTGCCAGGGTCGAAGAAGAGGGCAGGGTCGCCCTTGTGCGCCTTCCTGTGGTCGACCGTGTTTGCTGCCGTCACCTCGCCGAGTTCTTCGCACATCCAGCACAGTGGCTCGCGCGCCAGCTGTGCCAACCTGAGCTGCCTCCAAAGCGCGGTGCGATACAGCGCATGATAGCGCTGGGCTTCTGGACTGCGCTGTGTCACACCGGAAGCCCTCTTGCCTTCATCGCCGCCTCGGCGCGAGTGGCGCCCGTCGATCGGCCGGAGAGCGATGCGCTCGTGGACTTTCCGTAAGCGCCCCACAAAACGATGCTGAGCTCGCTGAGCCAAGCCCGAGTGATGAGCCGCTTGGGCAAGCTGCCGCTATCGTCCCACTCTTCCTCAATGGATGAGAAGCCAACCGAGACTTCGTTGACCAGGCCTGAGCCCACGCTCGCCAGGACTTCTTGGCCGAGCGGCGACTTTTCGTCCGGCGTGAAGCTGTACCAGAGCCCGATATTGTCCGACCGTAGGGTGAGGCTCTTGTTCGCCACACGTGCAAGTGGGCGACTTGTATCGTGGGCCCAAAGCGCCGCAATATCCGGATTGTCGATAAGGCTCTGATTGAACGCGCCTCTGGCAAACCGCTCTTCAAATAGCCCGGCGATGATTGCCGGTTGGTTCCACTGAATCGCGTATCCCGAGACTTCAGCCACGCAGCCGTTCCTTCATCTGCTTTTCGCGCTTCGTAGCGGCAAGACGGCGGGCGATGTCCGTTGCCGATTCCGACCGCTCGACGTGTCGCTGCTCGCCCGGCATCTTGATCGACCGCAGACCCTTACGGCCGCCACCGGAGGGTCGCGCTTCATGTTCTCTGCGCTCAGTTGACATAGCCGGCCTCCATGGCTTCGCGCTTGAATCGGTGGATATGCCCGTCATTCTTATCCCCAAGGAAAATCGGGCGCAGGGCCGGCAGGTAGGTGAGTTGCACGCCTTCGCTTTCCAAATCGTCCAGCAATGCATCGGCGTGGAGACGAGCAGCCTGGACTGCGTCGAGAGCAGAAACGAGCGCGTCGATCCGACGGCCGTATTCGATTCTGACCAGGTCGCAGGCTTTCTTGCTTGCTGTACCGGTCCGATCGCGGAGTCGTTGCCGAACCTCCACGATGGCGGCATCAACTGCCTCAGCATGACGTCGCAGAGCTCGTAGCTTTTCGGGCCTTTCGCTTAGCGTCTGGTCTATCGTCTCTCCAAGCAGAGCGGCGACGTCAACACGAATGCGGGGCGCCGGTCGGGCTTCGATGTCCGCGATCAGGTCGGCGATTGCGGTTGCCGTCCCTTGGGAGTCTCCTGACAACTCCGAAAGCTTAGCTTCGAGCCCGCCATATTCCACGTCCGCTTTCGCAAGCGACGGCACCGTGAACTGTTTAGCCATGATCGGCCTCCGTGATGAATTTGGCGAATGCCGGACCCGGGATAGTGGTAGCGACACGAGCCTGATGGCTTGGTTGATGATTGGCGATACTGCCGGCCGCCTGGAAGCGCTGCACTTTACCATCAGCCCAGACCAGAGAGATTTCGGGCCAGCCGTGCACGATCTCTAGCGTTAAGCCATCCAAAGCGCCGTGCGCTGCCATATTTGCGAGAATGGCCAGCTGAATTTCAGCAGTACGCGGGATGGACAGCGGCGCACCGCTCACGTTGGCGCCACCTGGCGTCGTTTCGAGAAGGGAGGAGGTGCGCTCGGCAACTGTTCGAAGTGTCGCGCCGCTGGCGACAGCGACGAGCAGCGTGATCGCGTCAGCCCGGCCAAAGTCCGGCGCTTGGCCGGGTCCGCCTTTCGGAAGCATTCCGGCGTCGCGGAGCCGGTGCGCCACGCGCAGCGCACGCTCCGCAGACACACCGATGCAACCGGCAACCAGATCTGCGAGTCGGCCCGGCGTCATGCGGCTACCCATTGGAGTTTGTCGCCGCCGTCGACAAAGACGTCGACATCCGTGTTTGCCGGCACGAACATCTTCGTGCCTGTTGAGGCGTTCGGCGCTTGTCCGATCGAGACGTAGGAGTCGGCAGATGCACGAATGCGATAGACAGCCTGGCCGAACAGGTCGTGGATGTTCGGCGCGGCGTTGGTTGTCGTCACTCCGGATGCTGGAGCTTCCGACCAAATGAATTTTCCGAGGATAGCCTCGTTTTTGTCCCGCCGATACGAGCCGGCGTAGGCGCACAGAACGTGCACACCAGACAGAGCCATGTTGATTTCCTTTGCAAAACTTTGCCATTGATGAGGCAATAAAAAAGCCGCCCACGTGGGCGGCAGTGGAGGCCAGGCGAGCAGCGGCCGAAGCCGCGCTCCAAAGCCCGATCGCTATCGCTACCTGACAGCGACAGCAATTTCTCGGCGCCAGTTCGTCCGTGGTCGCCAGAGAAGGATTGGTGAGCAACCGCGCGCGGCCGCCCACCTTCAGGGAGGTGACAGCTCCCTGAAATAGAAAAGGCGGCATCGCTGCCGCCCGTCTCTCTCCCTTACCCGTTGGGATTTCGAAATGGGGTACCTCTACGCCGCCGCGCGCCGACGATCGCGCCAAAAGCGATCGACGATCTCGAAACCGTCAAAGATGCGCGCGCGAGCCTCGCCCTTTGCCCCCTTACTACCGGCGCCCAGGCGTTTGCCGATTGCCTCGAGGGTCATGCCGTCGCACACAGCCCATTCGAAGGCATCCAGGATCTTTGGAACGTAGGCCAATCGTGCGCGCAGGATCGCGAGTTCGCGCTTGGCATCGATGGCGGCAAGTATGGCCTGGTCGCCGTTCCACTTTTTGGCGACCGGTGCGCCCATGGCCTTGCCGTCGACACCCGCCATGGCAATGCGCTTGGCTGGGGTGTCCAAATTCGCCTTCCGGCCGGCAACCACTTTCACGCCTTTGCTCTTCCCGTTGCCATCCTCGCGGTGGACTAGGAAAAGGTTTGTCGCCTCTCGGCCGATCAACTCGGTCGGCATGGTGGCTGCGTCATGCAGTGCTCGATACCGTTCCGCCAATGCCATGCAGGTCTCATTGCGCTCGGTGCGTAGAAGCTTCGCCAGCGGCCAGTCTTCGTTGTCGTTGGCGTGCTGCCCGCGGAGAGTGTTGGACGTGAGGCGGGCGGCCTGCGCAGCCTGGCGCCATTCGATATCTGGCCCGTCATTCGGCAGGCGGAGATGAATGCCCTTGGATTTAATGCGGGCTCGTCCAGGAGCCCATTCGTCGGCACTCTGGACGATAGGCAAAATAGTATCGCGCCGGTCGAAGACCGGGATTTCTTCAGTCATGCTGTCACCTTGACTTTGGGAGCTTGTTCCGCCCGCTTTGCGCGGGTCTTACTTGCTGCGCGCCGGCAAGCGGCGATGGTCAAATGGTGCTGTAAACATACAAATTTGTCAACGCGCCTCGCAGAATCGGAGATTAGTCAAGCGACGAATCTTGTGATGTACCGTGAGTGCAAAGTCGTAATATATAGCAGTCCACCTCACGAAAGGATGGACTATGAGCCTTCTTCAACTCGCCTACATCATGATCGCCGTGTCGTATGTCGTCGCTGTCTTCGCTCTGGCGAGCGGGCATTGAGTGGCAATGGCAGCGGTCGCTACGCCAAAAAGCTCAATGATTTCTTATGCGCGCGTTGCGCGCGCGGGAAAGAAAAACTGTATTAGCGCTAACGCTCGACGGGGGCGCCGCTCCGCGGCGGAGGCGGGGCAGGGATCTAGGGTGCCCCGGTCCGGGGCAATAAAAAAGCCCGCTTTCCGCGGGCTTCTCGATTAAGCTTTCTTTAGCTCGGGGTCGCCGTAATTTTCGGGCCCTCGATAGCCTAAAGCTTTCGCTTTCTGATCATGCGTGAGCGTAGCAAAGAAACCAGTCATCGGCCGGGGGGCGGCATAAGACGGCTCCGCCTTCTGCGCGGGAGCAGGGCTCGAGAAAGCCCAGCTGAACATTGCTGACGCCTTAGAAGCTAACGCTCTCATTATCACACCTTCTTCCTACAGAATATAGGACCGTTTTTGGGCCGGACAATCTCAAATCCGAAGTTCGTCTCGTAAAGAGAAACGAGATCTTCATTTAAGGGTTCCAATATTATCTCTTTCTTGCCCCGAGCTTGAGCATAGTTCGCAACCGCTTCGAGTGCAATAAGGATTCGCCGCCCCTTGAGAGGGCAATCCAACCTTGCATCACCTTCGATGAATTTAAGCTTAACGCTTTGCCCGGTTGTAACCGCAAGGCCCATCGCGCAAAGTCTGTCTTCGTGCCAGATGGCGAAATCAAGTTGATCCGGCTCGCGATATCGCCTCCGAATCTCTTCCCAGTCGAATTCACTTTTAGACCACTGAGACTTCATCGCTTCGAAGCACCGATTGCTCCATTCGGCGACGTGGAACTTGATTTGGAGATGCGGCTCAAGGTTTACAACGGCTGCCTTGCGCGCATCATGCTTATTTTTTATGTATCGCTCCCGCGCTCGGGCTAGCTCGCTCACCGTCAACTCCTACGAATCACCCAGTGAAGTAACCAACTCTTGTAAGTATTCGCAATATGGCGGGGCCTGCGAACCAAACTTTAGCGTGCGTAATACCCGCGTTTCACAGATTTTATGCGCAAATTGCCGTTGTGACTTCAATTTGTCGAGTTGCTAACCCGGCCTTGACGAATCAGATAGAGCTGAGTATCTTCATGCTTAGGAACTCTGTCCGATCCGAACTGAACTCTATTATTTAGAATAATCAGCGCGACAGTCGGAAGAATAATCCTCCAGCCGCCAAGTCGGATGACAGCGGCGTTCGGGGTGGATGCCCCTTATTCTTCCTAGATAGTCACGGCAATAGCCGTATCGCTTGCAGATCTGCTTCAGGTTTAGCTCGCCTGGACGTCCGGGCATGTTCCAAGGACGAGAACATGCGGTTTATATACCTGCGCGGCAAAGGCTTCAAAGTTGAAGTCGAGCCCGCATTGATAACTGCTGTGATCATGCTGATCCAGCTTTTCATGTAAAAGGTTGGCCGGCGCGAATGCCGGCCTTCTGCTCATTATCGTTCGCAGCGCGGGCCGCGTAATCTGGCTTCAGCATGCCAGTCAGCTCGGTGAATTCGCGCCACGATAGGCGCCGGCCGCGTAGCGGGCGATCTGGATTAACGTCGGTGTTGGTCACAGTAGATCCCTCGACTGATTGAATCCTCCTTCGGTTGGAGTAGGGTTGCGATCTGCGGTTGAGGGAATCGTTTTGTTTGGATCTATCACTTCTGGTTTCGCCAAGTTAATTGGCCTCCTTTTGAAGCTGGCTGGGAAGCTTGCTGTCATGGCGCTGGTGGCGCTGGGCGGACTATTGCTGTCCGTCCTTAAGCGGATTGCAGAGGATACTTTGATGGCAGAGGCCAGCAAGAAGCGCCAACGTCAGATGGAGCGAGACGAGCTTCGCCGCCTCAAGCTCCAAAAGGCGCGTCGGGACGTTTACGATGATGGCCTGTGAACCGGCAGAGGGCAACAAGAGGTATTCCGTTGGTGGAAGCCGGGCGTCACGCCGCCACGCCCATCGCACGGCGGCCCCAGGCGTCCGCCGGGAGGTACTTTGGGATCCCGTGGCGCCCGACAACATACAACGACTTGCCGATCAGTTCGCTCACATCGCCGGGCATATCCGTGCCTAGTGCCCGTAGAAACTCCGCGAATTGGGCCTGACCGGCCTCCTGAACCCGTTGCGACTGCGCCTCAACCGTGAAGCTGTCATCGCGCTCCCCGCCAACGGCATCTGTCATCACCACATAAATGAATGTTCCTTCGTCATCTTGATCGACTTCTGCCGCCGTGACAGTCAGCTCGACGATTGTCTTATCAACCTCAAAATCTGCCCCGACCGGCGCGGCCGAAAGGCCATGCGCCGAGGCGGGTGCAGATTTCTCTTTTACAGTAACCCCGCTTGTAAGCGGGTTATGTAAAAGGGATTCGGTATTGCCTACGATACCGCTGGAGCCATTAGAGGTATCGCCAGCAGTACCTCTAGCGGTATCGCCTACGATACCGCTCCTTCCTGTAGTGGTATCGCCAGCAATACCGCTGCCAGAGGTATCGCCCGCAATACCACTAGGAAAGTTGAAGTTGAGGCCAAACTCAGTCGGCCGGGTGCCGACACCTTCGCGAATAACCCAAATGACGTGCTCGCCGGCAAGGCGCCGAAGAGAGGCGATGACGTTGGCGCGTGTGGCCCTGGTAGCTTTTTCGAGATAGCGCAGGCTGGCGCGTGAATTGCGGTGGGCGGACATGTAGCGCTCGACCAGCACCGCCATCACTTTGTGATCAAGTTTTGTCGCCCAATCCGTTTCGATAACTCGGATCAGCAGATTGTGCTTGGCCAAAAGGCCATCTGGCTTGTCAAGCGGCTTCATGGGCGGCCATCCGTGCATTATATTGCGCCCGCCACTCGTCGCCGCGTTCGACGACCGGCACATACATAGGGCGGCCATCCTCGTTGCGACCGATCTCCTTGATGAAACCAGCTTCAATCGCGCCTCTGATCGTATTCCACATTGTCCTGCGACCGACACCGAAGCGTTGCGCCAATGTGTTGGTTCGAAGCACGGCATAGCCCTGCTGTCGCCATTGGTCGACAACAAGTGCCGGTATGCGGAAACCGTGACGGCTCCGAAGCGAGTACGCTCCTGCGGCGATATAGTCGCTCAGGCGCTCGTAGTCGTTGTCACATAAATTTCGATAGTCCATCTCAATCCTTTCTTTGGAGAGAGCGCACGACGGCGCGCCCGCCGGAGAGCCGGCAGGGTGGTTGACTTTTTTCTGTGCCGTGATTGTTGCGCGCCCGCTTACGGCAATGATTGGCAACGATTGAGCGAAAAAGAGCGCTTTTAGACGCGGCATTCGCTATCAAAAAAGCCCGAAAGTTCGTGCTTTTTGGCGCAAACGTTGTTGTTCGGGACGTGGGGGTCGAGTGTTCGAATCACTCCACTCCGACCAGCTAGAAACCCCGCTTCGGCGGGGTTTTTCGTTTCCACTCAGATCTTGGCTTAGGGAAACGCGTTCGGCAGGCTGTCGTCCAGAATGTAGAAGTGTTCGCCGATCTTGCTGACGCTGATGAATGCGTTCGGACCGGGATCGAGAGTGACGCATTCCTTCCTTTTTTCAGAACAGAATTTCTGAAGGCGCTTTTGCCAGGCTGCGGTTTGTGCGCCTTTGGGCAAGGCAATCTCATCGCTCTCGTCATAGACCAGCGTCGAGTAGGATTTATGCCTGAATGTATCGTCCCATACGAATGTCCGGAAGCGCTGCCCTTCCTCCGGGGGATCGGCTCGTTTGATCTCCGCCAGATATGCCTGCTTGGTCAGTGCAAATCGAACGCTGTCGGGCGTTATGCCGGCGATGGCGAGAAGATGAAGGCAGACGAGCAGCAGCGGGGGCGTTGCCAGGAGAAACAGGGCGCGTCGCCAGCGCCGCAGCGCCAGGTTGAAGCAGAGGGAGCCTGCGATGGCGATCAGCGTTGCGAGAAAGACGATCAGATCGATCGTCCACCAGTCCCATCGGGGAGCAAGCCAATAAAGCCAATCCGGTCCCAGAAACGGCAACAGCCAGAGGGCATATGTCCAGGTAAATTGGTCGCTGCTTTTGATTTGCTCTGGCACGTTTGTTACCGGGTATTCTTGGTTTGAGGATTACATGGAGGCGAGTATGGCATGCCGACGACGCGCATGTTCTCGTGATTACCAACTGGATCCGTCACTATTTGCTTAAACGCCGTAACGAACTGGATCTTCGCCGATTTCCGCCATGCCGTTGGCGAGGGTGGACACATCCTGCTGCTCTTGCCTGCCAGTTATAATTTTCCCACCGAAAAGTTATAACCAAGCGTGCGTGAGAAAAATGCGAGCCCGGAACGACTCTCAAAGTGATTCGTTGAGTCGCGTGTTCCGCGTGAGGGGGCTGCATCATGAGCAGGCGGCGAAGTTTCAAACCGGTGAAGATCACCATCAATGGCAAGACCAGGACGGTTTATAACGTCGTCCAGGCCGGCAATATGCTGCTGAGCGACTGGCCGGAGCAGACGCCGGCGGCCAAGGCTGCCGAACTGCTTGTGCTTGACGTCTTCAACGATGCCGCCGGGCCCGAGCAGGTGCGCCGCGCCTTCATAACGGCGGCCAAGGCGAGCGACATCAAGTTCAGTTCCTGACCGGCGGTGTCGGGAAAGGCCTTCGCTCATCTCCATGATATCTGCTCCTGATTCGCCAGATCGCGATGCTTCAGCTGCGGCTCCATCCAGGCGGCCGAAACGATCGCTATGACAAAGCCGAAGGCGATGCAGGCGAGGGCCTGGATCCGCCAGGAGACGAAGGTGAGCGGCGTTGGGGTGGCGCGCCTTTCCACGCAATTGGGCGGGCAGGGGCAGCCGGAAAAGGCCTTGATGATGCAATCGGCGGACATGTCCATTTCTCCCTCAGGCGTACAACTGATCGCGATCGGTGATGCCCATGATCTCGCGGGCATAGCGGTAATGCGCCGCCACACTTGCCGTGGCGCCGCGCAGCCAGGACGGGCCGCGGAGCAGATGTTCGGGGCGGCGGAGATAGACAAAGCCGAGGGCGCCCATGCGCTGGGCTTCGTTGGCCATATAGGCGGTACAGTCGTCGAGCCCGCGGGCGGCATTCCAGCGGGCGTCCCTTAGGCTCTGTTCGGTCTCGATCTTGCGGAAATGCTGCATCGCTTTGCCTCTCTCATGCCGGCTGATGGCAGGTGAGATCAAGGTATATATAATACCTCAACGCGTCAACAGATCGGGATATAAAAAATACCCCGCATGTTGACGGGGTACGAATCATAGGCGTATGGGTGGGCGCAGTGATTGGGCGACCGGGTGCAACTCCCGAGCTGACGAAGCCCAGCGGCGCGGGAAGCGAAAGTCCTTAAGTGCGCTGTCAGAAAATCAGGACGAGGGCGAAGCGAATGGCCCCTCTGGCACGTGTCCCATCCCGGCTCCGGCCTTCAGGACATGGCCAATGCTCTCCCGGCTTCATGGGCTTTGCCCATGGGGTAGGGGGAAGCTTTGGCCGGAACCCTCCCTCACCAGCCTTCAGGAACGGGAAAGAGATGGAAGAGAGAAGGAAGGAAGAGAGATCAGGATAGCACGTGCGCGCAGGCGGCGGTGACCGGCGCGGAGCGCGTCGCGGTCTTTCAGTTTCGATGCTTGCGCTCGAAAGCTAGGGTTCCAGGCGCACCAGTGTCGCAAGCGCGACCGCAGTGCTTTGCGCGGTGATGGAAGCGCCGGCGAGACCTCCGATGCGCTTCGATCTTAGAGGCTCACCTCAATGCAGCATGCTTCGCGCGGCGCCGAAAGCGATGAGCAGCACGGCAAGGCTCACGATATAGAACCAAATTCGGCCGGCGCGTGAGGAAGGGCGGATCATCTTGAATCTTTTTCGCAGGAGGCTGGCGTTTTGCCGGAATGATGAGTTCTATGTCCTGGAATCAATTAGTGTTTCGAACAAGCCCGGACTCTCACATCTCGATCACCGAGCGGCGGACGCGGCCGATGATGGTGACGGCGCCCTGGAATTCCGGCGGCGGCACCTCTTCGTAGGAGGCGGGCTGGAAGGGAGGATTGTCGTTCGGGCGGTAGCGCTTGTAGGTCGCAGCTCCCGTCTCGTCGGCGACGACATAAAGCGCGTTCGGCGCCAGGCGCTTATCGCGGCGGTTGACGAAAATGATCGAGCCCGGCGGCGAGATCTTGTTCATCGAATTGCCCTCGACCTCGAGCGCGATCCAGTCGCCGTCCGGCAGATCGAGCGCGGCGACCGTCGGGAATTCCGAGAAGTCGGTGATCGGCGCCTGCTCGGTCAGCTGGCCGGCGCTGACCCAGGAGATCTTTGGCACGTCGGCGACGGAGACCGGCCGCTCTTCCGGATCGAGCGCGTCGCCGGTTCCGAACTGCAGCCAGTTGAGATTGACCTTGAACGCCTTGGCATATTTCTTCGCGTCGGCGATGCCGAAGCCGTTCCGGCCCGACTCATGCGCCTTGTAGACATTGGCGTTCCAGCCGAAACGATCGACGATCGCCTTCGGCCCGGCAAAGCCGGCGTTCTTCCTGGCCATGACCAGACGCTTTGCGCGTTCTTCGCGCTCAAATTGTTCCTGATCTTTCAACATGATATAAATTATACCCTAAAAAAAGGTACATGTAATGCCCTAAATCGCTTGACGTGCGAGGTATTTTACGTACCCTTATTGCCATGAAACAAGCACATATCATCAACAACCGGCCCCGGCTTTCGGGCTTCGCCAATCATCGGGGCGCCCGCTACACCGGCTGCCCGACCTGCGGCAGGGCGCTGTCGATCGCCGAGGTGATCGAGCGCCATTGCGAAAATTGCGGCCGGCAGACCAAGCCGGAAGAGATGCGGCAGACGACAATCCTGCCCTCTTCCTTGTCGATCACCAGATCCGACAGCCTCACTCCTCCCTGACGGCTATCGGTCGCCGGCGTCGCTGCCCTCCCTCGGCGACGCCGGCATGGACGCGACGCGTCGCGGCCACAGGGCAGCAGCCCAAGACGACGACCGGAGCCCTTGCTCCCGCAACAGAGCGGCTCCTGTTGTCAGCAGCGAACTCGAAAAATGAAGCACGGCCAAGGCCCGCTTTGCCGGGGGCATCCGGCCGCGCCTGAGCGAATGAGGATCACGCGATGAGCATCGCCCCAGCCTGTCAAGGCACACACATGGACGCCCTCGAGCTCTTCCGCTCCGGCCGGGACTATATCGAAATATCAGCCATTCTCGGCCTGCCGGTACCGGCCGTGGAAACGGAGATCCACCGGCTGCGCAGCGCCGAGAAGGGCGACACCGCGCAGGAGGATTACGTCGCCGGCAAGGTCCGGCGGTTTGCCGGCCGCGCCGCCCGGCCGGGTGCTGCGGTCAATTTCGCCGGCCGCCGGCGCCGGCTGCCGGTCTGAGTGGGCGAGCGGAAAGGGATGCGCATGGAAAAGGAAGCAATGAACAAGGACATCATGGAGATCTTGAGCCCGGTGCTGGGGCAGGAGCTGGCGGCGGCGATCATCGAGCATCGCAGCCGCACGCTGAAGAAGCCGCTGACGGCTTACGCGGCGAAGATCCAGGTCAAGGAGTATCTCAAGACCGGCAATCCGGTCGACGCCGCCGAGATGCAGATCCTGCGCGGCTGGCGGGCGATCAAATCCGACTGGTATTTCAATGAGAAGGCGAGGGAAGCGGGATCAAGTGATGCAAACACGGGCAGAAGGACATCGGTCGATGCCGCACGAGATTTCCTCTCCGGTGACGATCATAGCGGGGATGCTTTCGGGCTTTCCGGCCTCCGCCGGCATTGATCCCGACATGCAGATCCGCGCCTATCTCGTCGCCATCGATGGCATTCCGGCCGAGGCGGTCTGGCGCGCCGCCAAGCTGTTCCTGGCCGGCAAGGTGAGGGATCACAACCGCGCCTTCGCCCCCAGTGCCGCGAGCTTTGCCGAACTGGCCCGCCAGCAGCAGGCGGTGATGACAAGGGAAAGCCGGCCGCCGATCGAAGTGCGGCCCGAACCGCCGCAGCCGAAGGTCGCGGCCTACAAGATGCAACTGCTGAGACAGGCGGCGAACGGCAGCCTCAACGCCAGGCGGCAGCTCGCCAGCATGTTTCCCGACAACCCGGTCATCGCAAGGGCCGCACGAGACGCACAGGAGACGGTGGGATGAGAGAGCTGTTCTGGACCGAAGACAAGATCGCCGAGGCGCAGAAATTCTGGCAGGCGGGCTTTTCGGCACGAGAGATCGCCGAGCTGTTCGGCTCGAAGAAGAACACCGTCATCAACATGGCGCACCGCAACCGCGACCGGTTTCCCTCGCGCCAGCTGGCGCCCAGGCCGCCTGACGCTGAGCTGTCCGCGCCGACCCGCCATCCCGACCGGGTGACGCGGGTGACGCTGTCGGGCGCCCATGTAACGATGCCGCGCGTGCCGACCATCGACGGGCCGGCGCCATGAACGCCGTCACCCCGCGCGAGCGCGAAATCATCGGCTGGATGGCGGCCGGCAAGACCGCCGCCGAGATCGGCGCCATCCTCGGCATCTCGCCGATCACCGTCAACACCCACATATCAAATGCCAAGGCGAAACTCGGCGTCTTCAAGGAGACCGCCCTGGTCGCCGCAGCACTTAGAAACGGCATCATTCGATAGGAAGGACATCAGATGGGCGGCAAGGCCACCAAGGTGAAGACACAGCGGGTAAACAAAGGCGCCGGCCGGCCGCGCAAGACGAATGTCGAGCGTTTCCCCTGCGGCAAGATCAAGCCCTTCGAGACCGAGAAGGACAATGTCAGCGTCGCGGTCGCCGCCCGCCGCCGCATCCACGGCTTCAACAGGACGGTTGATGACGAGACGGTCAGGAGCCCCTATGCCGGCTACACCCTCGGCCGCATGTTCCTCGATGGCGCCATCACCGACGAACAGCGCCAGGCCGGCGACGACTATGCCGAAGCCATGGCCCGCTACCACAAGACCACGGGCATCCCGGCACCGAGCCCGAGGGCCCAATCGCTCTTTGCCGTCAAGGGCCATGAAGGTGAGGTGACCGAAAGCCTCGCCGACCGCGCCCGCAAGGCCAGCAACCGGATGATGGCGCTGCAGGCGATCCTGCTTGCCTGCGAGGACGGCCCGCAGGTGCGAAGCACCGTCTATAATGTCGCGGTGATGGACTACGACCATCTGCGCCACATGCCGCCGCAGCAATTGCTGTGGCTGCGCCGCGGGCTGATCGCGCTGCGGAAAGCGAAGGGCGGGTGAGCATTTTCACCCCGCCCTCCGTCGTCCTCGGGCTGGGCCCGTGAACTCACGCCGCCCCTCGGCTGCTGCCATTGGATTCCAGGCTCAAGGCCTGGAATGACGGAAGTTGGGGAGGGCGATATGCAAGTGGCACAACGCCGCTGCTATTCCCTCACCATCGCTGGATTTGCCACGAAACTCACCCCACTCTCCGTCGTCCTCGGGCTTGACCCGAGGACCCATGCTGGCCCCTCGACTGCGGCGATGGATTCCAGGCTCAAGGCCTGGAATGACGGAGGTTGGGGAAGGGCGATCGGCAAGAGGCGCAACGGAGGTTGCGGAGGGCGATCTGCAAGAGGTGCAACGGAGGTTAGGGAGGGCGATCTGCAAGAGGCACAACGCCGCTGCTATTCCCTCACCATCGCTGGATTTGCGCGAAACTCACCCCACTCTCCGTCGTCCTCGGGCTTGACCCCATAGGCGCTAACTTAGCCGTCGATGTGCGATGGCGCATCGCCTTCGCGGAGGCTCGCGCAGCCGATGGAGCAGCTGGTCGATGGCGATGGGCCTGATGGTCGCGTGCAAGACAGCGATAGAGA